>JAEYOJ010000036.1 GCA_023411815.1 Pseudomonadota bacterium | reverse complement strand
TTTTTTCTGCAAGCTCAAGCAGTTCCGAGCCATCGCCACTCGCTACGACAAGACCGCGAGAAACTTCCTGGCAGCAATATATCTCGCCTCAACGGCCATCTGGCTCATTTGAGGACACGCCTTAGGAAAGACGTTCGAAATACGACTCACTCAGCCCTTGGAGCAAGAGGACTGATTCGACCTCCATCTCCAGGATGTCCACATCCGGATGGCTGACAAACTTGCTCAGATGAGGATGTCGACGGATTATCATCTGTCTGACTTGTTCCTTGGCTTCGTCCTCGGCCATGGGGGCGCAGGTGCCGGTTAAGGTCAGTGCGCTGGCGGACTCCCGCTCGGAGGCGGCGCGGTCGTCAATAAGCAGGCTCACGCTTGTATTCCGTAGAATGTTGCTATATTTTTTAGTGCTCCGAGAAGTAGCCATGTGGATGCGTCGCCCGTCGGCGGAGGCGACATACGCCATGAGCGAGCAGTGTGGTGTTTTGTCGGAAACCGTGGCCAGCACGCAGATGTCCTGTTCGGCAATGAGTCGTATTACCTTTTCCAGCATGTGTTTCCTCCGGGCATGCCAGTGCGCATGAAAATGGATGTAGCGGCCATGCATACACGAAAAAAGTCCTTTGGTGCAAGCGGAAAGCACGCCAGCATGTGAGTTGAGGCGAGGAGCGGGACGATAATAATGCACAGTCAGTCCCTTGAGGCCAAATGTGAGGCAAGCCTGACGGTCCTGCAAGAAGCTGCGGAGCGTGCGGGCAATGGCCTGATCGCCGTGGCCTGGACCGGCGGCAAGGATTCCACGGTGGCTCTCTGGCTATGGATGGAGGTGTTGCGTAAACGTGGCGGAGGGACTCCTATGGCCTTGTCCATCGATACGGGCCTCAAGTTTCCGGAAACCATAGCCTTCCGCCGCGCGATGGCTCAAGCCTGGGGGGTCGACGTCATCGAGACCGGACCAGTTCCCAAGGCTTGCGCACCCGTTTCAGAGGACCGCATGGAGTGCTGTCGGTTGCTCAAGATCGAACCATTGCGCAAGGCCATCGCCGAGAACGGAATCGGCGTGCTCGTAAACGGCGTCAGGCGCGACGAGCACCCCAGCCGCAAGGACCGGGCCGCCTTCGAACAGCGCAGCAATCCTGACTATCTGCAAGTCAGCCCGCTCCTGGACTGGACCGAGATGGATATATGGTCCTACATTGCCGGTCGCGGCCTGCCTTACTGCCCGCTGTATGACCGCGGCTATCGTTCCTTGGGATGCGTGCCGTGTACCGTTCCGGCAGGCCTCGGCAGCGATGAACGCTCGGGCCGGGACGAGCGCAAGGAGAGTTGTCTTTCTACCCTCCATGATCTCGGTTACTTCTGAGTCCGGCCGCGCCAGTGCCCGGATGCTTGGCTCCAGCCAGGAAATGGGCTAAGTGCATCGCTTTGCACGAACCTTGGAGGTCCCGTCGCGCATGGAATCACGCGCTCCTTCCCGCCGCCCCACAAGGCCCGTGCGCCTTGGCCAACTGGTCCTGGGCGACGGCCAGCCTATTCGCGTCCAGAGCATGACCAACACTGATACGCGAGACGCGCCGGCCACACTGGCGCAGATCGAGCGACTTGTCGCGGCAGGTTGCGAGATCGTGCGGCTGGCCGTCCCGGACGAACAGGCTGCCCATGCCTTGCGGGCCATCCGCGCCGGCACGTCCGTGCCGCTGGTGGCGGATATCCATTTCGATCACCGTTTGGCGGTCATGGCCGCGGAAGCATGCTTGGACGGCCTGCGTATCAATCCGGGTAACATCGGCGGCGAACGGCATGTGGACACGGTTGTCGCGGCGGCCAAGGACAAGGGCTTGCCCATACGCATCGGCGTGAACAGCGGCTCCCTGGAGAAGCATTTGTTGTCCAAATATGGCGGGCCGACGCCGAAGGCCCTCGTGGAAAGCGCCTTGGGCCATGTGCATATGCTGGAAAAGCGGAATTTCGACCAGATCAAGATTTCCCTCAAGTCCTCGTCCGTGCCCGTGACCGTGGCGGCCTACCGGCTCATGTCCCAGCGCGTCGACTATCCCCTGCACATCGGCGTGACCGAGGCCGGAACGCTTCTGCGCGGCGCAGTCAAATCCTCCGTGGGCTTGGGCATCCTGCTGGCCGAGGGCATTGGCGACACCTTGCGCGTGAGCCTGACCCATGACCCCGAGGCGGAAATGAACGTGGCTTGGGAGATCCTGCGCAGCCTGAATATCCGTGCGCGCGGGCCCGAGATCATTTCCTGTCCCACCTGCGGCCGCACCGAGATCAACCTGATCGGCCTGGCGGAAGAGGTCGAGGCGCGTTTGCGCCACTGCGACGAAGTCTTCACCGTGGCGGTCATGGGCTGCGTGGTGAACGGCCCGGGTGAAGCGCGCGAGGCGGACATCGGTATCGCGGGCGGACGCAATCTCGGCATGATCTTCCGCAAGGGCAAGGTCGTGCGCAAGATCAAAGGTCCTGACCTGATGACCGGGTTTATGGAAGAAATAGGCAAATTTCTCGAAGAACGCCAAAAGGAAAACCGCACATGAGACTGTCCCGCTTCTATTTGCCCACGCTCAAAGAGGTTCCGGCAGACGCCGAAGTCGTCAGCCACAAGCTGCTGGTCCGGGCCGGCCTCATCCGTCAGCTCACTTCGGGCATTTACACGTATCTGCCGATGGGGCTGCGCGCCCTGAACAAGGTGGCGGACATCGTGCGCCAGGAGATGGACCGCGCCGGCGCACAGGAAATCCTCATGCCCATGGTCCAGCCGGCCGAACTCTGGAAGGAAACGGGCAGATGGGAGTACTACGGCAAGGAACTGCTGCGCTTCAAGGACCGCAAGGACAGCGATTACTGCCTGGGACCCACCCATGAGGAAGTGGTCACGAACCTTGTGCGCGGGGAAGTGCGCTCCTACCGCCAGTTGCCGCTGAACCTTTATCAGGTGCAGACCAAATTCCGCGACGAGATCCGGCCTCGCTTCGGCCTTATGCGCGGCCGGGAATTCGTCATGAAGGACGCCTACTCTTTCGACCGGGATGAAGAGGGCGCAAATAAGAGCTACTGGGGCATGTATGATGCCTACGCGCGGATATTCCGCCGCCTCGGCCTCAAGTTCAAGGCCGTTGAAGCCGATTCCGGCGCCATCGGCGGCAGTTTTTCCCACGAGTTCATGGTCCTTGCGGCCACGGGCGAGGACACCATCGCTACCTGCCAGGAATGCGAATGGGCCGCGAACCTGGAGAAGGCCGCCGTGGTTTGCAAGGTGCTGCCCTGCACCGACAATTGTGCAGTGACTGCTGTAGTGGATACGCCCGGCGCGCTTACCGTGGACGAAGTGGCCAAGTTGCTGGGCGTACCGGCGCGCAAGGTGATCAAGACCCTGCTTTTCGATGTGGACGGCCAGCCTGTTGCAGCCTTGGTGCGCGGCGACCGCGAAATCAACGAGATCAAGCTCAAGAACCATCTGCACGCTACCGATGTCCGCCTGGCCAGCCCCGAGCAGGTGCGCGAGTGGTCCGGCGCTCCCGTCGGCTTTGCCGGCCCGGTCGGACTCAAGGTGCGCATTCTGGCTGACCAGGAGCTGTGCGGCGATACAAACTATGTCGTCGGAGCCAACCAGGCCGACAAGCACCTGCTGAACGTGAGCCTATCGCGCGATGTCGAAGTGGAAGCCTACACCGACCTGCGCACCATCACCCCCGAGGACGTCTGTCCGCGCTGCGGCAAGGGCGTCAGTCTTACCCGCGGCATCGAAGTGGGCCACGTTTTCAAGCTTGGCTACAAGTATTCCAAGGCCATGCACGCCACGTTCCTGGACGAGAACGGCAAGGAGCAAACCATGGTCATGGGTTGCTACGGCATCGGCGTTTCGCGCATCGTCGCGTCGGCCATCGAGCAGAACCATGATGACGGCGGCATTGTCTTTCCGCCCTCCATCGCGCCGTACGAGGTTGCGCTCATATCCTTGGGCAAGGCCGGTGACGCTGTGGATGCCAAGGCCGCGGAACTGTACGAATGCCTGCGCGGCGAGGGCGTTGAAGTGCTCTTTGATGACCGCGAGGAACGTCCCGGCGTGAAGTTCAAGGATGCGGACCTGGTGGGCTATCCCATGCAGATAGTGCTCGGAGGCAAGGGCCTGGAGCGCGGAGTGGTCGAAGCCAAGGACCGTCGCACGGGCGAGAAGGCCGAACTGACGCTTGCGGATTTCACCCAGGCGTTCAAGACTTGGAGAGACCAGATCTGGGCAGGGTGGGGGCTTGAGCGTCCCTGATACCCCTGATACCGGGCTGCATTGCCCCGTGGTCGGATAGCGGAGGTCGGGTGTCGCACATTTTTCGCGTGCGCGAGTTGACCCAGGCCCTCAAGGACGTGGTGGAGGGGCAGTTCCCTTTCGTCTGGGTTCGGGGGCAGGTCTCCAACCTTTCGCGGCCGGGATCGGGGCACATTTATTTTTCGCTTAAGGACGAGGAGGCCGTCCTCTCGGTAGTCTGGTTCAAATCCAACCAGTGGCTCGGAGGGGAGGGCTGCATCAATCCGCTCACGGGCGAAATCTGCGAAGGCCCTCCGCTGGCACTGGAGGAGGGCAAGGATATGCTTTGCGCAGGCCGGTTGACCGTCTATCCGCCGCGCGGAACATATCAGCTCGTGGCCGAGCTGGTGCAGGAGCGCGGCGTTGGCCGGCTCTACCAGGCCTTCGAGGCGCTGAAGCAGGACTTACAGGCTAAAGGCTACTTTGATCAGGACCGCAAGATGGTCCTGCCTCGCTATCCGCAGAGGGTGGCCGTGGTTACTGCCCCGGGCGGAGCGGCCATCCGCGACTTCCTGTGCATAGCCTCCGAGCGGGGCCTAGGCTCGCAGATCCGCATCCACCCCGTGCTCGTGCAGGGCGATCTGGCTCCGGCGCAGATCGCTCGCGCCCTGGAAGAGATCAATGCGGACGGCTGGGCCGAGGTCGTGGTGCTCATCCGCGGAGGCGGCTCCCTGGAGGATCTCTGGGCCTTCAATACCAAGCGCGTGGCCGATGCCCTGTATGCTTCGCGCATCCCTGTGCTCGCGGGCATCGGTCATGAAGTGGACACTACCATCGCCGACATGGTCGCTGACCGCCGGGCGGCCACTCCGACGCATGCGGCACAGATCCTTTGGCCCGAACGCCGGGAACTGCTGCAGGTGGTGGATGATCTGGAAATCCGTTTGCACGCACGCCTGAAGGATTGTATGCAGGAGATGGAGCGGCATGTGGCCGCTATGGTCAAGGCGCTCGGGTGGCTTTCGCCCGTACGGCGCATGGAGCGCTGGGAGGAGCGCCTGGGGCATGATCGGGAACGGCTTTCCGTGGCGGGCCGGCAGGTGCTGCAGCGCAAGCAAGTGGAACTTGATTCCCTTGTCGCGGCACTTGGCCGGCTGTATGGTTCGGACAGATGGACCATGCTGGCCGGGCGGGTGGACCTGTTGGCCATGCGTTTCGCCGAGGGGGGCAGGCGAGCCCTCGACACTGCGGAGCGCAGCCTGCACATGCTGGAGACTCGGCTGGAGAGCCTTGATCCGGAGAAACCCCTGGCCCGAGGGTACAGCCTGGTGCGTGTGGAGCGCACCGGCCGTTTTCTCCGCAAACCGGATGACGTGGTCCCTGACGATAGGCTGGAAATTCATGTCCGCGACGGCATAGTCCCGGCCGTGGTTGTCAAAAACAGGGAATAGGCAAGGAGCTTATGCATTTCTTCTACACTGGGGCAGCAGCCCGGATCGTCTTGGCTCTTGTTGTGTGCGTTATGGCGGCAGGAGCGGGGCTCGCCGCGCCGTTCGACATCGAGGTGCCTGAGGAAACGTTCAGAGGCGCTCCGTTTCTGGTCAACGTTAGTTCACCTCTGCCCATGGAGAACGTTTCCGTGAGCTGGCTGGGCAAGGAAGTGCCGGTCATGGTGCGGAAGGACGGCAAAGGCTACAGGGCCGTGACCTTGCTGGGCACTGATGTGAAACAGAATTACAAGTCCTCGGAGTTGGTCACCATCCATGTAACGAAGGATGGGCGGAAGAGCAGCATATCCCGCGAGATCCGCGTGACCGAAAAAACATATCCGGTACAGCGACTCAGCGTGGATCCGAACATGGTCCAGCCTCCCAAGGAATTTTGGCCGCGCATCGAGGAGGAGTCCCGGATCGTTGGCCGGGCCTTGTCCACCATTTCGGCCGAACGGTCCTGGGATCTGCCCATGGTCAGGCCAACGCCCGGCCGGATATCGAGCATCTATGGATTGCAGAGAGTCTTCAACGGCGAACCCAGGGCTCCCCATCGCGGCCTGGACATATCCGCGCCGCAAGGCGAGCCGGTGCTGGCGGTGGACGGCGGCGTCGTCATCCTGACAGGGGAGCACTACTATGCTGGGCAAAGCGTCTACATTGACCATGGCCAGGGTGTCATCAGCTCCTACCTGCATCTGTCCGAGATATCCGTCAGGCCCGAGCAGAAGGTTGCCAGGGGTGAGCCTATCGGGCGGGTGGGAAGCACCGGACGAGTCACGGGACCGCACCTGCACTTCGGCCTGTATCTGCTTGGTCAGGCCGTGGATCCGGTTCCCCTGCTGAGCGGTATGAACTAGGATCGCACATGGCTCGGACACAAGGTGAATTTGAGCGCAGGCTGGAGCGCCTGCGTCAGGTCGTTGAGCGGTTGGAACAGTCGGACCTGCCGCTGGAAGAAGGCGTGGCCCTGTATAAAGAGGGGTTGCAGCTTGCCCAGGCATGCCGCCAAGAGTTGGAGCGGGCCCGGCATGAGATTACCATGTACCAGGACGGAGTGCTCAAGGAGTTCGAACCGAGGGAGGGGGACGATGGATCGGCCGGCGATTAAAGAGGAGCTGCTTGTCTCGGCCAGGCATGTGGAAGAATACTTGCGCACATGCCTGCATGGTCGAGGGGGTCCCGAGCGCCTTCTTGCATCCATGGAATACAGCCTGCTGGCCGGCGGCAAACGCATGCGGCCGGTGTTATGCCTCAAGTGGGCCAGCCTTTTCGGGCTGGACATGGAAAAGGCCATGCCGTTCGCGGCATCGCTGGAGCTCATCCATACCTATTCCCTTATCCATGATGATCTGCCGGCCATGGACAATGACGATCTGCGCCGGGGAAAGCCCTCCAACCACAAGCAGTTCGACGAAGCCACCGCCATTCTGGCCGGAGACGGCTTGCTCACCGAGGCTTTTTCGCTCATGGCCCAGGCGGCTGGGGCTCTCCCGGCCGAGCGAGTGGTCTGCGCCATGAAGGCTGTGGCGGCCGCCGCGGGCGCAGGAGGCATGGTCGGTGGTCAGGCCTTGGACATGGAGTACACGGGCAAGGCCGGTGTCAGCCTGGAGCAGCTTCAGACGATGCACGCCATGAAGACCGGTGCGCTCATCCGCGTGGCTTGCCTCGGTGGAGCCATGCTGGCCGGCTCCGATGCCCCCGCTCTGGAGAAGGCCTCCACATACGGCGCCGCTATCGGTGTCGCCTTTCAGATCGCCGACGACATCCTGGACGTGGTAGGTAACGAGCAGGAGATCGGCAAGCCCGTGGGCAGCGACGAGCAGGCGGGCAAGAACACGTATCCGAGCCTGATGGGCCTGGACGAAAGCCGCAGGCTTGCCAGGCTGTATGTAGACAAGGCGGTGGGCTGCCTGGCGGAGTATTCGGCACCGGAAGCCGACTTCCTGCGGCGGCTCGCGTTCTATATCGTCGAAAGGGTCAACTAGGATTTTGAGGGGATAAAGGCGCACATGGCAAGCGTGAATTCCAGATTTCCGCGTCGGAGCGGCAAGGCCGGCGGGGACCGTCAGCTTGGGCGGGAGCTCGAGCGCAAGACCGAAAATGATGCGGCGCAGAAGCTGCTCCTGACACATGCCACGCCCGAAATGGTGCGAGGCTTGAATGTGAACGAACTGGAGCGGCTTGCGGTGGAAGTGCGCGAGCTGATTATCGATACCGTTTCCAAGCATGGCGGACACCTAGCCCCAAGCCTCGGGGTGGTGGAACTCACCTTGGCCTTGCTCAAGGTCTATGATCCGCTTGTCGACCGCATCGTCTGGGATGTGGGGCACCAGGCCTATGCTTATAAGGTCTTGACCGGCCGAGCCGAGCGTTTCCATACCCTGCGCCAGATGGGCGGCATTTCCGGCTTCCCCCGCATGGCCGAAAGTCCGGAGTACGACCACTTCGGGGTTGGGCATTCCTCGACATCCATCTCCGCGGCGTTGGGCATGGCCTTGGCGCGCGATCTCAGCGGCAAGAAGAGCAGCGTGCTTGCAGTCATCGGCGACGGCTCCATGACCGCGGGGTTGGCCTATGAGGGCTTGAATCAGGCTGGCGGCATGGGGTTGGACATGGTCGTTGTGCTCAATGACAATGAAATGTCCATCTCCAAAAATGTCGGTGCCCTATCGCTGTTTCTCTCACGCAAGCTTTCCGGGCCGCTGCTTACAAAGCTCAAGCGTGAAGTCGAAGGCTTCCTCAAGAGCGTGCCGCGCATCGGCGAGGATCTGATCAAGTACGCCCGGCGCAGCGAGGACTCCTTCAAGGGCCTGTTCACTCCGGGCATGCTCTTTCAATCCTTCGGCTTCAATTACCTCGGGCCCATAAACGGCCATGATGTGGGCGAACTCGTCGAGATATTCGAGCAGGTGCGCAACCTCAAGGGACCGATTCTGGTGCATGTGCTCACCAAGAAGGGCAAGGGCTACGCACCGGCTGAAAAGAATCCGACCTACTTTCATGGCGTGGGCTGCTTTGAGCCCGAGACGGGCCAAGCGCTCAAATTCGGCAACTGCAGCTATCCGTCCTACACGGAAGTCTTTGGCCAAACCCTGTGCGAGCTTGCCAGGCAGGACGAGAAGGTCATCGCCATCACGGCCGCCATGCCGGAGGGGACGGGCCTGACGCGCTTCCGCGAAGAGTTCCCCTCGCGATTCGTGGATGTCGGCATCTGCGAGCAGCATGCGGTGACCTTCGCGGCAGGGTTGGCCGCGCAGGGGTTCAAGCCTGCCGTGGCTATCTATTCCACTTTCCTGCAGCGCTCCTACGACCAGGTTGTGCATGACGTTTGCCTGCAGAACCTGCCTGTGAGCCTCTTCCTGGACCGTGGTGGACTGGTAGGGGAGGACGGCCCCACGCACCATGGCGTGTTCGATTTGTCTTTCCTGCGCCATATTCCCAATTTGGTCATCATGGCCCCCAAGGACGAAGCCGAATTGCGGCTTATGGTCAAGACCGCCCTGAATCATAATGGGCCTTGCGCGGTGCGCTATCCCCGAGGAGTCGGTCTGGGTTCCCCTCTGTCCGATGGACTGGCCCCTCTTCCCCTGGGGCAGGGCGAATTGCTGCGCGACGGCAAGGATGTCCTTCTGGTGGCCATCGGCAACCGCGTCCATCCATCGCTGGCCGCCGCCGAACGCCTGGAGCGTGAAGACGGGCTGCAGGTCGCGGTCTTCAACGTCCGTTTTGTCAAGCCGTTGCCCGAAGCACAGCTTGTGGAACTGGCGGAACGCTTCAAGACGATCCTCCTGGTGGAGGAAAACATGCAAGCTGGAGGCTTCGGCTCAGCCGTGCTCGAACTGCTGGCCAGTAAAGACCTGCTCACTGGCCGGACCATACGCCAGCAGGGCATCCCCGACATCTTCGTCGAGCATGGCTCCCAATCCGAGTTGCGGGCGCGACTTGCCCTAAACGAGTCGGGCATAGCCCAAGCCGTGCGTGGGATCTTGGCGGCTACTGCCAAGTCATAGCGCGCTACGTCCCTTCATCGCTCGCACTGACGGAGATGCTCCTTCCCGGTGCTTGCCGTGCAAGGCCGGCAGCGCTCCGACACGGCTCATCGCCCTCCTGAAATTGGGCCGGGCTGGTCAAGACGATCCGCCGTATGAGAAACGGCCATGAGAAAGCCCGTGCTGGTCGAGGACACCTCGACCAGCACGGGCTTGGATGTTCAGAGGATTATGTGTGGTTTTATCAGAGAGTGCCTTGCTTGCGCAGCAGAGGCTTGGGCAAGCCGATCTTGGAGAGCTCGGCCAGGGCTGCTTCGTTGTCCCGCTCCGTGCCCCTGACGGTAACGAGCACACGGTACCAGGTCACTCCGTTTACAGGCGCTTTCTCCAAGCTGGTGGCGACACCCAGGGCCATGATCTTGCGCAATAGGCTTTCGGCCTGGGCTTTATCCTTGAAGGATGCGGCCTGATAGATCCATTGGCTTTGGGGGGCCTTGGCAGTCGAAGCATCCTGAACCGGCGCTTGGGGCGCGGGGGCAATCGCCAAGGGAGCTTCCCGGCCGGCCTGCCTCTCGGGCGCGCGCTCCACCGGAGATATCTCACTCGGAAGGGCGGGCGGATCTCGACGCAAGGCCTCATGGAAATTGAGATCCTCTGGCTGAAGCACCTTTGGAGGCTCGGCGGCGATTGGAGCCCGCCCCGAGTCGGGCATGATCTTGGCTATTTCAGGCACGGCTTGCTCCGGTCTGTAGCCGCGGCCGACAATGATGCCGAAGATGAAGACCCAGACTAGTCCGATGATCACGGCCACCCCCAACGTCACGAGCCCGCCCAGCGACAGCTCGAGGGTGAACTTCTTGGGTGGCCCGTCGCGCCGCAAGGCCTTGAGGGTGAACCTGCCTTCTTCCTGTGTGGCCATTCGAAACTCCTGTGCGCGAGCCGCGCGCTCTACATCTGTTCCGGAGCGTTCACGCCAAGCAGTTGCAACCCGTTCCTGAGCACTTGCGCCACTGCATCGAGCAACAGCAATCTTGCCAGCGTCAGTTGCGACGATTCAGCGCCAAGAACCTTATGCACTGTGTAATACTTATGCAAGAGCGCGGCCAGCTCCCGCAGGAAAAAGCTGATGTGGTGCGGGCTGAGCGACCTGGCTGAGGCATCCACTGCGTCTGGAAAGCGCTCCATCAGCTTGAGGATCTGGATGTCCTCGGGTGTGTCGAGCAGCGGCATCAGCTTGCTCCGGTCGCCGCTCGCCTGGAGGGCGAGGCCCTGTTCACGGGCCTTTCGGAACACCGAGCGTATGCGCGCGTGGGCGTACTGCACGTAGTAGACCGGGTTGTCCATCGACTGCTGCTTGACCAGCTCCAGATCGAAATCCAGGTGGCTGTCGCTCTTGCGCGTCATGAACATGAAGCGCGAGCTGTCCACGCCGACTTCCTTGACCACGTCGGCCAGGGTCTCGAAGGTGCCTGCGCGCTTGGACATGGAAACCTGCTCGCCGCCGCGCAGGATGTTGACCATCTGCACGAGCACGACCTGCAGCTGGTCGGCATTCTTGCCCAAGGCCTGCGCCGCGGCTTTCATGCGCGGAATGTAGCCATGGTGGTCCGCGCCCCAGATGTCCACCAGCAAGTCGAAGCCGCGGGAGAACTTGTCGGCGTGGTAGGCGATATCCGAGGCGAAATAGGTCAGCTCGCCCGAGGAACGGCGCAACACCCGGTCCTTGTCGTCACCGAAGCGCGTGGAACTGAACCATAGGGCGCCATCCTTCTCGTAGGCCAATTCCTTGTCCTGAAGCCATTTGATCGTGGACTCAACCTGCCCGGTATCCACGAGGCGCCTCTCCGAGAACCAGATGTCGTGGCCGACGCGGAATTCCTTGAGGTCACGCTTGATCCATTTGAGGATGGCCAGCATGCCGTGCTCGCGGCAAATATCCATGGCCTGGGCTTCGGGCACCTGCAAGAGCTCGCTGCCGTGGCTCGCCACGATCTCGGCGGCGATGTCCTTGATGTACTCGCCCCGATAGCTGTCTTCCGGAAGCTCGACGTCCCGGTTGAAGGCCTGCTGATAGCGCACCCATATGGACATGCCGAGCAGGCGCATCTGGCGGCCTGCGTCATTGATGTAGAACTCGGTGGTCACATCGTAGCCGGCGAAGCGCATCACGCGGACCAGGCTGTCGCCCAGGGCCGCTCCACGGCCATGTCCGAGGTGAAGTGGGCCGGTCGGATTGGCCGAGACATACTCTACCAGAACCTTCTGCTGCCGGCCTATGTCCAGCGCTCCGTAACGGTCGCCCTGCTCCACGATTTCCCGCAGGATGGACTGCCAGAAGGAGGGGGCGAAGGAAAAGTTGAGGAAGCCGGGACCGGCCACTTCGATGCGCTCGATTTCAGGATGGCCGCCGAGCAGGCGTTCACGCAATTCGGCGGCAATTTCCCGAGGAGGTTTGCCGGCCTGTTTGGCAAGTACCATGGCCGCATTTGTGGCCATGTCTCCGAATTTTGAATCCTTGGGGGGCTCGAGGCTGACGCCTTGGGGCAGGCTGAGCCCCATGGCGATAACGGCTTCTTCGAGCAGTTTTTTTACATGCAGCATGGATTGCATTGGCTTTCCTTGGTCTGTGCGTCGAACTTGCGGAGGAGGTTCCTAGAGAGCCTCGAGTTGCTCCAGGCTGGCCACGCTGATGCCCTCGATCTCGTCACTGCCATCGAGGATCGGCTTGAGCATGCGTGTCAGCACGCCCTTGGGACCGAGCTCCACGAAGGTCCGGGCACCCATGCCATACTGTCGCTGGATTGTCTTGATCCAGAGAACGCTTGAGGTCATCTGCCGGCCCATGAGATTGCGGACGGCTTCGGGATCGGTCTCCTCGCCGGCCGTGACATTGAATACCACGGGGATTTTGGGGCTGCGGACATCCGCCTTGCGCAAGGCCTTGGCCAGCTCGGCCGCGGCAGGGGCCATGAGCGGGCTGTGAAAGGCGCCGCTCACGGCCAGGGGGACGGCCCTGCCCTTGGATTCCTTGACCAGCTCATTCGCAACGGCCACGGCGTCTTTGTGGCCGCTGATGACGAACTGCTGGGGCGTGTTGTAATTGGCGATGCGCAGTTCCTTGCCGGTCCGTTGCGCTGCCTGGGCCACAATGGCCTCCACGGCCTGCTCGTCCAGCTTGAGAATGGCTGCCATGGCGCCGTTGCCGTCACCGGCGTCGCTCATGAGCCGTCCACGGATGGATACGAGCTCCAGGGTGTCTTCCAGCGAGAGCGCCTGGGCCGCGAAGAGCGCCGCGAATTCACCAAGGCTGTGGCCGGCGACGCAAAGCGGGTCCAGCTTCGGGCCGGCCTTGAGCCAGAATGTCAGGTTCACGGCGGTCAGACCTGGCTGGAGCACCCGTGTATCGGCCATGTCCTTTTCATCGCCATCCCAGAATATCTCACGCAGGGCGTGTCCGGAAATCCGCTCGGCGATCTTCCAGACGTCCATGAATTCCTTGCCGGACTCGGCCAGGGCGCGGCCCATGCCTTTCTCCTGCGAGCCTTGGCCAGGGAAGAGCACGGCTTGTTTGCCATTGGATTGCACTGTAGTAATCTCCTTGTCCTGCGCCGCTTTTCGGCGCCGCTGTGAATAGCCGGAATTATTCCACCAGAGAAATACTTGCAAGGGCTTACATATGCAACGATCGCATCGTCAGGCGGGCAATCCGTCGCAATCAGACTTGCACTCGGAGCCGGAGTCGCGGCAAGTGGCCGAAGCGACGGCAGCCTTGGGCCGCCTGCTTGAGGATGACCAGGCCGAGAAGCTTGCGCTCTATCTGGGCCTGCTCATCGAGTGGAACAAACGCATGAATCTTGTGGGCGCTTCGGATTGGCGTGAAGTGCTTTCCCGCCTGGTGATGGACAGTTGGCACCTGGCCGACCACCTCGCGGAATTGCCCCTGCCCGTCCAGCCTCGCAGCCTGGATCTAGGAGCAGGAGCCGGACTGCCCGGCATCCCGCTGCGCATCTTTTGGAATCCGGGAGAGTACCGCCTGGTGGAGATACGCGAGAAGCGTGCCATCTTCCTGCGCGTGGCCGTAACCAAACTGGGCTTGCCGCGAACGTATGTCCTGCGGTCAAGAGTCGAGGACCTTGGCACGGACGTCCTGTCAGCGGATCTGATCCTGGGGCGGGCTTTCAAGCCGTGGCCCGAGTACCTTGATCTGGTACGGCCGATGCTGGCTCCCGACGGATTTGTCGTGGTCTTCGCCAACGAAGCGCCACCTGAAGGCGCGGGCAAGGGCCAGGGCTTCAGGTTGTGTAAGGTGACGCCGTACACGACCGGAGGCGGGCAGCGCTACTTCTGGACCTTCACGCCGGATAGTGCTTCCAGGTAGCTGTCCTTGAAAAGGAGCTTGGTTGCCGTCTCATCGGCTATTTCGCCCAACTCCATAAGTTTTTCAAGGAATTCGAGGATCTCTTCCTTGCGAGACTTGGAGCCATCCTCAAAGTCTTCGGCCAGGCGGCCAGACTTGATAAGCTCCTCAATCTCCAGGAGGCGCTGCAGTTCATACATGCCGGATATCTCCATTGGTTGCATGCGGCGAGAAGCTTGGGGAGATTACCTTAGTCGCGGAGCATGGTCCAGGGGGCTACGGATGGGTGCGGGGCGATGCGCCTAATCATGATGATAGGGGTGACCGTGTAGTATCGCCGCGGCCCGGTATAGCTGCTCCAGAAGTACGACGCGCGCCAGTTCGTGGGACATGGTCATGGGTCCCAGAGCCAAGCTCGTGGCGCAGCTGCCGCGGACCGCATCGGACAGGCCGAAGGCCCCGCCAATAATAAAACAGGGCTGGCTACCGGGGTCCTCGATCCATTGGCCCACGGTCGCGGCAAATTGGCGTGAGGTCAGGGTTTTGCCACGTTCGTCCAGGCAAATGGGCCTATCCTGGGAAGTCAGCTTGCCCAAGATGGCCTGGCCCTCGTGACTGACCTTGGCCATTGGATCCAACACTTTCGGAGCATCCTTCAGGACAATCATTTCAAGGGGGTAGTAGCGGGAAATACGCGTCGTATAGAACTCGACGGCATCCCTGAAATGTGGGGCCTTCAGCTTGCCCACGACGATGCAGCGAATGCGTTTCATCTGTCAGCCCCGCCGAGCCGTGGCGACTTTCCACGTATTGTCAAAGCCTACCCCCATGATTTAGTCTCTCCGGCGGAGAAGCTTTTTTCCGCTCGGCATGATTATCCGCCGTCTGGCGTCCGAAACAGGGCAGGCAAAAGCAAGGTGAGGATGACACTTATGTTCCCGCCCAAGGGATATGCACGCGCAGTGCTCAGACAGGCCTTGATCGCTGGTCTGGTCTCTGTACTGGCGCTCGCCTGCCCCGGTTACGGTTTTGCCCAGGAATTGGTGTTGAGCAATCTGGTCGTCGATAACCAGGCCGGTGAGATTCTGGTCCGTTTCGGCGTGGAAGTCGAGGGCTCGGATCGTATCGCCCGTATCCTTAAAGAGGGTGAGTCCCTGGGGCTTTCATGTTCCGTGTCGCTTTTGCGCGAACGCTCGCTGTGGTTCGACCAGACCGTGTATTCGGCCGACCTTGACCTTTTTCTGCATTACGACCCCCTGAGCAGACAGTTCACGGCGGAATTGCCGGGTGGCCAGTCGCCGATGGCCCATCCGGATCTGGCTGTGCTCCTGTCCAAGGCATGGTCGGAAATAACCCTTGACCTTGGGCCCTGGAAAGACCTGTCTCGCGGCAAGGGATACAGGCTCATGCTCGAGATCAGCCTGAACAGGCTGGATGTGCCCGTATGGCTCAAGAGGGCGCTGTTTTTCTGGGATTGGGAAGCCGCTCCGACCATGCACTATCAGCTTGAATTCACATACTGATTCCTGATGGCCACCGACCCGATTCTCGTTAGCGCCGTGGATATGCGGGAGCGCAAGAAGCGGCAGCGCGAATTATGGCTGGCAATGGGAGCCGTGCTGCTCATTGCTGTTCTGAGTTGGGTCGAGCTTCGGTATATCGGGGTCAACTCCTATCTTTTTCTCATCCTCTTCAATTTCAACTTCATTCTTCTGCTCATCATCCTGGGCATAGTGCTCAGGAATGTGGTCAAGCTGGTCCTGGAGCGCCGGCGCAAGGTACTCGGGTCCAGACTGCGCACGCGCATGGTTCTGTCCTTTATCTCTCTGTCCCTTGTGCCGACGCTGCTCATGTTTCTGGTATCGGTAAAGTTCGTGCAGACCTCGGTGGACTTCTGGTTCAAGGCCCAGGTCGAGAACTCCATGGAGCAGGCCCTAGAGGTTGGGCAGGCCTTCTATTCCTCTAGCCGGGAACGCTTGGCCAGCCGGGCCGGGCATGTGTTGAACGAGATCAGATCACGGCAGTACGCTTGGGGCGGCAAGGCCATGGAAGCCTTAATGCGCGAGAAGGCCAAGGAATACAATCTGAGTCTCGTGGGCGTGCTCACGCCGGAGGGCAAGGAGCAGAACTGGATCATCGATAAGGTCTGGAAGGACGCCTGGCCCGATGCGCGCGCCACTTTCAACATCAAGCGCCTCTCCGAGGACCCCGTATACTGGTCTTCCATGCTCACCAGCAGCGGCGCCGACTTGGTCGTGGGCATCATGCCCGTGGACGGAGGCAAGACCGGCTGGCTGGTGCTCGGCGAGACCATCGGCCAGGGGCTCATGTTCAAGCTCGATCAGATCGTGCGCGGCGTGGACGAGTTCAAGAAGCTTCGCACCCTCAAGTATCCGCTCAAAGTCGCCCTGTACATGAGTCTGGGCGTAATGACCGCGCTTATCATCCTGGCGTCCATCTATTTCGGTTTTCGCATGGCCAAGGAGCTGTCCGCCCCCGTGCAGGCCCTGGCCGTGGGCACCCAGCGCATCGCCCGCGGTGATTTGGGCGTGCGTCTGGAGGATCAGTCCGACGACGAACTGGGTTTTCTTGTGCAGTCCTTCAACCGCATGGCCATGGATCTGGAGCAAAGCCAGGACAGGCTAAAGAAGGCCAACATTCGCCTGGGCCAGCAAAACCGCGAGTTGGAAGACCGTGGCCGGTATATGGAAGCCGTGCTCAACAACATAACTGCCGGGGTCATCTCATTGGACCGTGACGGCCGCATCAGCACGGTGAACAAGGCGGCCCAGGCCATGCTCGGCCTGGATCGCGGCGAGGTAGCGGGGAAGAGTCCTCTGGAACTGCTCAAGGGCGAGTACGCCGAACTCGTGCGCGAAGTGCTCACCCAATTGCAAACGGGCGGGCCCACCGCTCAGTGGCAGCGCCAGATCAGCATGCGTCTTGCAGGCCGTGAGTTGAAATATCTCGTCAATGTGGTGGTGCTGCGTACGGA
>JAEYOJ010000026.1 GCA_023411815.1 Pseudomonadota bacterium | reverse complement strand
GACAGGCTCTTGCACCACTCCCACGTGATCCAGATCCGTGGCGAGAGCTACCGTCTCAAGGACAAGCGCAAGGCCGGAGTCATCGGGCCAGAGCTTACGGCTCCAGGCATCGACGGGTAAGGCAGGTGGGTCAAATCCAAGATGCCGCGAAAGGGCAAAACTGGGTCAATTTTAGGCTGCCGTTGACATTCCGAGTCGTCAGCCACGACCAAGCGCACGAGACCATTTGTGTCGATCGCTCTCATTTCATACCCTGTTCGTATTCCTCAATGGCCGCATTGCCGATGGCTTCGTCCATTTCCTCGATGCTCACGGGCTTGTCCTTGGCCCGGTGCCTGAACATGCCGTGCAGCTCATCCAACTGGCGCAGGGCCGTGGTGAGCATGACGCGCCCCTGCTCGTCCGTGGTGAACACGACCATGTCCGAAGGCTTGAGCCCGAGCCGCTCCCGAACCTCCTTGGGCAAGGTCACCTGGCCCTTGGATGAGAGCGTGCTTTTGCCCAGGGATTCAGGGATGAGCTTGGCGCTCTTGATAGCGTATGCCATGCTTTTCCTCATATGAAGATCTTTGCTAATTGAATTTAGCAAGGTGAGTTGGGCATGTAAAGTTCACCATGGTAAAACAAAGGGGGCCTCCGGCTGGACTGCCGGAGGCCCCCTTTGGAGCGGGGTTATTGTTTACCAGACGTGTCGCTACGCTTTCACCAGCGCCAGCTTGCCTTGGATGAGGTCCGTGATGACCGTCGGATCGGCCAGGGTGGAGGTGTCGCCGAAGTCCTCCATGCTCGTGGAGCCGGATGCGATCTTGCGCAGCACGCGGCGCATGATCTTGCCGCTCCTGGTCTTGGGCAGGCCGTCGGCGAACTGGATGAACTCCGGCGCGGCGATGGGGCCGATCTCCTTGCGCACGTGTCCCCTGAGTTCCTTGCTCAGCTGGTCACTCGGATCGATGCCCGCGCGCAGGGACACGTAGGCGTAGATGGTCTCGCCCTTGATCGCATGCGGCATGCCCACCACGGCGGCTTCGGCCACGGCCGGGTGCGACACGAGGGCCGATTCGATCTCGGCCGTGCCGAGGCGGTGGCCGGAGACGTTGAGCACGTCGTCCAGGCGTCCCATGATCCAGAAGTAGCCGTCATCGTCCGTGCGCGCGCCGTCGCCGGACTCGTACATGCCCTTGAAGCGCTCGAAGTAGTTCTTCTTGAAGCGCTCCGGGTCGCCGAAAACGCCGCGCAGCATGCCGGGCCAGGGCTTCTTGATGACCAGGTGGCCGCCCTGGTTTGGGCCGACGTCCTTGCCCTCGGCGTCGACGATGGCCGCGTGCACGCCGGGCAGGGCCCTGGTGGCGGAGCCGGGTTTGAGGGTCGTGGCGTAGGGCAGGGCCGAGATCATGATGCCGCCGGTCTCGGTCTGCCACCAGGTGTCCAGCACGGGCAGGCGGCCGCCGCCGATGTGCTTGTGGTACCACAGCCAGGCCTCGGGGTTGATGGGCTCGCCCACGCTGCCCAGCACGCGCAGGGAGGACAGGTCGTACTTGGCCGGCCACTCCTCGCCCTCGCGCATGAGCGCGCGGATGACCGTGGGCGCGGTGTAGAAGATGTTGACCTTGAACTTCTCCACGATCTTCCAGAAGCGGTCCGGGCCGGGGTAGCTCGGCACGCCCTCGAACATGAGGCTCGTGGCGCCCAGGGCCAGCGGTCCGTACAGGATGTAGCTGTGGCCCGTGATCCAGCCGATGTCCGCCGTGCACCAGTACACGTCGTCGTCCTTGACGTCGAAGACCAACTGGGTGGTGTGCGCGGCATAGGTCAGGTAGCCGCCCTGGGAGTGCACCACGCCCTTGGGTTTGCCCGTGGAGCCGGAGGTGTACAGGATGAACAGCGGGTCCTCGGCGTCCATGACCTCGTAGTCGCACTTGTCCGAGATGTCCTCGCCGGCCATGAGATCATGCCACCAGTGGTCGCGCCCTTCGACCATGGCCACGTCGTTGCCCGCGCGGCGCACCACGGCCACCTGCTCCACGCTGGGGCAGCCCTTGAGCGCCTCGTCGGCGTTGGGCTTGAGCGGGATGGTGCGTCCGGCGCGCAGCACGGCGTCGGCCGTGACCAGCACCTTGGCCTGGCAGTCCTGGATGCGGTTCTGCAGGCTGTGGGCCGAGAAGCCGGCGAAGACCACCGAGTGCGTGGCGCCGATGCGCGCGCAGGCCAGCAGGGCCACGGCCAGTTCGGGGATCATGGGCATGTACACGGCCACGCGGTCGCCCTTCTTCACGCCCATGGACTTGAGCACGTTGGCGAAGCGGCAGACCTCGGTGTGCAGCATCTGGTAGGTGTAGACCTTGACCTCGTCCTCGGGCTCACCCTGCCAGATGATGGCCGCCTTGTTGCGTCGGCCGCCGGTAAGGTGCCGGTCCAGGCAGTTGGCCGCCACGTTGAGCTTACCGCCCTTGAACCAGTTGATCTCGGGTTTGTCGAAGTCGTACTGCAGGACCTTGCTCCAGGGCGCGTCCCAGGTCACGAGCTCCTTGGCCCTGTCGGCCCAGAAGCCTTCCGGGTCCTCGGCCGCGCGAGCGTATGCGCGCTCGAACTCTTCCATCGATTTTACATAGGCTTGCCCACGGCCTTCCTGGGGAGGCTGGAAAGACTGCCCTTCGTGTTGCAGGCTTTCGATGCTGCTCTGTTTGTTCATGGCTGGACCTCGCTTGGGCTTGTAGGAATCGCAGGGAAAAGGGGGGGCGGCTCACTGTGGTGATTCGTCCGTCGGTGCGTAAGCTCCCGAAATGCCTCCCGCGTCTACCAGCTATAGGAGAATCCGTTCCGTTTGCACACGTTTTTTGGTAAACGGCAGGAATCCGGGACGTGAACGGCAGGCGTTCGTCCGCATTCGGCCTTTCACCTTCAGGTCTGGATTCGCCTCCGGGCCGGCAGCCACAGCACAGGGAGAGCATACCGCCCATGAGCGTCACAAATCTCGACGCCCTGTTCCGGCCCACGTCCGTGGCCGTCATCGGCGCGTCCAACAAGCCCCGCTCGCCAGGCTCCATCGTCATGCGCAACCTGCTCTCGGGCCGCTTCCTGGGGCCGGTCATGCCGGTCACGGCCACGGACGAGGCCGTTTCGGGCGTGCTGACCTACAAGGACGTGGACACCCTGCCCATCACGCCCGACCTGGCCGTGATCTGCAGCCAGCCCGGCCACACGCCTGAGTACATCCGCAAGCTCGGCAAGCGCGGCACGCGCGCGGCCATCATCATCGGGCCCGGCTTCGCAACGCTGGACCCCGAGGAGCGCGGGCAGCTCGAGTACGACACGCGCGAGGCGGCCCGCAAGTACGGCATGCGCCTGCTGGGCCCGAACTGCATGGGGCTCATCTCGCCGGGCGCGGGCCTCAACGCCAGCCTGGCGCACACGGACGCGGCCCAGGGCCGCATCGCCTTCGTCACGCAGTCCGACTCCCTGTTCACCACGGTCCTGGACTGGGCACAGGGCAGCGGCATCGGTTTTTCGCATTTCATCTCCCTGGGCGACCAGCTCGACGTTAACTTCGCGGCCGTGCTCGACTACCTGGGTTCGGACCCCATGACGCGCTCCATTCTCCTGTACGTCGAGTCCATCTGCGACGCGCGCAGCTTCATGTCCGCGGCGCGGGCCAGCGCGCGCAACAAGCCGATCCTGGTCATCAAGCCCGGCGGCAATGTGCCCGAGTACCGGCCGGAGGAGTCTTGCGCCCTGAGCCAGGAGGACGCCGACGCGGTATACGACGTGGCCTTCCGCCGCGCGGGCATCGTGCGCGTGAACAGCGTGGACGGCCTGTTCGACGGCGCGCGGACCCTGGTCAGGACCCAGTCCCTGTTTTCCGACGGCCTGGCCATCCTGGCCAACGGCCGCAGCGTGGGCCTGCTGGCGGCGGATGCCTGCGTTTCGGGCGGCGGCGTGCTGGCCGAACTCGGGGAGGGCACGCGCAAGGCCCTGGCCGGCATCAGGAGCGCCCACCGTCCCGGCCAGAATCCCGTGGTGCTGCACTTCGACGCCGACGCCGAGGCCTACGAGCAGGCCATCAAGGCCCTGCTGCTCGACCCGGCCGTGGCCGCGGTGCTGGTGCTGCATGTGCCTTTCGCCGAGGTGCCCTCCGAAAGGATCGCCGAGGCCGTGGTGAAGACCGTGGGCCAGACCAAGCGCGTCGTGCTGACCAGCTGGCTGGGCACCGAGAGCGACCGTGCCTCGCGCCAGATCTTCCGCCAGGCCGGGGTGCCGACCTTCGACACGCCGGACAAGGCCGTGTCCGCCTACCTGCACATGGTCACCTACCGCCGCAACCAGCAGCTGCTCCTGGAGTCGCCCGATTCGCTGCCCGCCGACTTCTTCCCTGACACGGACAAGGCCCGCGCCATCGTGACCCAAGCCATGGCCGAGAAGCGCTACAAGCTGTCCGAAGCCGAGGCGCGCGGCGTGCTGGCGGCCTACGGCGTGCCCGTGGTGGAGACGCGTACCTGCGCCTCGGCGCGCGAGGCCGTGCAGATCGCCGAGGAGCTGGGCTTTCCCGTGGCGCTCAAGGTCCGTTCGCCGCAGGTGCCCCAGCCCTTCACCGTGGGCGGCGTGATGCTGGACATCGAGACTCCTGAGCAGCTATGGGACGTGGCCCCCAGCCTCGTGTCCCGCGTGCACCGCCACGCGCCCGAGGCCTACATCGAGGGCTTCGTGGTGCAGCAGATGGGCCGGCGGCCCGGCTCGCACGAGCTGTTCGTGGGCGCCTTCGTCGATCCCATCTTCGGGCCGGTGGTGCGCTTCGGCCATGGCGGCATGGCCGCCAAGGTCATCCGCGACACGGCCGTGGCCCTGCCGCCCCTGAACATGAGCCTGGCCCGCGAGCTGATCAGCCGCACGCGCATCGCCCGGCTGCTATCGGGCGCCGGTCCGCTGCCCGCCGCGGATCTCGACGACATCTGCCTGACGCTCATTCAGATCACGCAGCTGCTGATCGACGTGCCCCAAATCACGGAGCTTGAGATCAATCCCTTGTTCGCCGACGACAAGGGCGTGCTGGCCCTGGGCGCGCGCATCAAGGTCGCGCGCACGAGCCAGAGCGGCCCGGAACGCTTGGCCATCCGGCCCTACCCCAAGGAGCTGGAGGAGGCCGCCGCGCTCAAGGACGGCTCCAAGGTGCTCCTGCGTCCCATACGGCCCGAGGACGCGCCCGCGCACTTCGATTTCGTCAAGAGCCTGACCGCCGAGGACCTGCGCCTGCGCTTCTTCGGCGCGCCCCGCGAGTTCGAGTTCGCGGACATGGCCAGCTTCACGCAGATCGACTACGACCGCGAGATGGCCTTCATCGCCACACGCCAGCTCCGGAGCGGCGATTCCGAGACGCTGGGCGTGGTGCGCACGTCCACCAAGCCCGACAACTCATCGGCCGAATACGCCATCATCGTGCGCGGGGACATGAAGGGCAAGGGCCTTGGGCGGCTGCTGCTGGAGAAGATGATCCGCTATGTGAAGAGCCGGGGAACGAAAGTCCTGGAAGCCCAGACCCTGCCCGAGAACAAGGCCATGATAGGCCTGTCGCAGCGGCTGGGATTCAGTGTCAGGACGGATTACGAGGATGATATAGTGGAGATGAAGCTGCATCTGAATCCATAATTTGGCAGGGCGTGCGTAGGTGGATGCGCACGCCCTGTAGTCCCCCGCCCGATTGCCCCTTCCTCGCGCCGCCTGTTACAGCCATGGTGGAATCGACAACCCGCGACGAGGAGGAAACGGCATGCCCACGCAAGCCCGCCGAGCCCAGCCCACCGAACACGTCGAGGAGATGGCCCTGTCGCGCCTGCAGGACAA
This sequence comes from Pseudomonadota bacterium, assembly GCA_023411815.1. Taxonomy (GTDB): domain Bacteria; phylum Desulfobacterota; class Desulfovibrionia; order Desulfovibrionales; family Desulfovibrionaceae; genus Desulfocurvibacter. Next base: position 28,561 of record JAEYOJ010000026.1, on the reverse strand, counting down.
GGATGACAACTACGCCCTGGCCTTCATGCTGACCCTCAAGGCCGCCGAGTCCGGCAGTCTGGCCTATTCGCACATCGAAAGCTTCATGCTCTCGGCCATGAGCGCCCTGGATGCGGCCGACGCCGAGCGGGCCGAACCCGAACCCGAGGACTTCGTCGGCTCGACTCCTCCGAAACAACGGGGCAGGGCCTAGCCGCCATCTTTTGGCGCATCACTGGAATATTGCGGCGCGTGGCGGCGGAGCCAGGCACGGCGGGGAGACCCATCGCCCGATACGGACGTCGCCGGCCCGCGCGCCAGCCGGGCGGTCCCAGCCCACGCCGGCGTGGACTGTCACATAAGCGATGGGGTGCTCTATCGATGCCCTGTTACGCTGACGCGGAATCGCTCAGAAAAGACTTGCAAGCTGTCCGGTGCGACAATGGATGACGTGAATCTACTTGGTTGCAAAGTATGCAATAGCTTTCAGTGGAGCTTCAGCGGCTCTTTTACCTGGCTTGGACATGATACGATTGATTCGCTGTTCCGCGATCTTGGCGTTTTGAATGGTATCAGCGGATCTCATCGTTTCAGTCATTCTTTCTACAAGAGTTTTGTTGTACAGAGAAGCGACTTCATCGCCTTTTTCATTGATCAGTATCCAATCCTGGGAATAGTTCCAGTAGACTGTACAGGTAACAAGCTTGCTTTTGAGAGGGGCGGTAAAGATCGTATGCATTTTATCTCCGAAGGACATGTCCAGCATGGGGATGTCATATTAAATGATTATTAGGTGTGAATTCGATGCTCGTGCTATGTTCTGCACTCTAGGTCAAAGACGGCGGAGGCACAATCGATAAAAGCGGAGATTCCCATGTCGAAGGAACTGATAACGTATCTGGTCAAAAGTCTCGTGGATCATCCCGAGGATGTTCGGGTCACTGAAGTGGTCGGTGAGAACGCCATCATCTTGGAAGTCAAGGTCGCCAAGGATGATGTCGGCAAGGTGATCGGCAAGAGCGGCAGGACGGTTATGGCGTTGCGGGACATACTAGCCGCCGCCGCGGGAAAGGGAAAGCAGCGGGTGGTGCTCGATATCTTGGAGTAGTTCGACCGCGGGCCGGGCCGCACTGCTACACCCGAGACATGGACGAACCCGATGCGATGATCTCCGGCACGTTGTTCCCGTCTAATTGAACCGCGCAGCGGCATGCCACTTTTTCATTGCGAAGCATGGCTGATCTGTTGGGATCAAGATCGGATTCCACAAGCTAAGTAATCACCAAAGGCATACCGGCAGGCATCCCCATGTAAAAATGCCAGAGTCATTGCCTGTGCTACAGATAAAGCGATGCCGGCAAATTGATCATGTAACTTTTGTCATGTACTTAGATAACAGGCAGATTCATGTTGACATGCTTAATAAGATTGATATGAAAAAGAGATTAACAAGGGGGGATTACATGGATGACATGATCAAGCAAGTGTTGGAGATTGTAAAGGCTCAGGCCAGCGTCAGGCAGATGACCGAGGAAGAAATCGTTTCCATGGTCAAGAAGCTTGCGTCCAGTCTCGGCGGTGTTGCCGAGGACGTTAGCAACGGCGCTGTCCAGCAGCAGGAGCCGGCGTGCGACACAAAAAAATCCATCCGTGAAGGCACCGTGGTTTGTCTTGAATGCGGCAAGTCGTTCAAGGTCATTACCAACAAGCACCTTGCCGAACACGGTCTGGATAAAGACAGCTATCTTGCCAAGTGGGGCCTGCCTAAAGGGACCGCTTTGGCTTGTAAGCGGCTTGTACGCGAGCGCCGCAAGACGATGAAGGACATGAAGCTATGGGAGCGCAGGGGCGGAAAGGGCGCTAAAGGCCAGGAGTAGGCCTGGAACGTCCGTCCGTTTGCTTTCGGCTTTCCGTTCGACGGGAGCGCTCAATTCGTTGAGTGCTGATTCCATGTGAGGAACCCCGTTCTTGACCGGACGAAAACACGGGCCGCGATCCTATCCGGATCGCGGCCCGTGTTTCCATTTACATGCTCGGTTTGGCCCGTCCGATCTCCGTCAGGGCCTGCGCATACCTGTGCTTCAGCGTGTCCAGGTATTGCGGGTCTATCTTGCCCTTCCAGGTCTCGACCTCCAGGAAACGCTTGGGGATCTTTGTCTGGACGGGGTCGTAGCCGGTATTGAAGCGCATCCGCCAGCGCAGTTTCTGGATGTCCGCGCCGACGGCGTCGAGCTTGCCGGCCATTTCGGTGTAGCCGATGGCCTCCAGGCACTTGGAGAGCACGTCGTTCTTGTAGACCCCGCGCGAGAACAGGCAGGCCACCATGCTCGTCAGCACGCAGCGGCCCTGCTCGTCCTTGATGAGGTAGTCAATGGCCTTGTCCGCGTCCTGCTCGTTGTGGGTCTGGTCGTAGGAGTAGCCGCCGGCGTCCAGGTGCGAGTGGCGGAAGCTCATGGCCTGCTGGGTGAAGAAGACCTCGCCCGTGGCGTAGCCGGCCATCTCCTGGCCCAGCACGCAGGCGAAGTCCTCGCCTCCGTAATGCTGGGCGGCCTTGAGCGCGCCGCCCGCCAGGCGCATGTAGAACTCGTTGGTCGAGTAGCCCAGGTGGGCGACGGCTTTCTTGTAGCCTTCCACATAGCCGAACTCCAAGGGCGTGAGCGTCTGCTCCTCGGTGATGATACCTTTCTGGAAGGCCTCCGTGGCCCAGGCCAGTGCCACGCCCGCGCTCATGACGTCCACTCCGACCTTCTCCACCTCGTCCATGAGGGACAACACGCTGCTCGCGTCGGTCACGCCGAGCATGCTGCCCACGGCGAAGATGGGCTCGTAGTCGTAGGCCACCTGCAGGTACTTGAAGCGGTGCTCGTCCGAGAACATCTCGCGCAGCATGCCGATATGGATGCAGCCCACGGGGCAGCCCGAGCAGGCCGTGTTGCGCAAGAGCAGGTCCTGGGCGAAGCGTTCGCCGGAGATGCCCGTGACGTCCGGATCGCTCGTGGCCTGCAGGTTGCGCCACGGCAGCGACTTGAGTTCGTTGAGCGGGATGAGGTTCTGGGGCGTGCCCAGGTCGAAGTACTTGCTCATCATGTGCGTGGCGGTCATCTGCTTGTAGATGTCGCGGTACAGAGACTGGTAGGCCTTGCCCTCGGGCAGGGGGAAGGATTCGTCGCCCTGGACCATGACAGCCTTGAGGTTCTTCACGCCCATGACCGAGCCGCAGCCCATGCGGCCGAAGTGGCGGTAGGTGTCCACGTTGATGCAGGCGTAGGCCGAGAGGTTCTCGCCGGCCGGGCCGATGCGCATGAGCGAGCGGTGGCCGGAGAAGCCGCTGATGGTCTTGCGCAGGCTGCGGCCGGTCGAGAAGACGTCCATGCCCTTGAGGTAGTGCACGTCCAGGAGCTTGAGGTTGCGCGCGGCGATGACGGCCGCGGACAGGGTCTTGGCCCGGCCGCGGAACACGATGGCGTCGGCGTTGGCGAAGCGCATGGCCAGGGCCAGGCGGCCTCCGGCGTGCGACTCGCAGTACTGGTCGTGGTAGGGCGACTTGAAGGCGCAGACGACCTTGCTCATGAGCGGGAAGTAGCCCACCAGCGGGCCGATGGCGAAGATGAGCGGCTGGTCCGGATGGTCCCAGGGCTCGTTGGGCAGCCCGTACTTGTCGTAGAGCGCCGCGGCCAGGTGGCTGCCGCCGAGCAGTTCCTTCGTGTCGCCGAAGGACACGGGCTCGGCGAAGTTCCTGTCCAGGTGCATTATGACCACGCGATAGGTCTTGTTAGCCGGCATCTTCGGTCACCTCCCCGGTCCTCTTCTGGGCCGTGTGCGCGTGCGGGGCATCCTGTAATTCCAGACATGTGTGCGGACAGTAGGGCACGCAGCGGCCGCAGTGGATGCATACGAAGGGGTTGCCCTCGGCATCGAGGTACACGGCGTCCACGGGGCAGGCCTCGGCGCATTTGCCGCAGCGGATGCACAGCTCGCGCTTGACGACCACGCCGCCGCCCCGGCGTTGCGAGTACGCGCCCGTGGGACAGGCCAGGACGCAGGGTGCCGGGTCGCAGGCCAGGCAGAGCGTGGCTTCGAAGCCGGTGGTGATGCCGCCGGAGGACTTGATGCGGATGCCGGCCTTGTTCCACGAAAGCTGCTTGTGCACCATGCGCGCGCAGGCCAGGGAACAGGAGTGGCAGCCGATGCAGCGGTCCATGCGGCTTGCTCGGAGCACTTTCATCATGCGTCTCCTTGGGGAGTGATTGTCGGTAAACGTCTTCCGGCCGGCGGGTGATTCGCCCGTCCCGCATGCAGGATGGCCGGAAAGGATTCAGGATAGACAATTGCGGAAAAAAGGAAAGCCTGCCAATCCGGGCGCCGTCGCGGGGCGCGCAGCAGGTAGGCGGGACTCCAGTCAGGGTCCCTGGCCTCCGGCCGCCTTGGCTGGCTGCCGACCAGCCGCTGTCCTTCGGAGCCCGAAAAGTGCGCGCATGCGACTCCCGAAGCGCGGCATGTCCGCGCGCGGAGTCGGGTCAGGCGTTTTCCCGCAGCAGGCGCAGCTCGGACACGAACGTCTCGAAGGCTTGCTGGCGCAGGGCATCCTCGGGCATGCGCAGGATGGCCGAGGGATGGATGGTGACGAAGGCCTGCCGGCCGGAGGGCAGAGCGGCGAACCGGCCCCTGGCCTGCAGCACGCGTACGGGCTTGCCGAACACGGCCCGCGCGGCCGTTCCTCCCAGGGTCACGATCGTGCGCGGATCGACCAGGGCCAGCTCCCGCTCCAGCCAGTAGCGGCAGGCGTTGATCTCGGGCACGCTGGGCGCGCGATGCTGCCTCCGCCGGCCCTTGGGTTCGAACTTGAAGTGCTTTACGGCATTGGTCAGATAGACCGTGGAGCGGTCCAGCCCGGCCTGCTCCAGGGCCCTGTCCAGCAGCCTGCCCGCGGGGCCGACGAAAGGCCTGCCCCTGCGGTCCTCCATGTCGCCCGGAATCTCGCCCACGAGCATGAATCGGGCCTGGGTCGGGCCTTCGCCGAACACGGTGCGCGTGGCGGCCTTGTACAGATCGCAGCGCGTGCAATGCGCGGCCTCGCGCACCAGCTCCGCGTATGTCGTGACCGCTTCGGCCGCGGGCGGTCTGGCTCTTCCGGGCGCCTCGCGCTCCCGGCGCGCAGGGCGTTCCACTTCGGGCATGCGTCCTCCTCGCGGCCTTTGGCCGCAGAGAACGATGTTGCCACAAGCAGGAAGGCCTGGCGAGCCGAAGCGGACCAGGGCAGGTTGTTTTTAAGAGCCAGTAACAAAACCCCTTCAGGCATCCCCTGGGGCCGTGCCCTGGTTCACTTGCCCTCAGGCCGGAGCGGGTTTTGTTAGACGCTCTAAGACGTTACTGGACCTTTCCGGCCAGCTTCTCGGCCCAGGCCTTGACGCGCTCGGCTGAATCCTTGGGGTGCAGGTGGTACTTGAGGCTATTCGTAACAACTTCGGCGCCGCCTTCCCGGGCGCGCTGCTCCACGAAATCCACGGCCTTGGCGAACTTCTCGTAGCCCTGGTCGCCGCTGCCGAAAACGGCCATGCGCCTGCCGCTCAGGTCGATATCGGCCATGCCGTCGTAGAAGGATTCGAAGTCCTGCTGGACCTCCTCGTCTATGGCGCCCCAGGTCGATACACCCAGAATGGCCAGGTCGTAGGGCCCGGACAACACGTCGGCGTTCACCTCGCGCACGTCCTGAAGTTCCACGGACACGCCCTTGCCTTCCAGAACCTGGGCGATCATGTCCGCGCCCGCCTTGGTATTGCCAGTCTCGCTGCCGAACACGATGAGCGCCTTTGCCATGACTGCCTCCAGTATGAACCGTGTGTTGGTCGGTGATGCCGTATGATCGCCCGGCGCCTGCGCGCCGGATTTGTCCCCGGTGAAGGGCAGGGGCGTTCAGCCCAGGTTCCGCCGCACCCAGTCCGCGATCTGCGCCGCACTCATGGCTCCGCTCACGCGGGCCGTCTCGCGGCCGCCCCGGAACAGGGCCATGGTCGGTATGGACTGTATCCCGTAGCGCGAAGCCAGGGTCGGTTCGGCCTGAGTATCCAGCTTGACGAAGCGCACGCTGCGCACATCGGCCGCGGCCTGCTCGAAGGCCGGGGCCATCATGCGGCACGGCCCGCACCAGGGCGCCCAGAAATCTACCACGGCCGGAACCGTACTGCGCAGCACGTGCGTCTCGAATCCCGCCGCATCCACGGCCAGGGGCCTGCCGTCCATGATGGGCGCCTTGCATTTGCCGCAGACGGCCACGCCCAGGCGCATGGGGTCGATCCTGTTCCTGGCGCCGCATGTGGGACAGGGCACGATGAGACCATCGCTCATGACAAGGCTCCTTGGCTGGCTCGTGTTGGCCATGCCTGTCCCGCCGGACCGGCTTGGCGAATTGAACCACTCTTACGAATAACCGTGGAATATGACAAGCGAATGCCGATTGATGAATCCGTGGCACCAGGACTGCCTGGAATGCCGCTGTCGGGAAGACGCGCATACAGCCGAGGGCCGTGATGCGCAAATCGTTGCCCATAAGCGTCCGCGATGGCAGACCGGAGGCATGGTGGCCCGATCACGTCACACACCGGAGCGCAACAGCCCCGATACGGCGGATGGTTTGCGTTTCTCCTCGGACCTGGAGCCCGGCTTGCGCCGCGTGCGCAAGGGCAAGGGCTTCGCCTACCTGGACAGCGCGGGCAGGCTGGTGACCGACCCGGAAGTCAAGGCGGCCGTACGCGCCCTGGCCATACCGCCCGCCTGGACCGGCGTGTGGATCTGCGCGGACCGCAGGGGCCATATCCAGGCCACGGGCCGCGACGCGCGCGGCCGCAAGCAGTACCTGTACCACCCGGCCTGGACCCAGGAACGCAGCCGCGGCAAGTTCGGCGAATTGGAGGCCTTTGCCAGCGCCCTGCTGGATATGCGGAGGGCCGTGGACCGCGACCTCTCCCTTCCCGGGCTGCCTCGGCGCAAGGTCCTGGCCCTGGTGGTCAGGCTCATGGAGGAAACCCTGGTCCGCGTGGGCAACCCGGAGTACGCGCGGATAAACAGGACCTTCGGGCTGACCACCCTGCGCGACGATCACCTGGACGAGAGCTGCTCTCCGCTGTGCCTGCGTTTCCCGGCCAAGGGCGGACGTGAAAGGCAGGTGCGCGTGCCGAGCCGCAGGCTCGCAGCCCTCGTGCGGCGCTGCCAGGATTTGCCGGGCCAGCACCTCTTCGCCTACGAGGACGGCCAGGGCGTGCATGCCGTGGATTCCCGGGACGTGAACGAGTACCTGCGCGAGATCGGCGGTCCGGGCGTCACGGCCAAGGTCTTCCGCACCTGGGGCGCGACGGTGCTCGCCGCGCGGGAGTTGGCTGCCCTGGGACCTCCGACGGGCCAGGCCGACGGCAAGCGCAAGCTCGCGGCGGCCATGCGCAAGGTCGCCGCCAGGCTGGGCAACACTCCGGCCGTCGCCCGCGCGTCTTATGTGCATCCCGCCGTGGTGAGCGCATTTCTGTACGGGCGGCTTTGCGTGAACGCGGATGCCATGTATGATCGCGGCAATGCCGGGCTTCGGCCCGTGGAACAGGCCGTGGTGCGCCTGCTCGCGGACGAGGCCCGGCGGAACGATACTGATGCGCCAGGAGGCCAGCCATGCCCCATGCCGTCTGGAAAGGAGCCCTGACTTTCGGCCTGCTGAATATACCGGTGTCCTTGTATCCGGCCGAGCGCAGCTCGGATCTGCGCTTCACGCTCCTGGACAGCCGCGACCAGGCACGGGTGCGCTACCGGCGGGTCAACGAGGAGACTGGGCGGGAAGTGCCCTGGACCCAGATCGTCAAGGCCTACGAGTACGACGGCGGCAACTACGTGCTGCTGACCAAGCAGGATTTCGAGAAGGTCAGGGTGGAGACCGCGCGCAGCGTGGAGATCATGGCCTTCGTCAACGCCGGGGACATCGCGCCGGTCTATTTCGAGCGGCCGTATTTCCTGGAGCCGGCCGAAGGCAGCGAGCGGGCCTACGTGCTACTGCGCGAAACCCTGGTGCGCACGGGCAAGGCCGGAGTCGCCAAGGTGGTCATCCACGAGCGGGAGCACCTGGCGGCGCTGCTGCCTTACGGCCAGGCCCTGCTGCTCAACCTGCTGCGTTTCAGGCAGGAGCTGCGCGAGCAGTCCGAGCTGCGCCTGCCTGGCGCGGCGGCCCAGTACAAAATTTCGGATCGGGAGCTGCGCATGGCCCAGGCGCTGGTGGAGACCATGGCCGAGGCCTGGAGGCCCGAGCAGTACCATGACGAATACCGCGACAAGCTCATGGCCTGGATCGAGGAGAAGGCCGAGACAGGCGCCGTGGCGGCCATGCCCGAAGCGGAGGAGCCAGCGGCCGCGGGCAAGGTCGTGGACATGATGGACCTTCTGCGCCGGAGCGTGGAGCAGACCCGCGCCAGGCAGCAGGAGGCGGAGGAGGCCGGGCGGGCCAGGGTACGGCGCAGGCGGGCGGCTGGATAGGGCCTCGGCGGAGATGCCGGAACCGTCGCGGATCGGCCCGGCCCGGAGCGCCGGTCGGCATTGTGTGTTGCCGCGCTTGGGCGCGGCCGGAAGCAATCCGAAGGAGGAGCATGGCAAGGCTCAGCGAATATTGGCGCAAACGGGACTTCTCGCGCACGCCTGAGCCTTCGGGCCAGGGAGCGGAGCCCGACGCGGGCCGCCGGTTCGTGATCCACAAGCACAAGGCGCGCAGGCTGCACTACGACCTGCGCCTGGAACTGGACGGCGTGCTCCTGTCCTGGGCCGTGCCGCGCGGGCCGAGCCTTGATCCGGGCCAGCGGCGCCTGGCCGTGCGCGTGGAGGATCATCCCCTGGAGTACGGGAACTTCGAAGGCGTCATTCCGCAGGGCGAGTACGGCGGCGGCACGGTCATGCTCTGGGATCGCGGAGAATGGGAGCCCGAGGGCGATCCGCGCGAGGGCCTGCGCCAGGGCAAGCTGCACTTCCGGCTGAAAGGGGACAAGCTCTCCGGCGGCTGGATTCTGGCGCGCATGGGCGGCAAGCGGGCCAAGGTCGACGAGTGGCTGCTCATGAAGACCCGCGACGAGCAGGCGGATTCCCGGCTGGATATCGAGGCCGCGCGTCCCGAGAGCGCTGCCTCGGGACGGACCCTCGCCGAGATCGCCGCGTCCGCCGACCGGGTGTGGAGCGGCGCGTCCGAGCGCGTGACCGGGACCGTCTCCCCCCGAGCCCTCCAGACTCCGGCACGAGCCGGCAATGCAGGCCAGGTCGTGACCGTCGGCACTCTCGACGGCGACGTGCGGGCCAGGATCGCCGAGGATTCCGGGCCGGCGCCGCCGATGAGCCCCAGATCCGTCGCCGTCCGCCCACCGTCTCCCCCCGCGCAGGGCACAGCCCCGTCCTCCCTCACCCTTGAACAGAAAAATACGGCGGAAGTCCCGCCCACCCAGGATATTCCCGATTTCGCGGCCATGCCTGGAGCTCGCCCCGCTCCCTTGCCCGAGCAGGTCCTCCCTCAGCTGGCCATGCTCGTGGACGCCCCTCCGGCCGGGGAACAATGGTTGCACGAGATCAAGTTCGACGGATACCGCCTGCTTCTGGTCATCGACAACGGCAAGGCGCGGCTCATGACCCGCGGCGGCCAGGACTGGACCCATCGCTTTCCGGGGCTGGCCAGGGCGGCCATGGGTCTGCCTTTGCAAAGGGCGGTACTGGACGGCGAGGCAGTGGTGCTCGACGAGCACGGACGCCCGGATTTCCAGGCCCTGCAGAACGCGCTCAAGGGCCTGAACGGCGGGACCCTGGCCATGTACCTCTTCGACATGCCCCATGCCGAAGGCCAGGATCTCTCGGGCTGCGCGCTCATCGAGCGCAAGGAGGCCCTGCGGGCCGTGCTGGGCGCGGCCGTTCAGGCTCCCTCGCCCTTGCGATTCTCGGATCATATAGTGGGCAAGGGCGCGCTCGTGCTGGAGAACGCCTGCCAGATGGGCCTGGAGGGCATCGTGAGCAAGCGCGCCGACGCGCTCTACGAGCCCCGGCGCGCGCTCACCTGGCTCAAGAGCAAGTGCGGCCAGCGCCAGGAGGTGGTCGTGGGAGGCTGGACCGATCCCAAGGGCCAGCGCACGGGCTTCGGTGCGCTGCTCGTGGGCGTGCACGACAGGCAGGGCCGCCTGGTCTACTCCGGCAAGGTCGGCACCGGCTACGACACGCAGCTTCTGAGCGAGCTGTCGGCCCGCCTGGCCGGTCTGGCGGCCACGGATGCGGCCTTTGCCGACACGCACCGCGTGGGCTCCCTGGCGGGCGTGCACTGGGTGCGCCCGGAGCTGGTGGCCGAGGTGGACTTCGCCGGCTGGACCCGCGATGGCATCATGCGCCATCCGTCCTTCAAGGGCCTGCGCGAGGACAAGGCGCCGACGGACGTGGTGCGCGAAAGCCCCATGGAACCTAGGACTTCCGACCCCGTGCGCAAGCGGCGCGCTCCGGCCGGCTCCGGAAAGACCAAGGGCGCGGCCAGGCTCACGCACCCGCGCAAGGTGCTCGTGCCGCGCACGGGCCTGACCAAGGAGGTTCTGGCGGACTACTACCGCGAAGTGGCCGGATTCATGCTCCCGTATGTGTCGGGCAGGCCGTTGAGCCTTGTGCGCTGTCCAGGCGGCCTGGGCGGTGGCTGCTTCTTCCAGAGGCATCCGGCGGGCGGAGTGCCGCACGGCTTGCAGGGCGTGCGCGTGCCGGAGAAGGACGGCGAGCGCACCTGGCTGAGCGTGTCCGACCTGGACGGGCTGCTGTCCCTGGTGCAGCTCGGCGTGCTGGAGATCCACTGCTGGGGCGCGCGCAACGAGGACCTGGAGCGCCCGGACCAGCTGGTTTTCGACCTGGACCCCGGCCAGGGCGTGGAGCTTGCGCGCGTGACGGCCGCGGCCCTGGAACTGCGCGATTTTCTGGAAGGGCTCGGGCTGACGGGGTTTGCCAAGGCCACGGGCGGCAAGGGCTTTCACCTGGTGCTGCCGCTGCAGCGCAGGCCGGGCTGGCATGAACTGCGCGAATTCGCGCGCGCCGTGGCCGAGGAGCTGACCGTGCGCAAGCCGGCGGAGTTCGTCGCCGTGGCGGCCAAGAGCCGCCGGAACGGCAAGATCTATATCGACTGGCAGCGCGACGCCCGAGGCGCGAGCAGCGTCGCGCCGTACTCCACGCGGGCCAGGCCGGGCGCGCCCGTGGCCGTGCCGTTGACCTGGGAGGAACTGGCCGCCGGGCTTGCGCCGGACTCCTTCGATGTCCAGGCCGTGCGCCGCCGCGTGGCGAGCCTGCAGGCAGACCCCTGGGAAGGCTTCTCCGGCCTGCGCCAGGGTCTTAGCGCGTCCATGTGGCGCGCGCTGGGTCGCAAACGTCCGGTGGAATAGGGCCGGGACGGACTATGCGTGCAGGCCGAAGCCGTAGCGCGGGTCGTCTTTGTCCAGCCCGGCATACAGTCCGGCGACAAACTCGCCGTAGCCGTTGAAGTGCAGGGTCGGCCTGCGCTCGCCCGTGCCGAGCATGCGCTCAGTGGCCTGGGACCAGCGCGGGTGGGGCGTGTCCGGGTCCACGTTGGACCAGAAATCGTATTCGTCCGGGGCGAGGGCGTTCCAGAAGGTCGGCGGCCGTTCGGATGTCAGCTCGATGCGCGTGATGGATTTGGGGCCCTTGTAGCCGTACTTCCAGGGCAGCACGAGGCGCACGGGCGCGCCGCTCTGCCTGGGCAGCTCGTGGCCGTACATGCCCACGGCCAGGAAGGCCGTCTCGTTCATGGCCTCGGGCAGGGTCAGACCCTCGAAATAGGGCCACAGGCGCAGGTAGGGCGTTCCGGGAAGCTGGCCGGGAGCCTGCTCGGGCCGCAGGAAGGAGAGCAGGCGGACGTACCTGGCTTCCGGTCTGGGCCGAGCGGCCTCGATGACGCGGCGGAAGGGCACGCCGATCCAGGGCACGGCCATGGCCCAGGCCTCCACGCAGCGGAAGCGGTACAGCCGCTCCTCCAGATCGCCCAGGGCCGTGGCGGCGACGATGTCGGCCACGTTAAAGGCAACGGGCCGCTCCACGAGCCCGCCGATCTCGAAGCGCCAAGGTCTGGTTACGAAATTCTCGACATGACGCCAGACATCCTTGCCCGTGGTGAACTCGTAAAAATTGTTCACCACGGCCGTGGCGCGCCGCTCGGTTACTGCCCGGTCCAGCCGGTCAGGGCCGAAAGACGGGCTCGGCTTGCTCCTGAGCGTGCGCAGCTCGACGAGGGTATCCTCCACCTGGCGCGTCTCGCCGCCCCACAGGTCGCAGGCGGCCAGCAGCGGGCCGACGGCTCCGGCCATGCCGGCCAGCCCCATGGCCTTGAGCAGCGCGCGCCGGCGACGGAAGACCTCCTCCGGCGTGGGTTCGGCGGGCGGCAGGGGGATGCCGCTCCTACGCCAGCGCATGGTTGCCGTTGGACATGCTGGTCCCTTCCGCCCGCGTGAGCACGCGCAAGCCCGTTGGGCCAGCCACGATGACCTCGTCGGCCACATCCAGGAAGAGCCCGTGGGCAATGATGCCGGCCCTGGATTCCAGCTCGCGGGCCAGCTCGCGCGGGTTGTCCAGCGGGGCCTGGCTCCAGTCCAGGATGAAGTTGCCCTGGGCCGTGGCGAAAGGCCGCCCGTCCGGCCCAGGCCGCAGCCGGGTCTTGCCGCCCAGGCTTTCCAGGAAGCGGCGTTCGGGGACGAGCGCGAAGGGCAGCACCTCCACGGGCAGGGGGGACTTCTCGCCCAGCCGGCCGGAGCACTTGGAGGCGTCGGCCACGATGATCCTGTGCCTGGAGGCCTGGGCCACGACCTTCTCGCGCAGCATCGCGCCGCCTTTGCCCTTGATGCAGTTCAGGTCAGGGTCGATCTCGTCGGCCCCGTCGATGACCAGGTCCAGGTCGGGCCGGGCATCCAGGGTCGCCAGAGGGATGGCCAGCCGCCGGGCCTCGTCCTCGACGCGGCGCGAGCAGGGCACGCCGAGCACGTCCTTGAGGCATCCGTCGCGCAGCAGAACGGCCATGCGCAGCACGGCGTAGGCCGCGGTGGAGCCGTGCCCCAGGCCCACGACCATCCCGTCGCGCACGCGCTCCACGGCCTTTTCGGCGGCCAGGCGCTTGTACTTGTCCTCTGGCCCGACGACCCTCATGCCGCGGCGACCTCCGCGCAGCGCTTCTTGATGGACGCCAGCAGCGCGTCGAATGATCTGGAAAAGGCGGCCAGGCCCCTGGTCTGCAGGTCCTCGGTGATCTGGTCGAGAATGATCCCCTGCGCGGCCAGGCGGTCCAGGATGCCGGCGAGCTTGGTCTTTTCGGTCTGCCCCGTGAGCAGGGTCGGCGCGGCCTTGCCGTGGTTGAGGAAGGCCTGCAGCGTGGCGGGAGGCATGGTGTTCACGGTATACGGGCCGATGAGCTCGTCCACGTACTTGGTGTCCGGGTAGTCCGGGTTCTTGGTGGATGTCGAGGCCCACAGGGGCCGCTGCACGCGCGCGCCTTGGGCGGCCAGGCGATCCCAGCGCTCTCCGCTGAAGATTTCGCCGAAGCGGATGTAGGCCAGCCGGGCGTTGGTCACGGCGGCCAGCCCCAGCAGCTCGGTGTTGCCGTCAGCCTTGAGCTTCTGGTCCACGGCCGTGTCCATACGCGACAGGAAGAACGAGGCCACCGAGGCCACGCGGCTCACGTCGCCGCCCGATGCGGACAGCTTCTCCAGCCCGGAGATGTAGGCATCGGCGATGGCGTTGTAGTGGGCCAGGGAGAAGATCAGCGTGGCGTTCACGTTCACGCCGTCGGCGATGAGCTGCGCCAGGGCCGGAATGCCTTCGGCGGTGGCCGGGACCTTGATCATGACGTTGGGCCGATCCGCCTGCTCGAACAGGCGCAGCGCCTCGCTCACCGTGCCCTTGGTGTCGTGGGCCAGGTGCGGGTTGACTTCCAGGCTGACAAACCCGTCGGCTCCGCCGGTGGCCCGGAATACGGGCAGCAGGATGTCCGCGGCCGTGCGGATGTCCTCCACCGCCAGGGCCTCGTAGACGTCCATGACCGACTGGCAGCGTCCGGCCAGCTTTTCCAGGTCCGCCACGTAATCGTCGCTTTCGGCGATAGCCAGCTGGAAGATGGTCGGATTGGAAGTCACGCCGGTGACCCCGAGGTCCACCAGCCGCTGCAGCTCGCCGCTTTTCAGAAAGGAGCGGCGGATGAAATCCAGCCACACGGATTGCCCCAGACGGGCGAGTTCTGTCAGTGAATTCATGCATTCCTCCGCGTGGGGCCTAGCCTCGTGCCCCGGCTTGGTCATCCTGCCTTCCCGGGCTTCGTGAAGCAGAGAGGCCGCTATATGCTTGCGGCCCTTGCCCCATGCCCTGCATCAGCCGGCCTTTCCAGGATTGCGCAGCCCGCCCCCGTCGTGTTTCGCAGAGAGATGACGAGGACGAGGCGGGAGAGGCCAAGTAATTCAGTTTAACATACTCTTAACGGTGGAAGCTATAAATTTTCTGGAAATACGTGCGAAATCCAACAGTTCCACCGGTCTGCCGCTTCGCGGCAGCTCGCGTACGGCCAGCATGCGCACCGGCACGGGCGCTGCGGCGAGGGCGGCCAGCACGGCCTCGCCCAGGCCGCCCTCGGGGTAGTGGTCCTCGACGGTCACGATCGCCCCGGTCTCGCGGGCATTGGCCTGCAGTGCCGCGGCGTCCACGGGCTTGATGCTGTAGAGGTCGATCACCCGCACGGGGATGGATTCGGCGGCCAGCATGTCGGCCGCGGCCAGGGCCTCGTGCAGGGTTATGCCCGCGGCCACGATGGTGCAGACGTCCTTGTCGCTGCGGCGCAGGACTTTGCAGCCGCCCAGGGGGAAAACCTCGCCCGGCCCGTACAGAATGGGCGTGGCCATGCGCGTTGTGCGCAGGTAGGCCATGCCCGGCTGGCGGGCCATGGCTTCCACCAGCCGCTCGCAGCTCACGGCGTCCGCAGGGTAGAGCACGGCGCAGCCCGGCAGGGCGCGGAATAGGGCCAGGTCCTCCAGGCCCATCTGCGATGCGCCGTCCTGGCCGATGGAGATGCCGGCGTGCGAGCCGCACAGCTTCAGGTTGGCCTCGGAGTAGCGGGCCATGCGGATCTGGTCCGCCGCGCGGGTCAAGAATGCCGCGAAGCTGGAGACGAAGGGGATCTTGCCCCGGCGGGCCAGCCCCACTGCCGCTCCGACCATGTTCTGCTCGGCCACGTACATCTCGAAGAATCGTTCGGGATGGGCCTTGGCGAAAAGTTCGGCATAGGTGGAGTTGCTCACCTCGGCATCCAGGGCGACCATATCCGGAAAGGCCTGGGCCAGCCTGGCCAGGGCCTGGCCGTAGGCCTTGCGCGTGGCCACGGGCTTGTCCGGGGCGTAGGCCGGCTCGGGCGCCGGCGTGGGTTCGATTCTGTCCGCCCGGACCTGCGGCGGCGTAGCCAACTCGCCGCGCAACTGCGGGTCCGCCTTGCCGAGCAGCTCGATGGCCATGGCGTAGGACTCGGCCGGCAGAGGCTTGCCGTGCCAGTCGGGCTTGTCCTCGATGGCCGCCACGCCCTTGCCCTTGATGGTGCGGGCCACGATCATGACCGGCTTGCGGGGCTCTTCGGGATTCAGCGCCTGTTCGTAGGCCGCCAGCACCTGCCGCGGGTCGTGGCCGTCCTCGACCTGGACGGCCCGCCAGCCGAAGGCCTCGGCCTTGCGCGCCCAGGCCGCGATGTCGCGGCCGTGCAGGGTTTCGCCGCGCTGGCCCAGGCGGTTCGCGTCCAGGATGCCCACCAGGTTGTCGAGCCCGTAGTGCGCGGCGATCTCCATGGCCTCCCACACGCTGCCCTCGGCCATTTCGCTGTCGCCCAGCAGCACGAAGCTGCGATAGGGAAGCTTGTCGAGATATCTGGCGCCCAGGGCCATGCCCAGACCGATGGACAAGCCCTGGCCCAGGGAACCCGTGGCCGCCTCGGTGAAGGGCAGGGCAGGCGTGGGATGGCCCTCCAGGCGGCTGCCGAACTGGCGGAAGGTCATGAGCTCTGTTTCGTCGATTTGCCCCGCCACATGCCACAGGGCATAGAACAGGGGCGAGGCGTGGCCCTTGGAGAAGATCAGCCGGTCGTTGCCCGCGTAATCCGGACGGCGCGGATCATAGCGGAAGAACCCGCCGAACATGAGGGCGGTCATGAGTTCCACGGCCGACAAGGAGGAGGTAGGATGCCCCGATCCGGCGCGCGTGGAGCAGGCCAGGATGGCGTGGCGGACGCGCAGCGACAGCGCGGCCAGACGGGAAATGCGTGCGGCTTCGGTCATGCGGCGGCCTCGCGGGTTTGGTTGGCGACAGACGCAGGCCCGTCTTGGGCGGTCATGATGCTCTTAGCATACTTTCCACTGTTCGATCCACCCCCGCAGGCCGCCGCCTCCGGACGATCCTTCTGCTATGCGCCGAGCGGCGGCGGGGGCTTGCCGCCGCTCGGCGCAGGCGCAAGTCACTTGCGCCGTCAATGCCGGAGCGGACGTCTCAAAAGCAATCCGCTTTATTGTAGCCCGAGTCCGGCCAGGGTCTGACGGGGTTTGACGCCGCAGGCCGCTTCCTGTACAGGCCCGAAGCCTGGGCCACCGGTGTTGACAGCGCCATTCAAAACACGATCATAAGGTCTTCGGAAGCATTCCAAGCCCATCGGGGCCGACTTCTCACAACCCGCACAGGAGCCGCCATGGCCGAGCGCATCGAGGATATCACCATCAATTATGAAGAGGACGGCGAGCAGGTCGTCAAGGAGCTGGACAAGGAAGTGCTCAGCAAGGGCGCCTGGACCACCATCCTCTTCCGCTACCAGCAGCTCGACCGCAAGACCGGCGACTGGGGCAAGACCCAGTTTTCCATCCGCCGCTACCGCAAGGTCCAGGGCGAGTACCGCTCGCAGTCCAAATTCAACATCTCCAGCCCCGACCAGGCCAGGAAGATCATCGAGACCTTGACCCTCTGGCTGGGCAAGGAAGAGCAGGAATAGACCATGGCGGTGCTCAGCGCGCGCGGCGTGCTTCTGGCCTTTTCGGGCCAGCCGGTGCTGGACGGCGTGAACCTGACCCTGGAGGAGGGCGAGCGAGTCTGCCTGCTGGGCCGCAACGGCGCGGGCAAATCGTCGCTCATGTCCATCCTGGCGGGTCAGGCCGCGCCCGACGGCGGGGAGGTTCATCGCGCCCAGGGCCTGCGCACGGGTCTCCTGCCTCAGGACGTGCCGCCCGGCCTGTCCGGCACGGTCTTCGAGGTCGTGACTTCGGGGCTGGGGAACAAGGGCGAGCTGGGCCGGCGCATGGCCGAGCACCATCGCCTGGCCCGCGAACTGGCGGCCAGCCGGGTGGATGCGGTCCGGGCCGACAGGCTGGCTCAGGAGCTGACCAAGGTCGAGCGCGCCCTGGACGCCGCCGGCGGCTTCGAGGCCCTGCGCCAGGTGGAAACGGCAGTGTCCAAGCTCGGCCTGGATCCTGACGCGGAGTTCTCCACGCTTTCCGGCGGTCTGCAGCGCCGCACCCTGCTGGCCCGCGCCCTGGCGGGCGACCCGGACGTGCTTTTCCTGGACGAGCCCACGAACCATCTGGACCTGGATTCCATCGCCTGGCTGGAGGACTTCCTTCTGCGCCGGCGCGGCACACTCTTCTTCGTGACCCACGACCGGGCCTTCCTGCGCCGTCTGGCCACGCGCATCGTGGAGCTGGACCGCGGCGAACTCACCAGCTGGGCCTGCGGCTACGACGCCTACCTGGAGCGTCGGGCCGCGCAGCTCGAAGCCGAGGCCACGGAGCAGTCCAAGTTCGACAAGAAGCTGGCCCAGGAGGAAGTCTGGATCCGTACGGGCATCAAGGCCCGCCGCACGCGCGACATGGGCCGGGTGCGGCGCTTGATCGACATGCGCCGCGAGCGCGCCGCGCGCCGCGAACGCGTGGGCTCGGCCCGGCTGCTGGCCCAGGAGGCCGAGCGTTCCGGCAAGCTGGTGGCCGAACTGGAGCACGTCAGCTTCACCTACGACGGACGCCCGGTCATCCGGGATCTGACCACCGTGGTCACGCGCGGCGACAAGCTGGGCATCATCGGTCCCAACGGCGCGGGCAAGACCACGCTGCTCAACCTGCTGCTCGGCCGCCTGCAGCCGACCGGCGGCAGCGTGCGCCTGGGCACGAACATGCAGGTGGCCTACTTCGACCAGCTGCGCGCCGAACTGGACCACGACAAGAGCGTCAAGGACAACGTTATCGGCGGCAACGACCAGGTCATCGTGAACGGCCAGCCCGTGCACGTGCTCGGCTGGCTGCGCAACTTCCTGTTCTCGGCCGACCGCGCGCGCATTCCCGTGCGCCTGCTCTCGGGCGGCGAGCGCAACCGGCTGCTGCTGGCCAAGCTGTTCGCCCGGCCCTGCAACGTGCTGGTCATGGACGAGCCCACCAACGACCTGGACCTGGAGACGCTGGAACTGCTGGAGGACCTGCTGGCCGACTTTTCCGGCACGCTCCTGCTGGTCAGCCACGACCGCGCCTTTCTGAACAACGTGGTTACCTCCACCCTGGCCTTCGAGGGCGACGGTCGGGTGGTGGAGTATGCCGGAGGCTACGACGACTGGCTCAGCCAGCGCCAGGCGGCCTTGCAAGCCAAGCCGGCGGGGCAGAGGGTTCCGGATGGCGAGGCTTCGGTCAAATCGGCCGCCTCGCGCGGTCCGCGCAAGCTGAGCTTCAAGGAAAAATCCGAGGCCGAGACCCGGCGCAGGGAGCTGGACGCGCTGCCGGCCCGCATCGAGTCCCTTGAGACCGAGCAGGCCGAGCTCAACGCGCGGCTCTCCTCGCCGGAATTGTACAGCGATTCCCAGGCGGTGCAAAAGGTCCAGGCGCGCATGGCAGAAATCGAGGCCGGGTTGGACGCGGCCCTGTCCCGCTGGGAGGAGCTGGAGTCGGCCCAGAAGGCCTTCGATGCCGCCCTTGCCAGCGGCGAGGTGCGCGAATAGCCGCCGTGACGCACGCCTTGCGCCCCACCGACAGACTCGCCGACATCATGGCGCGCAGCCCGGCCGTGGTCGTGGCCTGGGCCGACATCCGGCGCGAGCGCGTCCTGTTCGTTTCGGGCAATGCCGGCCGCCTGGGTCTGGACTGCGAAGCTCTGCTCACCGGCGAGCTCTCCCTGGCCGAACGCATCCATCCCGAGGACGCCCCGCGTGTGCGGGCCCGGACCGAGGAAGCTCTTTCCCTGGGACTCCCGGAGCTGCGCCTGGAATACCGGCTCGCGACCCCGGACGGACGGATCGTGCGCGTTGAGGAATCCAGCCGCTTCGAATGCGTGGACGGCTGCCCCAGGCTGGAGGGTCTGCTGCTGGATCTGGGCCCGTGCGAGGCCCGCGCCGATGAGGTCCGCCATTCCCAGCCCGCGCGGGCCGGGCTCGGCCAGCTTGATGTGGTGGACGATCTGTCCGAGTTCGTGGGCCGCCTGCGGGCCGACGGCACCATCACCTTCGTCAACGAGGCCCACTGCCGGTTCTTCGGGGTGCCGCGCGATTTTCTGTTAGGCAAGAACCTTTTCGAGCTGATGCCCGAGCCCCACCGATCGGAGCTGATCGCGCATCTGGGCTCGCTCACGCCCCGGCAACCCGTGGCTCGGTCCCGGCGGCTCATACCCATGCCCGACGGCGGCGAACGCTGGGTGGAGTGGGTGGAGCGCGCCTTCTTCGACGGCGAGGGCAGGGTGCTGGAGTACCAGTCCGTGGGCCGGGACGTGACCGCCGAGGTATCATCCCGGAAAGAGCTGAACGACGCCAACGCGCTGCTCACGGCCATCGTGGAAAGCGTGCCCACGCCCGTCTATCTCCGCGACAGCGGGCACCGCTATCGCATCATGAACCCGGCCTATGCCCGCTTCTGGGGCCTGGAGCCCTCCGATTGCCTGGGCAAGACGCCCCACGAGTTTCTGCCGCCCGAAGCCGCCGACACCATCGTGGCCGGCGATCTGGCCGTCCTGCGCACGCTCGAACCCCAGGAAGCCGAGGAGCCTTTCTATCCCGACGGCGAGGAGCGCATCCTGTGGTCCCGCGAGGTGCCCCTGTGCAAGGACGGGAAGCCTTGGGGCATCTGCGGCGTGGTGATCGACATCACCGAGCGTCGGCGCATGGAGTCGGAGCTGGAGGACGCCCGCCAGAGCCTGGAGGCGCGCGTGATCGAGAGGACCCGCCAGCTCCGCGAGGCCAACCGGCGGCTTTCGCGCGAGATCGCCGAGCGCTTGGCAGCGGAGCGCGAGCTGCGCCTGCGCCAGGAGCAGTTGGGCACCATTCTGGACAACCTGCCTTCGCACGTCTACGTGCGCGACGCCCAAGGCCGCTTTTTGCTCATAAACCGCCAGTACGAGCGTTTCTGGGGTCTCGACGAGGGCAGCGCCCTGGGTCGCACTCCCCATGACTTGCTGCCGGCCGGGATCGCGGAAAAGATACTGGCCGACGATGAGCTGATCCTCTCCGAAGGCCGGGTGTTGACACTGGACGAAACGTTCCAGCGCGCCGGGAGGGTGCATACCTTCCTGACCTGCGAGGTCCCGTTGCTCGATTCCCAGGGCCGGGCCTACGCCGTGTGCGGAGTGTCCACCGACGTGAGTGAGCGCAAGCGCATGGAGGCAGCCCTGCGCGAAAGCGAGCGCACATTGCGCGGCATGATCGACGCCATAGGTCAGAGTCTGGTGCTGCTTGATCCCGAAGGACACATACTGGCCATCAACAAGACGTGCCTGGGCAGGATGGGCTATGCGGAGGCCGAGGAAATCCTGGGCACCTGCCATTTCGACCACATGACCGGTGAGGAAGCCGCCCAGCGCCGGAACATGTTGGGGCTCGTCCTGGCGTCACGCCGGCCTTGCCATGAGCGCATGCATTTTCGCGGGGCGATCCACAAAACTTCGTTCTACCCCCTGTTCGATGAGGCAGGCCAAGTTGCCAGCGTGGCCATCTACTCCGAGGACATAACCCACGAAATCAGCCTGGAGCGGCAGCTGCGGCGCGCGCAGCGCCTGGAGGCCGTGGGCACCCTGGGCAGCGGCATCGCCCATGAATTCAACAACATGCTGACGCTCATCATGGGTTTCGGCGAGATGGCCCTGGAAAACCCGGCCGAGGCCTCCGGCTGTCTGCGGCAGGTCCTGCGCACGGCCGAGCGGGGCAAGGACATCGTGCGCCAGCTGCTCACCTTCAGCCGCGGCGACGATCAGCCCCGAACCTCGCTGGATATCGGCTCGACCGTGCGCGAATGTCTGGATCTTTTGCGGGCGAGCCTGCCGCGCGACGTGCGCCTTGAATCCAGCCTGCCCGAAAGGTCTCTGTGCGTTCTGGCCAACCCCACGCAGATCCACCAGCTGCTCATCAATCTGGTGTCCAACGCGGCCGACGCCATGCGCGGACAGAACCAGACCGGCGGAACCATCCGCGTGGAGCTGGTTCACGGCCTGGAAAACAAGTTCCAGGCCGGTCCGGCGGGACTTCTGCCCGGGGAGCATGTGCGGCTCAGCGTGTCCGATACCGGGCCGGGCATGTCCGCCGAAGTTCAGGAACGCATCTTCGATCCTTTCTTCACCACCAAGGAACCGGGCAAGGGCACGGGCCTTGGCCTGGCCGTGGTTCACGGCATCGTCCAGGCCATGGACGGGGTAGTCGTGGTCGCCTCCAGGCCCGGCAAGGGCACCTGCTTCGACATCCTCCTGCCCCTCGCGCCGGCCACGGGCGTCTCCGATTCCCGGCAAACATCATTTCGCTGAATAGCGAGACATCGACTCTCTAATTCCGCACCTGGGCTTTTTCCTGTATGTACTGGCCTGGATCAGGACTCCCCCGCCCGGCTGGCGTACAGGTGGCCATGGCAGGAAGTCGAAACGACCACAGGAGGGTTCCATGCAACGCTATCTCGTGCTCTTGCTTGTTCTGGCCTTGAGTCTGCCCATGGCCGCGGGCTGCGGCGCCCTGATCGCCGGCGGCGCGGCGGCCGCCGGGACCTACGTCTACACCGAGGGTCGCCTCCAGCGGCAGTATGATGCGAACCTGGAACGAACCTTCCAGGCCAGTTTGGCCGGAGCCAGGGACACCGGCCTCAAGGTTACCGAGCAGAACAAGGAGGTCGCAAAGGCCAGCATCCGTGCCGAGCAGCAGGACGGCTCGCCCGTATGGATCAATCTGGAATCTCTGGATGCAGGGAAGACCCAGGTTTCCGTGCGCGTGGGCTACACTGGCGACGAGCAGGCCTCCCGGCGTATCCAGGATGCCATCGCGAAGAGACTTTAAAATGGCAGCGCTTGGGCCGGGGGGAGGACAAGCCCTCCGGTTCAGGCCACCAAGAGGAGCAGGCATGATAAGACGGCTGACGGGACTCGCGGCCTTGCTGGCGTTCACCCAGTGCCTGGCCGGATGCGCCGCCGTGGCGGCCCTGCTGGGTTTGGCCGCCGTGGGCGCGGGGACTTACGTTTATGTCGAAGGCAGGCTGCAGCGCGACTATGAGGTGCCGCTCGACAGGGCCTACGAGGCCGGCCTGGAGGCGGCTCAGGAGCTGCGGTTTCAGCTGACGGAGAAAAGCAAGGATCTTTCCGCGGCGCAGATTCGCGCCAAAGACGGCGAGACACCCATATGGATCGGGTTTGAGTCCCTGGACGCCCACAGGACCAAGATATCAGCGCGCGTGGGCTACACCGGCGACGAGCAGGCCTCGCGGCGCATCCACGAGGCCATTGCCCGCCGGCTGGGCGTCAAGGGCTCCTGACGCCCGGGCGCGGCGGCATTCTCCGGATGGGGCCGACCCGCTCCGGAGAGTGGCCGGTTAGCGCAGGCTTTCTTCCCGGCTGCGGATCAGGGTCTGCTCCGTGTCCTCGATGAACAGCTCCACGTCCAGGGGCGCTTTTTTCAGGATGCGGCCTTCTACGCGGCCCTTTATTTCGTCGCCAGCTCCCTCGGTGAAGCGCAGCTCGAAGCTGATGGGCTGTTCTCCCGCCATGCCCGGATGGCCGAAAAGGTAGATGGCCATGGACGACAGGGTGCGCTCGCCCTGGTCCACCATGGCCTTGGGGCCGCCGCGGAAAACCATGTTCCGTCCGAATTCCTGGATTACCAGCTCCATCATGTCGGGATCGTCCAACAGGAAAAACGTGCCTTTGGCCATTGCGTGCTCCATGCGCTGAATGGTGTGGTGATGAGCAAGCGGTCGGAGCCCCGAGGCCGCCGACCGTGGCCCCGCCTGCTTACGCCAAGGCGACGGCCGTGTCCACGGCCTTGACCGACGGGCTTTGGGCCGGTAAGTAAGCGCCGGAACCCGAATCCATTTTCCAGGTTTCTTGCGCTTCCCGACTGGGCCACGCCCACCTGGGTCACGCCCATCACGGGGTATCGGAATTCATGAGGCGGCGGAAAGGAAACTCATGTCCATGCTGGCCTATCCGGTCGTATTCCTGCTGGCAGGTTTCGGCCTCCTGCATATGGGGCTTGTCACGAACGGCCTCGAAGTGCTTTTCGGCGCCTTGCCGGTGATCCTGCCGGTTGTAGGCGCTGGTCTGGCCTGGCGCTTCAACCGCTCCGGGACCGTGTTCGCCTTTCTCGCCTTGGGTTTGGTTTACCTGGTGCGCGCATGGGTCCCATGGGACAAGTCCGTTGATCTGCCGCAGGCCCAAGCCGTCTTGGCCATCCTGGCTCTGGTCCTGCCGCTCAACTTCGTGCTGGCCGCCGCCATCGGCGACAGAGGCGTGTTCACCCCCCGGGGCATTTTGCAGCTTCTGCTGCTGGCTGGCGAACTGACCGTCGTGTTCATCCTGGTGCGCGTCTCCCTGTGGCTCGGGGGGCCGGAAGGCGCGGCCGCCTGCAACAGCGCAGTGGCCGGGCTGCTTTCGTCGAGTTTTCTCCCCGCGGACACCGCGGCTTGGATCGGCCTGCCCCTTCCGGGCCTCGTGGCTGTGCAGCTTGCCCTTCTGTTCTTCCTCTACCGCTCCCTGCGCGACCGCTCGCCCATGGACATCGGCTTCGGCGGCGCGCTGCTTGCCGCGGCCATAGGTCTCGGCTCGCGCACCCCCCAGGCCGTGGACGTCTATTTCACCGCCGCGGGCCTGACGCTGCTGTCGTCCATCTTCATGGATTCCTACCGCATGGCCTTTCTGGACGAGCTCACGGGCCTGCCCACGCGCCGCGTGCTCAAGGCCGACTTCAAGAAGCTGGGCGGCGGATATGCCGTGGCCATGGTCGACGTGGACCACTTCAAGAAGTTCAACGACACCTATGGGCATGACGTGGGCGACCAGGTTCTGCGCATGGTCGCCTCGCGGCTGGCCAAGGTCACGGGCGGCGGCAAGGCCTACCGCTATGGCGGCGAGGAGTTCACGGTGCTCTTCCCCAGGCTGGGAAAGAAGGCCGCCAAGCCGCATCTGGAGGCTTTGCGCGAGGCCATCGAGCAGTCAGGCTTCTGCGTACGCGGCAAGGACAGGCCCAAGCAGAAACCCGAGGCTCCCCAACGTCCCGAGAAACTCAAAACCGTCTCGGTGACCGTGTCCATAGGCGCCGCCGAACACGGCGCATCCAATACAACGCCTGACGAGGCGATCAAGGCCGCGGACAAGGCCCTGTACAAGGCCAAGAAGAACGGCCGCAACCGCGTGGAACTGGGCTGAGGCCAAGTCCGCGCACGGCGTCCGCTCCCTATCCCACCGATGCCCATGACCGCGCTGCTCGTCATCGACATGCAGGCAGGCCTCTTTTTCGGCCCTGCGAAGCGCCGTGACGCCGAAGGCGTGATCCTACGCATCAATGCCCTCATCAGGGCGGTGCGCGCCCTTCGAGGCCGCGTCATCTTCATCCAGCATGATGGTCCCGCAGGCGATGTCCTTGAGCCCGGCTCTTCGGGATGGGAGCTGCTCTCCAGGCTGGAGCGGGAAATCTCCGACCCCGTGATACGCAAGGAAGCCTGCGACGCGTTTTACCGTTCGGACCTGCTCAATACCCTGAACTCGTTCGGTGTGGAGCGGCTCGTCATGACCGGCTGTTGCACTGATTTCTGTGTGGACACGACCATCCGTTCCGCCGCGAGCAGGGACTTCCAGGTCATCGTGGCTGCGGACGGCCATACCACCGCCGACAGGTCGCACCTGGATGCGGCCGCCATCATCAGGCACCACAATTACATGTGGGAGCATCTCATTCTGCCCGGAAGGCCCGTGCGGGTCGAGCCCACAGAGACGATCCTGACTTGGCTATAGTGGATTAGGCTCGAGCCCGATCGGGTGTTGCCGCCAGATCGGTCCGCTTTCCCCCTATTTCGCCACGAATATCCTTAGAATAAGGGACGTTCAGGGCCAGCGCCGCCGCTTGCGGCCAAGTCGCCTTGGTCAATGCCTGCATGCCTGAAAACTGGCGAGCTATCGCGCTACTTTCGGTAGAACTCCGGCACGAAGAGCACGATGACGGTGTAGATTTCCAGCCGTCCCAGGAGCATGCACCAGATCAGCACCCACTTGGCGAAGGCGGGCAGGTGGGCGTAGTTCTCCGCCGGCCCCACCGTGCCCAGCCCGGGCCCGATGTTGCCGATGCAAGCCAGTACGGAGGTGAAGGAGGTCATGAGGTCCACGCCCGTGGCGGCCACGAGGAACACGGACAGGAACAGGAGCCCGAGCCAGAGCACCGAGAAGCCCCAGATGCCGCCCAGGACGTCCGGCGGCACCACTCGCCCGCCGAACTTGACGTGCACCACTGCCCGTGGATGGATGAGCCGGATGATCTCCTGATAGGATTGCCGGATAAGCAGCAGAATGCGCATGCATTTCATGCCGCCGGAGGTCGAGCCCGCCGACCCCCCGATGAACATGCACAGGATCAGGATGGCCTGCGCCAGCGCCGGCCAGGCCTCGAAATCCGCCGTGGCGTAGCCCGTGGTGGTCAGGATCGAGGCGGTCTGGAAGGCCGAGTCCAGTGCGGCCTTGGGCAGGTTTTCATGTCGGCCGCTCCAGGCCAGGCTCGCGGTTATGACGATGAAGAAGGTCAGGAAGAGCCCGACATAGAACTTGAGCTCCGGATTGCGCCGCACGTCGCCCAACCGGCCCTTGAGCAACAGGTAATGCAGTGTGAAGTTGACCCCGGCCAGAAGCATGAAGACCGTGATGACGAGCTGGATGTAGACGCTCTGGTAATGGCCGATGGAGGCGTTCCTGGTGGAGAATCCTCCGGTGGCCACGGTGCCGAAGGTGTGGCAGAGCGAATCGAAGAGGTCCATGCCGCCGAGCATGAGCAAGGCCGTCTGGGTCGCGGTGAGCAGCAGGTAGACTTTCCACAGGACCGCGGCCGTGTCCTTGACCCTCGGCCTGAGCTTGTCCGGCACCGGTCCCGGCACCTCGGCTTTGTAGAGCTGCATGCCGCCCACGCCCAGGAAGGGCAGGATGGCCAGCGACAGCACGATGATGCCCATGCCGCCCAGCCAGTGGGTAAGGCTGCGCCAGAACAGCAGCCCGCGCGGCAGGGCTTCGATGTCCGTTAGCACGGATGCGCCCGTGGTCGTGAAGCCGGACATGGATTCGAAGAGACAGTCGGTGAAGGAGTCGAAGGTCCCCGCGAGGAGGAACGGCAGCGCGCCGCACAGGCCAGCCGCGGCCCAGGCCAGGGCTGTGATGGCCATGCCCTCGCGGTGGCTCAGCGGTGCGCGGCGGTTGCGTTCCCGAAAGGCCAGGAGCAGCACGGTCCCGGCGCAGACGGTCAGCATGGCGGACAGGATCAGGGGCGTGAATCCGCCCTCCCCGTAGTAGAGCGAAAAGCCCAGGGCCGGCAACGTGGACAAGCCGACGCAGGCCATGAGCGCCCCGGTGACGAAAAAGATGAAATCCCAGCGCACCGCGTCTCCCTATTGGCGTTTGCCGGCCAGGACCCGCTCCACCTTGGGCAGGGCCTGGCGGGAGGACAGCACGATGACCCTGTCCTGCGGACGTATGACCGTCTCGCCGTGGGGGATGACGACTTCGCCCGCGCGCACGATGGTCAGGAGCAGGGCTTCCCTGGGGAATTTGACGTTTTTGAGCGGCCGGCCCACGATGTCCGAGCCTTCCAAGGCCATGGCTTCCAGGACTTCGGCGTCCTCGCCCTTGATGGAGGCGGTGGAGATGATCCTGCCGCTGCGGATATGCCTGAGGATGGAGTGGATGGCCGAAAGGCGGGGGCTGACGATGTTCTCGATGCCCATGGCCTGCACGAGGCGGATGTATGCCAGCTTGTTTACCCGCACCATGGCCCGTTTGGAGCCCAGGCGACGGGCCAGGAGGCTGGCCAGGATGTTCGTCTCCTCGTCTCCCGTCAGGGCGATGACCATGTCCATGGCCCCGACGTTCTCCTGGGTCAGGATTTCGTGGTCCGTGCCGTCGCCGTGCAGCACGATGGCCCGGTTCAGCGTCGCGGCCAGATCCTGGCTGCGGGTCAGGCTCTTTTCAACGAGCTTGACGCCGACATTGCGTCTTTCCAGCTCCTGGGCCAGGCGCAGGCCGATCTTGCCGCCGCCCACTATCATGACGTCGCGGATCAGACCGGCCTGGCTGCCGAAGATCGGCAGCACCCTGTTCAGGTCCTTGGTCTCGCATACGAAATAGACCAGATCCCCGCAGTTGAGCGAGTCGGTGCCTCGTGGGATGATCAGCCGCTCCTCGCGTAGCACGGCGGCCACAATGACCCTGACACCGTCCGTTACTTCCGGGAGCTGGGCGAGGCTGATGCCGCACAGGATGCTTTCGGCCGGCAAGCGCTTGCCGACCATGCTGATGCGGCCGTCGGCGAACTCGTTGACCTCGACCGCGCCCGGGGCGTTCACGATGCGCAGGATGGAGTTGACCACCTCGACGTCGGGGTTGATGACCAGGCTGATGTCCAGCAGTCCGTCCCGTCCCAGGTAGGCCGAGTATTCCTCATTGCGGATGCGCGCCACCTTGAGGGCCTTGGGCGCGATGCTCCTGGCGAAGAAGCAGACGATGAGGTTGGCCTCGTCGCTGTCGGTGACGGCCAGCAGGATATCCGATTCCTTCAGCCCTGCTCGTTCCAGCACGCCGGGGCTCGATCCGGAGCCCTCCACGGTCTGCACGTCCAGGTGCTCCGATACGCGCCTGAGGGCTTCGGGGGATTTATCGACGACCACGACTTCCTTGTTTTCGAAGGCAAGCCGCTCGGCGATATGGAATCCGACCTCCCCCGCACCGACTATGACGATCCGCACCACTGGACTCCTTTGCGCATGGAGGGCCGGCCCTTGCAAGCATGCGGGCAGCCTCTTCCGCCGGACAGGCCTGCAGGACAGGCCGACACGCTGTCCGGCGGCGCGTCAGGCTCGAAGGTCTCCGGGTACAGTTTGACCTTTCCTGCCCTTTTTTTCAACAGATCCTGGATAACGTTAAGAATCTGCAGAATGAAGTGGGTGGATTCATCCAGCTTGCTAGAGGCTGTTATGAACTGTAGATAGTGCTTATAGAGTGAGCATGACTCACCCAAAGCCCTATCCCACGGACGTAAGCGACGAGGAGTGGTCCTTCGTCGCACCCTATCTTACTCTTCTGCCTG
>JAEYOJ010000012.1 GCA_023411815.1 Pseudomonadota bacterium | reverse complement strand
AAGCCCGGAACGATCCTGCGTGCGGCCTGTCGAGGCCCTCTGCGCACAACATCCCTCTATTTCAGGGCCGCGCAGGCAGCCTGACAAGGTGATGCTTGAAACAACAAACTTTGCGAAAAGCGCCTTTTGAAAATGCTCTGCAAGCCATGCGTGAGCATGGCTTGCCGCCGTGTAGGCGTAGGCGCAATTCGCTTGCGCCGTCAACGCCGGAGCGTGCGTCTTAAAAGCACTCTGCTTTCGGATAGCCGGCAAGACCGGCCTTGACGCTCCCGTTTCCAGAAGCTAAGCCCATCTACCGCTGCCCCCCTTTGAACGGCGTGCGCCCGTGCATCACAAAGGACCGCCCATGACCCTCGCCCAACGGCTGCGCTACCATCTGCGCGCCAACGCCATATTTCTGTCCGTGCTGGCGGCCAACCTGTTCAGCGACCTATTCAGCGAGGCCATGTTCCACGACGGTCTGCTGGCCCTCTCGCCCGACTCCATGGCCTTTCTGGAGCGTACCGAAGCCCTGCTGCGGCCCTTTGTCCTGGGCGGCATCTATCTGCTGATATATCTGTACGAACGCCCCGTGCGCCGCCATCTGCTCCGGGCGGCGGCCGGCCGGGCCCGGCCCGAGGATTCCTCGGCGCAGACGCGCCGGCGGCTGCTCAACGAGCCCTTTTTCGCCGCGGCCCTCAACCTGGTCGTATGGTTCAGCCTGACCCTGGCCGTGGTGCCCCACCTCACGCTCCACGGAGAGGACCGCGAACTGCTCAAGGCCACGCTGTTCATGGGTCTGAACGTCGGCCTCGTAACGGCCGCGGCCGTGTTCTTCCTCTCGGAATACACGGTGCAGCGCTTTCTGGCCCAACACGTTCTGCCCGCATCCGAGCCGGTGTCCAATTCCGGCGCGCTGCGCATGTCGCTGCGCGTGCGCATGCTCATGCTCTTCGCTGCAACCAGCCTCATCCCCCTGCTCTCCTTCGTGGAACTGACCTACATCCGGCTTCCGGGCATGGGCTCCGTCTGGCAGGACGTCTCCCGGCACATCCGCTCGCACACGCTGGTTTTCCTGGCCATCGGCGTGGGCCTGAGCGTTTTCATGGGCCACACCATGCGCCAGCGCGTCACGGCCATGGTCAAGGCCCTGGAGCGCATACGGCGCGGCGACCTTTCGGCCCGCGTCAGCGTGGTGCGCAACGACGAGATGGGCTACGTGAGTGAGGTCATCAACGAGATGGTCGCGGGGCTGCAGGAACGCGAGCGCATGCGCCATTCCCTGGCCCTGGCCAAGGAGATCCAGCAGAACCTGCTTCCGGCCAGACCGCCCCATGCGCCGGGTTGGGAAATCGCCGCGGCCTGCCTGTACAGTGAGGAAACAGGCGGCGACTTCTACGACTATCTCGACCTGGGCGACGGCGCGGTGGGCGTGGCCGTGGCCGATGTCTCGGGCCATGGCGTGCCCGCCGCCTTGTTCATGGTTTCGGTGCGCGCGCTCCTGCGGCGCAATGTGGCCTCTCGGGCGGACTTGGCCGAGGCCGTGGCCGCCCTGAACCGCGACCTGTGCCGCGACGCGGCGGGAACCGGCCAATTCATCACCCTGTTCCTCTGCCGCCTGGAGCCCGGCGGCAAGAGCCTTTCCTGGGTTCGCGCCGGCCATGAACCAGCCATGCTGTACGATCCGTCCAGCGGCCGCCTCGAGGAGCTCGAAGGCAACGGCATGGCCCTCGGAGTGATACCCGAAGCAGCCTTCGAAGTGGGCCGCAAGGAGATCACACCGGGCCAGGTGCTGGTCATCGGCACGGACGGCATTCCCGAGGCGCGCAACGAGAGCGGCGAGTTCTTCGGCAAGAAGCGCCTGCGGGCCGTGATCCGCAATTCAGCCGGGCGAGGGGCCGAGGCGACGCGAGACGCGGTGGTCTCCGCCGTGGGGCATTTCGCCCCGCGCCTCGCCGACGACGTAACCCTGGTGACGATCCGGGCCGTGCCGAGAGACAGCACCAGCAAGTAGATACCTGGGCTGCATGCGGCTTGCCCAACATAGATACGGGAGCCGGACGACGCGGACTCGTCATCCCGATCAACCGCTTACGTCTTGCGAATGCATCACGGCCTTGACCCCGGCTAACGGCTCAAATATAGTCTCCTGCTCCACGCGCCCGTAGCTCAGGTGGATAGAGCAACTGCCTTCTAAGCAGTGGGCCGGGGGTTCGAATCCTCCCGGGCGCGCCAAAAGACTCTGAAGACTCAAGTGGTTAGCTTGGGTCTTTTTCTTTTGGGGATCGCCGGCGCGAGGGGCTCAAGCATGATTCAGCCCAGGGCTGCGCGCAAATGCACGCTTAAAACCTCTCATTTGGCTCCAACAAAAAAACCACCCTCCCCCCTGGAATCCGAGAGAACCTTAGCGGCGCTGGAACGTCAGGCAATCCGGCTGGCTTCCCTTCATCCCGACCTGGATCGAGGAAGCCGTGCACTCGTAATTCTGGTTATAGGTGCAGTCGAAGGATTTGCAGGCTCCCACTCCAGCCGTCGCCTCCTTGATGCCGCCATGCTTGGAGGAGCTGAAAAACGTGTCGCAAAGCGGATCGGACGGCTTCTCACCGATGGTGATCGCGAGGGCATGGCACGCAAGCTCGGCATTGTAGGCACAGTTGGAAACGGAACATTTCTGGACTGAGGGCATCTTCATGGCCATGGTTTTGCCTCCTGATTTAGGTGGAAAGATGGCTGAAGCCTAGCAAGCCGGGCAGGCAAGGACAACGGTATGCGCAAAAAATTACGCCTCGCCTTCAGGGCAAGGAGCGAGGGCAGAGGATGGAGTCGGCGAGGATCAGGCCGGATTGGCGGGATCGCGCGGCCGGGGCAGAAGCGGTCCGCACTCTTCCAAGCCGGACTTGAGCAGTTCGATGAAGGGAAGCTGAAGCAGACTCAGGAGATCGGCTTGGGGCTTTCCATTCAGGGTAACCGGACTGCCTGGAGCAACCGCAGTCAGCTCGTTGCCTTGCAGATGGCCACGGCCAGTTGCACCTCGTCCACGGGCTTGGATAGGAAAGCGGCTGGCGGAATGTCTTCGGCGCGCGACATGGTTGCGGAATCGTTGTAGGCCGTAAGGAAGATCACCGGGATGCGTTGCCGGCTGACGATAAGGCGAGCGGCCTCGATGCCGTCCATGTCGCCCTTGAGCCGCACATCCATGAGCACGACATCCGCCGGCTGTCGTTCGAACTGGATGACCGCATCCTCGCCCTTGTCCACGACGCAGCTCACGCTGTGGCCCATCTTGCGGACCGCACGCTCCAAGCTCAAGGCCACGATGGCCTCATCCTCGACGATCATCACCTTGGCGGGTGGCATTGCATTCCATTTTCCCTGCAAGGAAGGCCGGTGTTTTACAGCCTTGTGCTTTTGAAAATGCTCCGCAAGCCATGCGTTGGCATGGCTTGCCGCTAGCTTCGGCGTAGGCGCAATTCACTTGCGCCGTCAACGCCGGAGCGGGCGTCTTAAAATAATCTGCTCTAAAGGGCGTCTCGAATTGCGCTCTGGACCTGTGCTCGGCGTTCCCGCAAACTACTGTATGCTCCAAGTCCATGAAATAATAACGTAGCTGGCACACTCTGCCATGTCAATGCCATCCCGCCCGCACGCCGTCTGGCAGACAATTCCGCTGCCTCAGGGCCACGGATGTGACCGGCAACCCCCTCCCTTTACATGGCAACTCTTTTCTGGTTTTGTTTCGGGTTTGGAGGCGGGCATGCTCGCTTGGCTGAACAATTTCATCCTGGCCTGGATTCCCCTGTTCGTGGCCATCGACCCGCTGGGCATGGCCGCCCTTTTCCTGGGGCTGACCTCGAACATGGACGACCTCAAGCGCAAGCGCATAGCCCGCCAGGCGAGCCTCACCGCGCTCGCCGTGGGCGCTGCCTTCATGTTCGGCGGCCAGATGCTCCTTGCCGCGCTGGGCATCACCGTCGCCGACTTCCTCGTGGCCGGCGGCATCATCTTGCTCGTTTTCGGCGTGCGGCACCTGCTGGAGCACGAGCAGACTCCGCTCTTCCACAACGACGAATTCGGCGTCGTGCCGCTAGGCATGCCGCTCATCGCCGGACCGGCCATGCTCACCGCGCTGCTGGCGCTCATGACTCTCCGTGGAGTGACGCCCACGTTGGCCGCCCTGCTGGCCAACCTGTGGCTCAACCACCTCTGTATGGTCCATGTGCGCCGCATCGTGGGGCTTATCGGCATTAACGGCATCAAGGCCATTTCCAAGATCATCGCTCTGCTTCTCGTGGCCATAGCCGTAAACATGATCCGTCGCGGCTGGCAGAATCTTTAAGCGAAATAAGTATTTCTGGAGATTATCGCATGCGTGCACGCGAACTCAGGGCCGACGGCCTGCTGCTCCTGACCGCCCTCATCTGGGGCGCGGCCTTCGTGGCCCAGCGCGTGGGTATGGACCACGTGGGCCCCATGACCTTCAATGGCGTGCGTTTCGCTTTGGGCGCCCTGGTGCTGGCGCCTTTCGCCCTGCGCAGCCCCGCTTCCGGCTCCGCGTCCGGCATGTCCACCAAGGCGGCAATCCTCGGCGGTCTTTTGGCCGGCCTGGCCCTGTTCGCCGGCGCGAGCTTCCAGCAGGTCGGCATCATGTATACCACCGCCGGCAATGCCGGATTCATTACCGGCCTGTACGTGGTCTTCGTGCCCATCCTGGGGCTCCTCTGGAAGCAGCGGCCCTCCACGGGCGTATGGATCGGCGCGCTGCTGGCTTCCGTGGGCCTGTATCTCCTGTCCATCACCGGCGACTTCAGTATTGGCAAAGGCGACCT
Organism: Pseudomonadota bacterium; assembly: GCA_023411815.1. Lineage (GTDB taxonomy): Bacteria > Desulfobacterota > Desulfovibrionia > Desulfovibrionales > Desulfovibrionaceae > Desulfocurvibacter. The sequence goes on along the minus strand of JAEYOJ010000012.1, from coordinate 4,392 downwards.
GCTCGTGCTCGTGTGCGCGCTCTGTTTCGCCGGACACGTGCTGGTCATCGGCTGGCTCGCGCCCAAGATCCCGGCCCTGCGCCTGTCCGTGCTGCAGTACGCCTGCTGCGCCGCCTTCAGCTTCATCGCCGCGTTCTTTACCGAGGACATAAAGCTGGCGGGCATCGTGGATGCGGCCATCCCCATCCTCTACGGCGGCCTCATGTCCGTGGGCGTGGCCTACACGCTGCAGGTCGTGGCCCAAAAGGACGCGCCGCCGGCCCATGCCTCCATCATCCTGTCGCTGGAAGGCGCCTTCGCGGCCTTGGCCGGAGGGCTGCTGCTGGGCGAAACCATGACCACGCGCGGCATCACGGGCTGCGGCTTCATGCTTGCCGGCATGCTGCTCGCCCAACTCTGGCCGGAGCAAGCCAAGAAGCCCGCCGAAGCTCCTGCCGGCATATAGAATAACTTGAACGAACGCCGGGAAGGGCCTTGCTCTTCCCGGACCCATTCCACCAGTGCCGACGAGGCCCTGGACCCGCGCAGTTCGTTCGCACACTGCTCTGAAGCCTGCCGCATCCCGCCATCTCCGTCCTCCCTCCTGCGTAAGAATCCGGACGACATGCCCATGAGATGTCGTCTGATAGCCATTCAGCTCATAAATCTGCATAGTCCCATATGCTGGCTGCCTTGGATGCCCAGGATGGACATGCCTGCAGCAGTTCATGGGAGTGCACGCGGCTTATGGAAACAACATCCAGCTTGGACGCGAAGCGCAAGCTTCACCGCAGAGGGGCCTGAATGGCTGTCCTGCGCACCATGTTGCGGCCGCCCGAGCCGGTCATGCGCCGCCACGGCATACTGGCGCTGGCCGTTCACTGGCTCAATGCCGGATGCGTCGTGTTCCTGCTGGCCACGGGACTTGCCTTGACGCCGGTCGGCATTCCCGAGTATGAACTGGCCGCTTGGCCGCGCTTCCTGCTCAGGATTTTCGGCAGTGGCGAGACCCTGCTTTTGACGCACATCCTGGTCGGCCTGTCATGGACCATGACTATGCTGCTACTGGCCGTCACAACTCCCCGCCCGACCATGCGCTTTCTGATCACGATCTTCACCGTGCCGCCCAAGGCGGCCCTGAAGTGGGCCATGCGCGACAACCTGCGCTTCCTGCGCGGCATGGGTCCGTCCGAACATCGCGGCCGCTACACGCCGGGCCAGCGCATGTACGCCCAGGCCGTGACCGTGGGCCTTGCCTGCGCCTCCGCAAGCGGCGCTCTTCTGGCCCTTCCTTTGTTCGGTCTGCTGCCGGCGGCGCCTCTTTGGGCCCTGCCCCTGCACGACATTTCCATCGCGTTTGCCGTCGGCTGCGTGACCTTCCATGCTTTTAAAAAAATCCTGTTGGAAAACCGCGGCGTTCCTTTCCTGGATTTCCTGCTGGGCGGCATGCCCCGCAGCCGGGCTGTGCGCCGCCACGGGCTGCGGGATTTCGACCGGGAGCGTAAGGCCTAGCCGACCGGACTCTTTTTTTCTTGCTTTATCCAAAAAAAGAATCATAAGCTGGAAATTCCGGGCTGGCGTCCGCCGGTTGGCCGAAGGCCAGGCGACGCCACGGCCGTCCCGCACGCAAACGCACGTTTTCCGCGCCGCAAGGCTTGCCGGGCCGTTGCGCCCGCAACGGGTCGCGCCCGAGGACTATGCATCAGGAGAGGAACATGGCCACGACACGCAAGGCCGGACAAAGGAATTTCGACGTTATCATCGTTGGCGGCGGGCCGGCAGGGCTCTTCTCGGCCTGGTACTTCGCCGAGCACTCGGACCTGAATGTGCTAGTGCTGGAAAAAGGCAAGGGGCCCAAGAGTCGCAAGTGTCCCATCAGCGAGTGGACCTACTGCACCAAATGCAAGCCCTGCAACATACTGTGCGGCATCGGCGGCGCGGGCCTGTTCTCCGACGGCAAGCTCAACTTCATCCACAAGTTGGGCAAGACCGACCTGACCCAGTTCATGCCCCGCTCCGCGGCCGAGAAGCTCATCCAGGAAACCGAAGAGGTCTTCAACCGCTTCAACATGGACGGGCCGGTCTACCCCACTGACATGGACGCCGCCCAGGCCATCCGCAAGCAGGCCAAGAAAGTCGGCATCGACCTGCTGCTCATCCGCCAGAAGCATCTGGGCACCGACTACTTGCCGAGCCACATCACGCGCATGGCCGAGTACATCCGCAGCAAGGGCGTGACCATCCAGACCTCCGAGGAGGTCCTGGACGTGCTCGTGGACGAGGGCCGCGTCACGGGCGTGGTCACTCCGCAAGGCGTGTACCAGGCACCCAACGTGGTGCTGGCCCCGGGACGCGTAGGCGCCGAGTGGGTCGGCAAGGTGGCCGGCAGGCTCGGCCTGAGTATGAGCCAGCGCGGCATCGAAGTCGGCGTGCGTGTCGAGGTGCATAACGATGTCATGAGCGACCTGACCAGCATCATCTACGACCCGACCTTCTTCGTGCAGACGCCCAAATACGACGACTCCACACGCACTTTCTGCACCAACCGCGGCGGGTTCGTGGCCCTGGAGAACTACCAGGACTTCGTGTGCGTCAACGGCCACGCCTTCATGGACAAGAAGAGCGAGAACACCAACTTCGCCTTCCTGTCCAAGGTCGTCCTCACCGAGCCCGTGACCGACAATCAGGCTTACGGCGAGGCCATCGGCCGACTGGCCACGCTTATCGGCGGCGGCAAGCCCATCCTGCAACGTTTCGGCGACCTGAAGCGCGGCCGGCGCTCCACCTGGAACAGGGTCAAGAAGGGATACATCGAGCCGACCCTGCAGAACGTCACCTGCGGCGATCTGGCCATGGCCCTGCCCGAGCGCATCCTGACCAACCTCATCGAGGGTCTGGAGAAACTCAACCTCGTGGTGCCCGGCGTATCCAACGACGAAACGCTGCTCTACGCGCCGGAGATAAAGTTTTTCGCCACGCAGATCGAGTCGGACAACGACCTCATGACCTCGGTGCAGGGCCTGTACGTCGCGGGCGACGGCCCCGGCGTGGCCGGCAATATCGTTTCTGCCGCGGCCACGGGCATGATCCCGTCCAAGGCCGTGATCCGCAAGCTCCAGGGCAACGCGCCGCAAGGCGGGACAGCCTTGCCGGAAGCCCCCGGCTCTGCTATGCCCGAAATCGGCGATACAACCTCCGAACCGGAGCCCGCATCGTGAAATACATCATCTTCGAGGACTTCTCAGGGCACTCCGTGCCCCTGCTCTTCCCGGACCGCATCCGTCACGAGGAACTGCGCGAGGTCATCCCCTACTCCAAGGTCGTTTCCGCCGGCTACGTTTCCAGCCTGGAGGGCAACTATAGATGCCACGGAGAGGCCAAGGAGTTGGAAGCCCGTTCCCGCCCCGAGGACGCGGAGATCATCGCCGGGCACTTTCGAGACTGATTTTGCACTTTATTTGACGGGCCCCAAAAAAGTTCTTGCCAACTTGGGGCGGCTTGGATAGAAGCAACCCCTCGAACGTGCCGCGATAGCTCAGTTGGTAGAGCAGGGGACTGAAAATCCCCGTGTCCGCAGTTCAAATCTGTGTCGCGGCACCATTAAAGCCAATTAAGACTAGGGGTTAGAGGTGAAAGCTTCTAACCCCTAATCTTTGGTGTGGGACTCAGTGTGGGACTTTTCGCGTACCCGCTCGAAAACCGCCATGGCTTCTCGCTCCGCGCGCCCCATGCTGTGGAGATAAATCTCCGTCGTCTTCCGGTTCTCGTGCCCCAGGATGCGCTGGATCGCTCCGATCGGTACGTTGTGGTTGTCCATGAGGGACGCCCCCGAGTGCCTAAGCGCATGGAACCTGAAATAGCGAACGCCAGCCTTCTTGCAGAGTTTTTCCATTAGGCGCTTGCGATCGCCAAATGGTCCCTCCAGAAACTTGCCTTCCCTCCGGCTCCAATACCTATGCCAGAAAACCCACGGCTTTGATTGGTCGCGAGCCTCGAAACGGCGGTTCAGGATTTCAAAGAGCTTCTCGGTCATGGGCACTCTGCGTGGTGTCCTGTGCCCTCCCCTCTTTTTGCGCGTGTAGAGGGTGACCGTCCTACGGGCTAAATCGACATCGTCCCAGGTGAGATTGCTGATCTCGCTCATGCGCCCCAGAGTCTCTCGGATCGTCCAGAGGTAGTCCTGTGTATCGGAATCCGCCTGGGCAAGGACCAAGTCGATATCATCTGGCGCAGGTACATACTTGATCTTCTTCTCCTCGGGAAAGAACTCGATACCTTCCGTCGAATCCACGGCAATGAGCTTCTTCCTCATCCCGTAGCTGAAGGTCGCCCGCAGGTAGCGCAAATCCTTGTTCGCTGTGAACGGGGAGACCTTGCGCCGCTCGAGCATATAGGCCTGAACCATTCTGGTCG
>JAEYOJ010000116.1 GCA_023411815.1 Pseudomonadota bacterium | reverse complement strand
CTTCATGAAGATCGCCTACCTCGTCGCCGAGCGCAGCACCTGTCTGCGCCGCAAGGTGGGCGCCATCGCGGTCAAGGACAAGCGCATCGCGGCCACGGGCTACAACGGCGTGCCCTCGGGCCTGGCGCATTGCGAGGACGTGGGCTGCTTGCGCGAAAAGATGGGCATCCCGTCCGGCCAGCGCCACGAGCTGTGCCGCGGTCTGCACGCCGAGCAGAACGTCATCATCCAGGCCGCGACCCACGGCGTGGACATCGCGGGAGCGACCATCTACTGCACCACCCAGCCCTGCCTGATCTGCACGAAGATGCTCATCAACGTGGGCGTGAAGGAAATCTGGTTCGCGGAGGCCTACCCGGACGAACTGTCCCAGGGCATGCTGGACGAGGCGGGCGTGACCTACGGCGTACTGGAGATTCCCCGTGACTGATCATGCGGCCTTCATGCGCCGCGCCCTGGAGCTGGCCGAGCGCGCCAGGGGCTTCACGGCTCCCAATCCGTGCGTTGGCGCGGTGCTCGTGCAAGGCGGCCGCATCGTGGCCGAGGGCTGGCACAAGGTCTGCGGCGGCCCTCACGCCGAGCGAGAGGCCATTGCCGACGCGCGGGCCAAGGGTGTGGATACCGCGGGCTGCGATATGTACGTGACCCTGGAGCCCTGCAACCACCACGGCAGGACTCCGCCTTGCACCGAAGGCATCCTGGAGGCCGGTATCAGGCGCGTGTTCGTGGGCTGCGAAGATTTCAATCCCACCGTGCCGGGACGCGGGGCCGAGTATCTGTTCTCCAAGGGCGTGCAGGTGGAAACGGGCATCCTGGAGCAGGAATGCCTTGATGCCATCGCCGATTTCAAGCTCTGGAAGACCAAGGGTCGGGCCTGGTGCACGCTCAAGCTGGCCACGACCCTGGACGGCCGCATCGGCGGCCCCACGGGCAAGCCCGAGTCCGTGAGCGGCCCGGAATCGCACCGCCGCGTGCAGTTCCTGCGCGCCCGCTCGGACGCGGTGCTCATCGGCGGCGGCACCCTGCGCGCCGACGACCCGCGCCTGACCTGCCGCCTGCAGCCCGAGGGCAACGCACAGGTCAAGCGGCCCCTGGCAATAGTGGCCACACGCAAGCTCACGGGCATAAGCGCGAGCTTTTATCTCTTGCGCGAACGGCCAAGCGAACTCATCTTCTGGACTACGGACGAGGCCGCCCGCTCTGACACGGCCGACAGACTGGTCGACATGGGCTGCCGCGTGTGGGGCCTGCCCGAGCACGCCACAGGCGGCCTGGACCTCGCGGCCGGTCTGACGCGCTTCATGCGGGAAGGCATCGGCCATTACGTGCTCTGCGAGGGCGGCGGGCACATGGCCATGAGCCTGGCGCTTCAGGCGGCGGCCGACGAATTGAAGATTTTTCTCGCCCCTCGCGCCCTGGGCGACGAGCGCGCGCCGGCGTCCTTCGCCGGCCGCAGCGTCGATTCCGTGACCGAGGCCATCGAATGGCGCATACTGCGCTCGGAAGGCTCGGGACGCGACCTGGAGATCACCATGCGGCCGCAAGGCGCGCAAGCCGGAGAATAGGGAATGTTCACAGGACTCATCCAGGGCATCGGCCTTGTGGAGGCCGTCGAGAAGCGCGGGAACGAATCGCGTCTGCGCATTGCCCCGCAGTTCGACCTGCCCGACGTGCGCATCGGCGAGTCCATCGCGGTCAACGGCACGTGCCTTACCGTGGAGACATGGAACGGCCGGTCCTACACGGCCTACGCCTCGGCCGAGACCATGCAGCGCACCAATCTGGGCAAGCTGCGGCCCGGCTCGCGCGTCAACCTGGAGCGCGCCCTGGCTTTCGGCGACCGGTTGGGCGGCCATCTGGTCAGCGGGCACGTGGACTGTCTGGCCGAGGTGGAGTCGGTCTCCCCTGCCGGAGAATCGAAGAAGTACGTCCTGCGCTTTCCGGCCGAATATGGTCCGCAGGTGATCGAAAAGGGCTCCGTGGCCCTGGACGGCATCAGCCTGACGGTCAACGACTGCGGCCCGGATTTCCTGAGCGTGAACATCATTCCCGAAACCCAGGGCCAGACGACGATCAAGGACTGGACTACGAGCCGGGCCGTGAATATGGAAACAGACATCATCGGAAAATACGTGCAGCGCATGATCGCGCCGTATGCCGCCGGCCAGGGCCAAAGCGCGGCCAAGCCTTCGGGCATCGACGAGGAGTTTCTGCGCAGGCACGGATTCTGAGCCTGGGGCGGCCCGTCCGTTTGGACAATACGGGCCGGTTTCGCTTTTCAATCCCGGCGTTTCCGGGTAGGTTGCACGGTTGCCGCGCGCCCTCTGTTGCGCGGTCCCATCCAGTGGAGAGCATAGCATAATGACTGACAATCCATTTCTGGTTTCCAGCGAGGAGGCCATCGAGGAAATCCGCAAGGGGCGGATGATCATCCTGGTGGACGACGAGGACCGCGAGAACGAAGGCGATCTGACCATCGCCGCGGAGTTCGTCACGCCCGAGGTCATCAATTTCATGGCCACCCACGGCCGCGGGCTCATCTGCCTGTCGCTCTCGCACGATCGCGTCGAGCACTTGCGCCTGCCCATGATGGCGACCAAGAACGAGTCGGGCTTCGGCACCAACTTCACGGTGTCCGTGGAGGCCCGCAAGGGCGTGACCACGGGCATTTCGGCCTATGACCGGGCCACGACCATCCTCACAGCCATCGCCGACGACGTGCAGCCCGAGGATCTGGTCACGCCGGGCCACGTGTTCCCCCTGCGCGCCCGCGAAGGCGGCGTGCTCGTGCGCGCCGGGCAGACCGAGGGCTCCGTGGACCTGGCCAAGCTGGCCGGCCTCAAGAGCGCGGCGGTCATCTGCGAGATCATGCGCGAGGACGGCAACATGGCCCGCATGCCCGACCTCATCGAGTTCGCGCGCAAGCACGACATGAAGATCGCCACCATCGCCGATCTCATCCGCTACCGCATGCGCTTCGGCAACCTGTCCGTGGAGAAGGTCGGCGAGGCCAAGCTGCCCACCTGCCACTCCGGCGAATGGACCATCCACGCCTTCCGCTCGGACATCGACGGCAAGGAGCATATCGCCCTGACCAAGGGCGACGTGGGCGACGGCGAGCCCGTGCTCGTGCGCGTGCACTCCGAATGCCTGACGGGCGACGTGTTCGGCTCGGCCCGCTGCGATTGCGGCGGCCAGCTGCAAAGCGCCATGCGCATGATGGAGGCCGACGGACGCGGCGTGCTCCTGTACATGCGCCAGGAGGGCCGGGGCATCGGCCTCGGCAACAAGATCAAGGCCTACCACCTGCAGGACCAGGGTCTGGACACCGTGGAGGCCAACGAGAGGCTCGGCTTCAAGGCCGACCTGCGCGAGTACGGCACCGGCGCCCAGATCCTCGTGGCCCTGGGCGTTAGGAAAATGCGCATGATGACCAACAACCCCAAGAAGATCGTAGGCTTGGAAGGCTACGGGTTGCAGATCATGGAGCGCGTGCCCATCGAGATGTCCGCCTGCCAGGAAAACCTCTTCTATCTGCAGACCAAGAAGGCCAAGCTCGGCCACCTTTTGGAACTCAAGGACACGGAAACGAGCGGAGCATAACATGCAGCACGTCAAGACCATCGAAGGCCGCCTCAACGCCTCGGGCCTCAAGTTCGCCCTGGTGGCCACCCGCTTCAATGACTTCATCGTGGACCGCCTCGTGGGCGGTGCCGTGGACTACCTCGTGCGCCATGGCGGGAGCGAGGAAGACCTGACCCTGGTCAAGCTGCCCGGCGCATTCGAGATGCCCCTGGTGGCCCGCAAGCTGGCGGCCTCCAAGAAGTACGCCGGCGTCATCTGCCTGGGCGCGGTCATCCGCGGCGCAACGCCGCACTTCGACTTCGTGGCCGGCGAGTGCGCCAAGGGCATCGCCATGGCCGCCATGGAGACCGGAGTGCCCATCGGCTTCGGCGTGCTGACCACCGACACCCTCGAGCAGGCCATCGAGCGCGCGGGATCCAAGGCCGGCAACAAGGGCGTCGAGGCCGCGGCCGCCGTGCTGGAGACCGTGAGGGTCCTGGAGCAACTATAAGCGCATGTCAGACAAGAAGAAAAGTTCCCGGCGCTTGGCCCGGGAGAAGGCCTTTCAGGTGCTCTACGGCATCGAGTTCACCGACTCCTCGCACCTGGGGGCCGTGCGCGACGCCTTTGTCGAGTATCCCCGGCCCGAGCGCCAGACCAAGCTGGACGAGAAGTCCGACGGTTTCGCCTGGGAGCTGGTCAAGGGCACGTGGGAGGCCAAGGCCGAGCTGGACGGTATTATCGGCCGCTTCTCCCAACACTGGAAGGTCACGCGCATCGCCAAGGTGGACCTGACCATCCTGCGCCTGGGCATGTTCGAGATACTGCACCGGCCGGACATCCCGCTCAAGGTGGCCATCAACGAGGCCGTGGAGCTGGCCAAGGAATTCGGCGACGAGCACTCGCGCAACTTCGTCAACGGCATCCTGGACGCAGCGGCCAGGGCCGTGGACACGGGCGAGATCGGCACCCGGCCGCCGCAGGCCAAGGACGAGTAGTCAGGCCCGCATGAACCTGTTACGCCTCGGGATATTCGGCGGCAGGGCCGGCTGAAAGACAACCGCAGAGGATTTCCTTCATGGGCATCGGCAAGTACGAACCGCAGAAGATCGAGCAGAAGTGGCAGGACGAATGGCGCGAGCGCAGGCTCTTCGCCGCCGAGGACACGTCGGACAAGCCCAAGTACTATGTCCTGGAGATGTTCCCCTATCCCTCGGGCCGCATCCACATGGGCCACTGCCGCGTGTACACCATCGGCGACGTCATCGCCCGCTACAAGCGCATGCGGGGCTTCCACGTGCTCAATCCCATGGGCTGGGACGCCTTCGGCCTGCCAGCCGAGAACGCGGCGGTCAAGCACGGCATCCATCCGGCCAAATGGACCTTCGAGAACATCGACGACATGCGCACCCAGATCCAGCGCCTGGGCTATTCCCTGGACTGGGAACGCGAACTGGCCACCTGCGTGCCCGAATACTACAAGTGGGAGCAGCTCTTCTTCCTCAAGATGTTCGAGAAGGGCCTGGCCTACCGGCGCAAGGCGCTGCAGAACTGGTGCCCGACCTGCCACACGGTGCTGGCCAACGAGCAGGTGGAGAACGGCCGCTGCTGGCGCTGCGATGCGGACGTGGAGCAGAAGGAGCTCGAACAGTGGTTCCTGCGCATCACGGCCTATGCCGACGAACTGCTGTGCGACCTGGAAAAGCTCGGCGGCTGGCCGGAGCGCGTGCTGGCCATGCAGCGCAACTGGATCGGCCAGAGCCATGGCTCCGAGGTCTCCTTCGAGGTCGACGGCCTGAGCGAATCCGTCACGGTCTTCACCACGCGGCCCGACACCCTGTTCGGCGCCACGTTCATGTCCCTCGCCGCCGAGCATCCGCTGGTGCCCAAGCTCATCGAGGGCATGCCCCAGAAGGATGACGTGCACGCCTTCGTGCACAAGGTAATCAACATGGACCGCATCCAGCGCGCGGCCGACGACCTGGAGAAGGAAGGCGTGTTCACGGGCCGCTACTGCGTGAACCCCGTGACCGGCGCGCGCATGCCCATCTACGTGGCCAACTTCGTGCTCATGAACTACGGTACGGGCGCGGTCATGGCCGTTCCCGCCCACGACCAGCGCGATTTCGAGTTCGCCCGCAAGTACGACCTGCCCATGAAGGTGGTCATCAGCCCGTCCCGGTCCGAGAACGGCGAGCCCCTCAAGGTCGAGGACCTCACCGAGGCCTACAGCGCGCCCGGCGTGCTGGTGGACTCGGGCGAGTTCACGGGCCTGCCCAACGAGGAGGCCAAGGCCAAAATCACGGACAGCCTCGCCGCGCGCGGCATGGCCAAGAAGACGGTGAACTACCGCCTGCGCGATTGGAACGTGTCCCGCCAGCGCTACTGGGGCGCGCCCATCCCGTTCATCTACTGCGCCACTTGCGGCACGGTGCCCGTTCCCGAGGAAGAACTGCCCGTGGTCCTGCCGCTGGAGGTCAAGACGCGCGAGGACGGCCGCTCGCCCCTGCCGGGCTTCGAGGAGTTCGTGCACGTCTCCTGCCCCAAGTGCGGCGGCCCGGCCAAGCGCGAGACCGACACCTTCGACACCTTCGTGGAGTCGAGCTGGTATTTCGCCCGCTACTGCTCGCCGCGCTCGGCCGACAAACCCTTCGACGAGAAGGCGCTCAAGTACTGGATGCCCGTTGACCAGTACATCGGCGGCATCGAGCACGCCATCCTGCACCTGCTCTACGCGCGCTTCTTCACCAAGGTCCTGCGCGACATGGGCTACCCCATGCCCGATGAGCCCTTCTCCGCCCTGTTGACCCAGGGCATGGTGCTCAAGGACGGGGCCAAGATGAGCAAGTCCAAGGGCAACATCGTCATGCCTGGCGAGATGGTCGACAGATTCGGCGCGGACACCACGCGCCTGTTCATCCTCTTCGCCGCGCCCCCCGAGCGCGACCTGGACTGGACCGACACGGGCGTGGAGGGTTCGCACCGCTTCATCAACCGCTTGTGGCGGCTGGTGGAGGAAATCCTGCCGGATATTGCGCCCAGCAAAGCCTGCGCGCCTTTCGATCCGGCGACCCTGAGCCCCAGGGCCAAGGATCTGCGCCGCAAGGAGCACGAGACCGTGCAGCGCGTGACCCGCGACCTGGAGCCGCCTTTCCAGTTCAACACGGCCATTTCCGCGGTCATGGAGCTGGTCAACGAGCTGTACCTGGTAAAGGACGAGCTGCGCGAGACCGACCTGGGCAAGGCCGCCCTGTCCTCGGCCGTGGCCACGGTGCTCACGGTACTTTCACCGGTTGCCCCGCACGCCTGCGAGGAGCTGTGGCGTATCATCGGCAACAAGGATCTGGTCTGCGCCGAGCCCTGGCCCGCCTGGGACGAAGCAGCTCTGGCCCGCGACGAGGTCACCGTGGTGGTGCAAGTCAACGGCAAGCTGCGCGGCAAGCTCACCGTGCCTGCGGACGCATCCGAGGAGGCCGTACGCCAGGCCGCCCTCGGCGACGAGAACGTCATCCGCCACATGGACGGCAAAACCGTGCGCAAGGTCGTGGTGGTTCCGGGCAAGCTAGTCAACATCGTGGTGGGCTAGGCACATGGTCCGTCCGCTGAACATTTATGTGCGCATGGCCGCGGTGTTCCTCGCCGCGGCCGCGCTTGCCTCCTGCGGCTACCGCCTGGGCGCGCAGCAAGACCTGCCCGGCGAAGTGCGGACCCTGCACATCGGCAAGGTGGAGAACCCCACCCTGGACGTGAGCCTGACGCCCCTGCTGCACTCCCTGTTCCGCGACGAGATCAACAAGCGGAACCTGGCGGAATGGGCCAGCGCGAGCGCGGCGGACGGCATCGTGAACTTGCAAGTGGTCAGCGTGTACACCAACAGCCGGGTCACCACGACCCAGGATGTCACCATCAAGTTCCAGGTGCTGGTGACCATACGCGGGACACTCGTGCGCCGCTCGGACAAAAAGCAGGTTTGGGATTCCGGTTCCGTGACCGGCGAGCAGACATTCCAGTACCTCGTCCAGGAAGAGCAGGCCACCCGCCGGGCCATGGACTTCGCCGTGCGCCGCCTTGTGGATACCCTGACCGCCACCTTCTAGGTCGCCCGCGCCCATCGTGGTCGTGCAGCGCGGCACAACGGAGCGCCGACCATGCAACGTCCAGCCTTCTACTTCCTCGTCTGTCCCGACGCCGAACTCGCTCGCGCCGAACTGGAACGCCTTGTCGCGGCTCACGGCGCCGGCGGCTTCGAGCGCCGGGCCTATTTCGGCGACGAGGAACTGCCTGCCCGCTTCTGGCAGGACCTGGGCAGCCCCGGCCTGCTCGGCGGCAGCAAGCTCGTGCTCCTGCGCCGCGCCGAAACCCTTAAGGCCGATGCCTGGAAAGACCTGTCACCACGCCTGGCTGGCTTCAACGAGGCCTGCTGGCCGGTCTTCTGCATCGAGTCCGCCTGGCAGAAAGGCTCTCCCAAGATTCCCGCCTACCTAGCCAAATCCAAGCCCTGGGAAGCCGCCAAGACACGCGGCTGGATATGGCAGTCTCCGGGCCTGACGCGCAAGACCCTGCCCGGTTTCGTGCAGGCAAGGCTCAAGGCCGAGGGACTGCGTGCCGCTCCCCAGGTGCTGGAGGCCATGTGCGCCCGCCTGCCCGAGGACGCCTCGGCCGTGGCCAACGAGATCGCCAAGCTGTCCTTGGCCCTTCCCGGCGCTCAGGACGCTCATGACAGGGAAATCCGTCCCGAGCACCTGGACATGCTGACCTCGGCCGAAGGGCTGGATGTCTGGAGTCTGCTGGAGGCCATCCAGGAGGGCGGCGGCCAGGCCAAGGTCTGGCGGCATGTGCTGGGCCAAGGCGGCGAGGACGCCCTTTTCCCGCTCATCTTCGGCCTGACGCGAGAGGTGCGCACGCTGTGGATGCTCGCTTCGGGCGAGGGCGGCAAGGTCCGCCTTCCGCCGTGGCTGGCCGAAAAGAAGGAGCACGCCGCGCGCAGGCTCGGTCAGGCCCGCCTGGCCGAGGCCCTGGGTCTTGCCCTGGATGCGGAGCTGTCCGTCAAATCGGGCGAGAAGAGCGACAACCAGGCCTTGGAACTGCTCGTGGCCGGATTGTTGCGCCTGTTCGGCCCGGCGCCGCAAGGGGCCGGGAGACCATCCCACATGGGCCGCAGGCCATGAGCGACAAGCCGCATTACCACGGCCATCGTGAGCGGCTGCGCGAGCGTCTGGACCGCGAGCCCAGAAGCCTGGCCGATTACGAAATCCTGGAATTGCTCCTGGGCCATGTGGTCCGGCGCGGGGACACTAAGCCCCTGGCCAAGGATCTGCTGGCCAAATTCGGCACCCTGCGCGGCGCTTTCGAGGCCCAGGAGGCGGAACTGCTGGACGTGCCCGGCTTCGGCCCGTCCTTGGCCGCGTTCTGGGCCTTGTGGCGCGAAACGTGGTCACGCCTACACGAAGCCCCGTTGCGCGAGCGGGCGGTGCTCTCCGGCCCCGAAGAGGTCGCCGCCCTGGCCAGGGCCAGGCTCGGCCCGTCACGCACCGAGGAGTTCTGGCTGGCCCTGCTGGACAGCAAGAACCGCCTGCTGGCCTGGGAACGCCTCTCCCGCGGCACCGTGGACCGCACGCCTGTCTACCCGCGCGAGGTCCTTGCCCTGGCCCTCAAGCACCAGTCCGCCGGCATCATTCTCGTGCACAACCATCCGGGCGGCGATCCCAAGCCCTCGTCCGACGATATCGAGACTACCCGGCGCATCGCCAGGGTGGCCCTGGAGATGGGCTTGCGGCTGCTGGACCATCTGGTCGTGGCCGAGTCGGGATGGTACAGTTTCCAGCAGCAGGGCATGCTGTAGGGAATGGGCCGCAGCATCGCGCCGAATCGAGCCGGATCGCCCTTATCCTGCCAGGAGGACCATATGACACAGGAACGCAAAACGACCCGCTGCCTCGTGTCCGGCCGGGTGCAGGGCGTGGCCTTCCGCTACTGGACACGAGAGACGGCCTTGCGCCTAGGCCTGCGCGGCTGGGTGCGCAACCTTCCCGACGGTCGCGTGGAGGTACTGGCCCAGGGCGACGGACCGGCCATGGAGCGCCTTCACCGGGCTCTGCACGACGGCCCGCCCATGTCTCTGGTGCAGTCGGTGGAGTGCGTTGCCGAGTCCGGCTCCGAGGAGCTGAACGGCTTCGTGATCCGGCGCTGAGAATGAAGAGCGCGCCGCTCCACGCACGGGGTTTGAACCTTTTTCCGCCTCTCCCCCTTTACGCCCCGGAAGAAGTGATTACACTTGTCCACGTTGCCCGTGCGCCCCGGTTATTTAGTAGTCCGGATTATCTAATCTTTTCTGCTTTTCGCCGTCATATGGGGCCACAGGCCAAACCAGACGCCCTTCCCTTTGGGGGCAGGCCGCGCCAGCGGCCCTGGCAATCCGCCGGGCGTTCCGTTAAGGAGAATGCATGAGCAAGGAATACGACGACACTCTCGCCATGAGCGAAGGCGGCACTCACGACGAAGAAGCCATGATCGAGGTCTCCCCGGCGGAGGCCGGCGGCGAGGACGCCAGCCAGCTCGAGATTCCCCACGAGCTGCCCGTGCTGCCCGTGCGCGACATCGTGGTCTTCAACTACATGATCCTGCCCCTGTTCGTGGGCCGCGAAAAGTCCGTGGCCGCCGTGGACACATCGCTCAATACCAGCCGCTTCATCCTCATCCTGACCCAGAAAGACGAAAAGGTGGACGAGCCCGGCGAACAGGACCTGCACAAGGTCGGCACCGTGGCCATGATCATGCGCATGCTCAAGATGCCGGACGGCCGGCTCAAGGTGCTCGTGCAGGGTCTTTCCCGCGCGCGGGTGACCGCTTTCCACGAGGGCGACAAGCACCACATGGCCGAGATCCAGCCCATCGAGGAGCCGTCCCTGGTGGAGCACGGCCCCGAGGTGGAGGCGCTCATGCGCGCCTCGCGCGAGCAGAGTGAGAAGATCATGCAGCTGCGCGGCATCTCCTCGCCCGACATTACCGCGGTTCTCGGCAGCGTGGAGGAGCCGGGACGGCTCGCCGACCTCATCGCCTCCAACCTGCGCGTCAAGGTCGAGGACGCCCAGGCCATCCTGGAGTGCGAGGAGCCGGTCAAGCGCCTGCAGCTGGTCAACGAGCAGCTGGCCAAGGAGGTCGAGGTCGCCTCCATGCAGGCCAAGATCCAGTCCATGGCCAAGGAGGGCATGGACAAGGCCCAGAAGGATTTCTTCCTGCGCGAGCAGATGAAGGCCATCCGCCGCGAGCTTGGCGAGACGGGCGAGGAGTCCGAGGAAGCCGACCAGCTCCGCGAGGCCATCGCCAAGGCCGGCATGCCCAAGGAGGTGCGCTCCGAGGCCGAAAAGCAGCTGCGGCGTATGGAATCCATGCACCCGGACTCTTCCGAGGCCAGCGTCATCCGCACCTACCTCGACTGGATGGTCGAGCTGCCCTGGAAAAAGATGTCCAAGGACCGCCTGGACATCAAGGAAGCCGAGAGAATCCTGGCCGAGGACCACTACGGCCTGGAGAAGGTCAAGGAACGCATCCTCGAGTATCTGTCCGTGCGCAAGCTCAACCCCAAGATGAAGGGCCCAATCCTCTGCTTCGTGGGTCCTCCGGGCGTGGGCAAAACCTCGCTGGGCCGGTCCATCGCGCGCTCCCTGGGCCGCCAGTTCGTGCGCATGAGCCTGGGCGGCATGCGCGACGAGGCTGAAATCCGCGGCCACCGCCGCACGTACATCGGCTCCATGCCTGGCCGCATCATCCAGTCCATCAAGCAGGCCGGCACCAAGAACCCGGTCATCATGCTGGACGAGATCGACAAGGTGGGCACGGACTTCCGCGGCGATCCTTCCTCGGCTCTGCTCGAGGTGCTAGACCCGGAACAGAACAACACCTTCCAGGACCACTACCTGAACGTGCCCTTCGACCTGTCCAAGGTCATGTTCATCTGCACGTCCAACGTGCTCGACACGATTCCCGGACCGCTGCGCGACCGCATGGAGATCATCCGCATCCCGGGCTACACCGAGAGCGACAAGGTCAAGATCGCCCGCACCTATCTCGTGCCGCGCCAGGCCAAGGAGAACGGCCTCACCGAGGACGAGGTGCGGATCACCGACCAGGTCATCGCCAAGGTCATCCGCGAGTACACGCGCGAGGCCGGCCTGCGAAACCTGGAGCGCGAACTCGGCTCCGTGTGCCGCAAGCTGGCGCGCAAGAAGGCCGAGGGTACGGAAGGCCCATTCAAGGTCACGGCCAACTTGCTGCCCAAGATGCTCGGCATCCCGCCCTTCCGCGCCGAGGAGCGCGAGAAGGACCTGCCCCCGGGCGTGGCCACGGGCCTGGCCTGGACGCCCTATGGCGGAGAGATCCTGCACATCGAGATCACCACCATGCCCGGCAAGGGCCGCCTGACCCTTACGGGCCAGTTGGGCGAGGTCATGAAGGAGTCGGCCCAGGCCGCCCTGTCCTACGCCCGCAGCAGGGCCGAGAAGCTGGGCATCGACGCCGACTTCTCGGACAAGAACGACATCCACATCCACGTGCCGGCTGGCGCCACGCCCAAGGACGGCCCCTCGGCCGGCGTGACGCTCGTCACCGCGCTCATCTCGGCGCTCACTGGCACGCGCGTGTGCAACGACGTGGCCATGACCGGCGAGATCACCCTGCGCGGCCGCGTGCTGCCCGTGGGCGGCATCAAGGAGAAGATCCTGGCCGCCGTGTCCCAGGGCATCAAATGGGTCATCATCCCCAAGGCCAACGAGAAGGACCTGCAGGACATACCGGCCGAGCTGCGCAAGAAGGTCACCATCAAGCCCGTCGAACTCATCGACGACATCTGGCCCCTGGCCTGCGAGAAGCGCAAAGCCAAGCGCAAACCAGGGACCGCCACGCCGGAAGCCCAGGGCGGACCTAAGCCCGAGGCGCGGGCCTAGACTCCAGGTTCGTCAATCCGCATACAAGGCGGGCCGGGTCACGTGATCCGGCCCGCTTTTGCATTTGGAGCGGGAGATTTCACTATTTCCTGGTATTCTCAACGATCCGCGTCCGCGAAAAACGCGGCTTGCCTGTGCGACGGGCCGCCCTCCTGTGGCGAGACTGGATTCCAATTGTCTTTTTCTCCAGTATTTGGGAAAGTTTGCCCAAGCTCAGTCAAGGAACCGGCAGTAAACAAGGCAACCAAGGCGGAGCACCATGTGTCCTGACAACGGATGCCTTCAGTCCGACTACTACTGCCTCTGGGAAACCGAGGACAGGGAATTCAAGGTAGGCATCATCGGCGCCGGCCCAGGCTTTCTGTCCTTTATCGCCGTGATCTTCAACGAGCAGTACCGCGAGTTCCTGCCCGTCATGCGGCTTGTCGGTGTGGCCGAACCCAATTCGGCCAGCCCCAAGCTCAAGGCTCTCAAGGACCGGGACGTCCCCATCTATGCCGACTGGAAGGAGCTTATCGACAAGAACCCGGACCTGGACCTTGTGGCCGAGTTCACCGGCAACCGCTTCCTGCGCAACACCTTGCGTCAGATCCTGCCCGAGCAAACCTCGCTCCTGGATCACTCCCTGGCCGTATTCATTTGCGGGCTGCACACCATGGCCCAGACTAGCTCGCACTGCCAGATCAACCTGCAGGAGCATCAGGCCCTGCTTCAGGCCATCATCGACGAGGTGCGCGAGGATATCATGCTGCTCGACCTCAGGGGCAACGTGGTGGACGCCAACCGCAGCGTCTGCGACCGCCGGGGCCTGCCCAAGGACGATCTAAGCGGACGCCCCTGCTGGCAGGCGCAGATGATGGAGAACGGCCTGCCTTTCTGCACGGAAATGGACCCGAAGTGCCCTTTCCTCATCACGCGGGACACTGGACAGAAATCCGAGGCGCTCATGACGCGCGTGGATGCCGAAGGCCACCTGCGCTATTTCCGCGTCTACTCTTACCCCATCCGCGATTCGCGCGGCGCGGTCACGCACATCATGGTCATGCGCCGGGACATCACCGAACGCACCAAACGGGAACGCATGCGCCAGCAGGCCGAGAAGCTGGCCATCATCGGCGAGATGTCCACCTTCCTGGCACACGAGATACGCAACCCGCTGTTCGCCATCGCCGGATTCACCAACTCCCTGCTCAAGTCCCAGTGCCTGTCCAGCAAGGAGCGCGAGAAGCTGCAGATCATCGCCGAGGAAACCAAGCGGTTGGACCACATGCTGACCAGCATCCTCAACTTCGCCAAGCCAGCCCGGGTCACGGCGGGCCACACCGACCTGCAGGCCGTGACGGTGGAGACCGTGGAGCTCATGAGCATGGGTTACCGCAAGCAGGGCATCGAATTCGTCATGACCTTCGAGCCCGACCTTCCGCTGGTCATGGGCGAACCCGAGATGATCAAGCAGTGCCTCATCAACATCATCAAGAACTCCATCGAGGCCATGGAGGACGGCGGCACCATCGGCATCAGCGCCGGCCGGACCGAACCGCACGTGTTCCTGGACATACGCGACACGGGCAAGGGCATGACCCAGGCCCAGTTGGAGCAGGCCTTCAGCCCCTTCTTCACCACCAAGGACAAGGGCTATGGGCTGGGCTTGGCCATGATCAAAAAGATGATCGAGGAATCCGGCGGTCTGGTGGACATCTCCAGCAAGGAGGGCCAGGGCACCACGGTCACGCTGCTGTTCCTGCCGGTGCTGGCGGGCGGTGCTTCCGGGTAGCGCCAGCGGCGCGAAACAAAGCCAATCACCCGCAAGCCCTTGGGCCCGAGGCGTTGCGACGGCACCGATTCCGGAAGCCGGACAGGAGCCGGACGAAAGGGATCCGGTCCGCATATAGCCAAAGGCATATTTTCTGCATTACCTCAAAATCCAATCTACCCTGAAACCGCAAGGTCCGATCCGCTGAACAGACGATCATCCGTGACCCCCCGCGCCGACAAGCCTGGCCCGAGTCGCATGCCCGCCAGAGCCGTGTTTACCGGTATGTTTCCCGGTTCAGCAGTCTAGACATGGAGATACGATGAGAAAATCCCTCTGCATTCACGGTCACTTCTACCAGCCGCCCCGCGAGGATCCCTGGCTGGACGTGATCCTGCCCGAGGGCAGCGCCGCGCCGTACAAGCACTGGAACGAGCGCATATGCCGCGAGAGTTACGGACCGTTGGCCTTTGCCCGACGCATGGACGACCAGGGCCGCATCACCGAGATCATGAACTGCTACGAGTGGATCAATTTCAATGTCGGCCCGACACTGCTGCGCTGGATGGAGTTGACCCATCCCGAGGTCTACGCCCGCATAGTGGAAGGTGACAGAAAGAGCGCCGAGCGCCTGGGCCACGGCAACGCCATGGCCCAGGTCTGCCATCATGTCATCCTGCCGCTGGCTTCGGAGCTTGATAAAGAGCTGCAGGTGGCCTGGGGCAAGGCAGACTTCGAGCGCCGCTTCGGCCGCCCGCCCGAAGGCATGTGGCTGGCCGAGGCCGCAGTGGACACGGCCTCCCTGGAAGTGCTGGCGGCCTACGGCATCGCCTATACGGTCCTTGCACCGCGTCAGGCCAAGGCCGTGCGCCGTCTTTCGCCGACGGAGCCGCAATGGACGCCAGCGCACGAGGGCTCATTGGACGTGACCCGGCCCTACCTGGTCCGCCTGCCTTCGGGAAAATCCATCGCAGTCTTCTTCTATGACGGTCCCCTGTCCCAGGCCGTGGCCTTCGAACGGTTGCTGCAGAACGGTGAAGGTTTCTGGCAGCGCATAGGCGGCGGCGCTCACGACGGTCTGCGGGCTCTGGCTACCGACGGCGAGACCTACGGCCACCACTTCACCTTCGGCGAAATGGCCCTGGCCTATGTGCTGGACCAAGCCAGAATGGGGCGCGACGGCTGGTCCATCACCAATTTCGGGGCCTATCTCGCGGCCAATCCTCCCACCCTGGAGGTTCAGTTGCACGAGCCCAGCTCATGGAGCTGCGTGCATGGCGTGGAACGCTGGCGCAGCGACTGCGGCTGTTCCACCGGCGGCCATCCCGGCTGGAACCAGCAGTGGCGCGCACCCCTGCGCAAGGCCCTGGATTTGATCAAGGCGCGCGTGGACAAGCACTTCTTCTCTCGTGGTCACGGCCTGTTCAAGGATTCCCGCGCGGCGCTGGTGGATTACGGTCGGGTCTACACCGGCGCGGCGGACTTGGAGGGCTTCGAGCGGCAACACTTCGCGCCGGGCCTGTCCTCGACCGAGCGGGCCACGGGCTGGAAGCTCTTGTCCATGCAGCAGTGGGCCCTGGCCGCCTTCGCCAGTTGCGCCTGGTTCTTCGACGAACTTTCGCGCATCGAACCGGTCAACGCGCTGAGCATGGCCCTGCGCAGCCTGGATATAGGCAGGATGAGCGGCATGCCGGATCTGGAGCAACTGCAGGATGAAATCGCCGCCATCCTGTCCAGGGCCGTTTCCAATATGCCCGGCGTGGGTACTGGGGCGGACCTCTGGCGACGAGAGATACTGCCCCGTTGCGAGACGCCCGAGAGCCTGGCGGCCCAGGCCGTACTCGACCTTTGGGGCACGGACAGGCTGCCCGGCGACGGCCTGCGGGATACGGCCGGATGGCCCGGAGTCGCCGTGACTCTCACGGGCAAACCCATGCCCGGCCGGTTCGCCATGAGTGTGCAGTGGGCGCGCGAATCCGGCCGAGAGGAGTACGACCTTACCCTGCTCCGCGAGCCGGCGAACGATCCCATGGCCTGGAAGATGGACGTTCGCGGCAGAAATGGCGCCCGCATCCTGGAAACCACGCCGGGTGCGCTGCCCTGGAACAAGCGCCAGGCCCTGGCCATCACCTGGGTCGAGCACGCCGAGCGCACGGCTTGGCTGTGCGCCGTCGGCACCTGTCTGCCCGCAGCGGCCATGTTCATGCCCTGGCAGGAGGCCCAGGCGACCCAGAACGCGGGCAATGCCTGGTCCAGGCTCTACTCGCCCCTGGCCTGGCGCTACATCGTGGGGGATGCGCCCGCGGCTGGCGCGGAAAAGGACCTCGTGGCCTTTCTAAGCCAGGCGGGCCGCAACAATCCGGCGGAACTGCGCCTGGCCCAGCGCGTGCAGGAACGTCTGCTGGAGTTGCTGGCCATTGCCCCTCAAGCCATGACCGGCGTGATTTCCCGCTCCGCGGCCATAGGCCTGGCCCTGGACCTTTACCCCGTGCAGAACGTCTATTGGCAGCGCCGTGAGGAACTGGCAGACGTGCCGGGACTCGGGAAACTGCTGGGATTCTCACACGCATAGAGTCTTCGGCTCAAGAGCCGGAGAGTGGCGCCGCCCCTCTCCGGGCCTCTCCCCGCCAGGGGCGGACGCGCCCCTGGACCCGCGCATTTGGCTCGCGATTCGCCGAAGGTGGCGCGACGAAAACAGAACGGCCAGGAGCACTGCTCCGGGCCATTCTTTATCGCCTGTAGCTCTTGGGAAACTATTTCGGGCTTTCGTAGAAAACGTAATTCGTCGAGAAATCGGAAATCTCGAAGTAGACCTTCTTCTCGCCCGGGTCGACCTCATAATCCAGATCGCGGTCCAGGTAACCGTAACCAAAACGGTAGGCCCTGGATTCGCTGCCGCCCCCGGTGCTCTCGGCGGTGGTCAGCTTGTCGATCTTGATGAAGCGCATGACCAGCCGGTTGCCGGCGTATATGTCCAGGACGCCGTTGGTGCCGGTCCAGTTCTGGATGGAGCGGCTGATGCGGTTCTGGGACTCCTGGGTGCAGCCGAAGGCTCCCAGGGCCAGGGCCGCAGCCAAGGCCAGCGCGAGGAGCGCGCGGATATTCATGATGGGTTCTCCCTGCGTTGAGTGTTGCTATTCCACGTAGATCATCTTGCGGGTCATGCCGCCGTCCAGCACGAGGCATTCGCCCGTGATGAAGCCCGCCTTGTCCGAGCACAGGAACAGGACCGCCTCGGCCACGTCCTCGGGCCGGCCGACACGGCCGGCGGGATGCTGGCCGTGATCCTCGGGACGCAGTTCGGCCTGCTCGCGCGCGGACCGTTTCTTCCAGCCCGAGACGTCGATCCAGCCGGGAGCGATGGCGTTGACCCGCACAAGCGGCCCCAGGCTCATGGCCAGGGCGTGGGTCAGAGCCACCACGCCGCCCTTGGACGCGGCATAAGCCTCGGTTCCAGGCTCGGACTGGAAGGCACGCGTGGAGGCGATGTTGACCATGGACCCGCGATTCGCGCGCAGGGCCGGCGCGGCATGCTTGGCGCACAGGAACATGCCCGTGAGATTCGCGCCGATGATGCGGTTCCAGTCGTCCAGGCTGCAATGCTCCAGGGGCATGAACTCGGATATGCCGGCGTTGTTGACCAGGAAATCCAGCCTTCCGAACTCCCTGACGGTCTTTTCCACCGCGGCGAGCACATCGGCCTCCATGGCCACGTCGCCGCGCACGGCCAGCATGCGGTCCGGCCGGGCAAGTTCACCCACAGCATCGGCCAGGGCCTCCGCATCCCGCTCCAAGATAGTCACGAGCGAGCCCTGGTCCAGGAACGCCCGTGCCACGGCCAAACCTATGCCTTGTCCGCCGCCCGTGACCAGGGCGACCTTGTCGCGAAAGAAATCCACGGCTTGCCTCCGGTATGCGCAATGCGCCTGCGCATCATTGCTCATAATATCCGAAAGATACCAGAAAACGGAAGGGGCGTCAGGCAGGATCAGCAGACCTCGGCCAGCCGGAATTTGACCATATTGAAGGGCGCGAGGAGCACCTTGGATGTCCCCACCGCGTACATTTCCACATGATCGAAGGGCGGATAGACGCCCGTGCCGGTATCCAGCCTGCTGACCAGGCCAAGCAGCGCCACCTGCCGATCGATGAGGTCGTACCGGGAACCGGGCATCTCGCATTTGACGTAGTGCGTTGGCCGTTCCTCGACCGGAACGGATTCGCGCAGGGTCTGATGCAGAAAGGTGTAGTAGGGCGCCAGACGCCCGCCTTCGGGCAGAAGCTGCGATTCCACGAGCACATTCCAGTTGGCCTGCAGAAAATTGCGCAGAAGCGTATGGGTTTCCTCCCATATGCTCTGGGTGCGCAGGGCCCCGAAACAGCTCCAGGAGGCATTGAGGAACTCCCGGAATGCGGCGATGTGCGCGCTGATGTCACGAACCGTACCGGCCGGCGCGTCTGTCGATGATATTGTCTGCTCCTGCATCCACTTTTCCTCGACCCGCGCGGAAGCAATGCACGGGCTGGTTTCGTTCCTGTCCTGAGCATGTTGCTTTAGAAAATGCTCTGGAAGTGGCTGGCCTCCGAACCGATGAGACCGAGCGAATGAGACGGCCTGCGCATGCAGGCCGCCAAGTTGATTGCATAAAGTGCGCCGGGATCAATGCGACAGGAAGGCCCAGGACCAGGCCGCAAGGGGGATTGCGGCCGCGACCAGGGCAAGGACTTCGTCGGCGATTCTGCCCATGGGTCCAAGGCGCAGCAAACGCCAGGCTGCAGCCAGGCCCAAGGCGAGCCCCGTCAGGAACCCGAACAGGTGCGCGCCCACATCGGTGCGCTCTCCGCCCACGCCGAGTACTGCGAGCAGGGCCAAGCCGGCGGCCACGGCCGTGAACCACGAGGAGCGACCGGCGCCGGTCCTGGCGCGCAGTCCGGCCAGGATGCCGGCCGCGCCGAAGACACACGTGGAAAACCCTATGGAATCATGTCCCAATCCTTGGACCAGGGCATTGATCAGGTTGCCCCCAAGACCGGAAAACAGCACGAGCAGCCAGCCTTGTCCGCTGCCCAAGGCCTGGCATATGGGCACGATGAACAGCGCGCCCACGACCACGTTGCCGAGTACATGGGCCGCGTCGGCATGCAGGGTCAGGGCCGTGGCCAGACGCCACCACTCGCCGCCCAGGATGCGTCCGGCCTGGGCCGAGCCCAGTGCATCCCACTCGTGCGGATAGAGCCCCAGCGATGGCAGATTCGTGCGGGTCAGTACGAAAAAGGCCAGCAGCATCGTCAAGGCCAGCAGCGTGGCCGTACGGTTCTCGTGCCGGGGCAAAGCCATGGCGGATCTGCCGGGGCGGTTCTCCGCCCGGTAGGCGGTCAGCTCGGCCATGGCCTGGCCCGCCTCGCGATCCGGAGCAAGAATTCGCCAGCCGCCGTCAGTGCGCTCGGTACGATGGGCCACGCCTCGGGCCGTCAGCGCCAGGTCCCATTCGAATGCCACGGAATATGACAAGGACCGCCCGGCATTGAGCGGCGAGGACACGTCCAGCCACTCGCCCGAAACTGGCGGCCCAACTTCGTCAGGCGCGGGAGAATGCCTGCTCCTCCGCTGGGGAGGCTCCTCGCGCCGCCTGGCCCGCCGGGCGGCCATGGCCTTGCGCAGGGCGTCTGGATCGCGCGTCGGCGGCACGGACGGCTAAGCCTTGCGCAGAGTGTAGCGGGCCACCATGTCCTTGAGCCGCCGGCCCAGGAGCTCCAGGTTCGCGGCCTCCTGGCGCAGGCTGTCCGCCGCCTGGCTGTTCTGGGTGTTGGCGTCGCGAATGCTCTGAACGGCTTCCAGCACCTGATCCACGCCCTCGCGCTGCTGACGCCCCACCATGGAGATCTGCACGGCGGCCTGGGCATTGGCTGACGTGTTCTCGGCAAGGGATTGGATGGCCGCCCCGGCAGCCGAAGTCTGCCGCATGCCCCGGCTCACGGCATCCAGGCCGCTTTCCATTGCCTGGGCCGTGCGCTCGGACGAGGCGCGCATCTGGTCCAGCAGCTTGCGCACGCGGGCCGCGCCCTGCTTGGACTCCTCGGCCAGGGCGCGCATCTCGGCGGCCACCACGGTGAAGCCTTCGGCGCCATGCTCCACCTTGGCCGCCTCGATGGCGGCATTGACGGCCAGCAGATTGCTCTGATCGGCCAGTTCGTTGACGGTCTCGATTATGTCCTGGGCCGTGCGAGTGGTGTCTATCAGCTCGTGCGCGTTCCGGCTGATGGAATCCATCTTTGCCCGGATGTCCTCCATGCCCTGCACTGCATCGCGCGTGGCCGACTGGCCCGAGGCCGCGATGTCCGCGTTGCGCCGGGCGTTCCTCGAAACCTCGTCCGCCCTGGATGCCGCCAGGTGCGAGGTCTGCCGAAGCTCCTCCACCGTGGTCACGGTCTCCTCGACGGACACGCTGGTCTGCGAGGAGTTGGCCGCCAGTTGGTTGACCAGGGTGGCGATCTCTGCGGCCGAGGCCGCCAGCACGCCCACACCGTCGCTGATCTCGCCCATCTGCGCGCGCAGTGAGTCGATCATGCGCGCCAGGGCCTGGCCGAGCACATCGCGCTCGGAGCGGGGAACGACTTCCACGCTCAGGTCGCCGCGCGAGATCGCCTCGGCCTTCCCGGCCATCTCCCGCTGGGCGCGGGCCATGACGCCCATGGCCGCCAGCAGGCGACCGGATTCGTCGCGGCGTTCGGAATGCACCTCGGGCAATGCGCCTTCGGCGAGCTGCCCGGCCGTTTCGGTAGCCTGGACAATGGGGCCGGTGATCATGCCGGCCATGAAATAGGCCAGAGCCAGCAGCCCGGCCATGCCCAACAGGCTGAAGACGATGACGGAGTTGCGCATGGCCGACACATCCTCCTGCACATCGTCCACGTAGATGCCGCAACCCACGAGCCAGCTCCAGGGCTCGAATACCTTCACGTAGGATATCTTGGGCGCCGGCTCAAGGCTGCCCGGCTTGGGCCAGATATACTTGACGTATCCCTCGCCCTTGGTTCGGGCTGCCTCGAGCATCTCGCGCATGTAGTATTTGCCCTGCTCGTCCTGATCCTCCAGGAGGCTCTTGCCCTTGAGCTGGGGCAGCAAGGGATGCATGAGCATCACGCCGTCGAAATCGTTGACCCAGAAGTAATTATCCTGGCCGAAGCGCAGCCCGCCCAGGCGCACCATCGCCCGCCGCTTGGCCTCGGCCTCGCTGAGGCGCCCTTCCCGAACGTCCTGGGCGTAGTCGCCGAGCAGGCTCCAGGCCACTTCCACCAGGCTGGCGCTTCTGTTCAGGCGGCCTTCCATGAGGCGGTCCGAGAAATAGGGCAGCAGGTAGAACAGCACGGCTCCAGCGGCAAGGGCCAGGGTCAGCACGGAGATGCCCATGATCTTGATGGACGTGCTCGCGTCGGTCAGCCGCATGCTCAACCTCCTGGAATCTGAAGGGATGGGCGGATTTACACTTGAGTACACGAGCCGCCGGCTCTGCTCAAGGCCGATCACCGGCCTGGGCCGTCTCCCACCAGGAAACCGCCCGCAGGTGTTCCCGGCCGTCCTCGGCCGAGAAAAGGCCGAGCAGACGCAAGCCCTCCCCCTGGGGAGCGGACTTGGCCAGCACGCTTTGCCCGGGAAGCACCTCGGCCCGGAAAGCCACTTCCAGGGCCGTGCAGCGCGCCTCCAGCGGCAGATGGGTCGCGGCTTCGTCCAGGGCCCAGGCAACGAGCACGGCGTTGTTCACGTGGCCGTTGACGTCCAGGTCCGAACGCTGGGCGGTCATGAGCAGGCCTTCGCCCTGGCCATCGGCTACCGGCTGCAGGCCGGGCGTCTTGCGGCCCGGGTATTCCAGGGCGTGCTCGTCGCGCACCGGGATGCGCCGGCGCAGTTCCTCGGGCATGGATGACAGCCTGCGCGCGGCGGTGTCCAGGGTGACCCAGGACGAGACGGCCGCGCCCATGGTCCTCCCCTGTTCGTCCAGAATCAGGAAATCGCGCCGGGCCTGCAGCCGCTCGAAGCAAACCGGCCATGTGCGCACCGCGACCTTCTCGCGCCAGCCGGGCCAACGCCGGGCCACGGCCTCGGGCGACAGGCGAAGGTAGAGCCGGGTCAGGACCCAGAACAGGTTGCTGGCGGACATCTCCTCGTGGGAAAAGCCCAGGCTGCGGGCATGCACGGCCGCGGCCTCCTGCAGATAGCCCAGCAGAACCGGCAGGCGCGCACAACTGGCCGTGCCCAACTCATGGGCCCGCACCCGGAAGTCGATGTCGCAGGTCTCCCCGCTCATGATGTCTCCTGTTCCGCCGCCTGTCCGAGCCAGGCGGTCCAGGCCTCGCGCGCCCGCTCGGCATACAGCGCCTTGCGCTTCTTGCGGCCGGCGCGCTGGTCCAGGGCCGGGGCAAGTCCGAACTGGACATTGCTCGGCTGGAAATTCTTGCTGGGCGTGCGCAGGTGCGACAGCAGCGCGCCGAGAGCTGTCTCGCGCGGCGGGAGGCTCAAGGTCCGCCCCCGCGCCTTGGCGGCCAGGAGCAGGCCGACCCACAAGCCGCAGGCCGCGGACTCCAGGTAGCCCTCCACTCCCGTGATCTGTCCGGCCAGATGCACGCCGGACCTGGCCTTCAGCTCCAGCTCGTCGGTCAGCACGGCTGGAGCGTTGACGAAGGTGTTGCGGTGTATGGAGCCCAAACGGACGTACTCGGCGTTGCGCAGGCCCGGAATGAGCGCGAAGATGCGCTTCTGCTCCGGATATTTGAGCTTGGTCTGGAATCCCACAAGGTTGAAGGTCGTGCGCTCTCGGTTCTCGGCCCGCAACTGCAGCACGGCGTAAGGCCTGCGGCCCGTGCGCGGATCGTCCAGCCCCACGGGCTTCATGGGCCCAAAGGCCAGGGTCATTTCGCCCCGCGCGGCCATCTCCTCGATGGGCAGGCAGCCCTCGAAGTGCATGCGGTCCTCGAATTCGCGGCAGGGCACGGTCTCGGCGGCCAGCAACTCACGCACGAAGGTCTTGTACTGCTCCTCGGTGAGCGGGCAATTCAAGTAGTCGTCATCCTCGGGACGGTAGCGCGAGCCCCAGAAGGCGTGCTCCATGTCCACGGACTCGGCCGTGACTATGGGCGCGATGGCGTCGTTAAAATACAGCTCCTTGTCGCCCAGGGCCTGCGCCAGGCTGGAGGCCAGGCTGTCGCTGGCCAGGGGGCCGGCGGCCACGACCACGCGCTCCGCTCCGGCCAGGAGCGGGCTGTCCAGGGACTCCACCTCGGCGCGCACGACCTCGATGAGCGGATGCGACTCGATCTTGCGGGTCACGTAGTCCGAGAACAGCCGACGGTCCACGGCAAGCGCCTTGCCCGCCGGCACGCGCGTGGCCTCGGCCGCCTCCATGACCAGGCTGCCTGCCATGCGCATCTCGACCTTGAGCTCGCCGATGGCCGAGGCCTCGTCTTCGGAACGCAGCGAGTTGGAACAGACCAGCTCGGCCAGCCCGTCTTCCTGATGGGCCGGCGAGCGGCGCACGGGCTTCATCTCGAACAGGCGCACGGAATTTCCGGCTTGGGCGAGCCGCCACGCGCACTCGCAGCCGGCAAGCCCGCCGCCTATAACGGCGATATGGGACACGATAGTTTTTCTCCTTGCCCGATGGGGCAGCCATCTCTTCTAGCGGACTGGTCACGGAATGACAACGCCGCCTTGCCGACGGGGGCGAAACCACGTAATGTCTGGGAGAGAAGCCGCAGGATCGGGCCAAGGGCCTGGCGCGGCTTCCCGAGAACGGCAAGATACTCGGGCCGCGGCCCGGCGCGATTTTCGGGTGTAGGAAAGGAGGGAGCGGGGAGCGGCATGCTCGGCGTCAAGGCCGGCCCTCCCCGCCTCCCGGCGAACCACGGGCATGCACATGGAGCATTCCGCACCGGTCCTGGAGATCGAGAACCTGCGCACCTGGTTTCTCACGGCGCGCGGCATCGGCCGCGCCGTGGACGGGGTGGACCTGACCCTGTCGGGCGGCGAGACCCTGGGCGTGGTGGGCGAATCCGGCAGCGGCAAGACCATGTTGTCCCTGTCGGTGCTCGGACTGGTGCCCAGGCCCGGCCGCATCGTGGGCGGCGCGGTGCGCTTCAAGGGGCTGGACCTGGTGCGCGCCTCGGACGCCGAGCTGCTCAAGGTGCGCGGCAACGCCATCTCCATGATCTTCCAGGAACCCATGACCTCGCTCAATCCGGTCTTCCGCGTGGGCGAGCAGATCGCCGAGGCGGTCCGACTGCACCGCGGCCTGGGCAAGGCCGAGGCCCTGGAGCGGGCGCGCGAGATGCTGGCCAAGGTGGGCATCCCGAACCCGGAGCGGCGGCTCAAGAGCTATCCCCACGAAATGAGCGGTGGCATGCGCCAGCGGGTCGTGATCGCCATGGCCCTGGCCCTCGATCCAGACCTGATCCTGGCCGACGAGCCGACCACGGCCCTGGACGTGACCATCCAGGCCGAGATCCTGGAACTCATGCGCCGTCTCAAGGAAGAACGCCGGACCGCGGTCATGCTCATAACCCACGACCTGGGCGTGGTGGCCCAGACCTGCCAGCGCGTGGCCGTCATGTACGCGGGCAAGGTCGTCGAGGAAGCCCCGGTGCTGGCCCTGTTCGACGAGCCCCTGCACCCGTACACGAAACTGCTGCTGGCCTCGGTACCGCGTATCGGCGAGCGCAAGCCCCTGGCAGCCATCGGAGGCGCGGTGCCCAACCTCATGGACCTGCCGCGCGGCTGCGCCTTCCACCCGCGCTGCCCGGACGCCGTGGGCTTCTGTTCCGCCGAGGAGCCGGCGCTCCTCGACCTGCCGGACGGCCGCAAGGTGCGCTGCCTGCTGCAAGCGACAAGGACCTGAGCATGGCCGACCTGCTTGAGATCCAAAACGTCAGCCGCGAATACCACATGCGCGAAGGCCCCCTGGGCCTGACCCGCAGCGTGCTGCGCGCCGTGGACCGCGTGAGCCTGTCAGTGCGCGCGGGTGAAACCCTGGGGCTCGTGGGCGAGTCCGGCTGCGGCAAGTCCACCCTGGCCCGGCTCATGCTCGGCCTGGAGGACCCCGACGCCGGGGCAGTGCTCTACAAGGGCAGGAATCTCTTTCCCGCGCCGCCCGCAGATTTCCGCGAAAAGGTGCAGATGGTCTTTCAGGACCCCTACTCGTCTCTCAACCCGCGCCGCTCGGTGGGAGCCATCATCGGCGAGCCCTTGGCCATCCATAGGCGCGGCGGCCGGCGCGAGCGGGCCGAGCGCGTGCGCGAGTTGCTGTCCCTGGTGGGCCTGCGGCCCGAGGACACCGCCCGCTATCCGCACGAGTTTTCGGGAGGCCAACGCCAGCGCGTGGCCATCGCCCGCGCCCTGGCCCTGAACCCGGAACTGGTGGTCTGCGACGAGGCCGTCTCGGCCCTGGACGTGTCCATCCAGGCCCAGATCATCAACCTACTGCAAAAACTGCAGGAAAAGCTCGGCCTGACCTACGTGTTCATCTCCCACGACCTGGCCGTGGTGAACTACGTAAGCCGCCGCGTGGCGGTCATGTACCTGGGCCGGCTGATGGAGCTGGCCGAGCGCGACGAGTTGTACGCCAATCCCCTGCACCCATACACGCGCACCCTGCTGGCCGCCGCGCCCGAACCCGACCCGCGCAAGACTAAAAGCCGGCTGCGCATCCGGGAGGAAGCCGGCGCCCTGCCTCCGGGGACCTGCGCCTTCGCGCCCCGTTGCCCCCAGGCCGAGGACGCCTGCCGCGAGGCCGTGCCCGACCTGCGCGAAGTGAAGCCGGGCCATTTCGCAGCCTGCGCGCTGGTCTGACCAGACCTGAATCGACCATCTCCGCTCCCTTCATCCTCCGTTAGACCGGACAACTCCATTTTTCATCCCAGCCTTCCATCCGATTCTGCATAGTGCAATAGTGCACAGGAAGCAGGGAGGAACATATGCTGACCACCTACCATTACGCCAAGATCCGCTCCACGGGCGAGTTGTATGCCGCGGAGTTCCGGGGCGACGAGATCATCTCGGTCTGCGGGCCGGTGCCGCCCGAGAACTTCAAGACATCCTTCCCGGCCGAGGGTTTGCGTAAATGCCCGCGCAAGAGCATCGGCTGGTTTAAGGATCAGGAATACGACTGGGTGGCCCCGGACGAGCTGAACCCGTCCCAGGATCAGCAGACGCCGCACACTCAGCTGCACATGCCCGAGGGAGGCCCTGGCAAGGGACGCATTCCGTAGCGACGCGCTTGACGAGGCGGCGATTGGTGACCATTATCTCGGACCCCTCGCGCATGAGCGCGTGACTC
Organism: Pseudomonadota bacterium; assembly: GCA_023411815.1. GTDB lineage: Bacteria > Desulfobacterota > Desulfovibrionia > Desulfovibrionales > Desulfovibrionaceae > Desulfocurvibacter. Next base: position 38,193 of record JAEYOJ010000116.1, on the reverse strand, counting down.
AAGGAGATTCCGAGATGATGGAAAACAGAAGGAAGACCCAGGAAGAAATCTGCCAGGTCTTCAGATTCGAGCAATGGCTGCGCTTCTACTTCGTGGAAGAGCGCGACGACAAGCTGTTCCTCAACGTGCCGGAAGAGCGGATGGCAGAGATCAAGGCCGCCTACCCGCACCTGGTGGAACTGGCGAATATCGCCAACGGCGGCGAGATCGACTACCAGAAGTCCTGCGACATGGTCTGCGCCTTCGTGGGCGCGCACATCGACGGTCCCAAGCATTCCACCGCCCTGGTGACCAACATCCTGGACAGCAAGGGCTATCAGGTCGAGATGTATCTCTTCGGCCTGTGGATCAAGGGCCACGAGGATTTCCTGGACGAGGAATTCCGTCCCTTCAGCGAATGGGAAGAGCTGTATTCGGGCTGGCGGGCCACCGAGCAAGTCGCCGACTACGCTCGCAAGCTCATGGAGTCTTCGCCGGCGGCGACCACTGCCGGCGGCAGCAACACGGTGCATTGAGGGCGATCCCGATTTGCGCGGCTGCCTCCGAGAGATCTGCCGGGTGTAAGCCCCATCTCCCGGAGGCGCCCAGACTCCGAGGATCGGCCTCGGAACGGGATGGGCCCGCAAGTGTGGTAGCGGAAGATCGCGCGGGCCTGGGCAGGCGTCTTCGGAGCATCGGCAGTATCGGAAACGGCTCCCGGCCTGTCGCCTGCTGCCGTGCGCACGCCGCGTAAGGACGCTGCCTGCAAGACCGGCATGCGCCCAAAGGCGACACGCGGCATTCACGGGAGGAGCGCATGGAGACTTTGCAGATCCGCACCCGCGACAGGGAGGAGATGCTCGACATCACCGGCGCGATCCGAAAAATGATCAGCGCCAATGGCTGGTCGGACGGTCTGCTGCTGCTCTATTGCCCGCATACCACCTGTGCGGTGACGGTGAATGAAGGAGCCGACCCGGACGTGGTTCGCGACATCCTGGTCAACCTGCGCAAGATTGTTCCCCCGCAAGGCGACTACCGCCATTCCGAAGGCAACTCCGACGCACATATCAAGTCCAGCCTGTTCGGCTGCGATCAGTTGCTGATTGTCGAAGGCGGCCAGGTGCGGCTTGGCACCTGGCAGAAGGTCTTCTTCTGCGAATTCGACGGGCCGCGTGCGCGCACGCTCTGGGCCAAGTACATCCCGGCCTGATCCTTGCCGATAAGCTACATGGCCTGCACCCGCGTCTCCACGTGCCGCAGGATGGCCTGTTCCCAGTCCGGGCCGGTGTCGCCAGTCCATTCCCGGTCGGCCTCCAGGGCGGCCTCCATGAGGTCGTGCCACAGCTCGTCCACGTCCATTTCCAAGCCCTTGTCGCGCAGTCGGCGGCGGTAGCCCTGGAAGCATCCGTCAAGCAGCAGTCGCACCATGTCGTATCGCTTGTGCAGCGGCATGTTCACTCCGTGACCAGTGTTTCGGTTTTCAGCCCGTACTTGTCGATGCGCGCCAGCAGCGTGGGCCTGGTGATGCCCAGCATGCGCGCGGCCTTGCTGCGGTTGCCCCCGGCCAGGGCCAAGGCCTCGGACACGAGCAGGCTGTCGAAGCGTTCGCACAGGGAATCATAGGCCCTCTCGCCTGGACGTTCGGCCAGCTCGCGGCGCACCCAGGCGCGGATAGCCTCGGTCGCCCTGGAAGCGGCCTCTTCGCTGCCGGGGCCGCGCCCGCGGCCTTCGCTCAGGGCCTGGGCCACGTCTTCCGCCGTGATGCTCGCCCCGCGGCAGAAAATGAGCGTCTTGTGCAGCGTGTTGGACAGCTCGCGGATATTGCCCGGCCAGGGATAGGCCATAAGCCGGTCCACGGCCTTGGGTTCCAGGGCCGGGGTCGGAGAGTCCAGCTCCTGGGCGTGGCGGCCCAGGAAATACTGGGCCAGCAACGGAATGTCCTCGGGCCGCTCGCGCAGGGGCGGCACCCAGAGCGTGACCACCTTGAGCCTGTAGTAGAGGTCCTCGCGGAAGGCGCCGTCCTGCATGGCCCGCTCCAGGTCGCGATTGGTGGCCGCGATGATGCGCACGTCCACATCCACGGGGCGGTTGCCGCCCAGGCGCTCGATCTGCCTCTCCTGCAGCAGGCGCAGGATCTTGGCCTGGATGCCCGAGGGCATGTCGCCGATCTCGTCGAGAAAGATGGTGCCGCGATTGGCCAGCTCGATCTTGCCTACCCGGCGGGCCGTCGCCCCGGTGAAAGCGCCCTTCTCGTAGCCGAACAGCTCACTCTCCAGCAGCGTTTCCGGGATGGCCACGCAGTTGATGACCTGGTACGGCCGGTCCGCGCGCAGGCTGTGGCGGAATATGGCCCTGGCCACCAGCTCCTTGCCCGTGCCCGATTCTCCGCGCACGAGCACCGTGGCCTCGGTGGCGGCCACGCGGCCGATGGCCTTGTAAAGGTTCTGCATGGCCTGGCTGCGTCCCACAAGCAGCGTGGCCTGTCCGCCCTCGTCGTCGCTCAGGCCCTTTCCCTGGAATCCGGCCGAACGGCGGGAGGCCAGGGCCTTGCCGATGAGCTTCAACATCTCGGGAATTTCGAACGGCTTGAGAATATAATCGAAGGCGCCGGCCTTGGTGGCCTCGATGGCCGTATCCGTGGTGCCGAAAGCGGTCATGACGATGACCGGCAGATGCGGGTCCAGGCCGCGCATGGCCCGGAAGGCCTCCAGGCCGCTCATGCCCGGAAGCCGCACGTCCACGATTGCCAGATCCAGATTGCCTGCGCCGCGTTCGACGAGGTCCACGCCCTCCTCGCCCGTGGAGGCGCTGACAATCTCATGACCTTCGCCCAGCAGGAGCTTCTCGAAGCTCTGCCGCAGGCGCGGGTCGTCGTCCACGATCAGGATCTGAGCCATTTGCCGCTCTCCCTGGCCGGCATGCCGACCACGAAGGTCGCCCCCCTGCCCTGCCCCGAGGCCAGGTGCAGCCAGCCGCCGTGCTCGGTCATGATGCGCGCGGCGATGGCCAGGCCAAGCCCGGAGCCCTCCTCCTTGGTGGTGAAGAAAGGCTCGAAGATGCGGCCGCGCACGGCCTCGGGCACGCCCGGCCCGCTATCCGAGATGCGCAGCAGCGCCACGCGGCCCTGGGGCGCGATGTGGCCTTCCTCTTCGGTGATGGTGATGGTTCCGCTCACACCCATGGCCTCGCAGGCATTGAGCAACAGGTTCACGAGCACTTCCTTGACCTGCTCCGGATCGGCCATGACCTCGGGCAGCCGCCCTTCACGCTCCACAAGCACGTCCACATGGTACGACTCGAGCTTGTGCCTTAACAGGGCCAGGGTGGAATCCACCACGTCCGAGAAGCTCACCGGCCGCACCATCAGCTTGGGCGGCCGGGCGAACTCCAGGAAGCTGCGCACGATGCCGTCGATCTGACCGACCTCCTCGGAGATTACCTCGAAATCCTCCTTCTGCGCATCATCCAATTGCAGGGTGCGCTGCAGCGTATACAGACGCATCTTCACGGAAGTCAGGGGATTGCGGATGGAGTGGGCCACGCCGGCGGCGAGCTTGCCCACCACTGCCAGCTTCTCGGATTGGGCCAGCACCTCGCGGCTCTCGCGCAACTGCATCTGCACCGTATCAACGTCCGTGATGAGCTCGCGCACGCGGTTCGTCAGGTCGCTCACCTCGTCCCGCGGCGGATGCACCTCGATCAGGCGGCCGCCTTCGGCCTGGGCCACGCCGGCGGCCAGCCTGCGCAGGGGCTCCAGCACCTGACGGTAGATCACCCAGAACAGCCCCAGGCCTATGAGCGCCGCGCCCGGCACCGCGGCCCAGGCGACGGCCGCCAGAGCCCTGGCGCGGAAACGTGAGCGCTCCTGTATGTCCACGATGTTCCGCTTATGCAGCTCCTTGTATTGCTGGCACAAACCGTAGATGCGGTTGAAGCGGTCGCGCACGTCCCAATGCAGATTGGCTCCGATCTGGCGCTTCCCGGAGGCGTACAGCTCGAGCACCTGGCCTCGCTCGGCGGCATAGCGCACGTACTCGGCCTCTATCTCGTTGAGCAGCGCCCGGCCTTGCGGCAAGGTGGGGTTCTGGCGCGCGGCCCCAAGCTGAGCCTCGAACTCCTTGCTGCGCTCGTCCAAGCGCTTCAGCCAGAGGCTGTCACCCGTGAGGAAGTAATAAGTGGCGAAGCCCTTCTGGGTCACCAGGGCGCCGGCCAGTTCCTCGGCCACGGTCAGGGCCGCCACATCGCGCTCCAGAAGCTCCGTGACCATGGTCTGCAGTCTGACCGTGTACCAGACCGTGACCAGCGCGCCCACCAGGGCCACCAAGACAAGCGCGCCCAGCGGCGTATAAATGCGCGTGCGCAGGCTCAAGCGTCGTGCCATGGCCGCTTTTCCTCATTTTTTGACGTGATTGCGGGGGCATGTATCCGCCCCAGAGGAATAGTCACTTTTCCGCGCAGGGACAAGCCGGCGCGGGCATGTCATGGCGGACCTTTGCGGGAGAGACTGTTGATGGCGGGACTACACTTGACGGCCGAAACCCCTCGGCGCTCGACAACCCGATTCCAGCCCGGTCGGAGCGTAAAAAAGTCAATTACCCTGTACCTGAACGTGCAGATGGTATAGGCTGTCCAGCAGTATCTTCTTGGAGCGATCTGCTCTGGGCCGGAGGGCTGGAGATGGCTGACAAGCTGACTTTGAGGCGGGGAGCGCAAAGACGATCGGAAGCCGTTCGGGATGAAGCCATGACGGACTGGCCTATCCGGCCCGTCGAGGTCTGGATGCGGCTTGGGGCCGTACCCATGCTTCTGGCCGCGGTCTGGTCGCACAGCCGGCTGGGTTGGCTGCCGAGCCTTGGCCTCATAGCCGCCGTGGTCGCCATGGCCTTGACCTTGCCCCGGCTCCAGCCGGCCGTCAGGCAGCCGAGAACCTGGGCGGCCAGGGTCTGCCTTGCGGAGCGTTTGTGGTTCGGCCCAGGACGGGCCCGACTGGCCCCGGACCATCAGCCGGTTCTGCGATTCCTGTTCAGCTTCTCCATGACCACCCTGTTGGGCGCGATCCTGACTTCGGCGCTCAACCTTCTGGACTCCACCATTCTGCTCGCCGCCACCTCCCTGTCCGCCAGGCTTGTTTTCCAGGCCTTGCTGGCCGGATCGCTGCGGCGATAGGGACTTTGCTTTTGAAGATGCCCTGCAAGCCATGCGTCGGCTTGGCTTGCCGCTAGTTACTGCGCAGGCGCAATTCACTTGCGCCGTCAACGCCGGAGCGAGCGTCTTTAAAGCAATCTGCTCCGAGACAGTCTCAGGCCCCTGCCAGGACCTGCCCCAGCAAGGTGGCTCCCGTCACTGCCAGCAGCGCGAGCACGCACCGGCGAAAGGCCCTGTCGCTCAACCTGCCGCAGTAAGCCCCGCCGGCCCACAATCCCGCCGCGAGGGCCGGCATGGCCACGGCGGACAACAACAGCACATGATTTGTGACGAGCCCGTTCGCGGCCTGCACGCCCACTATGCCGATCCCTGCCAGCAGGAAATAGCTGGTCAGCGTCGCCTTGAGGGCGTTCCGGCTCCAGGCCTGGCGCGCGGCCCAGGCGACCACGGGCGGTCCGTTGATGCCGATGCACACGCCGAGGCAACCGGCCAGGAATCCGGCGAGCGCGAGCCACTCCTTGCGGGAGGGAGCCAAAGGTTGGCTTACACGCAGGGAGTGCATAACTACCAGCAGCACGGATGCGCCAAGCAGCCCCTTGAGCAACCCCTCCGGCGCGATGCCAAGCATCCAGGCCCCGACGGCCATGCCCGGCAGCGAGGCGACGATCAGCCAGCCCAGCGCTCCGCGCTGGATATGGGGATGCAGGCGCGCCACCAGCACGATATTGACGACAAGGGCCATCAGGCAACAGACCGGCACCGCCGTGCGCACGTCGAGCACCATCCCGAGCAGTGGCAGGGCCACGAGGGTCGAGCCGAAGCCGGCAAAGCCCTGGGTGAATCCCGCAAAGCCCGCGGCGGCAGTGATGGCGGCAAGAGTGAGGGTATCCATGCTATTTTTCCGGCACTGCTTCCGAATCGGCCTTGGCCTGCTCGAAGGCCTCCGCGCCGAACACATCGGCCATAACCTCCAGCGCGAAGCGGGCCGACACCGTGGCCGGGCCGCCGCCCATCTCAATGCCCACCTCCACGGCTTCGAGCACCTCGCGCAGGGTCGCGCCAGCAGCAGCGGCCTGTTCGATGTGCCACTGCATGCACGAACGGCAATCGATGACCACCGAGATGCCCACGGCGATGAGTTCCTTAGTCCGCTTCGGCAGATGGCCGTCCGCATAGGCGGCCTTCTCCATGTCGAGAAACGCGGCATACGTGGGGGACTTCAGATCCAGCAGCAGCTTGTGGGCTTTCTTGCGCTGAATGGACAACGCGCGCAAAGCATCGTTCATGGCCGCTCCTCTCCGTTCAGATTTTTCAAATCCGTTTGCTGCGCACCAGCCTTGTCCTCTTGCATAGTTCCTGACATGCTTCTCCGCAAACGATTTGAATCGAACCGTTTGTTCGAGGAAACCGAACGATGATGGACCTGTACCTGCTGAAGACCTTTCTCGCCGTGGCGGCCGGGCTGTCCTTCCGCAAGGCGGCGGAAACGCTGCATTATGCCCCGTCCACAGTCACGGCCCAGATCCAGGCCCTGGAGGAGGATCTCGGTGTTCCCCTTTTCGACCGCCTGGGACGCCGGGTGCTGCTGACCGAGCACGGCCGGCGCCTGCTGCACCATGCCCGGCGGATGCTCGACCTGGAGGCGGAAACCCGGCGCGTCATCCTGGAGGGCGAGTTTTCCCCGGAACTCGCCGTGCGCATTTCCGAAAGCCTGGGCATCCATTGCCTGCCGTGGGTGCTGCCCAGATTCCGGGCGCGATCGCCGGCCACGCGCCTCAACTTGACCACCCATTCGCGGCACGGGCTGGTGCGGGACCTGCGGCATGGCGTCACGGATCTCGCCCTGCTCCTGGGCGAGCCGTTCGCCGCTCCTGGCCTGCGGATGGAAGTCCTGCATCGCGAGCAACTGACGGTCATAGTGCCGCCGGACTCTCCGCTGGCCACGCTCCAGGCCGTGCATCCCGCCGATCTCGACGGCGTACCGCTTATCCTGACCCGGCATGTCTGGAGCGTCCGCAGGCTCATCGAGCAGGCCCTGCAGGAAGCGCACGTCGGCATGGAAGGGCTGGTCGAGTGCTCCAGCGTGGAGATCGTCAAGCAGTGCGTCATGGCGGGACAGGGCGTCTCGGTGGTGCCGGGCTTCACGGTACTGGAAGAGGTCCGGCGGAAACGCCTGGCGTTACTGAATTGGGCAGGCGAGCCGCTCATGGCGCCGGTGCTCCTCGTGCGTCACGAAGAGCGCTCGCTGTCGCCCGCAGCGGCGGCGTTCATCGATCTGCTGCGTGACTTTTTCGGCGCGCCCCGCGCCGCGGATGAGCGGACATGTCCCCCAGGGGCTCAAGACTGCCGGTAGAGAGCAGCCATCCATCACCTGCCGGCCGACCGGGGCAGGCGGAGCCCCGCCGATCCACTTGCCTGTCCCGCTAGCCCGGCTCGAACAGGATGTCGCCGGGCTTGAGTTCGCCCCGCGCCAATGCCGCCGCGGCCTTGGGGCAGGGACCCAGCACCGAGTCGAAGACCACCACGCGTTTCCAGCGCAGGTATTGGTAGAACTCCTCCTCTATGCCGCCGCAGATGACCGTGCCCACGGCTTCGTGGAGAATGAGATTGCACATGTTCTCGGCCGAGGCCTGGGGCAGCACGAGCGTGCGCTCGTCATGCCACTCGCCGTCCTCGCCGAGCATCCCGACCCAGACCTCGGTGGCCAGATCGAAACGCGGGGCCACATCGTCGTCGTGCAGGGGAATCAGGACCTTGCTCTTGCGCGGCTCAGCCATGCTGCTCGTCCATGCCGTAGGATTTCATTTTGCGCCATAGCGTGCTGCGGCCCCAGCCAAGAATCTCGGCAGCCTTGGAGCGTCGACCTCCGGCACGCAGGAGAGCGTCCAGAATCATGCGGCGCTCCACATCCGGCCAGCTCTCGCCCAGGGCCGGGTGCACGTGCGCAGCCGCGGCCGCGGCTCCGGCGGAAGCCGAGGACGGCTGCACAGCCTGGTGCTCGGCGGCCGGATCCGCTTCCGCTGTTTCGGCGGCGCAAACCGGGACCTCGGCGATGTAGGCGGGAAGATGCGATTTGCGGATGCGTTCGCCCGGGCACACGTTTACCGCATACTCCACGATATTGCGCAACTCGCGCACGTTGCCGGGATAGGTATGGCTTGTGAGCAGCTTGAGAGCCTCCTCGCTGAAGCCGCCTACGGACTTGCCGAAAGGGGCCGCGAGGACACCCAGGAAATGGTCCAGGAGCAGGCGCACGTCCCCGCCGCGCTCGCGCAGGGGCGGCAGGAAAAGGCGCACGACATTGAGGCGGAAAAGCAGATCCTGGCGGAAGCGGCCTTCGGCCACCAGGTGCTCAAGGTCGCGATTCGTGGCAGCGATGACGCGCACATCCACCTGCACGCCGCGCGTGGAGTCCTGGGGATAGATGACGTGGTCATCCAGGAAGGCCAGCAACTTGCCCTGAAGGGACAAGGGCAGGTCGCCGATCTCGTTCAGGAGCAGGGTGCCGCCCTGGGCCATGCGGAAGCGGCCCAGCCGGTTCTCCTCCGCTACGGCTCCCTGGCGGCGGCCGAACAGCTCCGAGTCGAGCAGCGCCTCGGGCAGAGCGCCGCAGTTGAGTTTGACGAAGGGCCCTTTGGACCGTTGCGAGGCCTTGTGGACGGCCTCGGCCAGCATGTCCTTGCCCGTGCCCGTCTCGCCGGCGATGAGCACCGGGGAGTCGGTCTGGGCGATGCCCGGCAGGATCTCGAAGATGCGCTCCATGCGCGGGCTGTTGCCGATGATGTGGCCGAAACCGAAGGCTTGGGATTGGCGAGCGCTCAATTCGCGGACGAGCCGCAGATCCTCCAGGGTCTCCAGGTAGCCGGCCAGCCGGCCAGCCGTATCAACCACTGGCGCGAGGGTCGCCCGCACCGGGATCTTCCGGCGCTCGCGGGTGAGCACGTCGCCTTCCAGGCTCGCCGGCGCGCTCTCGGCTCCCATGCGGCACAGAGGGCAGCCGTTCGTACAGTAGTTCCCGCGAAAGACATACATGCAAGGCACGCCCCTGATCTCCTCGCGGGTATAGCCCGTCAAGGCCTCGGCGGCGCGGTTGATGGCCGCCACGCGCCGCTCGGGCGTGAGCAGGGCAACGGCCATGGGTATTTCGTCCAGAAGGGGCAGCAGACACACGGGCGCTGCATACAGCCCGGAGACACGCGGCGCCCCTGTTTCACGAAATAGAGAAAGCTGATCTTTCGTCATGGATGCTCATCCGTTGCCGATCATGATCCCATGGAACAGAACGAAACACAACGCCCGATTGCCGGCTGTCCCGTTTTGGCCTGGCATGCGAATCCAAATGCGGTATGCTCAACGGAAACAGACAGGCGGCCGGGCGGCCGCGCGAGGTTGCCTTATATGGCCATAGCAACAGAAGATATCAAGGAATCCAAAGAGTTTCTCAATACGATCCTGGACAGCATGGAATCCGCGGTCCTGCTCCTGGACGAGGACATGCGCATCCATCACGTAAACAGGCGTTTCAAGGAGCTGTTTCGCCACCCGGGAGCAAGCGTCATCGGCGTCTACTGCGGGAACGCCTTGTCCTGCGGCCATGCCGTGGAGGAGCACGCGGAATGCGGCCGATCCTCCCGCTGCGGCTCATGCGGCCTGCGCGCCGCCGCCCGGCAGGCTCTCAAGGGCCAAATCCCCCAGCGCAGCCGGCTCGTGAGGCGTTTCTACCTGCACGGAAATCCCGTACGCAAACATCTGGATTTCTGCTGCCGGCCCATGAACTACCAAGGCCGAAACATGGTCCTGGCCGTGCTGCACGATGTGACCGAGTTGGAGGAGCACCGCCTGGGCCTTCTGGAACATAAGGAGAGACTGGAGAACGATCTGCGCTCCGCGGCGCTCATCCAGAAGAGCCTGCTACCCCAGCCGGACCTGCGCTTCCCCGGCCTGGAGCTGAGCTGGCGCTTCCGGCCTTCGGAGGCCGTGGGCGGCGACATGTTCAACATCTTTCGCCTGGACACGCGACGCATGGGCCTGTTTCTGCTGGACGTGTGCGGCCATGGCGTGTCCGCGGCCATGATGGCCGTGTCCGTATCGCGCCTGCTCTCGCCCGACGCCGGAACCGTCGTGGATGTGGACCAGTCCGTGACGCCGCCCGAGCGCATCATGGAGCGTCTGGAGCGCGAGTTTCCCTTCGAGCGCTTCGGCAGCTACTTCTCGGCCCAATACGTCATTTTGGATGCGGTTGACGGCGGCTTGACCTATGCCAGCGCAGGGCATCCGCCGCCCGTGCTCGCGCGCGCGAATGGCCGCACCGGGCTGCTGGAGGTTCATGGTCCGGTCATTGGCCTCGACGCAGGCCTGCCCTTCCCCGCCGGTCAGGCCCGACTCGAACCAGGCGACCGGCTCTACCTGTACACCGACGGCATTCCCGAGCGTCGCGGCTCTGATGGCAGCCTGTTCGGCGAAGAACGCTTGACGCGCCTGCTGTCCACTGTGGCCGGGCAGACCCTGGAGCAGGCTGTGGATGCGGTCTTCGCTCAGACCCTGGCCTTCGGCGCAAGCGCGCCGGCCGATGACATCTGCCTGCTGGGCGTGGAACGCAAATTCCAAGATATTCCGTAGCTAAGGAAAAGCCGCCATTCCTCGGTTACACGTCGCCGCGCTTGCTCAAGTCCTCGAACAGGGTCAGGGCCGCGGTGGTGCCCTTGCCGATGGCCGTGACTATCTGGCGGATGCCGCCGGTGATGTCGCCGGCCGCATAGACGCGAGGAATGTTCGTGCGCATGCCCTCGTCAACGAGGATGAAGCCGTCCTCGTCGGTCATGACGCCGATCTGACGGGCCAAGTCGGAATTGGCCTGCTGGCCGATGGCGATGAACACCCCGTCCACCGGCAGCGAGGAGTCCTCGGTCTTGACGAGATCCTTGATCTTGAGGCCTGTCACGGCGGTCTCGCCCTCGATGGCCGTGACCACGCTGTTCCAGCGCATGGGAATCCCCTCGCGCGCCAGGGAATCCTGCAGGTGCTTTTCGGCGCGCAACTCGCCCCGGCGGTGAATCACCGTAACCTCCGCGCCCAAGTGCTTGAGATGCAGGGCATCCGTGATGGCCGTATTGCCGCCGCCCACAACGGCCACCTTGCGGCCGCGATAAAAATAACCGTCGCACGAAGCGCAGTAGGACACGCCCCTGCCGAAGAACTTCTGCTCGCCCGGCACGCCGAGCTGACGCCAGGTGGCGCCCATGGCCAGCACCAGGGCCCGGCAGGTGTAGACCTCGCCGCCCAGAGTGTAGACCTCGATGCGCTTGCCCAGCTTGACTTCGCTGACCTCGGTCAGCTCCTTGACCTCGGCGTACTCGCGGGAGTGCTGGAACAGGATGTCCACCAGCTTGGCCCCGGCTATGGCCGGAAAGCCCGGATAATTCTCCACCACCGGCGTCAGGGCCACCTGTCCGCCCACGTTCTGCTTCTCCAGCACCACGGCCGACAGCCCGCTGCGCACCACGTAAATGGCCGCGGCCAGACCGGCCGGCCCGCCGCCCAGAATGATCACGTCCACATCCTTGGCCCCTTCCGGCGCGGCCAAGCCCGCGCCATGCTCCTTGAGCCATTCCTCGGCGGACTTGAGCGTGACCAGCTCGACCACGAAACGCACTTCGGGCTCCTGGCCCATGGCCACGAAGCTGTCGTTGAACACGGTGTGCGGCACCGAGCCCACATTGTAGCGGTCGGCCAGCTCCTGGTTCTCGCCGATCTCCACGTAACGCAGGGAAACCAGATCGGGCCGCTCGACGGCCGCGCGCACTCCGTTCATGACCTGGCCGGGGCAGTAGGGGCAGGTCGGGCTGGCGAAGACCTTGGCTTCGCGCGGCTCCTTCAGGGTGGCCAGGAGTTCCCTGGAGGGCTGACTCAGGCCGCTGTCGCCCAGGGAGGCCAGCATGATCGTCTCGATGAACGAGCGGGCCTCCTCGCCTGCCGGCGCGCCGGTGAAGCGCAGCTTGTAGCGTTCCGGGCTGACCAGGATCTCCGGCGGGAAGTCGATGCCCGCCTCCTTGAAGCGCGCATCGTCCGGGCCGTAACGCCGCACCTCGATCTTGTCCGAGACGCGGGCGAGATCGCGCAGGAGCTTTTCGCAGAACTCGCTGAACCGGTCGTTTCTTCCCGGCTGCGTGAACAGCTCCAGGACCACCGGCTGCTTGAGCTGGCCGAACAGGCCGCGCAGATAGTCGCGCGTGTCCAGGGGGAGGAACCACTGATCCTGCTCGTTCGCCTCGGCATGGACGCCCTGGGCCGGCTTTTCATCCTTCCTGCTTCCGAAAAGAGGGCTCATCGCTGCTCCCATGTGCTTGGATTCGTGCTTGTACCCTGCGCCGCCAATCTAAGGCACCTTGCAGTTCAACCGAGAGAGGGCGCCGCCCTCTCTCGGACTCTCTCCCGCCAGGGAGCGGCGCTCCCTGGACCCCCATATTCTCAGTTCATTCGCAATATGCCCTAAAGCTATTTGCATTTCAGACGCTCCCTTCGGGGGCGACGGCGGATCTACATTCCGCCCGCGCCCGCGGGACGGCAAGCCAAGCTCAGCCATGGCTTGCGAGCATTAATAAAATGGGAATGCTCTAATAGCCCGGCTCCCAAAGATAATAAAAGCCGGCCCGCCTGCGCAGCAGGTCGCCGGCAACGCCCAGATCCACCAGCGCGGGCTGGGAGGCCATGTGCGCTAGCATCGAGTTGTAGGGGTTGTCGTTGGCGTATTCGGTGCGGCGGTATACGACGAGCCGGGCGTCATCGGGCAGGCCGGCCAGCTTGCGGGCCGTGGCCACGGCAAGGTCCAGGTTCCCGATCTCGTCCACCAGGCGGATCTTGCGCGCCTGTCCTGCCGTGAACACGCGGGCCGTGGAGACCTGGCGCATGCTCTCGTCCGAGAGCTTGCGGTGCTTGGCCACCAGCGACAGGAAGCGGCCGTTCATGTCGGACACGATGCCGTCGAACAGTTCGGCTTCCTCGCGCGTGGGCTGGCGGAAAGGCGAACCCATGTCCTTGTTGGCGCCGGACTTGGTCACGTCCACGTCCACGCCGATCTTGTCCATAAGACCCACGACTCTGGGCCGGATGAAAAGGGTGCCAACGGAGCCGGTGATGGTGGTCGGATGGGCGACGATGGCATCGGCCGGCAGCGATATGTAGTAGCCGCCGCTGGCCGCCACTTCGAGCATGCACACCACGAGCTTGGCCTTGGTCTTGGCCTTCCAGGCCATCAGCTCGCCGTACAGGATGTCGCTGGCCGTGGCCGTTCCGCCCGGGCTGTCCACGGCCAGGACCAGGGCCTTGACCGAGGGGTCGGCCGCGGCCTTGTCGAGCTGTGACACGGTTTCCTGGATGATGCCGGGCCTCTCCCTAAAGGTTTCCTTCTCGGGGCCGGACTCCAGCGTGCCGCGCACGGTGACGAGCAGGACCTTGGGTTCCGCCTTGCCTTCCAGGGTGAATTCACGCAAGGGCTCGGAATAGTCGCGGAACAGGTTGACCGTCGCGCAGCCCGTGAGCGCCGAAACGATGAGCAGGACCAGGAGCATATGAGCAGAACGCATGCGAACCTCCGCTGAGGACGTGAAATGAATGGCCATTTTATGACCCAAAGGGAGTGCGAAAGCAAGCGAGCGCGGATGGGCCAGGAGGAGAAATACGAGCGCCCCGGATGACCGGGGCGCTCAGGGAAAAAGAGGCGAAAGGGAGGAAAGATCAGCCGGCCAGGCGACGGCGCAGCTCGGGAGACATATCCAGGCGGTCCATGCGCGCGAGGCCCACGGGCGCTTTGCCGGCCAGCAGCCAGTTGTGGCTGCTCTTCCAGCCTTCGTTGCGCAGGCACAGCACGAGCCAGACCGGCAGCCACAAACCAAGGGTCAGGGCGGTCATCAGCATGTGCGCCGCGTGGTTCAGATTGCGCCGACGGGCAAAGGGATTCTGGGTTGAGGTCTTGCGCAGGGCTTTCATGGTCTTCATGACGGCAACTCCGGAAATAGTGAGTCCATGAATATGCCTACTAAGGCCGTCCAGACGGCTCGTCAAGCTATATCGGCGACCGTTGATACAATAAATCTCCAATACTCAGAACATTATTCTGTGCAGTCTCGATATAAACGAATTTAGTTCTCTCGCCCAGAACGGAATTCCCCTTGCTTCCGTTTCCGCCAACGCTGCCCAAAGCCAGGCATCTTGTGTATGCTCATCTGATCGGTCCCCCGGCCGAGGCTCCGAGCAGGAGGAGGAAGGCATGCCCACGGCGCGCAACAGGCTGGCCCAGGAAATCTTCGCCCCTATCGCCGTCGACTACGAACGCTGGTCGCGCGCGCTCAGTTTCTGGCAGGACCCGCGCTGGCGGCGCGAACTGGTGTCCGGCCTTGGTCTGCCGCCCGGATCGCTGGTGCTGGACGTGGCGGCCGGCACCGGGCAGATCAGCCGTCTGCTGGAAGAAAAGGGCCTGCGTGTGGTGGCCCTGGACCAGAGCCTGGCCATGCTCACAAGGGCCAAGGCCAGGGGAACCCCGGCCGTGGCCGCCAGGGCCGAAGCCCTGCCCTTCCCGGACAAGGCCTTCGACGGACTGACGGCCGGCTACCTGCTGCGCTACCTGGAAGACCCCTTGGCCGGCCTGAGCGAACTGGCGCGCGTGGTGCGCCCCGGCGGCCGAGTGGCCCTGCTCGACTTCGGACGCCCGCGCGGCGTGTGGGGCGGGCTCTGGCAATTCTATACCCGCCTGGGTCTGCCTGCGGCCGGCGCGCTCATCTCGCCCGGCTGGCAGCGTGTGGGGGGCTTCCTGGGCCGCAGCATCGACGACTTTCACAAGGCTTGGCCCGGACCGGCGCTCACGCGGCTCCTGAACCAGGCGGGCCTCGGCCATCTGCGCACGGCCAGCCCTTCCCTGGGCGGCGGACTTCTGCTCTGGGGGACTCGCGTATGAGCGACGCACCCAGCCAAATGGGCATGGCGGACGCGGCAGGCCATGCCGCAGCCACTTCCGGCAAGAGCGGCGCAACGGAGCTCACCCCGGCCTACTATGCCCGCAGAGGCGGACTCTGGGCGGATTTCTGGACCATCCTGCACCCGCCCTACACTCTTTGGAACCTGTCCTTCGTGGCCATGGGCGCGGCCCTGGCTCCGGCCCTGGACTGGCGCATGCTCGCGCTCATGCTCACGGCCTTCCTGGCCGGCACCGGCGTGGCATCGCACGCCCTGGACGAGCTGAACGGCCGCCCATTGCGCACCGCCTTCAGCGACCGGGCGCTCAAGCTCATGGCCCTGGCCGCCCTGGCGGCGTCACTGGCCTGCGCCCTGCTCAGCCTGCTGTTCGTTTCGGCCTGGATAGTCCCGCTGGCCCTGCTCGGAGCGCTCCTCGTGGCTGCCTACAGCCTGGAGTGGTTCGGCGGACTGCTGCACACGAACCTGGGCTTCGCCCTGAGCTGGGGCGGCTATCCCGTGCTGGTGAGCTATTGGGCCCAGACCGAGACCCTGACGCCCGGCGCGCTGTTGCTGGCCGCGGCGGCCACGCTCATGAGCCTGGCCCAGCGCGAGCTGAGCACCCCGGCGCGCTTCCTGCGACGCAAGGCCAATGCCGGGGGAGCCACCTTCGCCACGGCCGAGGGCGTCGCGCATTGGGACATGCGGTGTTTGCTGGCCGGCTACGAGCGACCCCTGCGGCTGCTGTCCTGGATGGCCCCGGCCCTGGCCGGAGCCATGCTGCTGGCCAAGCTGAACATGTAAGGTCTTTCCAGCCATCCGGTTTGCGCGCCGCGTCGGCGTTGCAACGGACGGGCAAGGCTTCCTCTCCGTCGATCGAGTAGGGTGTCTATCGGGCAGATCCAGCGCGGAAGAGCGCGCCTGTGATCCATGTCACGGTCTGGCGGAATGATCCGGTATAGTCTCGATTGCCGATCAGACGTCGATCAAAGAGGACAGGCCCATGAATAAAGATATTCCCGCTCCGGCTCACGGCAGCCGCACCCTCCCGTCCGGAAAATGCGCTAGCAGCGCCTGCCGTGAGTCAATCCTGCGCTATCTGGCCAAAATGCGCGGCAAGAGCGCCGCACCGCCCTGCCCGTGCCTGCGCGAAATCTGCTGGTCCTGGCTCGGGGCCTTTCTCGGCATCCTGGCCGTATCCTTCCTCAGCCACACGATGATGGACGGCACCGGCCCGATCATGCTCGTGGGCTCATTCGGCGCTTCGGCCGTGCTCATCTACGGGGCCGTGGAAAGCCCTCTGGCCCAGCCGCGCAATCTCCTGGGAGGGCATGTGCTCTCCGCGCTCATCGGCGTGGCCATGGCCAAACTGCTGCCGGAAGCCGTATGGATCGCCGCGCCCCTGGCCGTGGCCACAGCAATTGCGGCCATGCACGTCACGCGCACCCTTCACCCGCCAGGAGGAGCCACGGCGCTCATCGCGGTCATCGGCGGCGAGCCTGTGCGCGCTCTCGGCTTCCTGTACGCCCTCGCGCCCGTGGGCCTGGGAGCGCTCATCATGCTCGCCGTGGCCCTGCTGGTGAATAACCTGTCGCCCAGGCGCTGCTACCCGGTTTTCTGGCGCTAATATCTATTATACACTAAGTTCATGTGGTAGGGTATGGCATGTTAAAGGCGCCATATCCTACCAACGTAATAAACGGGAAGGGGCGCTCCTTCGCACCCCTTCCCACTCCGCATCTCGAAGATATCTGTTACCGTCGGCGCGACCTGCGCCCGATGTTCCCTGTCTGTCCCGGCATCTCGCCATCAGCTTGCCGTAAGTCTCAACCTTGGGTTGGCACCGGACGGACCAATTCCACGGGAATCTTGGATATCTTGAGCAATTTCCCAATACATACGGCAATTCGGCCCTCCGCCGGCTATCGCGCAAAACCGCTCGAGATTTCGCGCAAAATCGCGTGGAACGGGGTTTGCTCTATTTTCCAGGACCTCGCAACACCATGCCGGATGGGATTTCCTTCCGCCATAGCACGTGCGGAGGCTCAAGTGTGCCTAGTATTCCGACAGCGCCTTTCCCAAGTCATCGCGCAGGGGAAAGCCGCAAGATTGATTCAAGGCATGGCGGTCGCGCATTGTATCACGCGGTTTCAAGTTTTCCAGGACGGACCGAGAATGAAAGTTCCACGATAAGGTCACTTACATGTTGGGGACGTTATCCCAGGAGGAAGCACGGTGCAGGAAAGGATCAAGGACTATATGGTCGCAATCGACGAGTTCCCTATCATCCTCGACACGGCAACCTTCATTGACGCCTATCTGGCCCTGGAGAAGGCGCAGGCCGATTATCAAGCTGGGATCCGAAAACAGCGGATCGTCCTGGTTCGCGACTCAAGCAGCAGGATCGTGGGTAAACTGTCCCCGTTGGACCTCATCCGAGGTTTGGAACCCGACTTTGACAGCGTGGTGAAGGTCATGCCCAGCACCAAGGCCGCAGCTGTGGATTACGTCATCAAGGCAATGCGCCAATCAGCCACCTTGTGGTCCAAGCCCTTGGAGGATCTCTGCGGCAAGGCCAAAAGCGTCATGGTCAGGGAGTTCCTGCGTCACCCCCAGGTGACACAGGTGGTCCAGGCCAATGACACCCTCAATGACGCTCTGCACCACTTCGTGATTGGCGGTCACGATTCGCTGTTCGTCAATGACGGTACAACGCTGGTGGGAATCCTGCGCTTCTCCGATGTGTATCGTTTCATAGGCGACAAGATCAAGGGCGTATGCAAAGGCTAGGTGTTTCCTATCAGTGCGGCAAACCAAGACGATTTATCGCTTAAAGCGAAGGAGATAACAGTAATGAGCGTCACGCACGACACTCACGGCCCCAGCAACGCAGCCCCGCAGTCCGGGCCGCCGAACACCCTGGTCATGGATGATCACGATGTCCCGACCCCACCACCGTCAGGCAAGGCCATACTCATCAAGTCCTTGATAGCCATCGCCGTCGGCGTTGGCATCGCCATGCTGCCCACGCCGGCGGCCTTGCCCGTGGCCGGCCACAGGCTGCTGGCCATGCTGGCCACCATCGTGCTCCTTTGGGTCCTGGAAGCCATTCCCATCGGCGTCACAGCGCTGCTGGCCGCGGCCGGCATGATCATGTTCAACATAACGCCCGCCAAGGAAGCCTGGGCGCCTTTCGCCTCCCCGGCTGTCATGTTCGTGCTCATGATCATCATGTTCGGCGTGGTGCTCAACGAGGTCGGCCTGGCCAAACGCATCATGTACTACATCCTCAAGGCAGCCGGGACCGGGGTAAAGCGGCTGAGCTTCATCCTGGCCGTAGGCTGCACGATCATGGCCACGATCTTTCATGACGCCACCATCACGGTCATCATGATCTTCGCCTTCCTGCCGGTGCTCATGTCCATGGGCATCACTCCCCAAAAAAGCAACAACTTGTCCAAGTTCTTCATCATCCTCATACCGCTCGCCTCGTCTGCCGGCGGCTTCGGCACGCTGCTCGGCGGCGGTCGTAACCCCCTGGCCGTGGAGATATTGCAGACGTTCACCAAGGGCGCGGTCTCGGTGGGTTTCCTTCAGTACATCATCATCCAGCTGCCCATATGCATGCTCACCGCAGTGGGCACGTGGGCAATCATGTGGATGATCTTCCGGCCCAAAGAGAAGGAACTGCCGGGTGTCAGGGCCGAATATCCGGGCAAGATGTCCGCGGCCGAACTCTCCGTGACGCTCATCTTCATCGTGGCCTTTGCCCTGTGGACAGTGACCGACCTGACCGGCTGGCACCTGACTGTGGTTGCCGCTCTTGCCCTGGCAGGCTTCTGTGGTCCAAACTTCGTGTCCTTCAAGACCATCTGCGACAAGTTTCCCTGGGAGTCCTGGATCGTGTTCGGCGCGGGAGTGTCCCTGGGCGGGGCCATGCTGAGCACCGGCGCGGGTGAATACCTGGCTAAGACGCTGCTGCCCTTGCTGGATGGACGCCATCCCTTCTTCGTTTATTACGGCATGGGTCTATTCGGCTCGATCCTGTCCAGCATGATGAGCAACTCCGCGGCGGTGGCCCTGGCGTTGCCCGTAACCCTGCCCATGGCCGAGATGATGGGCATGACCCCGCAGTCCGTGGCTTTGCTCGCGCCCATCACGACCTCGTTCATCATGCTGGTCATCGGCTGCCCGCCGACCATCATCGCCTACAGCACCGGCTACTTCAGCCAGATCGACTTTGTTAAGGTCGCCGTGCCCTGGTGCCTGCTCCTCCTGCTCATAGTCGTTCTGAGCATCATGGTGTACTGGCCGCTCATCGGCTTCGTGTAGCCTTTACTCCGCGATCAACCACGCCCTGCCCCGGTTCGCTCCGTGACGAGTGGAACGGGGCAGGGCTTTTCTCACCGGTCCGCTTGTCGACTCAAGACATCCATGCTCGCAAGTCCCGCGAGACGACATGCCTGGTTGATTTCCGGCCAGCATGCCGCAGCAATGTCCAGACACTTCGAGGTTTTCATGCCGATCTCCGCCTTCGAAGGCGAACGAAGAAGATCATTTCCCCTTTGATAACCGATATCACTAGCTTCTCGTGTATTTTTTCACTATTTTTGTTCGAGTTCTCAAGGAGAAGCGGATGCGTGCCGCGGGATTGCAAAGCTGCTCGGGGAATACGCGCACCGGACGAGTTCGCACGGTCGATTCTACAGATAAGGAGGATGCTTTGGGCCCCTATTTCGGCAGGTTCGGGAGATCGCTCAGGCCGGCCCTCCCCTGTAAATACATAAAATGAGAGGAAAAAAATGCAGCAAAAAGTCAAGGAATTCATGGTACCGATAGGGGATTTCCCCACGGTTCTCGATACGGCCACCTTCAACGAGGCTTTCCTGGCCCTGGAAAAGGCCCAGGAGAATTTCCAGGCGGGCAAAGCCAAACAACGGATCGTCATCGTGCGCGACGCTGGCAACAAAGTTGTAGGCAAGCTGTCCCCGCTGGATCTCATCAAGGGGCTTGAACCCGACTTCGACCGCGTGGTGAACGTCATGCCCAGCACCAAGGCTGCGGCCATGGATTACGTCATCAAGACCATGCGCCAAACAGCCACTTTGTGGTCCAAACCGCTCGAGGACCTGTGCGGCAAGGCCAAGAACGTCCAGATCAAGGACTTCCTCAAGCGCCCCAAGCCGACCCAGGTTATCCAGGCCGAGGACTCACTGAACAACGCGCTGCACAACTTCGTCTTCGGAGGACATGATTCGCTATTCGTCACCGAGGGTGGCCGGCTGGTGGGCATCCTGCGGTTTTCCGACGTGTACCGGTTCATCGGCGACAAGATAAAGTCCAGCTGCAGGCTATGAGCGATGTTCCATAGACGTTTCATGCCTGGCTGATTTTTCCCGCGGCACTGACTGAAACGCAATGAGGAGGATAAACGCATGAGCGCCATGGACAAGACCCACGGGTCGAGCAATCCAGCAGGAGATCACGGTCCTCCGGACACATTGACCCTGGACGAACACGACCTGCCTACTCCACCCCCATCCTACAAAGCCATCCTCATAAAAACCCTCATTGCCCTGGCCATCGGCATCGGCGTCGCCATGCTGCCCACACCGGAAAACTTGCCCGTGACGGGTCACAGATTGCTGGCCCTGCTGGCCACCATCGTTCTCTTGTGGGTTCTGGAGGCAATTCCCATCGGCGTCACGGCGCTGCTGGCCGCGGCCGGCATGATCATGTTCAATATCGCGCCCGCCAAGGAGGCCTGGGCGCCTTTCGCTTCCCCGGCTGTCATGTTCGTGCTCATGATCATCATGTTCGGGGTGGTGCTCAACGAAGTCGGCCTGGCCAAGCGCATCATGTACTATGTGCTCAAGGCGGCCGGCACCGGAGTCAAGAAGCTGAGCTTCGTCCTGGCCATGGGCTGCACGATCATGGCCACGATCTTTCATGACGCCACCATTACGGTCATCATGATCTTCGCCTTCGTGCCAGTGCTCATGTCCATGGGCTTGACGCCGCAAAAGAACAGCAACTTGGCAAAATTTTTCATCATTCTCATACCGCTTGCTTCCTCGGCCGGCGGCTTCGGCACGCTCCTTGGCGGCGGTCGTAACCCCTTGGCCGTGGAAATTCTGGAGTCCTTCACCAAGGGCGCGGTATCGGTGAACTTCCTCCAGTACATCGTGATCCAGTTTCCCATCTGCGTACTCACCGCCGTGGCCACCTGGGCCGTCCTGTGGGTTATCTTCCGGCCCAAGGAAAAGGAGCTGCCCGGCGTCAGGGCCGAGTACCCTGGCAAAATGTCCACGGCCGAGTTGTCCGTGACCCTTATCTTCGTAGTGGCCTTCACTCTATGGACCGTGACCGACCTGACAGGCTGGCATCTCAGCGTGGTGGCTGCCCTGGCCCTGGCCGGCTTTTGCGGGCCCGGCTTCGTGTCCTTCAAGACCATCTGCGACAAATTCCCCTGGGAGTCCTGGATCGTGTTCGGCGCGGGAGTGTCCCTGGGCGGGGCCATGCTCAGTTCCGGGGCCGGCCAGTTCCTGGCCGAGTCGCTGCTGCCGCTGCTGGACGGACGCCATCCCTTCTTCGTGTACTACGGTATGGGCATCTTCGGCTCGTTCCTGTCCAGCCTCATGAGCAACTCGGCTGCCGTGGCCCTGACCCTGCCCATCACTCTGCCCATGGCCGAAATGATGGGCATGACCCCGCAGTCCGTGGCCATGCTCTCGCCCATCACGACCTCGTTCATCATGCTCGTCATCGGCTGTCCGCCGACTATCATCGCCTACAGCACCGGCTACTTCAACCAGGTGGACTTCATCAAGGTTGCCGTGCCTTGGTGTCTGTTCCTTCTGCTCGTGGTTACCCTTAGCCTGCTGGTTTACTGGCCGCTCATCGGCTTCATCTAACCGAGCAAGCAGACTGGTCCAGCCCGTCCGCTCCCACGCTGGGAGTGGACGGGCTTCACTTTCCAAGCCTGGGAACGCTGGACAGGAGGGACCTGATCACTTTAGAGAGTTCCGAGCGAGGAACATCCACGCATGAGCAAGCAGAGCAAGCCAATCAAGCCGAGCGATTCGCCTGAATCGGCAAGCCGCGAAGCTGAAAAGAACCAGGAATTCAGCTTTCACGAGGACAAGGACTACCGTCCGCTTCACCATCTTCCGCGCGGCAAGGCCTGGAACCCGCCTATCCTCAAAAAGTGGTGGTTCTGGCCAGCCAGCCTCGTCTTTCTGTTTCTCCTGAACCAGATCATGCCCTTCATCCGGGAATTTTTTTTCGGGTCATGACGGTCCGCCGCACGGCGCAGGCTCTAAGGGCAAGTCAATTCATGCGTCCGAGCGGGCATATATAGCGACGGCGGCCTCTGTGCCTGCGCAGTTTAGAGCGGATTACTTTTAAGACGGCCCCTCCCGCGTTGACGGCGCAAGTGAATTTCGTCTACGCCGTCGCGGCTGCAAGCCATGCCGACGCATGGCTTGCAGAGCACTTCAAAAGCACATGCTCTGCAAGAAGAGGAGAGCCCTGAAGCACCGCTCCCGGGCAGGAAAGGATCTGGGAGAGAGACAAGCCGGTTGGACGGCAGCGCTCTCTCCCGGAGTAGACACAAACTGATCTAGAACCTCACGCTCTTCTCCAGCTTGTCCAGCAGGGCGCGCTCCTGGGCCTTGCGCAGCCGCTCGTCGCGGGCGGCCTTCACGGCGTGGGCCTCGCGGATCTTCCCCTCGATGACATCTATCTCATTGGGCTTGAGCAGGTAGTCGAAGGCTCCCTGGCGCATGCCCTCGATGGCCGTCTCAATGGTCCCATGGGCTGTGAACAGGATGACCTCGACGCCGATGTTGCGCGCCTTGATCTCCCGCAGCGTTTCGAGACCGTCCAGGCCGGGCATGTTGATGTCCATGAGGACCACGGAGAAGGGTCGCGTGCCGACCTGGTCCAAGGCGTCGATACCGCTGATGGCATGCGACACATCCATCCCTTTCGCCTTCAGGGCGTCGCCGACCTTTGCCCTGAACTTTTCATCGTCGTCAACCAGCAGCAGCTTCGGCGTGTCGTTGCTCATATCTTTCTCCTGCTATGTTGCAGTGTGGTGAAAGGGTTCCGGGCCGGCACGTCGATATCGATCATGGGCGTTGACGGCGGCCGGGAGGCTGGATCCGAGCCAGCTGCATCATGCCCCGCGTTCGAGCCACCTGGTCGAGACGCACTGACCTCCACGTGTGTCTTTCAAGCATTCAGAAACACATATTGGGAGTATCTTGTGCGCATTGGGAAATAGCAAGTGAAATAATACGTATGAGCACTGATTTATCCATATGCCTAGGCTGTTTAGCGGAGAGCCCGGAGGACGCCTGGAGCATTCGGACAGCAATGCTCGATGGCCTAAATGATTCCTTTTCAACCGAGGCGGTTCCGAATAATGTCAATCCAAGGGCGATGGCCCACGGACGGCGTGTCGGCCCTGGAGAGACGTTCACCTGCACCTGCCAGCGGAGACATGCAACAGCGCCCAGACAACAAAGACGCACCGAGCCTCACCGAAGACTCGACTGCCGAGACGTTCCGCGTCAAATACAACCACTTCCTGACGCTCCTGGATTCCGACGCCGAGTTGGCCAGGCTCATCTCGGACCTGGAAGTCAAACTTGACGGCCGGCAACTATTCGGCATCGTATACATCCGCACGCAGACCAGCCGCGCAGTATTCCACGCTCTGCGCATGCTCCGCAGCTTCGAGCAACTCGCCGACAAGCCTCTTCCCTCCCTTGCCGCACTCATCAACGCCATTCGCGACAGGTTCCGCCGCAAGCTGGAGGTCGACATGCCCCTGTCCGGCGGCCGCCATGTCCTGAGCTTGTCCGAAGTCAACGGCAAGATGGTCGATGCCGTGGGCGGCAAGAGCGCCAACCTGGGCGAGATCCGCAACGGTCTGGGGCTGCCTATCCCTCCGGGCTTCGCGATAACCACCAGCGCCTTCCGAGCCTTTTTCTCGTCCGAGGGCCTGTTCGAGGAGATCGAGGATCTCAAGCTCGAGATCGCGCAGAACTCGATGGACGACATCAGGTCCGTAAGCAAGGAGATCCAGAGTCTTGTGCGGCAGGCCAGGATCCCGGATGAGATCGCGGACGAGATCATGGCCGCCCACGCCAGGCTGGCCGCCGAGGTGGGCGTCAAGCCCGGGGACTTGCGGGTGGCCATACGCAGCAGCGCTGTCGGCGAAGACTCTGAACTGTCCTACGCCGGCCAATATCTGAGCGTGCTGGGCGTCACGGCCGAGGGTCTGCTTGATGCCTATAAAGCCGTGGTGGCCAGTCTCTACAGCCCACAGGTCATGGCTTACCGGCTGCTCAAGGGCATTCGCGACGACGACGTAGCCATGGGTGTGGCCTGCCTGGTCATGGTCCCGGCCAGGGCCGCGGGGGTCATGTACACCCGCGAACCCAGATGCCCCGAACAGGATATGCTGCTCATCAACGCCCTCTGGGGACTCGGGCCCTATGCCGTGGATGGCTTCATCAACCCGGATACCTTTCGGGTGGCCAGAAGCGACGGCGCCATCCGGGAGCGTGCGGTTGCGGACAAGCCGGTACGCCTGGAGATGGACTCTAACGGAGGGGTCGCGCAGCGGTCTGTGGAAAAGGAACTGCGCCAGGCCCCGAGTCTCTCGGATGAGGATATAAAGCGGCTGGCCACCTGGGGCATGGCCCTGGAGCGGCACTATGATCGGCCCCAGGATATCGAATGGGCCGTCGACATGACCGGCCGGCTCATGCTGTTGCAGTCCAGGCCCCAGCCTTCGTCCAGTCCGGAGCGGGCAGCGCATTGCCAAACCAGGCCCGCCCCACCTCCCGAACCGGGCTACGTGGTCGTGGCCGAGGGAGGCGAGTCTGCCTGCACGGGCGTGGGAGCCGGACCAGCCTACCATGTGCTCGGCGACAGGGATCTGCAACGCTTCCCCAAGGGAGCGGTGCTCGTGGCCCCGCATTCGTCGCCGGCGTTCATCAAGGCAATGAAACTAGCCTCGGCCATCGTCACCGACCAGGGCAGCGCTACGGGCCACATGGCCGCCCTTTCCTGGGAGTTCAAGCTGCCGACCATCGTCGGCATCGCCTCGGCCACCTCCTTGCTCACTCCCGGCGAAGTCTTCACCGTGGATGCCGACGCCAGGCGCATCTACCAGGGGCGGGTGGAATCGCTCCTCAGCCCCGAAACCCAGGACCGTTTCAGCATGAAGGGCACGCAGGTCCACGACCTCTTACGCCGTTGCGCGTCCTGGATCACGCCCCTCAATCTGCTGGACCCCCGCTCTCCGCGCTTTGCGCCAGCCTACTGCACGACCATCCACGATGTCATGCGCCTGCTGCACGAATGGTCCTACCAGGAGATGTTCAGGACAAGTGAAATGGTGGCAGGCGAGCCTGGCATGACCGTGCAGCTCGATGCGACCACGGGCCTGGACCTGCACCTCATCGACCTGGGCGGCGGCCTCAAGCCCGAGGCCCAGGGCAAACCCAAGGCCGCCCTGGCCGAAATCGCCTCCCGGCCTTTCCGGGCCTTCCTGGACGGGCTTGTCCTCCACGGAAATCGGGCCAGGGTCGTGCGTCCCTTTTCCGTGCGGGGGCTGTTGTCCATTCTCGCCCGACAGCTGACCAGCCAGCCCGGCTTCGAGGGCCGCCTGGGAGGCAAAAGCTATGCGCTCATTTCCGACAAGTACCTCAACTTCAGCTCCCGCATGGGCTACCACTACGGCGTGCTGGACTGCTACTGCGGCCAGACCTTGAACAAGAACTACATCTCGTTCTCATTCAAGGGCGGCGCTGCGGATTTAGAGCGCCGAGAACGCAGAGCCAAGGCCATAGCCGAGATACTGTGCCGGCTCGGGTTCGACACCGAGACCGTGGGCGACCATGTGGCCGGCAGGCTGCGGAAGTTCGAGCCCGGGATCATCGAGGAGAAACTCAGGGCTCTGGGGCGGCTGATGCACTTTGCTCGCCAGGCCGACATGCTCATGGACAGCGACGCGCGCATCACGGATATGGTGGAGTGCTTCTTCTCGGGTGAGTACTGCTTCGACCCCGGAGCCATGCGCTCCAAGCTGCCGCGCGGCTAGGCGGCAGGCCGCTGCCTGGACGAGTACAGCGGCTTTCCCCGGCTTTTCCGCCGGAAAACGGCGCTCTGGGCTCCCAATGCCCTGTATTTTTTGCCAATTGAGCTGCTGAAACGGCCGTTCAATGCCGGCTGTCAGCGACTGGACCTGGAAAGCAGGGACAGATCGTGGACCTTGCGGATGGTCCCTATGAGGTCCTTCACCGGGCAAGGCTTCACCAGGAAGTCGGCCGCGCCGAGCTTGATGGTCTCGGCCGCGAAATCCACCGAGGCGTGTCCCGTGAGAATGATGACCTGGGCCGTCGGGGCCAAGGACTTGATCCTGGGCAGGGCATCCATGCCGCCCATGCCCGGCATGCGCAGATCTAGCAGCACCACGTCGAAGGGAATCTTGGCCAGCAGGCCGAGGGCCTCCTCCCCGCTTCCCGCGCTCTCGGCCTCGAACCCCTCCTGCTTGAGAAGCCATTGCAGGGAAGTCCTGTACCGCTCCATGTCGTCAATAATGAGTACCCTGATAGTTCCGCTGTCTCTTTCCATGGCTTATCCGGGTCGGAGGTTCTTCTGGGCCATGCGCTACGGACGCGTGGCTTGCGGCAATCCACCAGTTACCAAACCAACTTTATACGAGAATTAATCCTCGCTTCGAAGTCGTTTGGCAAGCTGTTTTACGGTCCGACGTATGGCGCATGGAGAGCCGAGTCATTTTGGGCGCGCGTCTATGCAGCCCCAGGGTAGCGCACCCGAGGCGGCCAAGCAGCACAGGGAAATCGCCCCGGGCCGTAATCCCCTGGCGGTTGGATGGCGTCCCCCTCCTTTGCGGCCAGGAGGGGGGCGCTTGCCCGATGGCTGTCACAGACCACATGGCGATGCCGGGCCAGGCGGCCCATTCGCCATTCATCCGTGTATTTGTCGCCTCAGCTCTCTTCCAGGAGCCCCGTGAACGTGTCGTGATGCTCCTCCTCCTGGCCCAGGATGTCCCGGAACATGGCCGCCGTGACCTTGTCGCCCTCGGATTCGGCCTTGTCGATGATCTTGCGGTACAGCTCGATGGCTCCCGACTCCTGCGCCGCGTTGATCCGCAGCATCTCCGCGAGGTTCTCGCCGACCTTGATCTCCGTAGGTTGCGTCGTCGGCTTGCCGCCCAGGTACACCAGCCGCTCGGCGATCTCCTCGGCGTGCTTCATCTCCGCGATGGATATCTTCTTAATCTCGCTCCTGACCGCGAACCCCTTGACCCCGGTCATGAGCACATGCTGCCACATGTACGAGATGGACACCGAAAGCTCGCGGGCGATCGCCTCGTTGAGCAGGCCTTTCAACTCGTCCGACACCTTGATGGGCACCGCCATTGTTTCCTCCTTCATCTTTCTGGTTGCCGTCGCCCGATCTGGATCAGCCGCCTCATGCCAAGGGCGGGAGGCTCGGGATGACGCGGAAACCAGGAGCGCGCTCTTCGCGGAGCCTCCCTTGCCGGCATGCTACCAGATATTTTCCCGGCAGCATCAAACCGCGGAAGGAATTATCTCTCTGCCGAACGAATGCAGAGAATGCGCTTGCGGCTGGTACGATTTCGCGGGCGGAACGCCCCTGGAAATGGCTGAAAAACGCTGCCGCGAGGATTATCTGGCAGCGGCTTGCGCGTAGACGCGCTGGTAGTCGGCGGCCATGCGCTGAAGCGAGAAGCGCGCGCGGCCGGTCTCGTAGGCATTGAGGCCCATGGTCCGGGCCTGACGGGGATGCGCGAGCAGCGTCGCGGCCCGCTCGGCAAGGGCGGACCAGTCGCCTTGGACCAGCGCGCCGGTTTCGCCGTCGCGGATCTGCTCCGGGATACCGCCCACGGAGGTGGCGGCGACACAGGTTCCGGCGGCCATGGTTTCCAGCACGATGAGCGGATGGTTGTCCGCGCGCGCTGGGTAGACGAGCACATCAGCCGCGGCAAGAAACAAAGCCATGCGCTCGCGGTCCACGTAGGGCCACAGGAATACGTCGCCCCGGCGCTCCTGTTTCTCGCCGCCCAGCATGCAGGCCACGGCTCGCGGCTCGCGCGCCTTGATGAGCTTGAACATCTCCATCCAGATGTCGCCGCCCTTCCAGGCCGCGGACGTGCCGCCGTGGGCCACGAACAGGGCCAGGCGCGCTTCGGCTGCCAAGCCAAGCCGCCGCCGGGCTTCTGCCTTGTCTGGCTTGGTTTCGGGCCACTCCACGCCATTGGGAACCACACGCAGATCGAGCCAGGGGAAGCGTTGCGCCGCAAGATCCCGCAGCCAGCGCGAGGGACTGACCGCCAGCGGCGACAGGCTGCGCAAGGCCTGCTCGATGCGCCCGCGGCGTTCACGCACCTGCCCGTGGTTCCTTGGGCACGGATCCACGCAGCCGGAGGCGTAATGGGGGCAGTTCAAAATATAAATGCAACCGCCCGTAAGGAGCGCGCAGTCGTGCAGCGTAAGCACGAGCCGGGGCGACGGCGGAATCCGGCCGGCCAGCCCCTCCAGCAATGCGGGCCAGTCCCGGGTGGCGTGCAGGTGCAGGATGCCGTCCCTGGCGGCGGCCGACAAGTCATCCAACCAGACTCTGGACTGCAGGCGCCGCCGGCCTGTTTCGGTCTCGGCCAGCTCGAAGGTGCGTTCGACGCGCAGGCCGGCCCCGGTCTGCCAGCCGGCAAGCATGTCCGCCACGCGGGTCGCTCCGCCGCGCTGTTCCAGGCAGGTGTGATGCGTGACGCTCAAGGCGCTGCCGACCATGCTCAGACAGCCTCCGCGCGTTCGAGAAAATCCTGCTTGAGGGCCCACAGGAGCAGGAACTCGGCGCGCTCCTGGCTCAAAGCCGGTTCAGCCTCGCGCAGCCGCACCAGCAGCTCGCCGGTCCGCGTCGGCTTGCGGGCCAGGAAGATCAGCAGGTGCAGGAGCTTCGGATCAACCCACTCCGCCACGCCGCCATAAATCAGGGGAAACTCCCGCTTGCGCAGCACGGCTTCGCCGGCCCTGGAACTGACCACAAGGATGTCGGGCCCAAGCCTGGCGCTCGGATTGGCGGCAAATATTTCCGCATAGGGCGCATGCAGGGGATGCGCCGCGGTCAAGTCCCCGCCGGGCTCCACGTCCCACAGGCCATCCCACAGGGCCACATGGCGACGGACCACCGAATCCCAGGAATACTCGCGCTCCATGCGGCGCAGGCCCGCCGCGCCCATTTCCAAGCGCAGTCCGGAATCGGACGCCAGACGGCCCAAGGCCTCGGCCAGGGCGCGCACGTCCACGGCCGTGGCCTGCCCCAGCAGCAGGTGGTACTGGTTGTCGAAGAGAACCCGCGCCGCGGCGTCGATCTCGCCGCCGCCCGCCGGCCCGAGAGTCGGCACGAGCAGCCCGGTCTCGCCGTGGACAACCAGGTCACGGTAACCGTCGTAGTCCGAGGCCACGATGGGCAGGCCCATGGCCGAGGCCTCCAGCATGGTCAGGCCGAAGGTCTCCTGCGGATTGTCCGAGGGCGAGCAGAACACATCGGCCGCGCCGAACAGCTCGCGTTTTTGTTCGTCAGTGGGCCGCAGGACCACGCGCATGCGCAGGCCCGCATTGGCGGCTATCTCTTGCAGCGTCGAATGAAACGTGTCGTGCTTGTCCGCCCACCCCCCGAGCACCAGCCCCACCTTGTCCGGCCCGAAGCCCATTGCGGCCAACCGCTGGAAAGCTCGCACCACGGGCAGCAGGTCGAGCTTGGAATGGTGCTGTATGCGGCCGAAGACGAGCACCATTACCGTGTCCGGCTCAAAGCCCAGGACCTGGCGCACCTCCGCCCGGCGCTCGCCCGTCAGCGGAGCCAGGGCCGCGAGGTCCACACCCAGGGGGATGCGCTCGACCCCCGGCTCGCGAAACCGCTCGGGATCCAGGCCGAGGCGCTGGCGCAGTTCACGGAAATAGGCCAGCACGACCTCCCGGCCCGAACGCGAAGTGGCCACGATGCGGTCGCGCGCCGTGGTTCCGGGCCAGAGGTGCTGCAGCATGGCCGTCATGTGCTCGGAATAGCTCAGGGAATGCGTGGTGCCCGTGACCGGGAAGATGCGGCCGGAATAGAGGTTGCGCAGCCGGGCCACATGCGGCTGGCTCACGATGCAATCCGAGAGATGGAAACAGTGGTAGGCCGTCGAGCGCAGCATGCGCGGCAGGTCCAGCCTGGAATAGAAGCGCAGACCGCCTTTCGCGGCAAGGCCGGGAAAGCGCGGTTCCAGGAAATCGCGCAAGGCCTTTTCCTGACTTACGCCCGCCAGGAAGAAGTGATGTTCTTCAAAAGCTCCTGCGGACAGCAGAGAACACAGGAAATGCTCGTTGGCCACCCGGCGGCCGAGAATCGCGCCGGGTTCATGATAGGGGTCCAGGGTGGCCCAGATACGTCGTGCATGCATGCGTCTCCAAAGACATACAATGGGGGCGATGTCAAACAGCTGCGCATGGCGGTATTTTTTGCCCGCCTTTCCCCGCCGATTCTTCGTCGCGACAAGCTCCCTTCCCCTTGGTTTTCCTCGCCATCCCGCAGCAGGACTCGCTTTTGCCGGAAGCAGGCGTCCTGGTCTCATATTTGCTTTGAGGTGAGTGGAAAACTGTCTCGATCTCCAGTGCATCCAGGAGGAAGGAATGGACCTCGGAACGAGCGTGGAGCTCATGTGGGGCCTGGGATTGGCCGAAGACGACGCCACGCTTCTGCAGTCCCTGGCCGGCGAAGAATACCGGCTGCGCAATTGGCCCCTATCGGCCCTGCCCGGCCTGGCCGACATGCGCGAGGAAAGCCCGGCGCTGGTATGGATTCCCGCCGAAGCCTGGGACGGCCTGCCATCCGAGCACAGAACCGCCCTGCAGGAATGGGAAACGCCCCTGCGCATCCTTATCCTGGACGAAAGCGCCACGGAACTGTGCTACGAGGATGTGGCCGATCAGGGCTTCCTGACCACGATACGCTGCCCCCTGCGTCGCGAGGCCGTCCAGGACGTACTGTTCAGGGCCCGCGAAATCCGCACCATGTATACGGACATCATCTCCATGACCAAGGAGATACTCCTGGAGCGCGAGCTGCTGGCGCGCAAGACGGACCAGCTTCAGTTCCTCAACCGCATCCTGACACGCGCCTCCGAGAGTCTCGACCCGCGTACCATCCTGAACCGCGCCCGCGAGGACATGGACATGCTCTTCCCGGTGCGGAGCGTGCAAGCCCTGTTCTGGCGCGAGTCCGCCAATGGACCCGAGGCCGAGTTGTATCTTTCGCCCGGACTTTCCGCCGAGAGCTGCCGCCAATGGTCCGCCTACCTCCTTGAGCAAGCCGCGCCCATCCTCGGGCGCGAGGTCCGAAGCTACACCATCGTGCCCCTGGAGACCCGTCCCCAAAGCCAGGAAAGCGATGCGGGCGGGCCGCAGCCCGACGCGGTCGTGGCCATGCCTCTGCGCACGGGCCTGACGCCATTCGGCGTAATGGCGCTGTCCAGCAAGGAGCGCGTATCCTTGGCCCGCGATCAGGTGCAGACCATCACCGCCGCGGTGCAGCATCTGGCGCTGGCGCTGAAGAACGCCCTGCTCTACCGCGAGGTCCAGACCATGGCCGATTTCGACGGCTTGACGCGCATCCACAACCGCCAAAGTTTCGACAGGCGGCTGCGCGAGGAGCTGGCCCGCCACAAACGTTACCAGCAGCCCATCTCGCTGCTCATGCTCGACCTCGATCACTTCAAGCGCATCAACGACTCCTTCGGCCACGAGGCCGGGGACATGGTCCTGCGCGAACTGGGCCGCATCCTGAGCGAGAGCATGCGCGAGACGGACTTCGCCGCGCGTTACGGCGGCGAGGAGTTCGTGGTCATACTGCCCCACACGGATGAAAGCAGCGCGCACACATTGGCCCAGCGGCTACGCGGGACCATCTGCGGCAAGATATTCCATTTCCACGGCCAGACCTTCCAGGTCACCGTGTCCATCGGCATATCCTCCATCGATGCCGCAAGCGTGGACCTGGAAGCCAATCTTGTGCGCGAGGCGGACCAGGCCTTGTACCTAGCCAAGCGCAACGGCCGGAACATGGTCTGTCAGGCCGACGACGGCAGGTTGCAGGCGGCCGGGAACTAGCGGATCAAGGGGCTCAGGCCCTGCCCATATCTCCCGATGGCGGGAATGCGAGAGGCGGACTCACGAGTCCGCCTCTCGCATTCCCGCCCATGATGTCGCCGACTTCATCGCGGCCCCTTGACCGGCCTGCCCTCAAGGACTAAGCAGACGTCTTCAGACGGCCTTGACCTCTTCCCCGTCCATAGCCCGCCGGCCATGTGGCCAACGGGAATCCTGAAGGAGGCCTTTCCTTGAACGAACTAATCTTTTTCCTCTTCGCCCTGGTGGACATGAGCATGGTCTTGGTGCTCATGCGCTTCTTCGGCCGCACCGGCCTGTTCGCCGCCATCGTCATGAGCATCATCCTGTGCAACATCCAGGTGCTCAAAACCGTGGAGCTGTTCGGTCTGACCACGACGCTCGGCAACATCCTGTACGCGAGCATCTTCCTGGCCACGGACCTGCTGAGCGAGTTCCACGGAAGGCGCACGGCGCACAAGGCCGTGCTGCTGGGCTTCGCCGTGCTGGTCCTGTCCACGCTGTACATGCAGGTCAGCCTGATCTACACGCCCGCGCCTTCGGACTTCGTTCAGCCGCACCTGGAAGCCATCTTCGGCTTCATGCCTCGCGTGGCCGTGGCCAGCCTGGCGGCCTATCTCGTCTCGCAAATGCATGACGTGTGGGCTTTCCACGCCATCCGCAGGCGCACGGGCGAACGCTATCTGTGGCTGCGCAACAATGCCTCGACCATGGTCAGCCAACTTCTCGACTCGTCCATCTTCTGCGCCATCGCCTTCATAGGCGTCTTTCCGTGGCCCGTGTTCTGGCAGATACTGCTGACCACCTATGTCATGAAGCTCATCGTGGCGGCCCTGGACACGCCCTTCATGTACATCGCCAGGCGCATGTATCGCGGCGGCTGTCCAGCGGACATACCGACCGAGGGCGAGCCGGCCTGAAGCAACTCGCGGCCGCCATTGCCAAATCCCTTGCGCTGACCTATTCTTAGCGGACATTCACTCCGCAAGCGCCGTGGCCATAGCCAGGGCGCTTGCGTGAGCCGTTTCTCAGGAGGTCTAGCCATGGATCAAGTGGAGCTTGTCATCATCGGAGCCGGTCCGGCCGGCCTGTCCGCGGCCATCTACGCGGCCAGGGCCGGTGTGAAGGTCGAGGTCCTCGGCTGCACGCCGAAGTTCGCCGGCGATTACGATATCGACAACTATTTCGGCTTTCCCGAAACCATCTCGGGCCGTGAACTGCAGGCCCGCGGCATCAAGCAGGCCGCCCGATTCGGCGCCGTGGCCAATTGCGAGCAGGTGCTCGGAATCCACCAGGAAGAGGACGGCACCTTCAAGATCAAGACGGAACAGCGGGAGATCAACACCTGCGCCGTGCTCCTGGCCACGGGCGTCTCACGCGTACGACCGGGCATCAAGAACCTGCCCGACTACGAGGGCAAGGGCGTATCCTACTGCGTGAGCTGCGACGGTTTCTTCTTCAAGAACAAGAAGGTCGTGGTGCTCGGCGAATCGATCTATGCGGCCAATCAGGCCCTGGACCTGAAGCACTACACTCCCGACGTGGCCATCTGCACCAACGGCAAGCAGTCGACTATCGGCAAGGAGCTTCAGCAGGCCCTGGAGCTGGCCGGCATTCCCATCGTCACGCAGAAGGTCGCCCGCCTGGAAGGCCAGAACGGCCTGGAACGGCTGGTTCTGGAAGACGGCACCACCCTGGACGCCTACGGCCTGTTCGTGGCCCTGGGCGAGGCCGGCGCCGGCGACTTCGCCCTGACGCTGGGCCTGGAGCGCAGGGGCGAATTCATCGTCGTGGATGATGAGCAGAAGACCAACATCCCCGGCGTGTTCGCCGCGGGCGACTGCACCGGCGGCTTCATGCAGATCAGCGTGGCCGTGGGCGAAGGCGCCAAGGCCGGCCATGCGGCCATCAACTTCATCCGCACGGTCTGCCGTAAAAAAAAGTAAGCTGAAGCAAGCCACGACCTGTCTTGACATGGCCAGGTCGTGGCTGTAATTTTATCTGCTCGACATCAAACAGGGCCAATAGCTCAGTTGGCAGAGCCCCCGGCTCATAACCGGATTGTCCCAGGTTCAAATCCTGGTTGGCCCACCAATTCAAGGTACGTCATTGCTGGACTCATATACGCACGCGCGCATCACTCAAGCTCTCAGTGAAGCTTCTGACCAAGGTGCTCTCCGGGCCCGCACCCCCGGGGAGCACCTTTCACATTGAGAGGTGGTCATGCTGGACGTACAAGAGATCATCCGCCGCATCGAAGACGTGGCCCCGCCCAAATACCAGGCGGACTGGGACAGAAGCGGCGTGCAGGCGGCCGGACGGGCGACGGAAGCCGGCAGGCTGGCGGTGATGCTCGATCCCCGGCCCGAGAGCATCGCCGGAGCCCTGGACTGGGGCGCCCGCTTCATTCTCTGCCATCATCCGTTGAGCCTTTCTCCCCGCTTGCCCGACCGTCTGGACGATTACCACGAAACCCTTCGCCTGCTGCTCGCCTCCGACGCCTGGCTTTATGCCGCGCATACCTCGCTGGACTGCCAGCCGCTGGGTCCCATGGCCTGGCTGGCGCGCAGGCTCTGGCTGGCTAACCTGCGGGTCATTCAGCCCCTGGCCGACATCACGGCCAGCGAAATGCGCTTCGAGCTGGCCGAGCCCCTGACCAAGGAGCAAAAGGCCGCCCTGCTCATGCTGAACGAGGTGGCTTCAGTGCACGAGGAGCAGGGCCGTCTGAGGGTGATCTGCGAGTCCGACGCCCGGCGCAAGGTGGCCGACCAGATTGTGCAGGCGGCCGGCCGCACCGTCGGCTACACCGCTCTGGTCCTGGACGAACCTAGGCGCGTCCTCGGCTTCGGCCTCCTGGGCGAGCTGAAGGAGCCTATGCCCGCCGAACAGTTCCTGCGGGACTTGGCCGGCTGCGTGGGCCGGGGGTTCTGGATCGCCGCGGGCAAGGAACCCGAGACGATCTCCAGGGTCGCCTACTGCCCCGGCTCCGGCGGCTCTCTCGTACGGCGCGCCTTCGAGCTCGGCGCCGACGTGTACATCACCGGCGACGTGAAATACCACGAGGCTCAGAACGCGACCGGACTCGTCCTGGATGTGGGCCACTTCGTCCTTGAGGAAAAGATGATGCAGGCCTTCCACGACCGCCTCCAGGCCGACCTCGGCATGCATGGGATAGAGACGAAGTACTTTCCAGGCCGTGAGCCCATGCGGCTCGTGAGCCACGGCCGCCCGGAATGATCCGGCGCAGCCAGCAACCTTTCGACGCGGCTTTCCACTGGTCCCGCGGGCACGGCAGGGACGGTGAGCGCCCCTACGCCGGGACGCGCCGCGACAACGTTCATGCGCGGCCCACCGGGCCGGGCGGCAAGGAGTAGCAGCCTATGTACCAGAAGCAGATCGAACAGCTCGTCATCCTCCAGCAGATCGATGCGGAAATCTCGGCGATCCGCAAGGACCTGGAGGGCGCGCCCAAGGAACTGCAGACCCTGGAGCAGCAATATACGGATGTACAGGAGCGCCGGGACCTGACGGCGGATAAGATCCGGAACCTGCAGTCCCAGCAGTCCCATCTGGGCCAGGATATCGAGGACGATTCCTCGCGCATCAAGAAGAGCAAGAACAAACTCATGATGGCCAGCAATACGCGCGAGTACCACGCCATGATGCGCGAGATGGACAACATGGAAAAGGTCAACCGACTGCGCGAGGAAGAGAGTGTCGCCCTGATGGACGAGCTCAAGCGCCAGCAGGACCTGCTTGCGTCCGAAGACGAGGAACTGGCCACCCTGGGCGCGCGGCGGGATGAAATGCGCCAGACCCTGGACAAGCGAATGGCCGAGGCGCAAAAGCTGCTGGACGGCCTCATGCAGCGCCGCAAGGCCGCCGGCGAGATCATCCCCAAGCCCATCCTCAGCCGCTACGAGTTCATCCGCGCCCGGCTGAAGCACCCGGTCATCGTCTCCGTCGGCGAAGGCGTCTGCTCGGGCTGCCACATCCTCATTCCGCCCCAGACCTACAACGATCTGCAAAAGGGCAAGCAAATCCACAGCTGTCCCAACTGCCAGCGGCTCATCTTCTGGAACGAGCACCTGCCTTCCACCGCGACCGAGCGCGAGGAAGCCTAAGTCCATTCGGCCCTCCGCGTTGCCTCTCTCCGCAGGGGGCCTTATTATAGGGCAGATCAACTTTAAGACGCCCGCTCCGGCGTTGACGGCGCAAGTGACGCGGCGGCAAGCCATGCCGGAGCATGGCTTGCAGAGCATTTTCAAAGTGAAAATGCTCCAGGACCAGAATGGAACCGGTTTCCGTTCTGGTCCTTGGAGTCGGACAGGCCGTCGCCGCGGACCGCAAGGTCCGGGGAGGAAAGTCCGGGCTCCGCAGGGCAGGACGCTGGATAACGTCCAGCGGAAGCGATTCCGGGAAAGTGCCACAGAAAGCAAACCGCCCGCCGCAGGGTGGGTAAGGGTGAAACGGTGGGGTAAGAGCCCACCAGCGGTCGCGGCGACGCGGCCGGCTCGGCAAACCCCGTCCGGAGCAAGGCCAAATAGGGAGGCGCATGCGGTCGGCCCGGCCGTTGCCTCCGGGTAGGCTGCTTGAGACCTGGAGCAATCCAGGCCCTAGAGGAATGACGGCCGCCCCGCAAGGGGAACAGAACCCGGCTTATCGTCCGACTCCATGTTTTCCAAGCGGCCCGGAGATATCTCCGGGCCGCTTTTTTCGTGCGCTGCGGTTCTCATGCGCGCACGCCCGGCCCGCACATGAGGAACGATAGGGCCGGAACTCGCGCCCCGGCCCTGCTTCCTCCTCTGTCGCGCCTGTGCGGCGCACCCTCCGTATCCTTGCGCTATAATTCCCCACCCCCGGCCGTCTGCTCGCTATCCAGCTGGCTGGGCAACAGCAGCCGCGAGAGGGCGTCCCTGGGCAACTGGGACAACTCGTAGGCGCCCATGTCCGGAGCAGACCCCATGACCCGCCGCTTGCCTGTGTAATCCGTCTCAGGTAGGTCAGGAATGTTCGCAGTGCCTGCGTCCACGGCCGGCGAGGTGGGCTGCAACTTGAAGTTGTAGTTCCCCAGATCGACAAACAGCGGGTCGGCATCGATGTTGCCTTCCCCTGGGTAGCCACCGGAAACCAGGGAGTAAGTTATGGACAAATCGGGACTGTCCGTGACTACCTGCCCTGCTCCGGTATTCCAAATGATCGAATTGACGATGCGGCTCCCGCCGGCACTCAGTATTGAATCAGAGGATACTGAACTCTCCACTATCGTACTGTTTACCAAAGAGGAACCAGTAAGGTCTACGATAGGACCAGGCTGATTTCCGTTGTTATGGACCACACAATTATACAGCTCAGCGTTATATGAGGAGAACGCTCCGGCAGCTCCGTTGGCAGAATTTCCTACCATCCTGCAGCGGTTAACTGTGGTTCCACTGAAATACGCTGCTCCCCCTGACAGAGCGTCGTTGTAGTAAAACATGGAATCATTGACCGTGTGATCTCCCACTATATGTAGTCCACCGCCAGGGCCACGGCCCGCGCTATTTCGGATAAATTGGCAGCGATCCACGAGAAGGCTGCCGCCTTTGGCGTACATCCCGCCGGAATACATTGAACCGGTATTCTGGATCAACGACTGGCTTATTCTACCAGTGCAGTTCTCAAGGTAAATGCCACCGCTGACTGCGGCGGGTATCTCGGCTGCAAAGCTGTCCTCTATGCGGATATCGCAAATATCCACCTGGCAGTTGTCGAGTCGCATAGAGGTGGTCCCCAAAATTTGGACAGGTGTGTAAGGTGGAGCCGACGAACGAGGGGGAACACCTTTGAAGAGCAAGCGGACACGTTATTCGGCAGAATTCAAGGCCAAGGTTGCCAAAGAGGCCAT
>JAEYOJ010000108.1 GCA_023411815.1 Pseudomonadota bacterium | reverse complement strand
ATGGCCTCTTTGGCAACCTTGGCCTTGAATTCTGCCGAATAACGTGTCCGCTTGCTCTTCAAAGGTGTTCCCCCTCGTTCGTCGGCTCCACCTTACACACCTGTCCAAATTTTGGGGACCACCTCTGCCGTAGAGCACGCTCTTTTCCCGGCCCTGCATGTAGGCGCGGAACAGTTCGTTGGCCATGGACACGAGGCGTTCGTGCTGGGCGTCGATTTCGGCCACGCCCACGCAGAAGTTGCTGCACCAGGTGATCTCACCCATTTCCATCCTCCAGGAACGGAATGCAAAGTAGAAAGGAAATTAGCAGTATAACGGCCGCGCAGCAACGTGCTCAAGTATCAAGGTGCTGGCGGTCGTGTAGCTTGGAGGGGTCATTAAAGCTCTTCAAGCTTCTTCCATAAAAAGCAAACCGTTGCAGTGCGTAGCTGATGGGAGGAATGACAAGCACGACCCCTAATACCGAAATGTATGGGTTCACCTGTAGGCTTCTACAGATAGCAGAAATGGAGTAACTGATGACAACACCAATGATGGATAAGCCTAGAAAACGCCAATAAAAATACAGGTTGCTTTTATTGACTTTAAAAACAAAGTAAGAAGCTACAAAAAAGGAGAATATATTGGCGCACAGGAAAGCCAAAACGTTGGCTAAAGCTAGGGGAGTGTTCAGTGTTTCAAGGGCAGCAAAAATTATTAAATGAACAAAGGTGTTGGCAGTTCCAGCCAAAACAAATCGCATAAGCTGCGGATTTGTCCTTAGTTTGGAGTATAGTGAAGTCGGGAAGATTTCCATTCATCCCTTCTGTAAAGCTATGCTTGTGTATTATAAGTCTTATTCTGTGTAGGCTGCTTGTCGTTAGAATCCATAACGACATATAAAGGCCTGCGCTTGGTCTCTAAATAAATTCTGCCAATGTATTCTCCAACAATCCCCAAAGCCAGCAACTGCACACCTCCTAGGAACAGCATTGAAGTCATAAGCGAGGCATAGCCTTGTACAGGATCACCCAAAAAAAGACGTTTACAGATGACAAAAGCTCCATAAATAAAGGCACCTAGGGACATGCAACTGCCTAGCAGAGATGCTATGCGTAGCGGAAGGATGGAAAAGGAGGTCAGTCCATCCACGGCTAGGCTAACGAGCTTAATGGGTTTCCACTTGCTTTGCCCACAAAGGCGTTCAGGCCTTTCGAACTCGATTTGAGTACAACGGAATCCAGGCCAGGATAGTAGACCTTTCATGAACCGGTTGCGCTCAGGCATCTGTTTGAGCACATCTACAACATGACGATCCATCAGTCGGAAGTCGCCAGCGTTCTCTGGGATCTTTGAAGCGCTTATGTAATTAAAGAATTTATAAAATAACTTAGCCGAAGTTGCCTTTGCAAGTCCGTCTGTCTTGCGAGAACTACGAATTGCGATGACTACATCAAAGCCTTGCTGCCATTTTTGCAGCATTTGGGGAATAAGCTCAGGTGGCTCCTGTAAGTCGGCATCCATGGGGATCACAATTTCGCCCTGAGCGAGGTCCAGTCCTGCAGAGAGAGCAATTTCTTTGCCGTAGTTTCGAGAAAGGCGGTAAGCTCGGATACGCTTATGGCCACTGTTGATTAGTGCGGAAAAAGTACCGTCGGTGCTTCCATCATCAATGCAAATGATTTCATATGTAATCCCATGGATAGCCATGGTTTTTCCTATGGCCGAAAACAAACCATCCAACCCCTCGGATTCATTATACATGGGTATAACTAAACTAACGAGGGCAGACTTAAAGTCTCTTGATTCAGGGGTCTTGGATATCGCGAGAACCCCTCCACTTGGGAGCATGTGCATATTTCCAGCTTATATCGGTACACTATAGAAGTGTAGCTTAATTAGTCCATAATTGGAACTTTATGGTATACATTTCCATCTGTGCTTGCATACACTGCAAGAAGTTCTCCCCATTCTGGTGCGGCTATGGGAGCCAGACCCAGAGTCTTGCCATTCCCTTCAACCTTCCACTGCTGCAGTTCGTGACGGCCGGTAATGCCGGCATATCTCAGCAAACCATCCAGTGAAATTGTTTGTTGTGGCAGCAGCTTCTTCTCGAATATGCGTTGAAGAAAAACTGGTACCGGACGGTCCAGCTGGCGACGAATCAGGATCAATGTAGAAACATAACTAGAGGAGGAGGGAAGCGAAGGATCAACTACAATCCAATGAAAGCGGAAAGTGTCATTGGGTCCGGCTGTAATATTCCTAAAAACAACCATGCCTAACGCATTATCTGAGGTGGATTGCCAGTCATAGCGGTGAGCCATAGCTTTCGCATGGACATAGGATAGGTCAGGAGGAGCAGAGGCAACTTCGCCTAACTTGAACATCCTAGCGACATGCTGGGCAGGCCATTCTGTTGGGCTTGAGGGGATGGCTTCCCCCAAACTGGCTGGGAACGGATAAAGGAGCAGCGGACTTACCTTGACTGTCTCGGAAGTATCTTCCCATCCGGCCCAGTTCAGGAGCGCGTAGCGCTTTTCAAGTGAAGAAGCATAAGCGGCCGTTTCTCCGGAAAGAAGGCTGTGGAGAGTCCGTTGATAATTTGGAGTAAGGACCAGTACGGCGACAAGAGGAAGGATTAGAAGTGGAAGAGGAATGACGGCGGATATTCGCCGCACAATGCCCATACAATGTATAAAAACAAATACAAGTGCATAGCATGAGAGCAGCGACATGCTAGCAGTCAGTTTTGAAGCTCCTGAAATCGGGACATCGCTAAGGGCCTGCACCAAAACGATGCCAGTAGTCAGAGCAAAAAATGATGCT
The DNA here is from genome assembly GCA_023411815.1 of Pseudomonadota bacterium. GTDB lineage: Bacteria > Desulfobacterota > Desulfovibrionia > Desulfovibrionales > Desulfovibrionaceae > Desulfocurvibacter. Next base: position 78,408 of record JAEYOJ010000108.1, on the reverse strand, counting down.
ATTCCTCCAATGAGAGGGATATATTGGCGAAAAGGCCTTTTAGGCTGTTTATGGGTCGCAGGCTTGACCGTTAGGCCCACAAAAAGAGCTGTGAGCGCCCAGACTGAAGAGAAGACACTGAAGGCATAGGTTTTCCATGTAGACCAGGATGCAATTAGCTGTAACCAAATTTGATCCCACATCACTTCGCGTTTAGTTTGTCGGCGAAAATTTCCCCGCGCAAGGAAGGAAATCAAGAAGAATAAAACAATAACCTTGAACACTAGCAGATACGTCTTCTTGTGGGGATGAGAAGAAAAATATGCCAATGTATAGGCTATTCCAGCGGTTAGGGCTGCTGCTATTGCAGCATGTTCGTAGCATCCGATAGCAGCAATACCGGTTCCAAAGATCGCAATTCGAAGCTTGCGGGATATGCTTACAGAATTCCACAAGCGACATAACGACCAGATGAATGATAGGATCAATCCATTACCAAGGCCAATTCCAAGTATGTCTGTTATTAGATAGTATGAAATGTTCAGGGATGGATGCCCGCAAAAAAGCCCGAGCATACAGACAGATGCAATCAGGAATGAATCACCCCGACGTTTTCTGCCCATGAGTTCGAAGAAGATGCCGTAAAGCGAAATCCAGTACACCAACGTGGCTGCGGCACATACCAGCGTGTAGCCCAATCTGGATTCGGCCGCTTTACCTAGGAATATAACTAAAAAATGATGAGTATAACGCCCGCTCCAGGACTTCCACGCGTGAACCATTTCCGAGAAGGCTCTGCCTACATCAAATATTCCTTGCGCATAATTGGCTCGGGCAAAATCATCTCCAAGTGGAAAAGTGAATCCCATGGCAATAAAGAAGGGAAGAAATAGCAATACTAGAAGTAAAGAAAGCGATAGACTTTGCCAATGAGGTTTCATGATATTCATTCTTCTTGTTAAGCAGGAAGAGGTGCAAGAATATATCCGTCACAGTGCTCAATTGAGCTTCTTACGTTTTCAACAATGCGGAATAAAACGAGCTGAATGAGAAGAGGTATACCTACGGGAACGTCTATAGAATGGCAAGGCGCGCCGCAATGCGTTCAATCACCGCCTTTGCGATAGCCGTGGGCGAATTGCGGATCGTACAGTTTGGATCTTGCCCGGACTGCGGATTCTCCAGGCAGCACGAGGAACACTGCCTGTCGTCCGATATTCGCGGCGCTGACCGTTCCGGCCATGTCCGCCAGCGTCGTGCGCAGCGTTTCGCCGCCGGGCCAGCCGACCTTGTGGCCCACGACCACGATCGTATCGGGCCCATAGCTTCCGGCCAGCAGCTCGTCGCGCAGGCGCGGCGCGTCGGCGGCGGAAAGGTACACGGCCATGGCCGCGCCGTGGCCTGCCAGACCGGACAAGGCCTCGCGCTCGGGCACGGGCGTGCGCCCGGCCAGGCGCGTGATGACCAGCGTCTGCGTGACCTCGGGCACCGTGAAGGATACCTTGGCCTCGGCTGCTGCGGCAAAGGCCGCGCTGACGCCGGGCACGATTTCCCAGGCGATGCCGTCGCGCTCCAGCAGCAAGGCCTGTTCGCGCACCGCCCCGTACAGCGCGGGATCTCCCGTGTGCACGCGCGCGGCGTTCCTTCCCGCCGTCACGGCTTCGACCAGCAGGGCGTGCGTCTGCTCCAAGGTCAGCCCCGACGAGTCGACCACCTTGGCCCCGGGACGCGCATGGTCCACGACCTCGACAGGCACCAGCGAGCCGGCGTAGAGCACCAGCCCGGCCTCGGCGATGAGGCGGGCGGCCTTGATGGTGAGCAGCTCCGGATCGCCGGGTCCCGCGCCGATGAAGTAGACTTTGCCCATGTCAACATCGCCTGCCTTGGTTGTCGAGCAACGAAAAACGCGGGTCCAGGGCGGCGTCCCGCCCTGGCGGTGTGAGGGACCGGGAGAGGGGCGGCGCCCCTCTCCCGGCTCTTGCACGAGAGGTCTTAGCCGCCGAAGGCATAGTGCACGGCCACACCGGCCATGGCCAGCCACAGGTTGGTGATGTTGGAGACGGTGATGTTGAGGATCGCGGCCAGCGGCCTCCTGCGGCGCAGCAGGCTCAGGGTGGACTTGAACTCGGGCCAGCTGGTCAGCGTGGCCAGCACGAAGAAGCCGATGAGACCCTTGGGCGCCTGGGAGTGCTCGGCCGTGAAGGTCACGATGGGGTCCAGGAAGTAGCCGGCGGTCACGACCACCAGGCCTGCGGGGATGAGCCAGGCCTTGGGCAGGGCCTCCTCGCCGTGGTGCTCCACGCCGGGCTCGGACGGGCGCAGGAAGAAGAAGCCGAAGCTGACGGCGGCGGCGACCAGCAGCCAGAGCCACATGGACATTCCGGCCATGAAGAAGCTCACGGCGGTCAGGGCGGTGCCCAGGATGCAGAGCAGGGTATAGCGCGTGCGGGTGCGGGAAACGGCGGCCAGGGTGCCTGTGAGCAGGCCGGCGGCCAGCAGCATGAGCGGATTGACCACGTTGGAGCCGAGCGGCGTGCTGGCGGCGAAGAGCACGTCCCCGGCCAGCAGGCCAACCAGCAGGCACAGGGCCTCGGGGCCGTTGGTGATGAAGCCGACCACGGTGCCCAGGCCGCGGATGTCCTTGATGCTCTCGATGAGCACCTCGATGGAGGCGCCCACGAGGAACATGATGAGCACGATGCCGGCAGCGCCCATGAAGGCCAGGGTCGTGTTGCCGCCCATGACCAGGGCCGAAATGACGAAAAAGGCTGGCACGAGCAGCCACACGGCCGCGTCCAGGGGCTCGAACATGTTGATGCCCGAGAGATGCGAGAAGCTGAGCGGCGAAACCTTGTGCGGCTTGCGGCTTGTCTTGCGCGGAGTGCTATCGCGTCCAGTCACGCGCATTCTCCTGAAGAACGAGTGAAATGGGGTAGGGATGCCATGGCATTCCCGGGAGCCTTTGCATTACTCGGCGCAGTGTACGCACAATTCGGTTTCGGGCATAGCCAGGAGACGCCGGACGGCTATCTCTTCTCCACAGGAGCTGCATAGGCCGAAGTCCGGGCTGTCCACTTGCCGTTGGGCCAGTTCCAGCCGGGTCAGTCTTGCCTTGGCTTCGGCCGGGGAGCGGGCACCCATGGCTTGGCTGGCCATGGAATCCATGCGCGAGAGACGGCCGATGGGTTGATCGAGATCCACCGGCTTGGCGTTCTCTTCCAGCACGGCCATGTCGTTCCGCAGGGTTTTGATCAGTTCGACGATTCTGCGCCGTATGTCTTCCCTCTGCCGCGGGTCCATGAGGGCCTCCTTGGGCTGGGCGCGTCGGGCGCCGGCTACTGCTGTTCCCTGGTGGTGCGGAATTCGATCTCGGGCCACAGCTCCATGGTGCGGCCTAGACGCCAAGAGTTGGGAGCAAGATAGGTCAGGTTGCCCTCGGCATCCAGGGCCATGTTGGCGCGCACGTCCTTGACGAAGGCGTCCAGGCGCTGGCGGTCCTTGCAGTCGACCCAGCGCGCGGATTCGATGGGCGCGGGCTCGTAAAGCGCGTCCGCGCCGTACTCGTCGCGCAGGCGGGCCACGATGACGTCGAACTGCAGCAGGCCCACGGCGCCCAGGATGTGGTCGTTGTTCTCCATGGGCCGGAAGACCTGTACCGCGCCTTCCTCGGCAAGCTGCAGCAGGCCCTTTTCGAGCTGCTTGGACTTGAGCGGGTTGGCCAGGCGCACGCGCCGGAAGTGTTCGGGCGCGAAGTTGGGGATGCCCGTGAACTTGAGCGGCTCCTTGTCCGTGAAGGTGTCGCCGATCTTGATGGTCCCGTGGTTGTGGATGCCGATGATGTCGCCCGGCCAGGCCTCTTCCACGCCCGCGCGGTCCTGGGCCATGAAGATGATGGCGTTGGCGATCTGCACTTCCTTGCCGATGCGGTGGTGGCGCACGCGCATGCCGCGCTGGAAGCGGCCCGAGCAGATGCGCATGAAGGCGATGCGGTCGCGGTGGGCCGGGTCCATGTTCGCCTGGATCTTGAAGACCACGCCCGAGAACGGCTCCTCCGTGGGCTCGACCACGCGGGTCGTGGTGGGCCTGGGCTTGGGGGCCGGGGCCAGCTTGGCGAAGGTGTCCAGCAGCTCCTGCACTCCGAAGTTGTTGATGGCGCTGCCGAAGAAGACCGGCGTTTGCTTGCCCTCAAGGTAGCGCTGCACTTCGAAGGGGTAGCCCGCGCCGGCCAGCAGCTCAGCGTCCCGGCGCAGGTCGTCGGCCGGGCCGCCGCCGATGAGCTCGTCCAGCTTGGGGTCGTCCAGGCCCTTGATCAGCACCGCCTCCTTGGGCCGCACGCCCTTGGCCCCATGGGCCGAGAAGAAGCGCAGCTCGTTGCGGCGCAGGTCGAACACGCCCTGGAAGGCCTTGCCCGAGCCGATGGGCCAGGTCAGGGGCGCGGCCTCGATGCCCAGGCTTTTCTCGATGTCGTCCAGCAGGTCGAAGGGCTCGCGGCCGTCGCGGTCCAGCTTGTTGATGAAGGTCATGATGGGCGTGTCGCGCAGGCGGCAGACATCCATGAGCTTCCTGGTCTGCGTCTCGACGCCCTTGACGCTGTCGATGACCATGAGCGCCGAGTCCACGGCCGTGAGCACGCGGTAGGTGTCCTCGGAGAAGTCCTGGTGGCCGGGGGTGTCCAGCAGGTTGATCTCGTGGCCGTCGTGCTCGAACTTCATGACCGAGGAGGTCACGGAGATGCCGCGCTCGCGCTCCACGGCCATCCAGTCGGAGGTGGCGTGGCGCGCGGCCTTGCGGGCTTTGACCTCGCCGGCCATCTGGATGGCTCCGCCGAAGAGCAGCAGCTTTTCGGTCAGGGTCGTCTTGCCCGCGTCGGGGTGGCTGATGATGGCGAACGTCCGGCGGCGGGCCACTTCGCGGCGCAGGGCGCGGGACAGTTCGGTCTCGGGCATGGTGGTCATATGGAGCTCCGTGTGCCTGGTCGTGATTTCGAGTTCGGCGCCTAAGGGCGGCGGGTCCCGCCTGTGCGCCTTCCCGTTGGAGTTCGGGCGGCGGAGCGGGGCGACGGGATATCGGGACAGGCGCCGAATTTTCGTGCGCCATTGGGGTCCATCGCGGAAGGGAGTTAATAATCCCTGCTTGGCCGAGCGTCAACGCGACCTTATTAGAGTATTTTCATTTCGAAAATGCTAGCAAGCCATGCCTACGCCTGCGGAGCGTCTAAAATGTAATATATATTTAATGATAAGGCCGCGGAAGTCATGGCTTCATGCCCCGCAGGATGAACACCGGATTCATGCCCTCCAGCCGCGTGTCGCCCGCCAGCGGCCTGGACCGGCAGCACGAGAGCTGGGTCACGTCCGTCTCCCAGCCGAGCGAATCCAGGTAGGCCTTGGCGCGGGCCAGTCCGTCCAGCAGCACGAGGTTGGCCACCAAGAAGCCGCCGGAGGCGAGGCGCGCGCAGGCCAGCTCCAGCGGCCGCGTGTCGCGGGACAAGCCGCCGCCGAGGAATATGCGGTCCGGGTCCGGCAGGCTCGGGATGACCTCGGTCATGTTCCCCTGCACCGGTTCCACGCTAAAGGCGTGCGTGCGCCGGATGTTCTCGCGGATGCGCTCCATGCGCCCTGGGTCGCGCTCCACGGCGAAAACGCGGCCGCGCTCCATGAGCGCCGCGGCCTCGATGGACAGCGCGCCGCTGCCCGCGCCCAGGTCCCACAGGGTCCCGTCCATGGGCAGGGCCAGGGCCGCCAGGCTGGCCGCGCGCACCGGGGCCTTGGTGATGAGCCCGTCCGGCGACAGGGCCTCGTCAGGCAAGCCCAGGCGCAGGGGCAACTCGGGCGCTCGCTCGCATTCCAGAATGACCAGGTTGAGCGGCGAAAAATCCAGTCCGGCGGCCTCGGTCAAGGCGTAGCGCCCCACGCGCTCCTCGTGCTCGTGCAGGTTCTCCAGCACGTGCATGGCGAAGGCGTCGGCACCGCGCTCCAGCAGGCGGCGGGCGATGGCCGCGGGCGTGTTCGTCGCGTCGGTGTACACGGCCACGCGCGAGCGGCGGGGCAGGGCGGCGAAAAGCGGAGTCCAGTCCGCGCGGCCGTGCAGGGACACTGCCTGGATGTCCTCCCAGGGGATCTTCAGCCGGGCGGCCGCGGCCTGCAGGGCCGTGATGCCCGGATGGATACGTACCCTGTCCGCTCCCAGGGCTTCCACCAGGCGGCGGCCGATGCCGAAGAACAGCGGGTCTCCGTCGGCCAGCACGACCACGTGCAGGTTCAGGCTCAGGTCGCGCTCGATGGCCGCGATAACGGCCGACAAGGGCGAGGATATCTCGATCTTCTCCGCCGGATGGGCGAGGTAGCGCGCGAGCATGCGCCTGCCGCCCACGAGCACGTTGGCCTTGCGCACCACGTCATGCACGTGACGGCACATGTGGCCCTCGGTAAGACCCGCTCCGATAATTTCCACCAAAGGTCGGGGCAGGGCGTTCGCGTGCGTTTCTTGCATGCGGTCAGTCTAAGCCTCAAAACCCGGCCCAGGCAACCGTCCAGATTGACGTTCCCTGGGCCGCTGGCCATGTGAAAAAAAGAATTATATTGTCACGACAGTGTGACGCGTTCGCCGAGCCGGAAAGGCGGGCGCGGACACTGCGGAGGACCTGCAACCATGTTTGAGCGCTTGTTTTTCGACCGTCGCGACCGCGACCTGTTGCGCGTGGTCAACGACGTGCTGGATCTTCGGGATGCGTCCGGGGCCAAGCGGCTCCTGGAGCCTCACCTGCATCCGCACGGCATCAAGGACATGGCCTGGGACAAGGGTCTGCGCATCGCCTATGCCGTGGCCACGCTGCTGGGCAGCCTGGAGACCGGCGAGGCCGCGGACCGCCTGGCGGCCCTGCGCGCCCTGCGCGAGGAGGTGCTGACCACCGCCCAGGGCGTGCTGCGCAAGAACACGGCCCGGGTGCTCCTGTCCATCATGAAGGAACTCGTGCGCGCCAGGGGCGACGAAACCCGGCAGCTCATGCTGGCCCGCGATTTCCGGGCCGCGGCCACGGGCAAGCCGCGCGTGGTGCGCGCCTTCCTGCGCCATTACCACCTGCTGGAGATGCCCGAGGACTGGAACCAGCTGGCCTTCGACGACCACGTGCACGACGCCAACACCAAGGGCCGCAAGTCGGCCACGCACCTCATCATGGACGCCTGGATCAAGGGAATCCGGCGGCTCATGGTCGTCTATTACAACCACGTGCGGCCGGAAGTGGCGTCCGAACTGCTGGAATCCGCGGCCATCATGGGCGTCAGCGTGCAGATCGGACTCGAGTATTCGACGGTGCACCGGGGCCGTTACGCCAAGATCATCTGGGTGCCCAGCGGACTGGACGAGCCGGGCGACTTCCTGGACTTCCTCTCCAAGCCGGTCATGGCCGATCTCATGGCCCTGGGCCGCGAGGCCTCGGCCTGGCGGCGGCGTTATGTGGACATGGTCTTCACCGAGTTCAACGAGCAGCACCGCCCGGCCCTCAACGAAGCCTACGACATGGACGTGCCGCCCCTGGAGCGCCGGGAGTTCGAGCGTTTCGTGGGTTCGGGCCAGGCCTCGCTGCTGCACCTGGGCAAATTCATCCACGGCAAGCTCATGCCGTACCTGCAGGCCCGCCTCGACCGCCTGCGGGCGGCCCACGAAATTTCGACCCAGGCCGAGAAGGCGCGCATCGAGAACCTGATCTGCGACATGAACAGCCTCGACGCCGAGGGCATCCTCGACCACTTCCTGCGGCCCGAGGTCAATCCCGACCTGCCCGACCCCGAGGCTCCGCCGGCTCCGGGCGAGGAGCGGCCGCTCCTGCTGACCCTGTCCCCGGCCGATCTGCTGGCCAAACTGCGCGCCGTGCGTTCCGGCTACCAGGCCACCTTGACCCTGAGCGGCCTCGGCGTGGAAGACGTGCTGGAGATCCTTTACGACTGCCGCGGGGCCATAACCCACCTGGAGGTCTACAACCTCAAGGACCAGGCCGAAAGCAGGTCCGCCGACATCCGCGATATCCTGGTCCTGCAGGAGGCCTTCAATTCGCGCAACGCCATCAAGCTCAAGCGCTTCATCGGCCACGTGCTGCAAAACGTGCTCGAAGCGGGCGGGCAGGATGCCGAAGACCGGGCCGGCAAGCTCACGGCCATGCTCTGCGACATCGCCTCCCTGCGCGAGCTGTACAGCCGCAGGCCCCTGGACACGCGCATCGGCTCGGACTCCACGGGCCGCTCCTGCCGCAAGCACGGCATGGGCCTCGTGGTGGGTCGGACCTTGCCGGCCAGGGCCAGGCGCGAACTGGCCCGGACTGGCCGCTGCATCCCCTTGCGCGCCCTGCATTTCTCCCGCGTGGCCCGAATGCCCGCCGACATGGCCGAGGGCGAGACGAACGGCGGTGTATTGTCCCGCCTAGTGCGCCTTATCCGGCGCGGGCCCCTGGCGGTGCTGCTGGACCGCCGCGAGCGGGAGCATGTGGTCCAGGGCTACCGGCCCGCCAACGGCGCGTGCGGGGACATCTACACCCTGGGCGGCACGACGGACGCATGCGGCAACGGGTTCTGCCTGCGCGGGGGGCTGAGCCGGCCGCGCAAGCCCAGGCTCGGCCTGCGCTACCTGAACAGCGACATCAAGAACGTCTTCAAGGTGCTGCTCGGCTTCATCCCGGCCTTCCTGACCTTCGCCCTGACCAAGGACTGGTGGCTGCTGGCCTATATGGGCGCGTTCATCTGGTTCGGCATCACCGGCGTGCGCAACGTCATCCAGTCCGTGTTGGGCGGAGGCGGCATCGGCCGTTCCAGCCTTCTGCGCTGGAAGGATTACGTGAGCTGGGACCGGTTGTGCGATTCGCTCCTGTACACGGGCTTCTCGGTGCCGCTGCTGGACTGGCTGGTCAAGACGGTCCTGCTGGACCGCGGCTTCGGCGTCACGGTGAGCAGCGCGCCCCTGACGCTCTACGCGGTCATGGCCCTGGCCAACGGCCTGTACATTTCGAGTCACAACCTGCTGCGCGGGCTGCCCAAGGAGGCGGTCATCGGCAACCTGTTCCGCTCGATCCTGTCCATTCCCCTGGCCGTGGCCTTCAACGCCCTGGCGGCGGGGCTGCTGGGAGTATTCGGCGCCGCGGCCGTCGCGGACATATTGCAGAAGTGGGCCGCGGTCATCTCCAAGCTGGCCTCGGACTGCGTGGCAGGCGTCATCGAGGGTCTGGCCGACAGGGCGCACAACATCCGCATGCGCGACTGGGACTATCGCGGCAAGCTGGAGCAGGTCTTCTGGGTCTGGGAGCAGATGGAGATGCTCTATCCTCATCGGGACGCGGGCCAGATCCTGCAGTCTCCCTGCACCTGCATGCGCGAGCTGGAGCGGGACGCCGGCGGGCTGGCCAAGGTCTTCATCGTCAACGCCTTGGACCTGCTCTACTTCTGGATGTACCAGCCCAGGGCCCGCAGCGCCCTCGTGCGCTTCATGCGCCGCATGACCCGCGAGGAGCGCAAGGCCTTCCTGCTCTCGCAGTATGTGCTGTCCTGCAAGCGGGAGATCTGCCAGCTCTTCCTGGACGGCCTCGTGGGCCAGAACTTCGCCAAACCCATGGCCTTCTACCTCGGCCATGGCGAAACCTACCTCGATGCCGTGCAGCGCCTGGCAATGCGCCTGGGCGCGGCCGGTAACGGAGCGACCGTGCCCGAAGCCGGCTGCCCGCTGCCAAGACAGTCCATGGCCGTGCGGGAAGTCGCGCCGAACTGATCAAACGCTCGGCTGACAATGAAAGCCCTGGTTGAGCGGGACTCAACCAGGGCTTTCATTTTACGGCGTTTTTTGCCAGCGGCGGGATGCCGGGCTATCAGAAGCGCTCGAAGTCGCGATCCTGGTCCTGCAAATCGCCCTCGGTAAGGCTGTACGCATGGCCGGAACGGCCGTTGCCGCCAGCGGGACGCGCGCCCTGCGGCCTACCGGCGTCGACGTTCGCGGGAGCGGCGGATTGCTGCCTGCCCTTGGCGGGCAGCTTGGCGACCTGGGAGTTGCGCATGGCCGCCTGGTGCGCGGGCCTGTACGAACCGCCCATGTCCCCCAGGCGGAAGAAGCCGATGGTTTGCTGCAACTGCTCTGCCTGGCTGGAAAGCTCCTCGCTCGTGGAGGCCATCTCCTCGGCGGCCGAGGCGTTCTGCTGCACGACGCTGTCGAGCTGCTGCACGGCCTTGTTGATCTGTTCGGCGCCTGCGTTCTGCTCATGGCTGGCCGCGGCGATCTCCTGCACGAGGTCGGCGGTCTTCTGGATGTCGGGCACGATTCGCACGAGCATCTGGCCGGCCTTTTCGGCGACTTCCACGCTCGTGGAGGACAGCTCGCTGATCTCGCCGGCAGCGGCGCCGCTGCGCTCGGCCAGCTTGCGCACTTCGGCGGCCACCACGGCGAAGCCCTTGCCATGCTCGCCTGCGCGGGCCGCCTCGATGGCCGCGTTGAGGGCCAGGAGGTTGGTCTGGCGGGCGATCTCCTCGATGATGGAAACCTTCACCGCGATTTCCTTCATGGCCCCCACGGTCTGCTCCACGGCCTCGCCGCCCTCCTTGGCGTCCTTGGCGGCCTTGAGCGCGATCTTCTCGGTCTGCTGGGCGTTCTCAGCATTCTGGCGGATGTTGGCGGCCATCTCCTCCATGCTGGCGGAGACTTCCTCCACGCTGGCGGCCTGCTCCGTGGCGCCCTGTGACATGGATTCGCTGGAGGCCGACAGCTCCTCGCTGCCCGAGGCCACGTTGCTGGACGCCTCGAGAATCTCGCTCACCACCTCGCGCAATCTGGTGACCATCTCGCCCAGGGAGGCCATGAGCACGTCCTCGGCGGAGCGCTTGGCCACCTCCACGCCCAGGTCTCCCTTGGCCAGGCGTCTGGCGGTGTCGGCGATCTCCTTCTCGGCCTGAACCATTTCGCCCAGAGAGGCCATGAGCGCGTCCTCGGCGGAGCGCTTGGTCACGGCTACCCCAAGGTCGCCCTTGGCCAGCTTGCCGGCCACCTCGGCCACCAGCTTTTCCGCCGCGACCATGGTCGCCAGGGAACGCATGAGCCGGTCCTTGTCCGAGCGCTCCTTGATCGTCACGCTCAGGTCGCCTCTGGACAGCGCCGTGGTCATATCCGTGATGGATTTCTCCGCCGCCGCGATTCCACGCAAGGAGTCCGCCAGAATGCCCAGTTCGTCCTTCTGGTGCACGTTCAGGGTCTGGTCCAGGTCGCCCACGGCCAGGCCCTGCGCGAATTCCACGCCCTGCCTGATGGTCTTGGCCATGGAGCGGGCGAAGAGGAAGGCGATCAGCAGGGCCAGGACCGAAGAGCCCGCGAGGAGCACGATGATGGCCATGCGCGTGTCGGCGTAGATTTCGTCGCCGCGCAGGCTCGCCGCAATGCCGCCTTGGAGGTTGAGTTCCTTAAGCGTCTCGGCGGCCACTCGCACCTTGGCGATGCCGGCGGCGCTAGAGCCGCGAGCCAACTCCAGGGCCGTTTCAGTCTGGCCGTCTCTGGAGTAAGCGATAATTCTCTCAATCTCAGCGCGGTATACCGTCCAGAGCTTCTTGAACTCATCGTAGGTCGCGCGTTCCTCCGGGAGGCTTATGAGCGGCTCGTACATCTTCTGGGCTTTGCCCAAACTCTCATCGGCTTGGGCCATGCGGCGTTCATATTCGGCCATTTGCTCAGCGCTTTGGGCGAGAATATGCTGTAGGGTTAGTATTCGGTGGTAATTGGCTAGGGCGACTAGGTCCCCGGTCGCGCGCGTGCTTGGCAGCCAGTTCTCCTCCATCTCCGTGGCAAGGTCGTTCACGGTCGCCAGCTTGTTGATGGAGAAGGCACCGAGAAAGACGAGGATCGCGATGACCACCCCGAATACCAACAACATTTTTGTAGTAACGCGCAAATTATGAAACCAGCTCATGCTATGCCCCCTGGATATGAAATGTCACGTAAGTCTGCTTGTCTATGCATTTAAAAGGGATGCAGCGTTTATACGCTCATGCTTTGAATCAAAGTCATGACGACAGCGTGGCAAAGCCGAAATGTGGCCGATAATCATTCACGCAGGTTTGCTGCTTGCGTATGGGGCGACCAGGAGCTGCGTCAAACTGTTTGGATTGGTATTAATATTATCTATCGACAATTGTTTGCTGGACATTAGGTTGTGAAGCCCGGCAGGGTTAATATAGGTCTATTGAGTAGGCTATAGAGTTTGTTGTTGCCGGTTCGTGCGTAATTCAACGTTGTGGCGTATCGCTGGATACGTAAGGCAACAATTGCAAACTGTTAAGGAAAGGAAGAAGAGAGGCGCTAAGTGTGCCGGGGGATAAGTGATCAGGCGAAGCGCGGTGACGGCTCCCGGGGCATGATCATGCGCTCATAGGCGGCGCTGGTTTCGTGCCACCAGCCTGCCGTCCATGGAGAAGAGCACGTGCCGGACCTCCATGTCGGTCCCCGCGAAACATCGCGTTATTATGAGCTGCCCTATTGTCTCCCGCGCCGTAGCCGTCAGCGACAGCGCGGGAGATCATGATGAGCAGGCTTTCGAATCCACGCGGATACCGATGCGGGTGCATCCGTTGCCGCGATCCCCGAATAAGGAGAACGTACGGAAGCAAGTTTGCGGCGCTCGTGATTGCTCAGGCCGAGTGTTTGCAAAGCGATTCAACTACCTGTTCGCAAGCCGGACAAGATATGGCCCGCTCCTGATGCGTTGAGCCTTGCGATATCGGCGGCGTGGTCCTCCCGGTATCAGGCTGCCGCGTCGTCCATCTCGGAGCCTGATGAAGGAACCATGAGTTCCTGAAGCGAGAAGACGCGTTCCGGGTCGAGAATGAGCACGAAGTCCGAATCGAGCTTGCCCATGGCGTGCAGGTACTCGGTGCTCACGGCCGAACCCATGCGTGGAGGCGGGAGAAGTGCCGATGCGGGAATTTCCACCACCTCGCGCACGGCATCCACTAGTGCTCCGAGCAGCCCTGAAGCACCCTCGTGGATCACTTCGGCGATGATGATGCACGTGTTCACCGTGCGCTCGGCATCGGGCAGGCCGAACTTGCGGCGCATGTCCACCACGGGCACGCCATTGCCGCGCAGGTTGATGACGCCGCGCATGTACCGCGGCGCACGGGGCACGCGGGTGATCGCGGGCATTTCGAGGACTTCGCGCACGGTGGCGATGTCCAGGGCGAAAGCGCCGCCATCCAGAGTGAAGGTCAAATACTGGCCGGACAAGCTCGCGTTCATGATGTTCTTCTCCGCTGTCGTTTTCGATGGCAGCCGCGCTGCCTTGCTTGTGCCGTATCGAGGCAGTCCGCTGTGCGTCCCGAGTATCCTGGTCGAGCAGTGCTCGACCAGGACGGCTGGGGACAGGCGCACCTTGCGGGTGCTTACGTCGTGTGGCCTTGGCTAGAGGCGCTCGAACTCGCGGTCCAGGTCCTGATCGCCTTCGGCAAGCACAAACGTGTGGCCTGCGCGGCCGTTTCCACTCACGGGGCGGGGTGCATGCATGTCCGAACCGCTGCGAGCGGGCATGGCGTGCTGCGGCTTGCCACCGTGCAAACTACCCGTCGCCCGCACGCCGCGCATGGGCGCGTGGTGCTTGGGCCTGTACGAGTCACCGTTGCCGCCCAGACGGAAGAAGCCGATGGTGGCCTGGAGCTGCTCGGCCTGGCTGGAAAGCTCCTCGCTCGTGGAGGCCATTTCCTCGGCGCCCGCGGCGTTCTGCTGCACCACCTTGTCCAACTGCTGCACGGCCTTGTTGATCTGCTCGGCTCCGGCGTTCTGTTCGCGGCTGGCCGCGGCGATCTCCTGCACGAGGTCGGCGGTCCTCTTGATGTCCGGGACCATCTTGTTCAGCATGTGACCGGCTTTCTCCGCCACGGCCACGCTGCTCGCCGAGAGTTCGCGGATCTCGCCGGCGGCCTCTCCGCTGCGTTCGGCCAGCTTGCGCACCTCGGCTGCCACCACGGCGAAGCCCTTGCCGTGCTCGCCTGCGCGGGCCGCCTCGATGGCCGCGTTGAGGGCCAGGAGGTTGGTCTGGCGGGCGATCTCCTCGATGATGGATATCTTTTCCGCGATGTCCCTCATGGCGGCCACGGTTTCGCCCACGGCCTGGCCACCCTGCTCGGCGTCGCCCGCTGACTGCAGGGCGATCTTCTCGGTCTGCTGCGCGTTGTCGGCGTTCTGGCGGATGTTGGCGGCCATCTGTTCCATGGAGGAGGAGACTTCCTCCACGCTTGCGGCCTGCTCCGTGGCACCCTGGGACATGGATTCGCTTGCGGCCGAAAGCTCCTCGCTGCCCGAGGCCACGTTGCTGGACGCCTCCTGAATCTCGCCCACGACTTCACGCACTCTGGTAACCATTTCGCCCAGTGAGGCCATGAGCACGTCCTCGGCGGATCGCGTGGTCGTCTCCATGCTCAGGTCGCCCTTGGCCAGACGTTTGGCGATCTCGGCGATGTTCTTCTCGGCCGTGACCATCTCGGCCAGGGAGGCCATGAGCGCGTCCTCGGCGGATCGCTTGGCCACCTCCACGCCCAGGTCGCCCTTGGCCAGGCGCTTGGTGATCTCGGCGATGTTCTTCTCGGCCGCGACCATCTCGCCCAGGGAGGCCATGAGCACGTCCTCGGCGGAGCGTTTGGCCACCTTTACGCCCAGGTCGCCTCTGGCCAGCTTGCCGGCTACGTCGGCCACCTGCTTGTCGGCTTCGACCATGGCCGCCAGGGAACGCATGAGCTGGTCCTTGTCCGAGCGTTCCTTGACCGTGACGGCCAGGTTGCCTTTGGACAATGCCGAAGTCAGCTGCGCAACGGACTTTTCGGCCTCGGCGATCCCGCGCAGGGACCTCGCCAGAGTGCCCAGTTCGTCCTTCTGCTGCACGTCCAGAGTCTGGTCCAGGTCGCCGACGGCCAGGCCCTCCGCAAAGGCCACGCCCTGCCTGATGGTTTTGACCATTGAGCGCGCAAAGAAGAAGGCCAGGGCCAGGGCAAGGATGGATGAACCCGCAAGGAGCGCCGTGATGGCCAGACGGGCGGAGTCGTATATCTCATCGCCGCGTTTGTCCGCCGCGATTGCGCCCTGGAGGTTGATTTCCTTGAGCTTGCCAGCGGCCGTACGGACTTCCGTGAGATACGCGAAGGCGGCGCCACGGGACAGTTCCTTGGCCATCTCCTGCTCTTCACGCCTGGAGAGATCGATGATCTTTGCGTTTTCGGCCAGGTAGCTTGCCCAGCCCTTTCTGAGTTCCTCGAAGATCAGGCGCTCTTCGGGCGAGGTCATGAGCGGTTCGAACTCTCTCTGGATCCTGCTCATTCGCTCCACGCTGTCCGCCATGAGCCGCTCGTATTCAGTCATTTTATCGGTTGTCACGGAGAGGATGTGCTGCAGGGAGTACGTACGGTGTTCAGTGATAATGGCGGTCATATCGCCGGTGGCACGGGTGCTCGGCAGCCAATTGTCTTTAATTTCCGTGGCTAGGGCGTTCACTGTTTCGAGTTTGTTTATGGAGAAAACTCCCAGGAAGACAAGAATTGAAATGACTATCCCGAAGGACAGCATCATCTTGGTCATGACGCGCAAATTCTGAAACCAGTTCATGGGGGGTGCTCCCAAAGGATAGAGATGCTCAAGAAAAAACTGCCCAACCATGCGCTTGTAAGGCCGTATACAGCTTGTCGATATTCCTCCTGTGTCGTTAAATTGTGGGTGCAGGCATATAAGCCTATTAATATAGGCCGGTTTGGACAGTGCGGCTTCGCTTGATAGCCATCCTGGCAAGTCATTGAATGAGATTTTGAAAGGCTCCTGCCTAGCTATAGGTGCATATCGGCACATATCCCTCGGGCAATAGAGGCTTGTGGCATATTTCTTATTGAACAGCCATTCAACAAAGCCATCTATATAAAATTATGAATTATACTGTCATGTCTGCTTAAGGTTGAGGGGAGTGTCAGCAAACATATCTATGGCAGGTTGCTATTAAGACGCCCGCTCCGGCGTTGCCGGCGCAAGTGAATTGCGGCTACGCCGAGGCCGTCTGCAAGCCATGCCGACGCAGGACATGCAGAGCATTTTCAAAAGCGAATGCTTTAGAAGCGCAAGGATGCAGGGGGGCATTCGCTTGGACAGGCCTTGTGCCGGCTACGGGAGTCATGGCCGGAAATGGATTGGGGGATTCCAGTTGCCTGCAAGACAGGATGAGTTCCTGCCGGTGTTTGCAGCGCATGAGACAGGAGGGAGAGCTTGAAAAGCGGCCGGAGTATCTGCCGTGGTTGGCCTAGGTCCGGCTCGGCCACCGCGCCAGCAGCCTGCCGTCCATGGAGAAGAGCACGTGCCGGACCTCCATGTCGGTCCCGGCGAAGCATCGCGCATGGTCCGAAGCCAGGCGGCACAGCTCCTGGAGTATTGCGGGCAGGGCGGGTTCCGTTTGGAGGAGTTCCAGGGCGTGCATGGCCGTATTGGCTCTGGCCACGGCGTCCACGGATGGAGCCGAGGTTCCCAGGGTGGCGCACAACTCGGCCAGCCGGCGCAAGTCGGTCGGCGCGTTGCGAGCGTGCGTCTGGGGCAGCCCCTGGGCCTGCTTGACAAGCTTGCCGAAGAACACGCCCCAGGTCACGCGAGTGAAGCCCTTGCGCCCGGCCTCGGCCATGGCGTGGGCGAAGTGGTCGGCGGCCTGGATGAAGGCCAGCTCGGGCAGATCGGGCCGCAGGGCCATGAGCAGCCGTTCGCTGCGGCCGCCGGTTGAACAGCATATCTCGTCCAGTCCGGCGGCGCGGGCCACGTCCAGGCTCTGGCTGACCGTGGCGGCCCAAGCCTCGTGGCTGTAAGGCCGCACCGTGCCGCGCGTGCCCAGGATGGAGATGCCGCCCGTGATGCCCAGGCGCGGGTTGAGCGTGCGCCTGGCGATGGCTTCGCCGTCCGGGACCTCGACCAGGACGCTGGCCGCGCCATTGAAGCCTGCCGAGGCCATGGCCTCGCGCAGCGCTTCGGCGATCTGGCGGCGCGGGGCGGGATTGATGGCCGGCTCTCCGGGCGGCACAGGCAGGCCGGGCCGGGTGACCAGGCCCACGCCGCGGCCGCCCGTGATGTCGACGGCGGTGCCCTCTCTCGGGTGATTCGCGCCACGCTTCAGGCCGCCCAGGGTCACGAGGCACTCGATGGCCGCTCCGTGCGTGGCGTCCGGATCGTCGCCGCCATCCTTGACGACCGTCGCGCGCGCGCCGGGGCCTTCGCGCTGGCAGGAGGCAATGGGGATGCGCAGCCGTCCGCCGGCAGGCAAGGGCACGTCCACGGTATCCGGGGCCGCGCCCGTGAGCAGAAGGAGCGCGGCGGCTTTGGCAGCCGCGGCGGCGGCCGTGCCGGTAGTGAATCCTTCGCGCAGGGTCCGCGTCACCGGCTTGCGGGAACGGCACTGGCGCAGGCGTCCACGAAACGCTGGGCCAGGCTCGGATTGCTGCTGAAATGCAGGTGGATGTACGAGGCCACGACATTGCCCTCGGCAAAACCCTCCGGCCTGGGCAAGGGGCTGCGGCGGTCGGCGGCGGCGTACAGACCGGCGGCGGCATAGGCCTGGTCCGGGATGGACGAGTAGTGGAATTCGTGGCCGCGGGCCTTGAGCCCGGCCGGACCCAGGGGGCAGTCGCGCGCGAGGGTCACTTCCCTGTAGCCCAGGGCCGAGAAGCGTTCGTTCATGGAGGCAGTGAAAGGGAAAACCCCGGCCATGGGAAAATTCTGGCCGTGTGCGCCGACGAGCGAGTCCATGAGGTACATGAAGCCGCCGCACTCGGCCAGCACAGGCCGGCCCGAGCGGCAGAAGTCGCGGATTTCGCGGCGCATGGACCTGTTCTGGGCCAGTTCGCGGGCGTGCACTTCGGGATAACCTCCGCCCAGGTACAGGCCGCTCAATCCTTGAGGCAGCGTCTGGTCCTCCATGGGCGAAAAGAAGATCAGCCGCGCACCGCTTTCGCGCAGCAGGCGCAGGTTTTCTCCGTAGTAGAAGCAGAAGGCTTTGTCCCAGGCCACCCCTATGACGGCTTGCGGCTCGGGAAGGTCCGGGTCGTCGGGCGGGTATATGGCCAGGTGCGGCAGGTTGGCCACCAGCCGGTTCAGGTCCAGGCCCTGCTCGGTCCAGTCGGCCAGCCTCTCCAGGGTCGCGGGCGCGGGCGGCGCCTCGCAGGCAGTGACCAGGCCCAGATGTCGTGAAGGGGTCGCGATATCTTCGCGGCGGCGCAGGATGCCGGCCAGGGGCACATCCGGGAGCAAGGCCATGGTTTCGCCGAGAATCCTGGCGTGATTCTCGCTGCCGGCCCGATTGAAGGCCACGCCCGCCAGGCTCAGGAACGGATCGAACTCGGCGAAGCCCTTGACCAGGGCGGCGGCCGAACGGGCCATGGAGCGCGCGTCGACCACCAGGAGCACGGGCAGCCTGAGCCACTTGGCCACCTCGGCCGTGGAGCCTTGCTCGGACACGGGCGAGAAGCCGTCGTACAGGCCCATGACGCCTTCCACCACGGCGATGTCGGAGTCCCAGGCATGGCGGGCGAAGATGTCCTGCACGGCCCGACGGCCGCACATCCATCCGTCCAGGCTGTGGCTTGGCCGGCCGGCGGCAAGGGCATGATGTCCCGGATCGATGAAGTCGGGCCCGACCTTGAAGGGCTGGACCACCAGACCCTTGCGCCGCAAGGCGGCCATGAGCGCCAGCGTCACGGTTGTCTTGCCGCAGCCGCTGTGCGTGCCTGCGATGACGATTCCCTTGGCCATGTTTCTCCCGGAGAGCCGCCCAAGACGGCTGTGCATTGCCGTTGACCGCCCGATTGTAGCAGGAAACGGCATACAGGCAAATTCCCCGGGAGTTCGCAGGGCGCAGCAGGGGTCTGAAAGGCCTGAGCGGCTTGCCTGCGCATCCGTCATGCCGGGAGGCAGATGCGATGACCCGGCATGCATCTGCCCTAAAGTGAAGCCGGTGGGCAAAGCCACGCTTCATGCAGCGGGGCTGCGTGACTGGCGGGTTTCCTGTCCGGATTCTGCCCGAGCAATTCAGACCTCGAAAACAACAGACCGATTGCGCCGAGATGGATAAAACGGAGCGAATGTGCTGTTCGTGCTTTTGTCCGATTGCCGTGATGCGGCAAAGGGCGTAGGGCTCGAAATGGAGGTCTAAAGGCTGAAAGGAGCCGGTTCATGGGCGAGATTCTGTTGGCAGCGTCGATAGCCGTCCAGCTTGCCACCGCGCTGCTGGCCATCAGGCAGGGGCGCCGGAGCAAGGCGGGCCTCGGCTGGTGGTTCCTGGCCGCGGCCATGCTGTTCATGGCCGTCAACCGCACCATAAGCCTGGTCCTGTTCCGAGGATCGCCGTTCCACCCGTCCATGGATGTTGGCGCCAGCCTTGCCTTGCTGGCGGTCTCCGTACTCCTGCTTGCCGGCATTGCGCGCATCGGACCGCTGCTGGATAGGCTCCGGGGAGCGGCCGAGCGGAAAACAGAGGAAGAGCGACGCCTGCGGGGAATGCTGGAGGCCATGCCGGTCATGATTCACGCCCATGACGCATCGGGAGACATCGTATACTGGAACAAGGAGTGCGAACGGGTCACCGGCTACTCCGCGCTGGAAATGCTGGGTTCCACCGGCAGAAAGGACATGCTCTGCCGAGGCAAGGGGTTTGTGCCGGGCAATGGCAGGTCCGTAGATTTCCCCTGGGCCGAGTTCAGGGAGGTGGAGCAGGAGTTCCGGGCCAAGGACGGCACCCCGCGCAACGTGCTGCTGATGAACGTGTCGGGCAAGGCTTCGGTGCCGGACTGGGCCTGGTGGGTGGCTGGCGTAGACATCACGGACCGGCGCAAGGCCGAGCGAAGCCTCGCGGAACGCGAGGAGAACTACCGCAAGCTTTTCGACAGCGCCCTGGATGCCATCGTGGTCCTGGACACGCAGAGCGCCACTGTCGTGGACGCCAACCCGGCGGCCATGGCCCTGTTCGGATACTGCCGCGAGGAGATGCTGGGCCTTCCCGCCCTGGCCCTTACGGCCAACCCGAAGCGGGCCCAGGAAAATTTCAAGGAACTCATGACCCACGGCGCTCTGCCGCGCACCAGGGCCAGACAACGGCGCAAGGACGGCACCACCTTCCATTCCGAGATTTCCGGTGCGAGCTTCGAAAGCTTCGGTCGCGAGCTGGTCTGCGTCTTTTTCCGGGACGTTTCTGGCGAGGTGGAGGCCAAACTCCGTCTGGAGAACGCAGTGCGCCAGGCAAGGCGGGCCAATCGGGTCAAATCCGAATTCCTGGCCAACATGAGCCACGAGATACGCACGCCCATTTCGGGCGTAATCGGCACGGCCAGGATGGCCTTGGCCAGCGAACGCAGAGGCCGGCAGGCCGAACAGCTGCGGCGCATCGAGTCCGCGGCCTGCTCCCTGCTGTCCATCGTCAACGATATCCTGGACATGTCCAAGATCGAGGCCCAGGAGCTCGAGTTCCGTGAAAGGGATTTTTCGCCGGCGGAGGTCGTGAACGCCTGCGTGGACGAGTTCGCGGCCTTGGCCCAGGCCAAAGGGCTGGACCTGACCGCCGAGGTCGAGCCGGAAGTCCCCGCGTGCCTGCGCGGCGATTCGGACCGCCTGCTGCAGGTGTTGCGCAACCTCGTGGGCAACTCCCTCAAGTTCACCGAGCGTGGGTACATCGTCGTCTCGGTACGGCGTCCGGAGAAGGAGGAGCAGGGGCTGCTGTACTTCTCGGTCAGGGACACCGGCATCGGCATTCCCAAGGACCGGCAGAAGCATCTGTTCAAGCCCTTTCATCAGCTCGACACCACGTACGCCAAGCGCCACCAGGGCACTGGCCTGGGCTTGTCCATCAGCAAGCGTCTGGTGGAGCGCATGGGCGGCGAGATCTGGGTGGAAAGCGATGCCGGACGGGGCAGCGAGTTCTGCTTCACGGCGCGTTTCGAAACCGCCAAGGGCGACTTCTGCCCCTGGCGGCCCGAGCCGAGCGACAGGATCGATCTGCCCTCCCTGCGCATCCTGCTGGCCGAGGACGAGCAGCTCAACCGCGAGTTCGTGCAGTTCTTTCTCTCGGGCGAGGGGCACATCGTGACCACGGCGGCCAACGGCAACGAGGTCATGAGCCTGCTTGAGCGGCAGGATTTCGACGTGGTGCTCATGGACGTGCAGATGCCCGAGTTGGACGGCATGGAGGCGACACGGCGCATCAGGACCCTGGAAAGCCCCGACAAGGCTCACATCCCCATCATCGCGCTCACGGCCTATGCCATGAAGGAGGACCGCGAGCGCGTCATGGCCGCGGGCATGGACGACTACCTGAGCAAGCCCCTGGACATGGAAGAGCTGCGCCGCAGCCTCGCACGCATCCTAACGGAGCGGAGCAAGGCCGAGGCCTAGCCAGACCGGCCTTATGTTCCGCCCAGTTCCGCGAGCTTTCCGCGCACGACCTTGCCGCTCGGCGTAAGCGGCAACTCCGGCACGAAGCATATCCTGTCCACGACCCATTGCAGGGGCAGGGCCTTGCGGATCGCGCCGCGCATCTCCTCGGTGCGCTCGCGCACCACCGCGAACACGGCCAGGGCCTCGCCGGCCAGGGTATGCGGCACGCCGCAAGCCGCGGCCGCCAGCACGCCCGGCACGTTGTTCACGATGGCGTCCACCTCCTGCAAGGAGACGCGCAGGCCCTTGACCTTGACGATGTCCTTGCTGCGGCCCTTGATCCACAGGCAGCCGTCCTCGTCCAGCAGGCCCAGGTCGCCCGTGCGCAGCCAGCCGTCCTCCAGGAGGACGGTCTCCTGCCGCTCGCAGCACCAGTGGCCCGGGGTGATGGAATCGCCGCGGACCATGACCTCGCCGATGCCGTGCTTGTCAGGCTCGTGGATGCGCAGGTCGAGCTGACCGATGGCCCGGCCGACGCTGCCTTTCTTGCTCTCGTACAGGGCCGGGTTCAGGGTGGTGATGCGCGCCGTGGCCTCGGTGGCCCCGTACATGACGTAGAAGGCCACGCCGGGCTTGGCCGCGCGGATGCGCTCGATGGTCGGCGCGTCCAGGGGGCCGCCGGCCTGCAGGAAACGGCGCAGATGGGGCAATTCCATGCGCGCCAGGGTCGAGCGCGTGTCCAGGATGCGATAGACCGAGGGCACGCCGGCGAAGCTCGTGCAACGGTATTCGTCCATGGCCGCGAGCACCGTGTCAGGGTAGGTGAAGCGCGAGTCGAGCACGCAGTCGCCGCCGGCCCACAGGTGGCTCAGCAGCACGCTGACTCCGAAGCAGTAGCTCATGGGCAGGATGAGCATGGCCCGGTCGCCGGGCTGCAGGTGCTGGCTGGCGGCGATGTCGCGGGTGTTGGTCAGCAGGTTGCGGTGCGTGACCATGACGAAGCGCATGGCCCGGCCCGTGGTGCCGGAGGTGGCCATGAGCGCGGCCAAGTCGTCCGGCCCGCGCGGCTCGGCCTGCACCGGATCGCCCACCAGCGCATCCGGTCCCACGAGGCTGGCCGCGCGAGGCGCGGGCAGGCCTTCGAGCCAGCCGGTATCCGGAACCCAGAGGCCTTCCGCGCCCAACATGCCCAGGGCCACGGAGAGCTTGTCGCGCTCCACGGGCACGGCGGTCAGGCCGGCGTATTGCGCGCCAAGGTAGGCCAGTACGGTCCACAGCGTCTGGTCGCAGCCGATGGCCAGGCGTTGCCCTGGCGCAAGGCCTGCCGCGCGCATGGCTCCGGCGGCCGAGGCCACGGCATTGGCCAGTCCGGTCTGGATGGCGTTGCCGCGGCGGGCGTCCATGAGCGCGGCTGTCGGGGCGAGGCGATCGATGATGTGCTTGGCGACGTTCCAATCCATGTTACCCTCCACCTCCGTCATGTATTGCGGCAGAGGGGGCGCATGGCAATGCTTATGGCCGGGAGCGAATCTAATCGCCCGCTGTATTGCGAGGACTGGAAGCCAAGGCGATCATATGGAAGGCCTATCGGGCCTTGTCCGGTCCGGAAGGCGAAGCGCAGGGAACGCGCAGATGGAATGTGCTGCCCCGGCCGGGCTCGCTGTCCAGCCAGATGCTGCCGCCGGCAAGCTCCGCCAGCCGTTTGGCCAGGGCGAGCCCCAGGCCCGTGCCCTGGACATGCTTGTTGAGCGGCCGCTCAAGCTGGGTAAAGGGCTGGAACAGGCGCGGCAGGTCCTCGGAGGCTATGCCGAGACCGGAATCGATCACGGCGAAATACAGACACTCGCGGTCGGCCTCGTCAACGCAGTGGTCCACGAACAGGTACACCCATCCCTTGGACGTGAATTTGACGGCGTTGGAGAGCAGGTTGCCCAGGGCCTTGCGAGTCAGGTCCCAGGCCAGCACGGTCTTTTCCGGCACGCGCTGGGAGATGCTCAGGGTTGCTTCCAGATCCTTGGCCTGAGCTTGACGCCGGATATCCTCGAACAGCTGCGCCAGGGCAGGGGCGAGTTCCACCTGCATGGGACCGGGCGCTGCCCAGGAGTTCTCGATGCGGGCCATGTCGAGGATGTCGCCGACGACGGCGGCCAGCCCCTCGGCGGATTGAATGATGAGGTCCAGGTACAGGGCGTGCCCGGGTTCGATCCTTTGGCGCAGCAGGGTGGACAGGCCCAGGATGCCGCCGATGGGAGTGCGCAGCTCGTGGCTCATGTTGGAGAGGAACTCGCGCTTGGCCTTTTCAGCCATTTTGGCCGCCAGGCTGGTTTCCACCAGGGCGTCCAGCAGGCGGTGGTGCCGAGTGACGTCGTGCAGGATGAACAGCAATTGGCCGTCCGGGAGGTCGGCCACGAAGGACGGCTCGATCATCCGTCCGTTATCCGTCGGCTTGGGCATGCCGGACTCCTCCGCGAAGCCGAAGGCGTCCTCGGCGCCGATCCGGCCACGGATGACCGGTTTCCCGAAGGCCGTCAGGGCGCGCCCGAGAAGATCGTCGCGCGTGCGTCCCAGCAAGGCGCAGGCGACCGGGTTGGCGTCGGTCAGGAGTCCTTGCCGCTCAACCTGCACGAATGCGTCCACGGCCTGGTCGAAGAGATGCGCGAATGTCGGATTGGCGGGTTGACTCTTCTGGTCGCGGCCGCCGGGGATGAGCGAGAGAGTCGTCCGCACGGGTTGCCTGGCTGTGCAGGGGGGCTTGTGAGGCTCCGTGGGGACGGCCGGAGGAGGGCTGGCTGGCTGGCAGGTCCCGCATTCGGCTGTGCCGGCGTCAGCGGGTGAGGACATGTCGGCGGGCTGCTTGACGGTCATGCGAGGCGAACGTGTCCCCGTATGGCCAGGGGGTCTGAATCCTGGCTTCATGTGTTCAGCCATGCCGTGTCCCTTGGACGATCCCGTGCGTGGGGTGAATGCCGATTCGGCGGGTTTCCGCGCGGCAGAAGGCCGTTACCGAATAAACGACGGTCAGCTCCGGGCGCTAATAGCGCTCTTTCTATAAAAAATCCAGCATGTTTCTGTTTTGTTTCGATAGCCGGACGCGAGGAGCGGGACATGGCGCGAGCGCACCGCAGATCCCGTGCCGTTCACTCGCGAGAGGGGAGCAAAAAAGGGCGGCTGACAGCCGCCCTTTCCGATGATGCGATATCCGTGTCGAAAAACTAGCGCTTGGCCAGGTCCTGCATGGCCTTGAAGCTCGCGGACAAGTCCGCCGTCTCGTCCACGCCCTGGCGCAGGAAATCGTTGATAGGGCCGATCATCTTGAGGGCCTTGTCGATCTCCGGGTTGGAGCCCTGAGCGTAGGCGCCGATGTTGACCATGTCCTCGACGCGCTTGAAGGTGGCCATGTGCCGGATGAGCGTGCGGCCGGCGGTCTGGGTCTCCGGGGTGGTGATGTCGGAGCGCAGTCGCGACACGCTCTTGAGCACGTCGATGGAAGGGTAGTGGCCGGCGTCGGCCAGCTCTCGGGTCAGCACGATGTGGCCGTCCAGGATGGAACGCGTCGCGTCGGCCACGGGCTCCGTGAAGTCGTCGCCGTCCACGAGCACGGTGTAGATGCCCGTGATGGAGCCCTTGGGGCTCTTGCCCGCGCGCTCAAGCAGCTTGGGCAGGTGTGCGAAGACGCTCGGCGTGTAGCCGCCGCGTGTGGGCGGCTCGCCCGCGGCAAGGCCCACCTCGCGGCCGGCCATGCAGAAGCGCGTCACCGAGTCCATCATGAGCAGCACGTCCTTGCCCTGGTCGCGGAAGAACTCGGCCATGGCCGTGGCGGCGTAGGCCGCGCGCATGCGCACGAGCGGGCTGGTGTCCGACGTGGCCACCACGAGCACCGAGCGCTTCATGCCCTCGGGCCCCAGGTCGCGCTCCATGAACTCCAACACTTCGCGTCCGCGTTCGCCCACCAGGGCGATGACGTTCACGTCGGCCTTGGTGTAGCGGGCCATCATGCCCATGACCGTCGATTTGCCGACGCCCGAGCCGGCCATGATTCCCACGCGCTGGCCCTTGCCCAGGGTCAGCAGGGCGTTCACCGCGCGCACGCCCACGTCCAGGGGCTGGTCGATGCGCGGTCTGGTCAGCGGGTTCGGCGCATCGGCGTGTAGGGGATAGTAGGCCTCTGGCGCGGGGATGTCCCCGCCGTCCAGGGGCGCGCCGAAGGCGTCCAGCGCACGGCCGAGGAACCCGAAGCCCACGGGGAAATGCGGCGGGGTGCTCGAATTCTGGATGAGGCTGCCGGGCCTGACGCCGCGCATGTCGCCGTAGGGCATGAACAGGCAGGCCCCGTCCCTGAAGCCGACGATCTCGGCGGCCAGGGTTTCGCCCCCGGGCTCGCTCGGCACGAGGTGGCAGACCGCGCCGACCGGGGCCTTGATTCCGCGACCCTCGGCCACGAGGCCCACGACCTTGGTGACCTTGCCGAAGCTGCGAGCCGGCCGCAGCTCGGAGATGTAGTGCAGGCAGGATGCGGGATTCATCCGGCTAGTCCTCCCGCGCCAGCGTGAGCTGATCCAGGATCTGCGTCACGCCGGCCCAGCGGCCGTTCAGGGTGTTGTCCACGATGCCGTCGTTGGATTCGATCCACAAGCCGCCCGGCTCGACCTCGGCCGACTCGCGTATATTCCAGCCGGAAAGGGCGGGGTAGCGGTCGCGGGAGGCCTCCAGCAGAGGGGCCAGCAGCTCCCGTTCTCCGGGCCGCACGAGGATCGTCAGGTTCCGCTGCGAGTCGATGAGGTCCAAGGATTCGCGCAGCAGGCTTTCCATCATCTCCGAACGGCGCAGCTCCATTTCGACGCCCAGGGTGCGTTCCACGGCCAGGCGGACGAGTTGCACGATGTCGGCGGCCTGGCTTTCGAAGACCTGCTTGCCGGCGGAGCGTATGGCCGAAAGCGTTTGCGCCAGGGCCTCGGCCATCTCGGACTGCCTGGCCGCGGCTTCGCGCAGGGCGTCCTCGCGCCCCTGGGCCAACCCCTCCTCGTAGGCCTTGCGCCTTATGTTCTCGGCCTCGGCCATGGCCTGGGACATGATCTCCCTGGCCTTGGCCATGGCTTTGTCGCGCACGCGCGAGAGGTACTCGTCTCCGGCTTTCTCGTCCCAGACCGGAGGTTTCCTGCCTTCGATCTCCTGCACCGAGGTGACCTTGGGCAGGCCGTCGTTCATGGACAGGATGACCCGGCCGGTGACGAAGCGCGCGCCCTCGGCGTCCTGCTCGGCCTGACCGCCGCCGCGCATGGTCCCGGAGGACGCGGGCTTGCCGGCCCGCGCCTCACGCACCAGGAGTTCCGCCTGTTCGCTAGATAAAGACATCGCCTGAACCTCTGCCCACCACTATGCGGCCTTCGGTTTCCATGCGGCGGACGACCTTGACCACGGCCTGCTGGGCGCCTTCCACATCGGCCAGGCGCACGGGCCCCATGATTTCCAGGTCTTCCTTGATCATTGTCGCGGCGCGCTCGGACAGGTTCTTGAAGAACTTCATCTTCAGATCCTCGCTGGCGCCCTTGAGGGCCAGGGTGAGCTCGTCGTTGGAGATCTCCTTGAGCAGCTCGCGGATGGAGCGGTCGTCGATGGACTTGATGTCCTCGAAGACGAACATGAGGTTCCTGATCTCCTCGGCCATCTGCGCGGACTCTTCCTCGATCTCGGAGAGGACCTCCTCCTCGGTCTGCCGGTCCACGGCGTTGAGGATTTCGGCCACCGCGCCCACGCCGCCGACCTTCTTGCCTTCCTTGCCGCCCATGGCGATGAGCTGGCTCTGGAGCACCTTGTCGACTTCCATGAGCATGTCCTCGGCCACGGCCTCGAGTTTGGCCAGGCGCATGAGCACCTCGGCGCGCATGCCGCCGGGCAGGTTGGACAGGAGCTCCGCGGCCTGTTCCGAGTGCAGGTGGCCGAGGATGAGGGCCAGGGTCTGCGGGTGCTCGTTGCGCAGGATCTGGGCCAGGATCCTGGGGCTGACGTTCTGCAGCTCGCGGAAGGGCGCAGGGCCGCTGTCCATGTTGAGCTGGTCCATGATGTACTTGGCAGTGTCGCCGTCCAGGGACTTGGTGAGCAGCCTGCGCACCTGATCGGCGCCGCCGGTGAGCAGCTCGTGGCCGTAGGCCAGGGTCTCGTTGTACTCCCGGATGACCTCTTCCACGTCTTCCTTGGGCACCGATTCCATGTTGAGCATGGCCCTGGAGACCTGGGCGATCTCGGCCCGGTCCATGCGCTTGAAGCATTCGGAAGTGAACTTCTCTCCCAGGGCCAGCAGAAGGATGGCCGTTTTCTGGGAGCCGCTATACTGCTGCATCATGTTAGGCTGCCTCTTGCTTCAGCCAGTTCTTGAGCACCGCCACGGCCTGATCCATGTCCTTCTCGGCGAGTTGCAAGGCTTGTGCCTTGGCCAGCTCGAGCCGTCTGTTCAGGTCCAGCACCTCGTCCTGCACGCCTTCCTCGAGGGCCAGGCGTTCGTCGGCCTCGGGCAGGCTGATGAGTTCCTCGACTTCCTCGGCCGCGACCTTGGGCTTGATGAGCGAGAGCACCACCGGCCGCACGATGAGCAGCAGGAAGAGGAAGATCAGCAGGCCGTTGAGGATGGGTTTGCCCAGGCGATGCATGTATTCGAGCATGGTCTGCATGAGGCTCGGCTCACCGAACAGGTCGGGTTCGCCGAAGGAAATGTTGGAGACCTCGATGGAGTCGCCGCGCGAGTTGCTGAAACCCACGGCGTTGCGCACCAGATCCGTGATGCGCTGGATCTCCTCCTGGGAGCGCGGCACCCACACGGGCTGGCCCTGGCCGTCGGCGGCTGCCTGCCAGGTGCCGTCCACGATTACGGCCACGGACAGGCGGTCGATCTCGCCCACCGGCACGACGATGTTCTGCTGTTCCTTGTTGATCTCGAAGTTGGTTGTGCGGGTTTCCCGGTTGGAATCCTGGCTGGACAGGCTTCCGTTGAAGCCGTCGCCGCGGAAGTTCGGGTCGGGCGCGCCGCCTTCGATATTGGCCCTGCCCCTGGTCTGCTCCTCGGTGCGCTGCTCGCTGCGCACGACGGAGGAACTGGGGTCGAAAATGTCCTTGGTGATGGTCTTCTGGCTGAAGTCCACGTCGGCGTTGACCCTGGCGATGACCTTGCCGATGCCCACCACGGGCGTCAGGAGCTGCTCGATGCGCTGTTCGAGGTTGCGCTGCAGAGCTGTGCGGTATTCGAGCTGGCCGAGGGTCAGGCCTTTGACCGAATCGTCGGCATCGGCCTGGTAGAGCAGCTTGCCGGCCACGTCGGCCACGGTGATCTGGTTCTTGGTCAGCCCTTCCACCGAGAGCGACATGAGGTTGACGATGGCCTCGAGCTGCTTCTGGTTGAGCTCCCGGCCTTCGACGAGCTTGAGGATGACCGAGGCCGAGGGCGGAGCCTGCTCCTCTATGAACAGGCTCTTGTGGGGCATGACGATGTGCACGCGGGCGCGCTCCACCTCGGGGAAGTCGGTGATGGTGCGCGACAGTTCGCCTTGCAGGGCGCGTTGATAGTTGATGCGCTGCACGAAGTCGGTCTGGCCTATCTTGACCTCGTCGAAGAGTTCGAAGCCCAGGCCCGTGCCGTGCAGTAATCCTCCGCCCGCCATGTCCAGGCGCAGCTGGTAGACCTGGTCGGCAGGGACGAGCACGGTCTTTCCGCTGTCCTCAAGCTTGTAGTCGATCCTCTGCTTCTTCAGCTCGGCGGCGACCCTGCTCGCGTCCTCGGGAGGGAGGTTCGAGTACAGGACCTTGTAGTCCTGCTGGTTCAGCCAGACTATGAGCAGGAGGAAGATGACCACCAGTGAGGCCGCCAGGCCGCCGATCATGACCCGTTGGGCCATGGAGCGGTCGCCCCAGAAGGCCTTCAGCTTATTCAGACTGTCTTGCAGGAAGGGAGGCATTGTCCGTGCTCCTCAGCTCGCGTATAGTGTGTCGGTTCCAGAGAAAGCGTCGCCGCTAGAAGTTCATGCGCATTATTTCTTGATAGGCCGTCATGATCTTGTTGCGCACCGCGCTGGTCATGTTGATGGCCAGGCCCGCCTTCTGGATCTGGATCATGAGCTCGTGCACGTTCTGGTTCTCGCCCGAGGCAAAGGCCTCGACCATGGCGTTCTTCTCCAACTGCAGGTCGTTGACCTTCTTGAGCGAGGCATTCATGGTCTTGGTGAAGCTGGATTCGGCGTCGGGATTGTAGCCGCTGCTGCCCAGGGCCTTCTTCTCGGCCTCCTTGTGGGCGTCCAGGGCCTTCGAGTATGCCTTCATGGCGACATTGGAAACGCTCATATCACTCACTCCCTATCGTTTTTTCGATTCCGTTCGGTTTAGACGCTCTGGCCGATCTGCAGGGCCTTGTTGAACATGGACTTGATGGACTCCACCGAGGCGGCGTTGGCTTCGTAGGAGCGCATGGCCGTGATCATGTGAGCCATCTCCTCGACCACGTTGATGTCCGGGAAGCGCACGTTGCCGAACTCGTCGGCGTCGGGGTGTCCGGGGTCGTGCACGACTTTGAAGGGGCGGCTGTCCTTGGTGATGTGCGAGACCTTGACGCCCTTGAGCTCGCGCTCCATGGCGTCCATCATGGCGCTGTCGAAGGGCGAACGCGTGCCCGTGGTCTCGAAGATCACGGTCTTGCGCCTGTAGGGGCCGCCTTCGGCAGTGCGCGTGGTGTTGATGTTGGCCATGTTGGACGAGATGATGTTCATCTGCGTCCGTTTGGCGGCAAGACCCGAGGCGGCCACGTCGATTGCGGTCATGAAGTCCATGGCTGACCTCCTTCCTAGGACTTGTTGTCGTTGATGACTTTGTTGATGCCCTGGTAGGCGCCCTTGGTGATCTGGCTCAAGGCGTCATAGAGCATGGTGTTCTTGCTGAGGATGGCCATTTCCTTGTCCAGGTCCACGGAATCCTGTCCATGCTCGGCGCGGGGCTTGAACTCCTTCTCCCAGTCACCGGAGAAGTTCTTGGCGTTGAACGCGGCCGGTACATGGTTCTCATTCGTTCTGGCCATCTTGCCGCGGGCGTCGATATCCAGGGCCTTTTGCAGCTTCTCCTCGAAATCCAGCCTGCGCGGCTTGTAGTTCGGCGTATTGATGTTGGTGATGTTTGCGATGACGAGATTCTGACGTTGCAGTCTCAGGTCCATCACCTTCTTGGTGAGCTCCATATGCGGCTGGAACAGCGTCTTCATTGTCGTTCATCCTCCTTCTGCGGGCCTCGGAGCGTGCATGCCCGAGGCGGATGTCGGTTCGGAACGCACACCAGATAGCAAAGCTCGTTCCATATTGTAAAAATTTGATATAATAGAATAAAATTATAAAATGACCCTGTCTGGAAGCCGACAGGGCAGGTGCTGGCGGATGACGTAGAGGTTGGGAAAACAATTCCCTGCCGCAAGGGTAGCCGCAGGCTCAGGTGGGGCGTTTTTTCATTCCTGGAGGTGGGTGGTTCTTGAAGAAATCTATTAAATTACAATAACATATATGATTTGTTCTGGTTGGCAAGGTGATTGCATCTTGGCGGCAACGGCATCGTCATACGCAATAAACCACCCTACGGAGGGGATCATGAGCACCAATCTGGATTACGAGATCAACAAGGAACTCGGTGAATGCTACCTGTTCATGGGTGAGCTGGACAAGGCCGAGGACTACTACAAGAAGGCCATCGGCTCCAACGGCGTGCACGCCGACCCCTACCTCGGCATGGCCACCATCGCCGTGCAGCGCGGCGAGCTGGACAAGGCCCTGACCCTCTATAAGAAGGCCGCTTCCATCGAGGAGTCCGACAAGCCCCTGGCCGGCATGGCCCTGGTCGAGATGGAGATCGGTCGCGAGGAGGACGCCTTCGAGCACATGGTCAAGGCCCTGGAGAAGAATCCCGAGAATATGGTGGCCATTTTCGGCCTCATCCGCCTGGCCCACACCCTGGGTCGCCTTGAGGCGGTGGTCCCGCACCTGGAGAACTACCTCCAGCTCGACCCCATGAAGAACGAGATCCGCTACTCCCTGGCGGGCTGCCTGATCTGCCTGGGCCGCAACGCCGAGGCCAAGGAGCACCTGGCGCGCATCCTGGAGAACGATCCGGAGAACGCCCAGGCCAAGGAACTGATGAGCCAGGCCGCCTAGTTTTTCCGTTCAGCATCCCCTCCCGGAACGGCTTCCCGCCCTATCCCTCCCTACCCCTACTGTAAGGGCGGGAAGCCAACACGGAGGCGGCTTGCCAAGGGGCTGCAAATCTGGCACAGGCTCCAACAAACAGGAGTATGCGCATGGATATGCTGCCCATCGGCAGGGCGCTTTTGAGCGTCACGGACAAGTCGGGCCTCGCCGAGTTCGCCGCCTTCCTGGCCGGCCACGGCGTTGAGCTGGTTTCCACGGGCGGCACCAAGAAGGCCATGGAGGCCGCGGGCCTGGCGGTCACTTCCGTCAGCGCCGTGACGGGCTTCCCCGAGATCCTCGGCGGCCGGGTCAAGACGCTGCACCCGCACATTCACGGCGGCGTGCTGGCCGACAAGGACGATCCCACCCATCTGAAGACCCTGGCTGACCACGGCATCAAGGCCTTCGACCTGGTCTGCGTCAATCTCTACGATTTCGCCTCGGCCGTGCGCGGCCAGGCCGACCTCAAGGCCGCTGTGGAGCAGATCGACATCGGTGGACCCACGCTGCTGCGCGCCGCGGCAAAGAATTTCCATTCCGTGCTGGTGGTCCCGGATCCGCTGCACTATCCTCGCATCATGGCCGAGCTTGGCGCCAGCGGCTTCAAGGCCGGGCTCGAACTGCGCCGGGAACTGGCCGCCGAGACCTTCCGCCGCGTCTCGGCCTACGACGCCATGATCTCGGAGTACATCTCCGGCAGGGAGGCATAAAGCCATAGCCAAGGTCCAGGGCAACACCGAAGGGCTCAAGGCCAGCCAGCTCAAGGGACTGGAGCGTCTCTACCAGCGCCGCTATCCGCCCGTGGGCGGCTACAGCATCGACCAGGCCCGTGAGCTGGCCATGCTCTCCGCCGCCAGCGGACGCCAGATCGGCCTGCTCCTGGACCGCCAGGGCCGTCCCGAGATGGTCATCGTGGGCGACGCCCACTCCATCCTCATTCCCGAGTTGGGCCGCGAACGGGCCGTGGGCGGCCGTTTGCGCGGCCTGCGCCTCCTGCACACGCACCTCACCGACAGCGGATTGTCCGAGGAAGACCTCACGGACATGCTCTTCCTGCGCCTGGACTCGGTCGCGGCCCTGGCCGTGGACAAGCTCGGCCAGCCGCAAACCTTGCACGTGGCGCATCTGCTGCCGCCCAATCCCGAGAACCGCTCCTGGGAGGTCCTGCCGCCCAGGCGCTGGGATCGCCTGGACCTCGACTTCACAGTCATGGCCGAATCCCTGGAGGAAGAGCTGGCGCGCGGCGTCGAGGGCAGGACCGTGGCCGGCGAGGAGCGCGCCCTGCTGGTGTCGGTATCGACGGATTCCCGCGAGGTGCAGGAGGCTTCGCTCAAGGAGTTGGCCGAGCTGGCGCGCACAGCGGGCCTGACCGTCATGGGGCGTGTGACCCAGCGCGTGCGCCAGATGAATCCCAAGACAGTGCTGGGCAAGGGCAAGATCGCCGAGCTGGAGGTCCAGGCCCTGCAGCAGGACGCCCAGGTCCTGGTCTTCGACCGCGAGCTGACGCCCGCGCAGCAGCGCACCCTGGCCGACATCACCGAGCGCAAGGTGCTCGACCGCACGCAGCTCATCCTGGATATTTTTGCCCAGCGCGCCACCTCGCGCTCGGGCAAGCTGCAGGTGGAGATGGCCCAGCTCAAGTACCTGCAGCCCCGGCTGGTGGGACAGAACAGGGCTCTCTCGCGCCTGGCCGGCGGCATCGGCGGACGCGGCCCCGGCGAAACCAAGCTGGAGATCGACCGCCGCCGCGTGCGCGAACGCATTACGCGCATCAAGAACGAGCTGGAGGACCTGCGCCGCCGGCGGGGCTACACGCGCGAGCGGAGGGCCAAGTCCGGCGTGCCCGTGGTGGCCCTGGTGGGCTACACCAATGCCGGGAAATCGACGCTGCTCAATACCCTGACGGGTTCCATGGTCCTGGCCGAGGACAAGCTCTTCGCCACCCTGGACCCCACCAGCCGGCGCATCCGCTTCCCCCGCGAGCGCGAGATCGTGCTCACGGACACCGTGGGATTCATCCGCCAGTTGCCGGACGAATTGCGGGAAGCCTTCCAAGCCACCCTGGAGGAGCTGGAATCCGCGGACCTGCTCGTGCACGTGGCCGATGCCGGTTCGCCGGAGCTGGAGTCCCAGGTCGCGGCTGTGGAATTCATCCTGGACGAGATGGAGCTTGGGAAGATCACCCGCGTGCTGGTTCTCAACAAATGGGACACGCTGGCGGAGGACCAGCGCCAGATCGTGCGCAACATCTTCCCCTCGGGCATTCCGGCCGTGGCCAGGGACAGGAGCAGCCTGGAGCCGCTGGTGGAAGCCATCCTGGACAAGCTGCCGGAGTCCGGCGACGCGGAAGTGACGCAGAGCGACGAGCTATAGGCCGAGGCGGTTCCGTTTCCCCTTCGGCCTTGCGACAGCCCTCTGTTGCCGTGCCGGCCCCGTTCACGTCATGGCCTCCCATTGCCGCGGAGGACTCCGTGCGTGGCTTCTCCCGCAAATCATTGACCGCCCGCCCTCCTAAAATCGTATGCTGCGGCCTGGGGATGGAGGAGAGGAGGAGCGGCAATGCCTGGGCTGCGTTTGGTCTGCGGCTCGAAAGCCGGGATCTGCTTTCTCGCCGTGCTGCTGTATTGCCTCTTCGCCGCTGCGGGATGCACCGACAACGAGCCCGATGATATGGAAATCGTGGCCGAGAGCGAGCCCAACGACTCGCTCGTCCAGGCCGCCGGCATCCCGGTGGGCGTCACGGTCCTCGGGGCCGTGAACCAGGTAGATGATCCCTCGGATTTCTTCTTCTTTTCCGTGCTGGTCAGCGGATCGTACACCATCACCCTCGGCGGATTCGGGCCCAGCGACCTGGACCTGCTCCTCTATGACCGCAACGGCTTTCTGCTGGCCAGGGCGGCTACCGACGGCGCGTCGCGGGTGATCGACCGCTTCCTGGATGACGATGTGGAATACGTGATCGAAGTCCGGGCCGTGGATGCTCCGTCCACGACCGCGTACACCCTGCGGATCGACGGGTGAGCGAGAGGGCCTGTCCGCCGCGTGAATCCGCTGCGGGCAGGCCCTGGATGAGTCTCTGCTATCGTGTGGACGGGCGGTTAAAACCGCTCGAACTCTTCGTCCGCCATATCCAGATTGATACGCTTGGGTTGCGACGCCGGAACCTTGGCTGCGGCGCGTATGGCCTTGGTTTCCTGGCTGGGCTGGATCGCCCTGGGCTTGCTTCCGGCCACTGCCGGCGCAGCGCGGCGGACGGGCTGAACGGACCTTGCGGCCTCCATCGGGCGCATGCCGCGCGAACCGCCATGGCCGTTGCCGTCCAGGTGGAAGTAGCCGATGGACATGCGCAGATGCTCGGCCTGGCCGGAAAGCTCCTCGCTCGTGGAGGCCAGTTCCTCGGCCGCGGCGGCGTTGTGCTGCACGGTGCTGTCCAGATCGCGCACGGCCTTGCTGATCTGCTCCGCGCCTCGGTTCTGCTCGGCGTTGGCCGCGGCGATCTCCTGGATGAGCTGGGCAGTGCGCTGGATATTCGGCACTATGCTGGCGAGCAGGGAGCCAGCGCCTTCGGCCACGCCCACGCTGTGCGAGGACAGGCTCTGTATCTCGGCCGCGGCCGATCCGCTGCGTTCGGCCAGCTTGCGAACCTCGGCGGCGACCACGGCGAAGCCCTTGCCGTATTGTCCGGCGCGCGCGGCCTCGATGGCCGCGTTGAGGGCCAGCAGGTTGGTCTGGCGGGCGATCTCCTCGATGATGGCGATCCGCTGGGCGATATCCTTCATGGCGGTTACGGTTTCGTTCACCGCCTTGCCGCCGCGTTCGGCCTCCGTGGCGGCCTGCAGGGCGGTCCGCTCGGTCTGCTGGGCATGCTCGGCGTTCTGGCGGATGCTGGCCGCCATCTCCTCGATGCTGGCCGAGATCTCCTGCACGCCGGCGGCCTGCTGGGTCGCTCCCTGGGACATGGATTCGCTCGATGCCGACAACTGCTGGCTGCCCGTGGCCAGACTTCCGGCCGTGCCCTGTACGTCGCGCACCACCTCGCGCAGCTTGTCGCCCATGGAGTTGAGCACCGAGCCCATCTCCTCCATCTCGTCGCGCACGCCCAGCTTGTAGACCTTGCAGTCCCTGCAGTCTTCACCGCGCAAGACCCTGGGACAGGACGGCGTGGCGTTGAAGGAGCCGGCCTCCGACCAGCACCAGGATTCCTTGCCGAAGGATGGACAGTCGTTCGTGCCGCAGCCCATGACCTTGCAGCAGTCGATGGCCTTGCCCATGGGCAGCCGCTCGGCCGAGAGGTCGCCGTGGTTGTACTTCATAAGCACCTGGGCGAAACGATGGATGGGAACCGATATGGAGCGGGCTATGCCCAGGCTGACGACCGCGCCGGCGGCGAGGAGCAGCAGGGCCGTGACCATGATCCAGACGGTCATGGATTTGGCGGCTTCATCGACGCGCTCCAGCGCGCCCAGGAAGTCGGCCTTGTCGGCGCTGGCCAGGACGACCCAGTTCCACGGCTCGAAGTAGACCAGCGCGGCCAGTTTATCCACGTTTCCGGAAGCGCCGGGCCAGACGTACTCCATGGTCACGGGCGTGCCCGGCGAGGCGACGGCCCGGTCGATGGCCGGCCCGAAGGGCGCGCTGCCGTCAGGGCTTTTGATGTCGGTCAGCCGTTTGCCCTCGAGCGCGCCATCCTTGTGCAGGAAGATCATGCCGCGATCCTCCCCGCGTCCGCCCGCCACCGACAGGAAGCCGTTCTTGCCGATAACCGCGCCCTTGATGGCCTGGCGCAGGGCGTCCACGTTCTCCTGCAGCACGCCCACGTACAGCGCGCCGATGATGCGGCCGTCCGTGGAGCGCAAGGGCTCGTAGCGGGTGAGATACCAGGCGTCGACCACGAAGGCGCGGCCCTGGTAGACGCGACCGGCCTGGATGGCCTGGGCCACGGGGCTGTCGCCGGGAATGTAGGTGCCTATGGCCCGCTTGCCGTTGGCCACGACGTTGGTGGCGACGCGCAGCAGGTCTCCTCGCTCGTTCATGACCTGGAAAACGGTGGCCGTACAGTTCACCAGGGCGTGCAGCTTGTCCACCAGGAGAGCGGGCCGGGCGGGATCGACGTTCTGGCCCATCCACTGACCTCCGAGCAGCATGCGCGGCAGTCTTGTCGGCGCAGCACTCCCGCTGACCTGGTGCATGGCCTGCCACTCCACGCTTTCCGGGGCGAGCGAGAAGCCTCCGGCCGACTCGGCGAGTTCGCGCATAACTCGCATGTCGCTCTCCAGAAGTTTGGTCAGGCTCTCGTGCTGGGACTTCAAAAGCCCCAAGGCGTCGTGACCGGCAAGGAGGATCTGCTGCTGCGCCTGCTCCTCGAAGGTCTCGTGCATTTCAGCCTCGAGCTGACCCTGCTTCCAATAAATGATGGCGACGATGCATACCGCCGTCGCTGCCACGAGACTGACGCCCGAGGCGAGTATCTTAGTTCCAATTCTCATGGAGCCCTCGGTCTGGTAAGAAAGTGAATGCGGATCAACACGTTGTTGAAGAGGCCTGAATCCGAAAGAGTTGCCAATAGAGAATATTGACCAATAGATGCAATGACTTCCATTGCAGCTCTCTATCAACGCTTGAGTGGGTAGATATCGCCGGGAACCACTTTAAGCGTAGCATGGCCAAGGAAAGCAAAAGGCATTCCGAGAAGTTATACATTAAGATTAAACTTAGTTTATTTTGTTCTGCCTCATAGGCTGGCTTGCTCGTTGTCCACACGTGTTTTACTTTTTAAACCAATGATCTGTATGAATTTTTCTAGCATGAATACTGTGTGGATAAAAGGAAGGGGGCATTGCTCACGATTTGGTACAGGCAACCGGCGCACGGGGGCAGGAGGTCCCGGAGCGGTTCGCCTTGGTCAGAATGCCGCGTGCATGCTATAGACTGTAGGCATTCACCGAGGCTCGATCGAGGAGCGGAAACTGGAGCCCTTTTGTGGAGAGCGCATTCGACCTTTCCGTGACAATTCTCGCCCTGGGGCTGGCCATGCTGAAGGTCTTTGCGACCACGCCGGCTGCGTCGTAAGGCAGTCCGCCTTTATCGTGGGCGTGAGCATGGTGCCGAGGGCGGAAGTCACCATGATCATCATGCAGATGGGCCAGGGACTCGGGGATTGGGCGGTTTCGGACACGATCTTCGCGGCTGTGGTATTGTCGAGCGTGCTGACCTGCATCATCGGGGCCGTGCTGGTCAAAGCCCTGCTCGACAGATCGGGCCCCGCACAGACCTGAAGGAGGCGCGGATGTTCGGCAGAAAGTTAAAGCTCTTCACCCTGTTCGGTTTCGAGGTGAGCATAGACGCGAGCTGGCTCATCATCGCCGCGCTGGTGACCTGGTCCCTGGCAGTGGGCTTCTTCCCCGCATACTATCCGGGCCTTGCCGACTCGACCTATTGGGCCATGGCCGCCATCGGCGCCCTGGGCCTGTTCTCCTCCATCATCTTCCACGAGTTCTGGCATTCGGTGGTGGCCCGGCGCATGGGTTTGCCCATGCGCGGCATAACGCTGTTCCTTTTCGGCGGAGTGTCCGAGATGAGCGACGAGCCGCGCTCGGCGCGCACGGAACTGTGGATGGCCGCGGCCGGTCCGCTTTCCAGCATAGTCCTCGGCTTGGTATTCTGGGGCGTGTACCGCTGGGGGGAATCCGCCGCCTGGCCGGCCCCGGTGCTCGGCGTAACGGCATACCTGGCCTTCATCAATTTCATCCTGGCCGCCTTCAACCTCCTGCCTGCCTTTCCCCTGGACGGCGGCCGCATCATCCGCTCACTGCTGTGGCGCTGGAAAAAGGACCTGACCTGGGCCACGCGCATAGCCGCGTCCATGGGCTCCATCATCGGGGCCATCCTCATTGGCCTGGGGCTGCTCAACATGCTCGCCGGAGCGCTGGTGGGCGGACTCTGGTATCTGGTCATAGGCATCTTCCTGCGCAGCGCGGCTCAGGCTTCCTACCGCCGGGTATTGTTCCGGCAGCGCCTGCAGGGCCAACGGGTGAGCGACCTCATGGTGCGCGAGCCGGTCACGGTCGGCCCGGACCTGCCGCTTTCGGAGTTTGTGGAGGACTTCATCTACAAGCACCATCACGACATGTACCCGGTGCTGGACAACGGGCGTCTCCTGGGTGCCGTGCGCATCAAGGACGTGCGCAGCGTGCCGCGCGAGGAACGCGGGCGGCGCAGGGTGGCCGACGTGCTCAGGCCGTACTCGGAGGAGCTGGTCCTTCCGCCGGACATGGACCTGGGCGAGGCCCTGAACCGCATGACCGCCAGCGGCAACAGCCGCTTCCTGGTCGTCGAGCAGGACCGCCTGGCCGGGCTCATCACCCTCAAGGATGTCTCCACGGCGGTATCGGTGCGCCTTCAGCTGGACGACGCCTGATCCGTGTCCGCAATCCGCCGGCGTGGACAGAAGCGTCGGCGGCGGTTAGTGTCCCGATCACCAAAACAGGCCTGCACCCCTTACGGCACATTGCAATTGAAACGAAGATAATGGGGGGGATCCAGGGAACGCCACACCCTGGCGGGAGAAAGTTTGAGCGAGGGTAGCGCCCTCTCTGAGTCGAATTGCAAAATGCTATGGAAAAGGACCGATCATGGCCGAGCAATGCTATCCCTTGCCCGTGGCGGTGGATGCCGCCCGCGGGCCGCTGAAGGCCTTGCAGGGCACGCCGGGCATTCGCCGCGTGGGGCTGGCCGGGGCGGTGCGCAGACATGTGGAGACCGTCAGGTCGGTGACCATTGTGGCCGGCTTCGATGACGGGAACAAGGGCTCCGCCAGCCTGTCCGGCCTTTCGACAGGCCAGGGCCAGTCCGACGATCTCATGAACAGCAGAGAGGTGCGCCTGGAAGGCGGCCTGCCGGCGGAAATCGTGCTCGTGCCCGACGACTGCTTCGGCGCGGCCATGTTCCTGCGCACGGGAAGCTATGCCCACGTGGCCGCCGTCGCGTCCCTGGCCGCCGAGAAGGGACTGACCATAAGCGAGCAGGGCGTGTATCGCGGGGCCCGCCGCATGGGCGGAGCCGAGGAGGAGGAGATCTATACCCTCGCGGGCCTGCCCTACGTGCCGCCCGAGTTGCGCGAGGGCGGCGAGGAGATGGTGGAGGCCGGCGAAGGGGGCCTGCCGCGGCTTATCGCACGCGGGGACCTGCGCGGTGACCTGCACGTGCACACGAACTGGTCCGACGGCAAGGCAAGCCTGGAGGAGATGGCCCGCAAGGCCCAGGAACTCGGCTACGCCTATCTGGGCATCACGGACCACGCCCATCGCGTGGAAGGCGGCTGGGGCATCCATGAGCGCGATCTGGCCCGCCAATGGGAGGAGATCGACCGGCTCAACGCGAAGATGGACATCCGGCTGTTCAAGGGCGCCGAGGTGGAGATCCTTGCCGACGGATCGCTGGGCCTGTCCGAGGCGATGCTGGCCCAACTTGATTACACCGTCTGCTCCATCCACACCCATTTCGACCTGCCGGCCGAACGGCAGACGGCGCGCATCCTGAAGGCCATGGACCACCCCCGTTTCCGCATCCTGGCCCATCCCACCGGGCGGCTGCTGTGCACCCAGGCCCCCCACGGCGCGCACATGGGCCAGATCATCACGGGCGCGGCCGAGCGCGGCCGCATCCTGGAGGTCAACGCCAAGCACGACCGCCTGGACCTGAACGGCTACCACTGCGACCTGGCGCGGGAGGTCGGCTGCCTGCTGGCCGTATGCACCGACGCGCACTCCCTGGAGGCCCTGGGGAACATGATCTGGGGTATCGGCCAGGCACGCCGCGGCCGCATCGCCCCCGATAACGTGCTCAACGCCATGAGCTTCGAGGACGCCGCGCGGATACTCAAGGGCTAACCGGTCTGGCCGGACCTCTTTCAGCGGCCTGGGCGGGCGAAATATATTTTGTGCGGCCCATTGCCCGACGTCCAAAATGGGCTTATTGTCTCCCCTCGATAGTAAGGGCATGAATCCCCATTGAGTCTTGGACCGTTGCGTGTGCTTGGCTCCGAGTTGATGAGAAGTAGTGCCGAAACCGATTGGAGCTAACAGCAATGTCCAAGAAACTGTACGTCGGCAACCTGCCTTTTTCCACCTACGACGAAGAAGTCCGCAACCTGTTCTCCGCTTACGGCGAAGTCAAGTCGGTGAGCCTTATCACCGACCGCGAGACCGGCCGTCTGCGCGGCTTCGGCTTCGTCGAGATGGATGACGACGGCGCAGGTGCCGCCATCGAGGCCCTGGACGGCAAGGACTTCAGCGGCCGCGCCCTGAAGGTCAACGAGGCCCAGGAGCGCGCTCCGCGTCCGGCTGGCGGTGGCGGTGGCCGTTCTTCGTACGGCAAGCGCTGGTAGAGCATTTTCCGGCCCTAGCCGGAAATGATCGATAGCTAAGAGCCCCGGCTTCGCAAGAAGCCGGGGCTCTTCCTTTGCCGCCCCGTGGAGCCGGGCCCGCTGGACTGTCTCCGAATCATGTCGACGGAATGCGCATCAGCCCCGGCCGGCCAGGATGTGCTCCGTCGGGCAGCAGGCCACGAAAGCCGCACGCGTCCTGTCCGCAAGGCGTATCTCGCTGAAGCGGATGAGGTGGCTGGGGTCGTCCTGGCCCTGGTAGTCCTTGACTCCCTGCCTGTTAACCATCATCGCCACGGTGCCGAAGGTGACGAACTCCCTGGGCTCCTCGAACACTCCCACGGCGTATTCCAGATAGTCCGACAAATCCACGAACTCCGACCTGAGCTGGGCCATGTTCGAGGCCAGCTCGCGCATGACCTGCTCGCCTTCGGCGAGCTTCCGGCGCATGTCGGCATCGACGAACGCCTCGCCCAGCCCATGGTGTTCAAGCTCCAGCAGCTTCATCTCGCTCTTGAGTGTGGCCTTGGCGCGCTCCAGCTCCTCGATCTTCCTGTGATTGTCCATGATGTGCGACTTGGCCCTGGCCGCGAGAAGCTCCAACGCCCCGCGGACCATGCGTTCGCGGGATTCCTCCAGGGTCGGGGCGGCGGCTTGGGCCCGGTGGTCGCTGAAGGTGACCACGGTCTGCAGCACATCCCTGCGGGGAACGTCGCAATCCGTGACGTTCCCCGGGATGGTTTCCTCCCGGCGATCCATGGTCAGCAGGAAGAACAGGTCGCCCTGCCGAGACATGGCGGCCTGCCGGCGCAGGGGATCGCTGTCGCGCAGGAATCCGCTCATATGTTCCATGGAGCTGAAGCAGGCGTTCAGCAGCGGGTCCGTGCGCCAGCGTTTCGGCTCCATGACGACAGGGCCCACGAGCGCTTCGGCGGCGCGGCTGAAGTATTCCAGGGCTTGCCTGACCGGCTCGCGAAGCCTCCGCCGGTAATCGCGCACGGCCTTGATCTTTGGCGAGACGCTCTGGGCGATCCGGTCCACTGTCTCGTCCAGCCGGGCGTCACGCCGGGGCGCCTGCCGGCGCTGGCCGGACCAGTGATCTTCCACCAGATGGCGCATGCGTTCGAGCATGGAATGTTCCTCCATTTGCAAGCCTGCGGCGGGCAGGCGGAATACTCGGGTCAGGAGTTTGCGGCCAGCATAGCGGAACGCGGCGGGCGCGCAACACATGATTTCCGGCGGGACGCCTTTGTCCGTGGCTTGCCCGGCGCGCCCTCGCGGCCGTGCTGGGAGGATCAGGGGCGGAATGGCTGGGGAAACGGGGTGGCAACGACGATTTGCCGACGAACCGCCGGGGCCAGGATCGCCTTGGCGTGAGCGGCTCCGGCAAGGAGCCGGAGAGGGAGGGCGTCCCTCCCCGGCATGCGTGCGATATGGCTCAGGTCTTTTCCTGCACCTTCTTCTTCCGCCACGGATTTTCCTGTCCCGTGGCCAATCGGCGGATGTTCTCGCGGTGCTTCCAGTAGATGATCACGGCCACCAGCAGGGTCACGGGCAGGAAGCCGATCTTGCCGGTGAGCAGCGTGAATACTGGCAGGGCCGCGCCGAGGGTCAGGGAGCCCAGCGACACGTAGCCCGAGATGGTGATGGCCGCCACGCAGCACAGCACGGAGATGATCAGGGCCGCGGGCGTGAGGGCCAGGAACACGCCGATGGTCGTGGCCACGCCCTTGCCGCCCTTGCCGGACAGGAAGGGCGAGTTGGTGTGGCCGATGATGGCGGCCAGACCCACGAGGCTCAGGAAGAACCAGTTGTCGCTGAAGACCATGGCCCCGGCGGCGGGCGCCCAGCCCTTGAGCAGGTCCAGGGCCAGCACGGCCAGGCCGTACTTGGTGCCGCACAGGCGCGAGACGTTGGTGGCGCCGGTGTTGCGGCTGCCTTCCAGGCGCGGGTCCACGCCGCACACGGCCTTGGCCACCAACAGCCCGAAAGGCACGGAGCCGATCAGGTAGGACATGAGAATCCAGCCGATGCTCAAAAACATGGATAGACTCCTTTGGCGCGCCGGGTGGGGGAGACCCTAGCCATTCGTCTCCTCCTCGTGGGCCTCGGCCACGCGGATCTCGTTGCACAGGGGGTCGATCTTGCCGAAACGGAGCGCGAAGCGCTGGCCGGGGTACAACTTGTCGCCGAGCA
The DNA here is from genome assembly GCA_023411815.1 of Pseudomonadota bacterium. Taxonomy (GTDB): domain Bacteria; phylum Desulfobacterota; class Desulfovibrionia; order Desulfovibrionales; family Desulfovibrionaceae; genus Desulfocurvibacter. Next base: position 35,265 of record JAEYOJ010000108.1, on the reverse strand, counting down.
TGACGCGCGGGGCGCGAACGAAGATCTGGGCGTCAGGCAGGGCCAGGGTCACCAGCCCGCCGGACTCGTCCACGGCCACGCCGATCCAGGTGGAGGCCTTGCGGTTCTGCAGCAGGTGCAGGAGCTTCCAGTAGCGGGGCCTGAACCGCTGCACCTTGCCCACGGCCTCGAGCCGCGAGCTGACGGTCGGCTGCATGGCTTCCAGCTCGTCGCGGCTGAACAGGGGCTGGCCCGTGGTTAGGCTGCGCTGGATCTGGGTCACGTTGATCAGGTCGGTGATTCGCCGCAGCGGCGAGGTCACGGGACTGTAGGCCGGCACGCCCAGACCCTTGTGGGGCTTGGGCTGGGTCTCCAGCAGGGTGGGGCCGAAGTGCTTGACCACGCGGTACACGTCCTCGGGCTCGGTCCATACTCCGGCGGCGTCCTTGGGCAGCACGGTGTCCTGAGCGCGGAAGTAGAGCGGCACGCCCTGTTCCATGGCCCAACGCGCGCAGAGCTCGTTGGCCACGATCATGAGTTCGCTGACCAGGAGCTGTGCCAAGGGCGTGGGTTCCTTGATCTCCAGGTGCACCTGGGGCGAGTCGCCGTCGTCGAGCACGATCTCCGGCTCCTGGCGCTCGATGATCACCGCACCGTTGCGGATGCGCCGGTCGCGCAGCCGGGAAGCCAGATCGCGGGCCGCGGCCCAGTCCAGGTCGGCGCTTGCGCCGCCCGTGGCGTCGGCGCAGGCTTTGGGGCCGGCGGACAGGCACTCCTCGGCCTGGTGGTAGGTGATGTTGGCGGCCACCGTGATTTTCCCGAAACGCAGTCCGGTCAATGACGGCTCGCCGCCCGCGTCCACGCGCAGGTCGAGGATCAGCGCCGGCCGTGGTTCGCCCTGGCGCAGGCTGTAAATGTCCTCGGCCAGTGCGCGGGGGAGCATGTGGCTCGTGCCCTCGGGCAGGTAAAGGCTCGTGGCGCGGTCCAGGACCGCCCGGCCCAGGGGGCTGGAAAAGTCCCAGTGCACGGCCGGGCAGGCCAGGGCCACGGAAACCGGTATGGTCTCGCCGTCGTACGAGGCCACGAAGGCGTCGTCGATGTCCGTGGTGGTGGCAGCGTCGATGGACACGAAGCGGCGCGGGTCGGCCTCGGTGTCCAGCTCGTCGCGCCGGCTGGTCAACTGCGCGACCTCGTCGGCAAAGGGCTCGGCCCAGGACTCGTCCATGGTGTAGGCCGCGCGGGCCAGCAGATAATTGTAGTGGGGCGGCACGATGCCCCAGCGTTCGGCCAGCAGCAGGGCCAGATACGGGTGCTCGGGCAGCCCACGGCGCACCTCGCGCCAGAGTGGGTCTGGCTCCTTGTCCTCGGGGTCGGCCATGCGGGCCTTGAGCATGTCGGCCAGCAGGCTCGCGGTTTCGGCGTCGGGCTTTGCGCGCAGCTTGTTCACGTCGACCGGGCCGTTGCCCGATTGCCAGAGCTCCTTGAGAAAGGACTGGCCGACGCCGACGAGCTTTTCCCTGATGCGCGCCTCCTCCTGCTCGGACAGGCGGGTTTCGACCGTCTCGGCCGAGTAGGGGATGAACTCGGGGGGATGGAACTTGAAGTGCGTCTTGCAGTCCAGAAGCACGCGACCCATGGCCGCCACCTGATCAGGGTCCGGGTCGGCCCAGAGCAGCTCGGCGAACCACTCGGCCTTGGCCTGGTCCACCTCGCCCTGGGCCATGGACCACAGCTCCAGCACGTCGATGCCGGCCGCTACTTCGCGCCGTCTGGCCAGATGGCTGTCCAGCAGGCGTTCGATCTCGGCCCGCCCCAGGTCCGCGGGGCAGGCCGGCCCCGACCAGGGCAGCAGCCGGGAGGCGGGAAGCTTGGCCTCGCGGCGATTCTGGGTCAGCACGCGCAACTTGCCCGACTGCTCCTCGACCACGTAGGCGAGCTGCGGCTGGTTGCCCTGCATGAATTCGACGACGCATCCGGGGCCCGGATAGCGGACAAGCCTGGTCATGTCACTCCTATGACGTTTACCGCCGGCAAGCGCCCGGCCGGCAGAATATACGGTAAAATCCGGGTCGGGAAAACAGGTCTTGCCAGGATTCCGATAGCGCGGGTTCCTGCCTCGGGGACCGCATCTCCCCGGGCCGCGCGTCTAGGGACAGCCGGAGGAGCCGACTGTCCCGGCAGGCGGAACACCGCCGACGCGCGGCGGGTCTAGTGCTTGAACGAGCGCTGACCCGTGAAGACCATGGCTACCTGGGGCGTGGCCTGATTCACGGCCTCGATGACCTCGTGGTCGCGGATGGAGCCTCCGGGCTGGGCGATGGCCGCAACGCCCTGCGCCAGGGCCACGTCCACGCCGTCGCGGAAGGGGAAGAAACCGTCGGACACCAGCACGCTGCCAGGCAAGCCGCCGCGGGCCTCGGCCGTGCGGCGCTCGATATCGGCCAGGGCCTTGGCCGAGTCCTCATCCTGCGCGGACTTTTCCTTGAGCTGGTACAGCGACAGACCCCGTTCCCTGAATGCCAGCAGGTCCGCGTACTTGGTATAGGCTTTGTGGATGGTCAGCTCCACGCAGCCCACGCGGTCCTGCTCGCCGGTGCCGATGGCCACGGTCGCGCCGTCGCGGGCAAAGATGACCGAATTGGAGGTGACGCCCGCTTCCACGGCCCAGGCGAATATGAGGTCCTCGGCCTCCCGGTCCGTGGGCGTGCGCGCCAGGAACGTGGAGCCGTCCTTGTCGGCGCGTGCGGGCAGGAAATCCCCGGGCTTGAGGATGCGGTTGCGGAAGGAGAGTTGGGCCACGATGCCGCCGTCCATGAGCGACTTTAGGTCCAGGAAGGGCTGGCCCACCAGTTCCGGCAGGCGCGCGATGCCGGGTATCTTGAGGATGCGCAGGCTCTTCTTGCGCTTGAGGATTTCCAGGGCCGCTGGCGCGTAGTCCGGCGCGGCCACGACCTCGAAGTAGGCCGAATCGATTATCAAGGCCGTGGCTTCGTCCATGGGCCGGTTGACCACCACCGCGCCGCCGAAGGCCGCGATGCGGTCGGACTCGAAGGCGCGCGTGAGCGCCGTGGCCAGGCCTTCGTCGGTCCAGGCCGCGCCGCAGGGATTGTTGTGCTTGAGGATCACGGCCGCGGGCTTGGCCGCCAGGTACTGAAGGATGTTCAGGCCGTTGTCCACGTCGGTCAGGTTGGTCTTGCCCGGGTGCTTGCCGGCCTGGAGCATGTGCTCCTCGGTGAGCGCGGACACGAGGCCCTGGCCGGGACCCCTGAAACTCACGCCGCCGAGCGTCAGTCCGCCGCCGGCCTGTTCGTACAGGGCCGCGGGCTGATCCGGGTTTTCGCCATAGCGCAGGCCCTTGCGCTCGCCGCCGATGGTCCAGGTGCGCTTCCGGAAGACGAGCTCCTGGTCGCCCAGGCGGATTGTCAGATCTTCCGGAAAGGGATCCTCGCTCATGGCGCGGTACATGGATTTCAAGTCGCTCATGCTGCGGTCCTCACGACATGGGAAAAGTGGTGCACGGAGCCGGGACGCCGCCGCCCGGCGGCTCCGCTGAAACGAAGTACATAGCAGGAAGCGCGGCGCTGGGCAAATTCACCATTGGCCGCGGGGCCGCATTCTGATATGTTGCGCACTTGTAATAGCAGTGGAGGACGTTTTACGTGGAAAAGGCCCTGATCAAGATAGCCCGGCAATTGCGCAGCCTGGATGAGGCCTCGCTCATGAGCCTCTGGGAGCGCTACGCCGAGATCGTGCGCAGTTTCGAACCGAGCGAACGCTGGGAAGAGGCCGTGTTGGTGCTGTCCTTCATCCAGACAGTGCGTATGAAGAACCAGCTCTTCAACCATCACTGGGCGGGCGGCTACAGGCCTCGGGAACCCATCCTGGCCGAAGCGGCCGAATCGCTCCCTCCGGAGGCGGAGCCGCGGCAGCCGGGAAGGAGCATTCCCCGTGCGGCTCAGGCGCACGGCGGCAGCGCGGCCGGAAGCGCCGGGAACGGCTCAGGCATCGGGCCAGCCCGGAGGGGTTGCGCCGACAAACGGGGCAAGCTGATCCGCTTCCGGGCCCGGGACGAGGCTTAAGGCGAAGAACACGTAGTAGAAGTAGCGGATGCTGTCCACGTAGGCCTGGGCCTCGAATCCCCGCGTATAGCCGTAGGTCGCTTCCTTATAGTATTTTTTCTTGGTCAAAAGCAGGAAAGCCTTTTTGACGTCGCGCCAATGGTCCGGGGCCAGCCCCTGCTTGCGGGCCAGCTTCATGGCGTCCTCCAGGTGGCCGAAACCCTGGTTGTAGGCGGCCAGGGTCAAAAACCAGCGCTCCCAGGGATCATCGACGAGCGGCTTGAGCCGGTCGTTGAGCCTGCGCAGGTAGCTGCTTCCGCCCTGGATGGACTGGAACGGGTCCAGGCGGTTGGTCACGCCCAGCATGCGGGCGGTGTCCATGTTGAGCTGCATGAGTCCGCGCACGCCCGTATGGCTGCGGGCGCGGGCGCGGAAGCGCGACTCCTGGTAAATGACCGCGGCGAGGAGCAGCGGGTCGATGCGCTCTCGCTCGGCGGCCTTGAGGATGGTATCCTTGTAGCGGGGCAGCACCGTGCGCACCACGCGGCGAATGTATCCGATCTCGTAGGCGCTCGTGTCCTGGGGAAAGAAGCCCCAGTAGCGGCTCTCCAGGCGGGACAGCTCGTGGGCCAGTTTTTCCCCGGAAAGGTACTGCATGAGAGCCTCGGCCAGCCATTCTCGCCTGGAGGAGATGTACCAGCGGGTCTGGATGGCCGTGGGCAGGGCTTTTGAGGTCTGGAGCTGGGGGAAGAGCGGTTGCCAGAGACGGAAGGATGCCTCGTCCACGACGCCCAGGCGGGTGCCGCCGTCGGCCAGGGCCTCGAACATGGGCAGCAGGTAGACGCTTTCCATGGGGCTCCCCCGTGTCTGCTCTCCATCGTCCTGGCACAACCCAGCCAGGACGGCTTCGATGGCCGGGGAGTGCTGATAGAAGAAGGGCGTATCGCAGGGCGAGAAGGGCGCCTTGGGCCCGAAGCTTTCGCGGTTGTGCAGGAGAAAGGCCTGGCTTTCCGCCAGCACCGGCCCTTCTATGATGCCTGCCCCGGCGAGATCCTCTGGCGGCAACGCGCCGTGCCCCAGCAGGAGATCGGCCCGGCCCTCGCGGAGAAGCCGCCAGCCTTCCTCCCAGTTGCGGATGGGCAGCCAACGGGCCTCGATGTCCTGCTCGGCGCAGAACGCTTCGAGAAGATCGCGCTGGGGGCCGGCGCCGTAAGGGCTTAATCGCCCCTGGAACACTTCCATGTCCGGGGCGGCCACGCGCAGCACCGGACCGGGAAAGAACACGTCGCGATAGAGCAGGAGCCAGACCAGGGCGCCAAGGCTCAGGAACAGGGCCGCCAGGATGAGCAGTTCGCGCCGGCGGGACAGGTATAGGTAACGCAAGTGATATGATTTCATGAATTAGCCAACGGAAACCTGATCATGCGCATTGACAGAGGCGGGAAGAGTCCTTTACGCATGAGCGCTATTTTCCGCAAGCGGATCGGTTGATCGGGTCATGCCGCGGATATGCTGATGCAAGGAGTAGGAAATGTCAAATATCGTGGTCATTGGCGCCCAGTGGGGCGATGAGGGCAAGGGCAAGGTCGTGGACCTGCTGACGCGCGAGGTCGATGCCATCGTGCGTTTCCAGGGCGGCAACAACGCCGGCCATACCCTGGTGGTCAAGGACCGCAAGCTCGTGCTGCATCTGATTCCCTCCGGCATCCTGCACCCCGGCAAGGTCTGCCTCATCGGCAACGGCGTGGTCCTGGACCCCGAGGTCTTCTGCAGGGAGCTGGACACGCTGGCCAAGCAGGGCGTGGACATCGCTCCCGCCAGGCTCAAGGTCAGCCGAAAGACGCACGTGATCATGCCCTACCACAAGCTGCTCGACTCGGCTCGCGAGGCGGCCAAGAAGGACGGCAAGATCGGCACCACGGGCCGCGGCATCGGCCCCTGCTACGAGGACAAGGCCGCGCGCACCGGCATCCGCGCCTCGGACCTGGCCGACCCGCAGCTTCTGCGGCGCAAGATCGCCATCGCCCTGGCCGAGAAGAATGCTCTTTTCTCCCTGTACGGCGCGCAGCCCATGGACGTCGACGAGGTTTTCGAACAGGTGCGGCCTTTCGCCGAGCGCGTGTCCGGCTACCTGGCCGACGTATCCGGCGAGATCCAGCAGCGCCTGGAGTCCGGCAAGGGCGTGCTGTTCGAGGGCGCCCAGGGTACGCACCTGGATATCGACCACGGCACCTACCCCTTCGTGACATCGTCCATTTGCGTGGCCGGCAACGCCTCGGCCGGAGCGGGCTGCTCGCCGCGCGTCCTGGATCGCATCGTGGCCATCGTCAAGGCCTACACCACGCGCGTGGGTTCCGGCCCTTTTCCCACGGAACTGCATGACGAGACCGGCGAATTCCTGCAGTCGCGCGGCCATGAATTCGGAGCCACCACCGGCCGCAAGCGCCGCTGCGGCTGGCTGGATATCTGCATCCTGCGCGAGTCCGCGCGCCTCAACGGCCCCACGGACATCTGCGTAACCAAGCTCGACGTGCTCGACGGGCTCAAGACCATCAAGCTGTGCGTCAAGTACCGCTACCAGGGCGAGGAGTACGCCTATCCGCCCCAAGCCGAGAACGCCTTGGCCGAGGTCGAGCCCGTCTACGAGACCATGCCCGGCTGGAGCGAGGACACCTCGGCCGTGCGCACCTGGGAAGAGCTGCCCGAGAACGCCCGGCGCTACCTCCTGCGCCTGGAAGAGCTGCTCGGCGTGCCCGTGACCATGATCTCCGTGGGCCCGGACCGCGACCAGATCATTCGCAGATAGCAGGCGAGGGAAAGACGAATAGTGAACGGGGAGGGCGCAGCCTTCCCCGTTTTTTATTTGAAGACAGGGCCTTGCGGCAGATTGCAAACGAACTGAGATAATGGGAGTCCAGGGAGCGCCGCTCCCTGGCGGAAGGAAGTCCGAGAGAGGGCACCAGCCTCTCTCGGTTGGATTGCAAAGTGCCTCACGCCGAAGCCAGGGGGCCCGGCGTGAGCGGGCAGGACTTCAGGCGCGTGTTGAGCGCATGCCGCACGAGCCCGGCGCCGGCCTGCTCGTACATATTGTAGGAACTGGCGATTCCCAGACTGGCCAGTTCCTCGACCTCCTCGGGAAAGCGGGCGATGGCAGCCACCTGGCACTGGAAACCCAGATTGCGCAGCTGGTGTGCCGCGTACATGTTGCCCTGGTGGTTGGGCATGGCCAGGATGACGAGGTCCAGCTCCAGCTCCTTTTTGAGCTTGAGCCAAAACTCCGTGTCGCAGGCGTCGCCCAGGATGACGTTTCGACCTTGCCCGCGGTTGAAGTCCACGCGTTCGGGCGCGTGTTCCACACCTATGATGTGGCGGCCGTAGACCGTGGTAAGCTCGTCGTACGCGCCTGTACCGATGCGCCCCATGCCGAAGACGATGACCTTGGCCGAGCCGAGATCGATGGGGGCGTCGTGCGGGTGGCACCAGCGCCGGTCAAGACACTTGAGCCAGCCGCCCAGGCGCCGGTAGATGGCCTCGGAATTGGCGCTGAGCGGCGCCGACAGGGCGAAGCTCAAGCTTACGGTCAAGGCCATGATGAGCAGCCAGTCCGGAGAGAGCAGACGCTGGCCCACGGAGATGGCGGCCACGATGAGTCCGAACTCCGAGTAGTTGTTCAAGGCCAGGGAGGCGAACAGGCTCGTGCGCGCGCAAGCCGAAACGGCTGATGACGCCGTGATAGATGGCCGCCTTGAACGGCAGGATGAGGCAGAGCAGGCCTGCGATGAGCAGCATCTCGACCGTGGGCAGCCCGCCCATGCCGACGGACAGGAAGAAGCCGACGAGCATGAGTTCCTTGAAGCCGAACAAAGCCTTGGACAGTTCCGAAGCCCTGGGATGCCCCGCAATGAGCACGCCGACCACCAGGGCGCCCAGGTCGGGCTTCAGGCCCACGAGAGTGAAGCCTTCCGCGCCCACGCCCAGGGCGATGAACAGACCGCAGAGGATGAACAGTTCGCCCCTGCCGGCCATGTCCAGCAGGCGGTGGAGCACGGGCCGCAACAAGGGCAGGGCCAGCACGCTCAGGGCCCATATGCTCGGGAGCTTGCCCGTGGAGCCGCTCAGGAAGAGCACGGCGAACAGGTCCTGCATGATGAGGATGCCGATGGCGATCTTGCCGTAAAAGGCTGTAAGGTCCCCCTTTTCCTCCAGGACCTTGACCGCGAAGACCGTGCTGTAGAAGGAGAGGGCGAAGGCCAGGATGAGCATGGTCTGCCAGGACATGTCCAGGAGCGGCGATTGGAGCCCGTACTGACCGAGCAGCAGCACACCGTACATGAATCCCGTGGTGAGGATCACCTGGGCCGTGGAGCTGGCCCATATCTCGGCCTTGAGCAAACCTCGCACGTCGAGCTTGAGGCCGATGGAGAAGAGCAGAAGCGTGATGCCGAGGTCGGCGACGAGGTCCAGGCCCGGGGGCTGCTGCAGTCCGGCCATGTTGTAGGCGAAACCGGCCAGCAGGAAGCCGACCATGGGCGGCAGGCCGATGCGGGTGAGCAGAAGGCCGAAACCGAAGGCAAAGCTGACCAGGATTACGAGCATTTTCCTACCTTGGAAATTATGTGTCGTGTTCGGGCGGCGAAACGGAGACCTGTGGGCTGCCTCCAGCGGCAGCGCAGGGCGCATGCGCGGCGGGAATGGGCTGGATCGACCGTACGCGGCGCCCGGTAGGTCTCGCGCAGGAAAACAAACAGGCTGGTCGTGCTTAAGTCAAGCAATTCCTAATGGGGGCCTTTCTGACAGCGGCCTGCCGTGCGCCGCGATTCGTGAGTGAAACGCAATCGGGATCGACCGGCTATTCCGGCTCGCTGATGTCCAGGCAGAGGATGCGCTGGCGGCCGGAGGCGTCCTGGTACGCGGCGCACAAGGTCCGGCGCGGCAGGCCCGTGGACTGGGAGATGCCCGGATCGGTGATGTAGCGGGGCAGGCCCGCCATGATGGACAGGTAGTATTCCTTGAGGGAATGGTCCGTGCCCTTGCGGATGGGCTGGTGCAGGAGCCGCCGCCCGCCGCGCCTGAGCAGCGGATTGCAGATCGTGTCCGAGATCTGCAGGCCCGATTCGTTCAGCACGTAGGCGCATTGCAGGCCCGGATGCATGCCGAGGATGCCCGCCAGCGCGGCGTCCAGCTCGGGCAGGGCCGTGCGGACCAGGGTTTCCTGGACCTGGTCGATGACAAAAGCGTAAATCTTGTGCTGCTCCTTGCTGGCGTTGATCCTGCGCAGGACATGCCCCTTGAAGTGCGCGGCAACTGCCTCGATGGCCGTGCTCACGTCGGGACGCTTGGTGCCGCCCGGGTAGGGCCGGGCGAAATAGAAGCCCTGGAAGACCTCCACGCCCAGCTCCAGGAGCAGGATGACCTCCTCCTCCGTCTCCACGCCCACAGCCACGGGCAAGGCCCCGATGCGGTCCGCTGTGGCTATGAGCCCTCGCACCACCTCCTGCTTGTGCGTCGCGCAATGCACGCCTGAAACCAGTCTGCGGTCGATCTTGATGATGTCCGGGCGCAGTTCGGCGATGCGCTCAAGCCCCGAGTGCGGGCCGCCGGCACCGTCCAGCCCCAGCAGAAAGCCGGCCGCTCGGCAGGACTGGGCGAAGCCGGTCAGGGCGGAGGGATCGGCGATTTGGGATTCGTCGAGTTCCAGGACCACGTTGGCGGGATCGACTCCCAGCCGCTGGGCCACGTCCGACAATGTACCCGAGCCCACCAGGCCGCGGTCCAGTGTGCCAGGCTCGATATTCAGGCACAGGAACAGCTCCCTGCTCAGGGCGTGCATGGGAGCGAAGGCTTCCAGGGCCTTGCGTCTGCACAAGCGGTCGAGGTCGGCCAGATCGGTCTTGCTCTCGGCCAGCTGAAAGAGAAGCGCGGGGGGGATCGCTTCGCCGGAATCGCCGATGAGGCCACGGCTCAGGGCCTCCACGCCGAACAGGGACTTGCGACGCAGGGACACGAGGGGCTGGAAGAAGGTGAGGACCGCCTCGCTTTTGAGGATGGACGACAGGCTGACGTCGGCGATCCTCGGAATATTGTCCTCGTGCGCCATGGCCCCGTTCCTCATGCGTTATGCTTTGCTCGTGTCTTGAAGGAGACCGGGAGCCAGAGGCTCCCGGTCCGGTTCGATAGGTATCACAGGCCGCTTTCGCCGGTGCGGATGCGCACCGCCTTGCCTATGTCCAGGGTGAAGATCATGCCGTCGCCCTCCTTTCCGGTGCGGGCGCTTTCGATGATCGTATCCATGACCATGTCGGCCTTGTCGGCGGGAACGCCGATCTCCAGGCGCAGCTTCTTGAGCAGGTTCATCTCGATGACCACGCCTCTGTAGGTTTCGGTGAAACCCTTCTGGCGGCCGCTGCCCAGGATGTTGGTCACGCTCATGGTGTAGATGCCCTTGGCGTAGAGGGCCTGCTTGACCGCATTGAGCTGTTCGGGCCGGATGTATGCGATGATGAGCTTCATTGTGTTTCCTCGCGTTCTCGTTGCAGGCTGGCGCTACTCGGTGGTGAAGACCTGGAAGCCGTTGTAGGCCTCGGAGCCGTGCTCGCCGATGTCGAGGCCCCTGACCTCCTCTTCCTTGGACACGCGCACGCCGACCAGGGCCTTGACCAGGCTGAAGAGGATGAAACCGGCGCCGAAGGCCCACACGAAGACCACGCCCACGCCCAGGAGCTGCACCAGGGTCTGGCCGAAACCGCCGCCCATGAACAGGCCCACGTCCGTGGAGAACAGGCCGGCGGCGACGGTGCCCCAGGCTCCGCATACGCCGTGCACGGAGACCGCGCCCACGGGGTCGTCGATCTTGAGCACCTTATCCAGGAACTCGACGGACAGAACGACCAGGGCGCCGGCCACGAGGCCGATGACGATCGAGCTGACGGGAGAGACCGTGAAGCAGGGCGCGGTGATGGCCACGAGGCCGGCCAACGCGCCGTTGAGGCTCATGGAGATGTCGGGCTTGCCGAAGCGCATCCAGGAGGTGATCATGGCCGCGACCACGCCGGCGCAGGCGGCCAGGGAGGTGTTCACGGCGATCAGGCCGATGGTGTCGTCGGCGGTGGTGGTGGAGCCGGGGTTGAAGCCGAACCAGCCGAACCAGAGCAGGAACACGCCGAGCGTGGCCAGCGGAATGTTGTGGCCCGGAATGGCCCTGGGCTTGCCGTCGGTGGTGTACTTGCCCACGCGGGGGCCGAGGACCATGGCGCCCGCCAGTCCGATCCAGCCGCCCACGGAGTGCACCACGGTGGAGCCGGCGAAGTCTATGAAGCCGAGGCCTTCAAGCCAGCCGGCCGATGCGTCGCCGTTCAGGCCGCCCCAGGCCCAGTGGCCGGAGATGGGATAGATGAGGCCGGTGACGACGACGGAAATGATCACGTAGGAGCCGAACTTCATGCGCTCGGCCACGGCGCCGGAAACGATGGTCGCGGCGGTGGCGGCGAACACGGACTGGAAGAACCAGAAGGTGTAGTAGAAGCCGTCGAAGCCGTCCTGCCCGATGACCGGGCCGAGGCTCAGGGCGAACTGGTCGGTGCCGATGAAGCCGCCCAGGTCGGTGCCGAACATGAGCGCGAAGCCGAACAGGAAGAAGATGATCTGGCCCACGCCGAAATCCAGGGCGTTCTTCATGCAGATGTTGCCCGCGTTCTTGGCGCGGGTGAAGCCGGTCTCGACGCAGGCGAATCCGGCCTGCATGAGCATCACAAGCATGGCGGCGATGAGCGTCCACAGGATGTTGGCGTTGCCCTGGGTCAAATACTCAACCGCCTCCTCCTGCGCCAGGGCGAGCCCCGGCGCCAGAAGCAGCGCCGAGAGCGCTGCGGCCGCAACGGCGGTGCGGCCAATGCCTCTGCCGTTATTGAACAGGAAACCCATATGCGACCTCCTTACAGGGAATGGGTGTCGAAAGAACGTTCCCCCCGACATCCCGCCTTGAGCAAAGGCCGGGCCATGTATATAACTTACTGAAATAAATTATTAATTGCGAAGAAGGACGCGGTCTTCAGGGTTCGTACGCTACTTAGTAGACATTAATGTAATTAATTCCTCTTTTTAAAACGCGTATACAGTCTAAGATTACCTATTTGTGAAATTAAAGTCAGCATGGGCTGGCGTGCAAAATTGTTTGAACATAAATGTCAACATCCGCTCAGCCGCATTCGTGTCTAAGAAAACCGTTGACATGACGTCAGGGGCGGGAGCATATTGCCTCGCATGAAGACCGTGCAGCCCCTGGCTTTCGCCACCCTATCCTTTAGCTTTTGGTATTATTATTGGTTTAGGGAGCAGCCTGTGGTCTGCAGCGGGAGCGGTTTGGTTCTCAAGTAGAAGCGAAGAAAACACCGAACATCCCCAGGGGCCGCAGGCGAAAGCCGGCGGCCCCTGTTTGTTTTCAGGGGTGCGCGGGCGATGCCGGGTCGGGGCAAGGAGCCGCACATGCTAGCCAGCAGCAACAACATCGGAAAAGCCATCCGCCTCGAACGCATTTTCGATCGCAATACCGAGCACACGATCATCGTGCCCCTGGACCACGGCGTGTCCGTGGGCCCCATCGCCGGCCTGGTGGACCTGCGCGAAACCGTGAACCAGATCGTCGAGGGCGGGGCCAACGCGGTGCTCATGCATAAGGGCCTGATCCGCTGCGGCCATCGCGGATCAGGCAAGGACATCGGCCTCATCGTACACCTCTCCGCCTCCACCAGCCTCTCTCCCTTCCCCAACGCAAAGACCCTCGTGGGCACCGTGGAAGACGCTATCCGCCTCGGCGCGGACTGCGTGTCCGTGCACGTGAACCTTGGCGATGAGACCGAGGCGCGCATGCTGTGCGATTTCGGCCAGGTGACCTCCACCGCCGCCCAGTGGGGCATCCCGGTGCTGGCCATGGTCTACGCCCGCGGCCCCAAGGTCCCGAACCAATATGACAAGGATGTCGTGAAGCATTGCGCCCGCGTGGGCGTGGAGCTGGGCGCGGACGTGGTCAAGGTTTGCTACACAGGCAATCCCGACTCCTTCGCCGAGGTCACCGAGGCCTGCTGCGTGCCCGTGGTCATCGCCGGAGGCGAGAGGATGGACAACACGCGCGACATCGTCCAGATGGTTCACGATTCCGTGCTGGCCGGAGGCCATGGCCTATCCATCGGGCGCAACATCTTCCAGGCCAGTGACCCGCGCAGGCTGGTGGCCGCGCTCAGGGGCGTGGTGCACGAGGATTGGGAAGTGGACGAGGCCATGGATTTCCTGAACAACACCCAAAAGGCGAGCTGATCTCCATGCAGAAGATCTATTTGTACGCAGTGCCCTTCGACAAGAACCTCGTCACCCTGGCCCTGGAGTCGGGCGTGGACGGCCTGATCGTGGAGGACGAGCGCGTGGAGTCCGTGCGCCGGCTCGGGCGCACCGAGGTCCTGCCGGCCAGCTCGCTCACCACCGTCTGCCTGGAGTCCAAGTCAGACGAGGAGCACGCCGTGGCCTGCCTGCGTTCCGGCGGCAAGGTCGTGCTGCGCGCCGGCTGGGAGATCATCCCGGTGGAGAACATCCTGGCCCAGGCCGAAAACCTGGGCGTGGAAGTGGCTTCCCTGGATCAGGCCCGCCTGGCCGCCGGCATCCTGGAGCGCGGCGTGGACTGGCTGCTGGTGCTGCCCCAGGCCGCGGCCGAGCTGAAGAGCATCGTGGCCGAGGTCAAGCTGTCCCAGGGCGTGTACGAGCTGTCGCGGGCCGTGGTCACGGAGGTCCGCCCCGTGGGACTGGGCCACCGCGTGTGCGTGGACACGCTGTCCATGCTGCGCAAGGGCCAGGGCATGCTCGTGGGCAATTCGAGCGCCTTCACCTTTCTGGTGCACGCCGAGACCGAGAACAACCCGTACGTGGCCGCGCGGCCCTTCCGGGTCAACGCCGGGGCAGTGCACGCCTACGCGGTCATGCCCGGCGACCGCACCAACTATTTGCAGGAGCTGTCCGCCGGCGACGAGGTGCTCGTGGTGGGCCACGACGGCCGGACCTCCCTGGCCACCATCGGACGGGTCAAGGTCGAGGTGCGGCCCATGCTGCTGGTGCGGGCCAAGGTGGAGACTCCCGAGGGGACCCGCGAAGGGGCCGTGTTCCTGCAGAACGCCGAGACCATCCGCCTGACCCGGCCGAACGGCGAGCCCGTGAGCGTGGTCAGCCTGCGCGAGGGCGACGAGATCCTGGCCCGCCTGGACACGGCCGGCCGCCATTTCGGCATGCGCATCACGGAAGACATCAAGGAAGCCTAGGGGAAGCCCAGCCATGGAAATGCCCGAGACTCCGGATATCCCAGCCAAGTCCGCCAAGGCCGACAAAGCCGGAAGATCCGTCAAACCCGCCGCGAACGAGCAGGCCCAAGCGCAAGCCGAAACCGCCGTTCCCGCCGAACAGCAGCCCCAGGCTCAGGGCCGGAACGCGGACCACAAGTTTCTGGCCGCCGTGCGCCGCGAGATCGACTGGGTGGACGAGGAGATCGTGGCTCTGCTCAACAAGCGGGCCAGGATCAGCAAGCGCGTGGGGCGGCTCAAGGCCGGCTCGGGCGACCCGGTCTTCAAGCCCGCGCGCGAGAAGAAGCTGCTGGACCGGCTCACGGCCATCAACCCCGGCCCCCTGCCCAACGAGCACCTGAAGGCCATCTACCGCGAGATCATGTCCTCCTCGCGGGCCCTGCAGCGGCCGCAGAAGATCGTCTACCTCGGACCCGAGGGCACCTTCTCGCACCTGGCGGCCATGGAGTACCTGGGCCACAGCGTGGAGTACCTGCCCAAGGCCAACTTCGAGGCCATCTTCGCCGCCGTGTCGCGCGGCGAGGCCGAACTGGGCGTCATCCCCCTGGAGAATTCCCTGGAAGGCTCCGTGGGCCAGAGCCTGGATCTGTTTCATCGTTATGACGTGTTCATCCAGGCCGAGCTTTTTTGCCGCATCCGCCACTCCCTGCTGTCCAAGGCCATGCGCCTGGATGACGTGAGCGTGGTCTACTCGCACCCGCAGCCCCTGGCCCAGTGCGCCCAATGGCTGCACGCCAACCTGCCCAACGCCGCGCTCATCCCCTTGGAGAGCACGGCCGCCGCGGCGCGCACCGTGGTGGACAAGCCGGGCGCGGCCGCCGTGGGCCAGAGCCGCCTGGCCGAGATGCACGGCTTGTCCGTGCTCGCCTCGGGCATAGAGGACGCGCCGGACAACTGGACGCGCTTCTGCATCATCGCCGCCTCGCGCCTGGCCGACGGGCAGCCGGACAAGACCTCCATACTGTTCACCACGCCGGACAAGCCCGGCGCATTGGCCGCCGTGCTGGCCGCCCTGGCCGAGGCGGGCATCAACATGAGCAAGCTGGAGTCCCGGCCGCTCAAGAGCGAGAAGTGGAAGTACGTGTTCTTCGCGGACCTGGAGTGCGACCTGTACGCCGAGGACAACAAGAAGGCCCTGGCCCTGCTGCGCGAGCGCTGCCATACCTTGCGCCTTCTCGGCAGCTACCCGTCCGGCCCCAAGCTCGACCTGAACAGGGAGTAGCCATGCAGCCCGTAACCATTTCCGCCCCGGCCTCCAAGTCCGTGTCCCACCGCGCGCTCATCGCCGCGGCCCTGGCTCCCGGCGAATCCGAGCTGACGGGCGTGCTGGTCAGCAACGACACAACCGGCGCGACCCTGCCCTGCCTGCAGGCCATGGGCGCGACTTTTACGCGCGACGGCGGCGACGTGCGCGTACGCGGCATGGCCGACGGGCCGCAAGGCGACGCGGATAAGCCCGTGCTGCTGGACGTGGGCGAGTCCGGCACCACCTGCCGCCTGCTCACGGCCATCGCCGCCGCAGGCCGGGGAGCTTTCGAAGTGCGCGGCGCGGGCCGCATGCACCAGCGGCCCATGGCCGAGCTGACCACGGAGCTGCACTCCCAGGGCGTGGACTTCCAATGGCTGGAAAAAGTCGGCTACCTGCCCTTCGTCATGCGCACCGAGGGCCTGCGCGGCGGACCGGCGGCCGTGTCCCTGGAGGAATCCAGCCAGTACCTCTCGGGCCTTCTGCTGGCCGCGCCCCTGGCCGCCAGGCCCATGCAGCTGTCCATTACCGGAGCCAAGGTCGTGTCCTGGCCCTACGTGGCGCTCAGCCTGCAGGTCATGGAGGACTTCGGCATTCCCTTCACGGTCGAAACGCTCCAGGACGGCGCGTGGGCGGCCACGCCGTGGCGCGAGGTGCGCGCGGCCGAACCGGGCAGGGTGCGCTTCAACGTGCAGCCCTCGCGCTATACGCCGCGCGATTATGCCGTGGAGGGCGACTGGTCAAACGCATCTTATTTTCTGGGCGCGGGCGCGATTGCCCGCCCCGTGGCCATGACCGGGCTGCGCCGCGACTCGGTGCAGGGCGACCGGGCCATTTTACGCATTTTGCAAAATTTCGGAGCTTCGGTTATATGGGATTCCGTCGGGGCGGTCAGCGTGTCGCCCGGCGAGCTTCGCGGCATCGACGTTGACATGGGCCAATGCCCGGACCTGGTGCCCACGGTGGCCATGGTCGCCTTGTTCGCCAAAGGCGAGACGACCATCCGCAACGTGGCCCACCTGCGCATCAAGGAGTCCGACCGCCTGGAAGCCGTGGCCGGGGCCATCCGCGCCGTCGGCTCGCAGGTGGAGGTGCTGCCGGACGGCCTGCACATTGCGCCGGGTGCGCTGCCGTCAGGCAAGAGCGTTGACTTCGCCACCCACTCGGACCACCGCATGGCCATGAGCTTTACGCTGCTAAGCCTGGGCGGGGTGGAGGTGCGCCTGGACGACCCGCGCTGTGTGGCCAAGTCGTTCCCGGGCTTCTTCGATGAATGGGCCAAGATCGGCCAGGGGGCTTGAGCATGACCGGCGAGCGCGCCATCCAGAGCGTGGCTGTTATCGGCGCTCGAGGCCAGATGGGCCGGCTGTTTACAAATTTGTGCCTGGAACAGGGGCTGGCGGTCCATCAACTGGACAAACCCCTGGAAGATGCGGCCCTGGCGCAGTCCGTGCGATCTGCCGAACTGGTGCTGCTGGCCGTGCCCATCCAGGCCATGACCGACGTGCTGCGCCAGGTGAAGCCGAACCTGGCCCGGGGGCATATCCTGGCCGACCTGTGCTCGGTCAAGGTCGGCCCGGTGGAGAGCATGCTCGCGGCTTGGGACGGCCCGGTGGTGGGCACCCACCCGCTGTTCGGACCTCAGCCGCCCGAAAGCGAGCGGATCGTGGCGGTGACCCCCGGCAGGGACGACGCGGCCCTGCAAGCGGTGGAAGTCTTGCTGAAGCGCATCGGGTTCAGTACGTTTCGAACGACGGCCCAGGAACATGACCGGGCCATGGCCTTCATCCAAGGACTCAATTTCGTGACCAACACAGCCTACCTCTCGGCCACCGCGGGCCTGCCTGACATCGAGCGCTTCGTCACGCCGTCATTCCGGCGGCGGCTGGAGTCGGCCCGCAAGATGCTGACCGAGGACGCCGGGCTGTTCGAGGCCCTGTTCGAGGCCAACCCCTACGCCCAGGAGGCCGTGCGCCTGTTCCGTTCCCACCTCAACATCGCCGCAGGAGGCGATGTTTCCCTATTGGCCGAAAGGGCCCAGTGGTGGTGGCGCGACGACAAGCAACGGGGAGGGGCGTAAAGCTTCTGTGGCGACTGGTGTATCCAAAGGCCGCGTTCCTCCCCGAGGAACGCGGCCTTTTTCGTTAATAAATACAATAAATCGGAAGGAGAGGCACATGCAGATTATCACGCTGAGGCAGACGGGCTGCTGGATGCCCGCCGACGTGCAGACGCCCATCAGCCTCTACCTGGGGCTCGTCGGCGACTCGCCCGGAATTCTTCTCGAAAGCGCCGAGGTGGACGGCCGCCTGGGCCGCTACAGCCTGATCCTGTGGGATTTCCGCCTTATACTCGCCTGCCGTGGAGGCAAGCTGGCCGTATCGGCCCCGGACAAGCGGCTGTCCCCGCTGACCAGGCTGGACGGCCAGGACTGGGTCCAGGGCGTCAAGGCCGCGGCCGCCGCCCTGCGCATCACGCCGCCAGAAGGCTTCGGAAGCCTGCCGCCGGCCACGCGAGGCCTGTACGGCTACTTCGGCTATGGCCTGGCCGGGCTGTTCGAGCCCAAGCTCGCTCCCGTGGTCCGTCCGGCGGACGCCGAGGCCTGCCTGGCGCTGCCAGGCCAAGTGGTGCTCTACGACCACCTGCACCACCGCTGCTGCTACCTGAGCCTGGACGCCGAGGCCAAGCCGGAGATGAACACCGCGCGCATCCTGCGCAAGCCGGCCATGCCCGTGGTGGGCGAGGTCGCCCCCCGGCCCGGCAAGGAAGGCTACATGCGCTCGGTGGAGGCGGCCAAGGAGCTCATCCGCCAGGGCGAGTGCATCCAGGTCGTGCTCTCCTCGCGCTTCGAGGCCGACTTCAGCGGCGACCCCTTCGTGCTCTACCGCCGTCTGCGTCAGGTCAACCCGTCGCCCTACATGTTCTATATGAAGCTGCCGGGCGTGGTCCTGGCCGGCTCCTCGCCCGAGCTGCTCGTGCGCTGCGACGATGGAAGCCTGGAGACGCGGCCCATCGCCGGCACCCGGCCGCGCGGAGTGGGCGAATCCGAGGACGCGGCCTATGCCGTGGACCTGCTGGCCGACCCCAAGGAGCGCGCCGAGCACGTCATGCTCGTGGACCTGGGCCGCAACGACCTGGGCCGCATCGCCACGCCGGGCAGCGTGAGCGTGCAGAAGTTCATGCAGGTCGAGCGCTTTTCGCACGTCATGCACCTGACCTCCTACGTCGGGGCCAAACTCAAATCCGGCCTGGACGCCATGGACGTGCTGGCCTCGGCCTTTCCGGCCGGAACCCTTTCCGGCGCGCCCAAGGTGCGGGCCATGGAGATCATCGCCGACCTGGAGGATCTGCCGCGCGGTCCGTACGGCGGGGCCGTGGGCTGGGTCGGCCTGACCGACGGCCGGGTGGACCTGGACACGGGCATCACCATCCGCAGTCTGTGGGTCCGGAACAACAAGGTCTGCTACCAGGCTGGCGCGGGCATCGTCTACGATTCGGTGCCGGAAAAGGAATGGGAGGAGGTCGGCAACAAGTCGCGGGCCATGTCCAAGGTCCTGCGCGGAGAGGAGGCCACGGATGTTTTTGCTGATTGACAATTTCGACTCCTTCACCTTCAACCTGGTGCAGGAGTTTCAGAAGCAGGGCCGCGATCCCGTTGTGCTGCGCAACGACAACGAGCGCATCCTCGACCTGGCCGGGTCCGGCGAACTGTCCATGGTCTGCATCTCGCCCGGCCCAAGCCGCCCCGAGAACGCCGGCCTGTGCCTGGAGTTCCTGGCCCGGCTGCCAGCAAGCGTGCCCGTGCTGGGCGTGTGCCTGGGCCACCAGATCCTGGGGCACATCGCGGGAGCGCCGGTGGAGATCGCGAGCAGGATCATGCACGGCAAGACTTCCATGGTGGAGCATGACGGCCGGGGCTTGTTCACGGGCCTGCCCAATCCTTTCGAGGTCTGCCGCTACCACTCGCTCCTCGTCATGGCCACGCCCGCGCACGAGAACATAGAAGTCACGGCCCGCACCGACCAGGGCGAGGTCATGGGCCTGCGCTACCGCGACCGGCCCTGGGCCGGGGTGCAGTTCCATCCTGAATCGATCCTGACTCCGGAAGGGCCGAAGCTGCTGGCCAACTTCCCGCAGGCAATCCTCAGCCAAGCCTAAGGGGGATATTGATATGCCCGAGTTCATGAAAACCGTGCTGGAGAACCTAGCCCAGGGCCGGAACCTGCCCCGCGAGCAGGCCGAGGGAGCCTTCGGCAGGCTCATGTCCGGCGAGCTGTCCGAAGGCCAGGCCGGGGCCATGCTCATGGGGCTGCGCGCCAAGGGCGAGACGCCCGAGGAGTTGGCCGCCGCCGTGGGTGCATGCCTGGCCCACGCCCGCCTCGTGCCCGGCCTGTCCGGGCCGCGCATCGATACCTGCGGCACGGGCGGCGACAATAAGCACAGCTTCAACTGCTCCACGGCCGTGGCCATCATCCTGGCCTCGCTGGGGCACAAGGTGGTCAAGCACGGCAACCGCTCCGTGTCGAGCAAGTCCGGCTCGGCCGACGTGCTGGAGGCCATGGGCGTGGCCCTGGACACCGGCCCCGAGGCCGTGGGCGCGGCCCTGGACAAGTCCGGCTTCGTGTTCCTCTTCGCCCCCGGATTCCACCCGGCCTTCCGCCACGTCATGCCACTGCGCAAGGCCCTGGGCATCCGCACCCTGTTCAACCTGCTTGGCCCGCTGCTCAATCCGGCCCGGCCCACGCACCAGGTCCTGGGCGTGCCCAACGAGGGGCTGCTCATGCTCATCGCCGAGGCCCTGCGCCTGACGGGGGTGGAGCGCGCGGCAGTTGTGCACGGCGCGGGCGGCTACGACGAGCTGACGCCCTTTGGCCCAGGCGAAGTTGCTTACGTGCGTGACGGCAAGGTCGAGCGCTCGTGCGTGGACCCGGCCGAGCTAGGTTTGGCCGACGACCGGGCCGAGGCCGTGACCGTCGCCGGTCCGCAGGAATCCCTTACAATGCTCAAAGCCATCCTGTCCGGCGGCGGGCCCGAGCCCGCGCAGAAGATGGTCGCCGTCAATCTGGCCATGGCCCTGCACCTGCTGGAGGGCATCCCACTCCAGTCCGCAGCGACCAAGGCCCTGGAGGCCGTGCGCTCGGGACGCGCGGCCGGGCACCTCGCAACCATGGGAGTCGCCTGATGCTGGAAAAGTTCCGCCAAGCCAAGCTGGATGAGATCGAGCGGCTGCGCCAACACGAGCAGGCCGGCACGCTGCCCAGGCCATTCAAGGGCAAGCGGCCGTCCTTCAGCGAGGCCGTTCGGGCCAAGGCCCGGCGCGCCGTCATAGCCGAATACAAGCGCGCCTCGCCCTCGCGCGGCGAGATCAACCTGCGCATGTCGCCCGAGGAGGTCGCCCTGCTGTACGCCTCCAACGGCGCGGCGGCCATCTCCTGCCTGACCGAGAAGACCTTCTTCAAGGGCAGCCTGGACTTCATCGCGCTCATGGCCGGGCCGGGGTTGCCCATCTTGCGCAAGGACTTCCTGTTCGACCCGCTGCAACTCTTGGCCACGGCGGCCACGCCCGCCTCGGCCGCGCTGCTCATCGCGCGCATGGTCCCGAACATCAACGACCTGTCGGCCATGATCGTCAAGGCCCGCGACCTGGGGCTCGACCCCGTGGTGGAAATCTTCGACGAGCGCGATCTGTCCCACGCCCGCGACGCCGGGGCCTGGATCATCCAGGTCAACACACGCGACCTGGACACCCTGGAGGTCGAAGCGCAGAACGCCTTCCGGCTCATCAGGGACAAACGCCCGGGCGAACTGTGGATCGCGGCCTCGGGCATCAAGGACGAGGGCGACGCCGCGGCCCTGGAGAACGCGGGCTACGACGCCCTGCTCGTGGGCACGGCGCTCATGGAGCACAAGGACCCCGGCCGCAAGCTGGCCGAGCTGACCGGCAGGGTGCGCGACGGAGGGCTCACGCTGTGATGGTCAAGGTCTGCGGACTGACCAGGCTCGTGGACGCTCGACTCTGCGCAGAGGCCGGAGCCGATCTGCTGGGTTTCATCTTCCACCCGGCCAGCCCGCGTTTTGTTACCCCCGGCTTCCCGGCCTCCCTGGGACCGGAACACATCTGCCGCGCACGCAAAGTCGGCGTTTTCGTCAAGGAAACCGTGGAGGGAGTCCGCCTTGCCCTGGACGAAGCCAGGCTCGACTACGTCCAGCTTCATGGCGGACAGGACCCGGAGTTCTGTCGCGCCGTGGGTTTCGAGCGGGTCATCAAGGTCTTCTGGCCGGAACGCTATGCGAGCCTGGACGATCTGGCCCAGGACATGGCCCGTTTCGCGGACTGCGCCATGTTCCTGCTGGACGCGGGAACATCCGGCGGGGGCCACGGCAGAAGCCTGGATCTCGCGGCCCTGGCCAGGTTGAAAAGCCCGCGTCCTTGGCTGCTGGCCGGCGGCCTGGGGCCTGACAACGTCGGCGCGGCCATCGAGGCCTGCGCGAACGCGAACTTGGCCGGCGCGGATCTCAACTCCGGCGTGGAATCCGCCCCCGGCCTCAAGGACATCGAGAAAGTACGAACCGCCATCGCCGCCTGCCGGCGATGAACCTTTAAAGGACGTGACACATGCAGATGCTCAAGAAGGGATATTTCGGCGATTTCGGCGGCCGCTTCGTGCCCGAGTTGCTCATGCCGCCGCTCATCGAGCTTGAGGAGGCCATGGGCCGCATCATGCCTTCCCCGGCCTTCCAGGAGGAGCTGGGCCGCATCATGGCCGATTTCGTGGGCCGCCCCACGCCGCTCTACCACTGCCAGGGTCTGTCCGAGATGCTCGGCCGCAACATCTGGCTCAAGCGCGAGGACCTGGCCCATACCGGCGCTCACAAGGTCAACAACACCATGGGCCAGGCCCTGCTGGCCAAGCACATGGGAAAGCCGCGCCTCATCGCCGAGACCGGCGCGGGCCAGCACGGCGTGGCCACCGCCACGGCCGCGGCCATGCTCGGCCTGGAATGCGTGGTCTACATGGGCTCCATCGACGTTAAGCGCCAGTCCCACAACGTGCGGCGCATGAAGCTCCTGGGCGCGGAAGTTCGGCCCGTGGAGTCCGGCACCCAGACCCTCAAGGACGCCATCAACGCGGCCCTGCGCGACTGGATCGCCGAGCAGCGCACCACGCACTACTGCCTGGGCTCTGTCACGGGCGCGCACCCTTTCCCGGTGCTCGTGCGCGACCTGCAGGCCGTCATCGGCCGCGAAGCCAAGCGCCAGTTCATGGAAAAGATGGGCGGCAAGCTGCCCTACATGGTCGTGGCCTGCGTGGGCGGCGGCTCCAACGCCATCGGGGCCTTCCACGAGTTCGTGCCGCACAAGGAAGTCCGCCTGGTGGGCGTGGAGGCCGCCGGCACCGGCGAGCCCGGCTGCTACCACTCGGCCACCCTGACCAAGGGCGAGCACGGCGTGCTGCACGGCGCGCTGACCAAGCTCCTGCAGGACAAGCACGGCCAGATCGAGCCCTCGCACTCCGTGGCCGCCGGCCTGGATTATCCGGGCGTCGGGCCGGAGCACGCCGGGCTGCAGGCCGCCGGCCGGGCCGAATACCATTGCGTCAACGACACCCAGGCCCTCAACGCCTTCCAGGTGCTCTGCCGCACCGAGGGCATCATCCCGGCCCTGGAATCATCCCACGCCCTGGCCTGGGTCCTGGACAACGCCGAATCCATCCCGCGCGGCGCACACGTCATCATCAACCTGTCCGGCCGCGGCGACAAGGATCTGGGCATCATCGAGGAAGTGCTTGGGATTTAAGACGCCTCCGGCGGCCAGGGGAATGATTCCCCTGGACCCCGCGTTTCGGCGCGGCCGCGTCCCTCGAAGACTCGGGCCGCAACCGCGCCGGGGGAGATATGAGGAAGCGAATAAACAACCCGCGAACAAAGTGAGCGTGCATATGACCACACTGACGATATCCAAACTGGAGCAGAAAATACGCGAGGCAGTCGAGGCCGGCCGCAAGGCGCTCATCCCATACCTGCCGGCAGGCTACCCGGACAAGGAGCGCTTCTGGAAGGAGCTGGAGGCTCTGGACAGGAGCGGGGCGGACATCATCGAGATCGGCGTGCCGTTCTCCGATCCCGTGGCCGACGGCCCGGTGGTGGAGCGGGCTTCCCTGCAGTGCCTCGAAGCCGGCGTCACGCTGGACTGGATTCTGGCCGAATTGAAAAAGCGCAAGGGCGGCTTCAAGGCCGGGATCGTGCTCATGGGCTACTACAACCCGTTCTACAAGTACGGCCTGGACAGGCTGGCGGCCGATGCCGCCGAGGCGGGCGTGACCGGCTTCATCGTGCCCGACCTGCCCATGGAGGAATCCGAGGACATGACCAAGGCCCTGGCGGCCAGCGGCCTGGACCTCATCCCACTGGTAGGCCTGAACACGAGCGAGGAGCGCATGCGACTCTACGCCGAGAACGCGCGAGGCTACGTGTACTTCGTGTCCGTGCTGGGCACCACGGGCGAGCGCACGAGCCTGCCCGAGGAAATCGCCGGCAGGCTGGCCGTGGCCAAGCGCGTGTTCGACGTGCCCCTGGCCCTGGGCTTCGGCATCTCCAGGCCCGAGCAGCTGACCGCCTTCGGCGACACGATCGACGCCGTGGTCTTCGGCAGCTCGCTCATCAAGCACCTGGACCAGGGCGGCGACTCCGCCGGCTTCATGGCCCGCTGGAAGTAGCGCTCCACGCCTCGTCACCCTTCTGAGCGAATTCGAGGCCGCTTCGGCCTCGAATTCGCTCAAAAATGCGGGGGGTCCGGGGGGAATGATTTCCCCCAGCCGCCGGAGGCATCTTATCTCTTATCTTATCCCTCTCCCTGGCTCCGCGACGCCCGGTTTAAGCGCCTCTGATCGCCCATCGACGCGCGCGGCGCTGCGCCTTCCGGCCTCGGGCGAGCTGTTGGCGTAGCAGTATACGCAGCCGTGTCCGCAGGTGGAGTAGCCGCCGATGTCCTTGGCCGGCGCGCAGCCGCAGTCCTTGCGCTGGCCAGTATCCTTGGGAGAGCCGAGCGGCTTCGGCGCGCCGGGCAGCAGACCTTGCTGGACGCGGGGCAGCCCATACAGCCGGGCAAGCTCTTCATCTTCCGGTGCCAGACGCTGGAGCAACTCCGGGTTTACGCAGCGGCCTTTCTCGATTCCGCAGTCCGTGAAATCGAATTCTTCTCCGCAGGCGGAGGCCGTCAGGTCCCATGCACGGCAGAGATCGGCCACGCGTCCGGCAATGTCATGCATCTCGGCCGGGCTGAACGAGCGCGCCCTCACTCCGGCCGCCGTAAGATTGCGGCGCACCTTGGCGTAGCGTTCCAGGTGCGCGAAGCTGAACACGAACCGCTCGGTGTGCGCGTGCAGCCGTTCGCCCAGGAACTCCAGCCTGCGGAGCAGCTCGCGTGGCGGCGTGGTTTCGCTGCACAGCAAGGGGTCGAAGCGCCAGATCAAGCGCTCGCGGCCCAGCCACTGCGACAGTTCGGTGAAATCGCGAACGCGCTGGTCCAGAGGCGGCAGGCCGGGCTCCCAGCCTTCGGGTTCGTAGTCGTTGAGCGTGACGTGGATGCAGAAGGGCAGGCCCCGGCGCTCCAGCTCGCGCAGCAGGCCAAGGCCGGGCCGGGGATTCTTGGTGAACAGGACCACGGCCCGCAGGCACGCGAAGGACACGTATTGCGCAGGGCCGCCGAAAGGGTTGTCCCAGCGGCACCAGCCGGCCGCCAGGCGATTCAGCATCCAGCCGGAGTGGAAGGCAGGTATGTCCGTGGCGCGGCTGGCCGTGATCACGGCCGGGGCGATGGCCTGGAGTGGGCCGTGCGGCGTGTCGATGTCCACGCGCGGCCAGCGCATAGCCTGCTAGCGTCCCCGCGTCAGGGAGAATCCGGTCACGGCCAGCCAGTCCAGGGTCAGGGCCGGGTTGACCCTATATTCCAGGCACTCCTGGGCCATGTCCAGGGCCGCGCCGAGCCGGCGCAGGGATTCTGGATCCAGGCCGTGCAGGCTCCGGCCGAAATCGTCGCGCCCGGACATCGCGCCGGCCAAGGCGCGCTGGCACTCCACGAGCACGCGGGCGGCAAGCGGGGCATCCAGGCGGCCCTTGTCCGAGGTGCGCTCGAACCAGCCGCGTCCGGTGCGCCAGAACTCGCCCATGGCTCCGGCCCATTCCGTGGGGTCCTCGCCTTCGGCGGCAGGGCCGTGGGACTCCCAGGCCTCGGGCCAGGCCAGGGTGAGCACGAAGCTGCGCGATACGAGCGTGGGCAGCAGCCGCTCGCGCTGCGGGGCGGTGAGCACGAATACGTTGCCCGGCCTGGGCTCCTCCATGGACTTGAGCAGGAAGTTGGCCGCCTCGGGCTGCAGGGCCTGGGCCTCGCAGAGCACGATGACCCGCTTGCCCTGGCCTCTGGGCGGCTCGCCCATGAGTGAGCGCAGCTCGCGGACCATGTCTATCTTGATGCTTTCGGACCGGCCGTCGATGAACACGAGATCGCGGTGGACCTTTTCCAGGACCTGCCCGCACTCGGGGCATGCGCCGCAGGGCTCGGCCTTGGGCTGGGCCGCCGGAGCGAGCAGCGCCGCCTGGCCTGACTGATCGGATTTGCAGGCCAGCGAGCGGGCGCAGTTGAGCCGACAGGCCCAATACAGGGCCAGAGCCTCGCGTTCTGAATCGCGGCCGCCCTCCAGGAGCAGCACTTGCGGCGGGGTCGCGCCCAGACGATCCAGGAAAGCGCGCACGCGCTCCTGCCTGGCGGCGTGAGTCAGGAAATCATGCATGGCTCTCCATACCTGCCTCTCCTGCTCTTGAAAAGGCCTGCGCACGACTGACGGTTGTGGCGTCAGGTTCAAAGACGTCATTGACAGGCTCTTGCATAGAGTTACGATTAAGGAGTGAAGAAGTAATCGCAATAGATTTCAAGGAGGTGGCTATATGCTAAGGAATCTTCTTCCTGCAATGCGCCGTCGTTCCGCCGAAACCGGCCTCCCCGCCAGCATGTCCGACCTCATGGAGGAGTTCTGGCGCAGCCCGTTCGGTGGGCTCTCCATGCTGGAGAAGACTGAATTCCCCTCGGTGGACGTGAGCGAGAGCGAGAACGAGGTCATGGTCAAGGCCGAGCTGCCTGGCCTGGAGGCCAAGGACGTGGACATCAGCCTGGAGAACAACCAGCTCATCATCAAAGGGGAGAAGAAGTTCGAGGAAGAGGAGAAGAAGGAGAACTACCATCGCATCGAGCGCAGCTACGGCTCCTTCTTCCGCTCCGTGCCCATGCCGGTAAAGGTCAAGCAGGAGGGCATAAAGGCCAAGTTCGACAAGGGCGTGCTGCGCATCAGCCTGCCCAAGGACGAGGCTTCCAGGAGCCGCAAGATCGAGATCGAGGCCTGACGGCAGTCGGGAAAGCAGGTCCGGATACCAGCGGGTGAAGAACGGGACGATGTCCCAACCATGCGCCGGAGCAAAGGCTCCGGCTTTTTTTCGGCATTGCCTGAACCGGCCGGCCGCGACCGCCCGCCCGGTGATGTGGCTGACCCGCGCCCTGTCGTGTTATGCTCGGCGGTCGTCTGGCGACACAAGCGAATACGAGGAGCGGATCATGGCCGACAAGCGTTTCTGGGAGATGAGCAAGGACGAGATCGACGACTGGATGGAAGACCGCGGCCTGGAGGCGTGGAAAGAGAAGATAAACGCGGACCGGGCCGAGGCTCCGGGTATCATGAAGGACTGGCCGAACCCCTGGGCCAAGGCCAATTGGGATGTGAAACGGCAGAATATCATGCGCAATTTGGCCCCGGAGCTGGCGGGCCTGCGCCAGCGGGAAGCCGAGAGCAACGGCCGGGCCTGAGGACGGCATGCGGCTTAGCGGGTTCGGCCTGGGCATGCCGTGCGTTCAGCCCGCGGCAATGAAAAACGGGCGGCGTGTACGCTGATAACGGCCTTGCTGCGGCACTATCAGCCGGATTCCGTGCATGCCGGGCATGCAGTCGGCATGATTTGGGCGCGGGCCGGTACGTTCCGGCGATGCCCGTGCCTCCGGCGCGTCGGCATGCCCGCATGCGCGAAGGGACAGTCGGCGGCGTAGGCCGGGACATGCGCGGCTCCACGCCGGGGCCATCGAAATCTGGCGGGTGAACCTTCCCTGCCTGCATGCAGTCTGGTGCGCATCCGGTGCTCCCAAGGTGCAGGCCGGAGTGATGGTTCTTTCGTATCCGATCCACTGCGGGTCCCTTGTAGACAGAAGCGGCGCAAATCTCATTGACCCTACCACATGCATCTGGCTTGGTGAGTGTCGAGGAGATCCATATGTCAATTCAAGAACGCCGCAGGGCCTCCCGCGTGCCGGCACGCGAACTGGACGTGGTGGTGCGTGGCGCCCACAAGCGCCTGGAAGCCAGGGATATAAGCATCGAGGGTGTTGGCCTTGTCGGCGCCATACCCGACACGGAGCCGGGCTTTACCGAACACGTGGACCTTGTCGTGGGCGCGAGGCCGATCGGCCGGGATATTCCGGCGCGCGTCGTCCATTTGGGCCGCAACAGCGTCGGATTGGCTTTCGTCGATCTCGACCCGGCCACGGCGGACGAACTGGACCGGTTCATGTCCAGGCGGGAGCGCTCCATCGATCTGGAGTATTTCGAGAGCCGCTATGCCAAGACTCCCGACCTGCTCATCCGCCTCGTGAACCTCTTCACCCAGGATTCATCCAGCAAGCGCGACCAGATCCGCGAAGCCATGGCGGCCGAGGACTACAAGCAAGCCGCGGCCGTGGCCCACAGCCTGGCCGGCAGCGCGGCCACGCTTGGCGCGCTCAAGCTCAGGCAAAGCTCGCTGCAACTGGAGCAGCAGCTCAAGGCCGGCAACATCGAGGAGGCCAGGCTCTACATCCGGGACATCGAGGAAGAGGTGGAGCAGGCCAACGCCGAACTGGCCGAGTACATGGAAAAGTACATGGGCTGACGACCATTCGCGAACGACGCCGGGCGATGATGCATTGCAGGCGCATCCGTCAGGCCGGACCAGGGCCTGGGAGGCGGAAGCTTCCCGGTGCGTGCCCGGCCTACGTCAGCGGGAGAGCGGCGAAACCCTCTCCCGCTTTTTTGCGGGCCAGGGCAGATTGCGAATGAACTGATAGCATGGGGGGGCCAGGGAGCTCCGCTCCATTTTCAGTCCGGACGAAGAGCATTGGCGGGAGAGAGCCCGAGAGAGGGCGCCGCCCCCTCTCGGTTGAACCGCAAAGTGCCTTAAGACGCGTCGCGCTCGTCCACCACGCGGCGGGTCTTGGCGAAGGTGCGCGGCAGGCTGCCGGGCACCAGCACTTCCACCTGCGCGCTGACCAGCAGGTGCCGGTGCAGGGCGTCGGCCACGGCCGAGGCCAGCCGGCCGCAATCGTCGTCAGGCACGCCTTCGGCGCGCTCGGCCTTGAGGCTCATGAAGTCGCGGCCTTCCTTGCGAGTGAGCAGGATCTGATACTCGCTGCCCATCTGCGGGAACATGCCCAGGATCTCGGCGATCTGGCCGGGATAGATGTTGACTCCGCGCACGATGATCATGTCGTCCGAGCGGCCCAGGATGTGGTCGTGACGCGGCAGGCAGCAGCCGCAGGTGCACTGGCCGGGGATGAGCCGGGTCAGGTCGTGCGTGCGGTAGCGGATGAGCGGCGCGGCCTCCTTGCGCAGGGTGGTCACGACCATCTCGCCGACCTCGCCGGGCGCGACAGGCTCCAGGGTTTCGGGGTCCAGGATCTCCAGAATGTAGTAGTCGGCCCAGTAATGGATGCCCTGGTGCGCGGAGCACTCCAGGCCCGCACCGGGGCCGTACAGCTCGGTCATGCCGCTGATGTCGAAGCTGCCGTCGAGGCCTAGCAGCTCCTCGAAGCGGGCGCGCATCTTGGGCGAGTGGGCTTCGGCCCCGAAGATGGCCCGTTTCAGGCCGATCTTGTCGCGCAGGCCGCGGCGCTCGACTTCCTCGGCCAGCAGCAGGGCCATGGAGGCGGTGCTGCATATGGTCGAGGGCTTGAGATCCTTGAGCAACTGCAGCTGGATGTCCATCAGGCCAGGACCCACGGGCACGGCCATGGCCCCGAAATGCTCGCAGCCGAGCTGGAAGCCCGCTCCGGCCGTCCACAGGCCGTAGCCCACGCAAATCTGCACGCGATCCCTGGGCGTGCATCCGGCCAGCTCGAAGCAGCGGGCCATCATGTCCTTCCAGTCGTCGATATCCTTCTGGGTGTAGGCCAGGATCTTGCGCTTGCCCGTGGTGCCGCTGGAGCCGTGGATGCGCACGACCCGTTCCTCGGGCACGGACAAAAGCGGCAGAGGGTAGCCGTCGCGCAGGTCTTCCACCGAACAGAAGGGCAGCCGCCGCAAGTCGTCCAGGCTTTTCAGATCGCCGGGCTCGAAGCCCACCTCGCGCAGGCGCGCATGGTAGGCCTCGCTGCCCCGGAAGGCGTGCTCCAGGGTCCAGCGCAGGCCGTCGAGCTGCCGCGCGGCCAGTTCGTCGGCCGAGATGTTCGGTATGAAGGCTTGTTTCGCCATTGATCTGCTCCGCGCGCGGCGCATGGAAGCGCCGGATGATCGGTAAAGCAATAGGGACATGGATGCGACGGCGCACGATACGGCATGCGGCGGGCAAGGACAATACCCGCACACTATGGCCTTCATGGATCAAGGCCTACCAGCCCGCCTGATACGCGTTGGATTATTCAACGTGAGACGGCCTGTCAAAGAGTTCAGGCAGGCCGCACATGAACGCGGCAAGTGTAAGTCGATTGGTAAACACCTAGGCCAAATCTTGATAGGTAGCGGCTGCCCGAAGCGATGGACGCAAGTAGAACGCGCAGGCCTAGCCGCCGACACGCAAATACTCCGCAAGTCCCATATTCCGGTAGATCTGCCGCATTGTCTCGGCCTGGACATACATCCCGGCGTGGACGGGGAAGTCTTCGAGTCGGGCTTGGTCCTTGCGGCTGACATCGAGCGTAAAGCGGCCCGCAACCCAGTCGTAGTCTAGGAGCGGATAGGGCACGAGGTGGGCCGGCTGCTCAAGCCGATCTCCGGGAGTCCGCACGTCTACGAGCCTGATGAGGCCGCCAGTCAGGTCCAGGTAAAGTTTATCCACATAGCCCAGGAGCGCCCCCTCCCTGGACATGACCGGCGCATTGATGAGGCGCGTGAGCTGGAGCATGCTCAGTCGCTGGCTGGCGGCCTTATCCTCGCCGGCAATCTCCGAGTAGGCCTTGCGGGTCTCCTGCGCGTGGTTTTCCAGGGCATAGGATTCGTACAGGGACGCGAGTTCCGCTTCGTCGAACACCTGCCATTTGTCTTCGTCGTACTCCACTATATCTCCGCCGTCCTTGCCCGAGCCGATGCCCCTGGCCACGAAGGTCTTCTGCCTGGGCTCGAATTCGACCTGGGCCCAGGGGATGGGCGCGATGACGTTCTTCGACACAAGGCCCATGAAGCCGCTGAAGGAGAGCAAAGCGAAACCGATGTGGCCAGTGGCCGGGTCGACCATGAGATCCACGATTTCGCCGGTGCGGTTCTGGGCCTGGATAGTGACGGCGCGGTTCAGCACGGCCTGGCCCTGCACGAGGAGCTCGGGTCTGTTTTCGGTCTGCTGGCCTTGAGCCGTAAACGCGCTCCCTGCGTATGCGAGCAGTATTGCGGCAGAGATGAGTCGAAAAGCAGTGCGCATGGCATGCCTCCTTGCCTCGCCTGGTTCCGGGAAAGGCCTAATAATGCCGGCCATTCCTACGAAGATAGCTCATTCCGTGAATCGGGTTACATGAAAAAGAAGAGAACGACGGAAAAAGCAAACGAACGAATAAATCAATCGATTGACCTTGCCAAGGGAGGGTATTAAGAGAGTACGTAGGATGCGGTCGATATGCAGCCACGAGGATCGGACATGAATAAGGATGCAGAAAGAAGGCCCGGCAAGGACATCGATGCCAAGGCGCGGCTCATCGAGGCCGGCATCGACGTCTTCGGCCAGCATGGCTTCGAGGGCGCGAGCACGCGCAGGCTGGCGGGCGAGGCGGGCGTGAACATCGCGGCCATTCCTTACTACTTCGGGAGCAAGGAAGGCCTGTACAAGGCCGTGGCCGAGAGCATCGTGCAGCGCGTGCGCGAGCGTCTGGCCCCGGAGATCGCCGCGGCGGCCGCCCTGGTCGAGCGGGAGGACGCCTCGAAGGACGAGCTGATCGGCGGCCTGCAGCGGCTGCTCACGGCCATGGCCTTCACGGTCATCGGATCGCCCGAGGCCAAGCGCTGGGCGCGCATAGTCCTGCAGGAGCAGATCAAGCCTGGTCAGGGTTTCGAAATACTGTTCGAAGGTTTTTTCAAGCACATGCTCGGCACCTGCGGCGCAATGCTGGCCAGGCTCACGCGCCTGCCGGCCGGAAGCGAGGAGCTGGTCTTTCTGGCCCAGGCCATTCTCGGCCAGGTGCTCATTTTCCGCATCGGCGAAACCGCGCTGCTGCGCAGATTGGGCAGCGAGCAGCTCTCGCCGGAACAGGTCGCCAGGCTCGCCAGGCTCATCGCGCTCAACGTCGAGGCCATCGTACGCAATGCGATCCTCATGGCGGAGGAGCGGAGAGGGGAGGCGAAGTCATGACGGGCAGGAAGCGGCTGATCATTCCGGTCTTTCTGCTGCTCGTGGCGGGCGGCCTGGCCTGGTACTTCCTGCTGCGCGGCGATGCCGGCAACGACGGGACGATCACGCTCTACGGCAACGTGGACATCCGCCAGGTGGACCTGGGCTTCCGCGTCTCGGGCCGCATCGAGAGCATGCGCTACGAGGAAGGCGACGAGGTGCGCGCGGGCGACCTACTGGCCGTATTGGACAAACGGCCCCTGGAGGACGAGGTGCGTCTGGCCAGGGCCCAGGTGGAGGTGGCCGAGGCCGAGTTGCTCAAGCTGGAGACCGGCACGCGGCCCCAGGAGATCGCCCAGGCCCAGGCCCAGGTGGAGGAACGCCAGACCACCCTGCGCAACGCCGAACGCTATTATCAGCGCCAGAAGGATCTGCATGAGACCGGCGCCGTGTCCAGGCAGGCCTATGACGACGCCCAAGCCCGGCGCAACGAGGCCAGGGCCAGGCTGCTGTCGGCCCGCGAAGCCCTGCGGCTGGCTCAAGAAGGCTTTCGCGAGGAGGACGTGCTGCAGGGCAGGGCCAACGTGCGCGCGGCCAAGGCCCGGCTGGCCGAGGCCCTCACGCGCCTGGACGACGCGGATCTGTACGCGCCGTCGGACGGCGTGATTCTGACCCGCGTGCGCGAGCCGGGTGCGGTGGTCGCCGCGGGCTCCATCGCCTACACGCTCTCGCTGCACGAGCCGGTCTGGGTGCGCGCCTATGTGCCCGAGCCGCAGCTCGGACGGATTTATCCCGGCCTGCCCGTGCAGGTGTACACCGATACCAGTCCGAATACTCCCTACGAGGGCCAGGTCGGCTTCGTCTCGCCCCAGGCCGAGTTCACGCCAAAGTCCGTGGAGACCACGAGCTTGCGCACGGACCTCGTGTACAGGATACGCGTGATCGTGGCGAATCCGGACAAGGGTCTGCGCCAAGGCATGCCCGTGACCGTCGTGGCGCGTCAGGCCCGCAACGAGGTGCGCAGCGCCGAGCGGGGCGAATCCCGGCAGGCCGAGGAGCAGGGCAGTGGCGCGCAGTGACGAACCGCTGGCCCGCGCCGACGGCGTGCTCAAGCGTTTCGGACCGGGCCGCCCGGCCCTGGACCACGTCTCGGCCGAGGTGCCGCCGGGCATGATCGTGGGCCTTGTGGGGCCGGACGGCGCGGGCAAGACCACGCTGCTGCGGCTCATGGCCGGCCTGCTGCGGCCCGACGAAGGCAGCGTCATGGCCCTGGGCTACGACACGAGCCGCGAACCCGAGGCCGTGCACGCGCGCATCGGCTACATGCCCCAGAAATTCGGGCTGTATGAAGACCTATCGGTCATGGAGAACCTGCGCCTGTACGCCGACCTGCGCGGGCTGCCCAAGGCCGAGCGCGCAGGGACCTTCGAGCGGCTTTTGGCCTTCACGGACCTGGCCCGCTTTACCTCGCGCCTGGCCGGACGGCTGTCGGGCGGCATGAAGCAGAAGCTCGGCCTGGCCTGCGCCATGATCCGCAAGCCGGCCCTGCTGCTCCTGGACGAGCCCAGCGTGGGCGTGGACCCCATATCGCGCCGCGAGCTTTGGCGCATGGTCCAGGACCTCAAGGCCGACGGCATCGGCGTGGTCTGGTCCACGTCCTACCTGGACGAGGCCGAGGCCTGCGATCTGGTGCTGCTGCTCAACGAGGGCAAGCTGCTCTTCTCCGGCGAGCCGCACGATCTGACGGGCCGGGTGTCCGGCCGGGTCTTCCAGGTGCGCTCCATCGAAGGTCGGCGCAGGCAGGTGCTGCGGGCGGCCCTGGAACAGCAGGGCGTCATCGACGGCGTGATCCAGGGCGAGAGCGTGCGCGTCGTGCTTGCCGAAGGCGCGCGACGGCCTGATCCGCAAGGGTTCGGCGCGGGCGGCTCCAGTCGGCTGGACGAGGTGCGCCCGCGTTTCGAGGACGCCTTCCTGGACATTCTGGGCGGAGTGCCCGGCGGTGTCTCGGCCCTGGCCGAAAGCATGTCGCCGGTGCAGGGCGACGGCCGGGCCGTCATCGAGGCCAAGGGGTTGACCAAGATGTTCGGCGACTTCGCGGCGGCCAAGGACGTGAGCTTCGCCATCCGGCGCGGCGAGATTTTCGGCCTGCTGGGACCCAACGGCGCGGGCAAGTCCACGACCTTCAAGATGATGTGCGGGCTGCTCAAGCCCACGCGCGGCCAGGCCCTGGTGGACGGCCTGGATTTGCAGGCCGCGCCCGGAGTGGCCCGCGCGCGCATCGGCTACATGGCCCAGAAGTTTTCCCTGTACGGCAACCTGAGCGTGCGCCAGAACCTGGACTTCTTCTCCGGGGTCTACGGCCTGACGGGCAACCGCCAGCGCGAGGTCGTGGAGCGCATGATCGGTATTTTCGGCCTCAAGCCGCACCTGGCGACATCGGCCGACGAACTGCCCCTGGGCTTCAAACAGCGTCTGGCCCTGTCCTGCGCCGTGATGCACGAGCCCGTGGTGCTCTTCCTGGACGAGCCCACCTCGGGTGTGGACCCGCTCACGCGCCGCGAGTTCTGGACGCACATCAACGGCATCGTGGAGAAGGGCGTCACGGTCATGGTCACCACGCACTTCATGGACGAGGCCGAGTATTGCGACCGCATCGGCCTGGTCTACCGGGGCGAGGTCATCGCCACGGGCTCACCGGACGAGCTCAAGGCCTCGGTGCGTTCCGAGGAGCTGCCCGACCCGGCCATGGAGGACGCCTTCATCGCCCTGGTGCATTCGCACGACATGCGGGAGGAGGCGGCCTGATGGGCTCGCGGATGAGCACTGGACAGCCTGGCGCGCTGCGACGTCTGCGGGCGCTCATGCTCAAGGAGTCCCTGCAGATTGTGCGCGATCCGAGCAGCATCCTTATCGCCTTCGTGCTGCCGCCCATCCTGCTCTTTCTCAACGGCTTCGCACTGTCCCTGGATGTGGAGCAGCTGCGCGTGGGGCTTGTGTTGGAGGACGACTCGCCCGTGGCGCGCGACTTCGCCGACGCCTTCCG
>JAEYOJ010000106.1 GCA_023411815.1 Pseudomonadota bacterium | reverse complement strand
GAACAAAGGTGCAGACATCTGCCTGGGGTTCGACGGCGAGGTCGAGGTCGAAAACGGAAAGTGCTGGTCCGGGAGCTTCTGGGACCGGTTGCGAAACGGGGAGACCGTTGCAAGCGCCGCAAGCAATGCAAAGGACGACTGCTACTTGCACTGGCCGTTCGGTTACCATGGAGTGGACACCTACGAGATCTCCGGCAGTTACAACAGTTATCTCACTCCCGCTCGCTATGGTGTCTATTAATGAGGTGATTCAATCATGAAACGGATATACATTGTTGCAATGCTATGCCTCGTCGTCGCGGTCTCGATCGTGTCAGCGACTGGTGCCAACGCCCCGATCGGGGTGGATACCGCAAAAGAAAAAGCACAGGACTTTCTTAACGCACCCGACGCAACCGTCCAGTACCAGAAGACTGAACGCCTGAATCTGGGAGAGTACTATGTCTTTGGTACCGGAGACGGACAGGTTTACGCCAACGCCCGGACCGGGGTGATCGAACGTGCCACGTTCGACTCCGCACGGAAGGATTGCCGCGATGTCCGGCTGGATCGGGCCGCAGCCGAAGTAACGGCAAGGGCCTACGCCGAAGAGAAGTACAGCGGCTTTGCGAAGAAGAGTATGCAGCTTACCAGATCGGACCTGGTTTCTCACGGTGATGCGGGCAGCGAGTACTCGTACATCTGGCGAGAAGAGATCAGTGGTGTCCTCACGCCGAACACGGTCGTCGTGAACCTTAACCCGAGCACCGGCGAGATCGTCTCGTACATCGGGATCCAGCGGGAGATCAAATGTTCGCTTGAGCCGAAACTTTCCCGGGACGAGGCGCTGAAGATCGTAGCCGGGCAGTTCCCGGGAATCCGAGTGACCGGTGCAACGGCCGACCTCTCCGTCGAGTACACCCGACCGGACGTACAGACGCTGACATGGGTGATCACGATGAGTGGCGAGCCGGAGGACCACGTTCTCCAGGGAGGGCTTGTCGTTATCGACGCACAGACCGGAGAAGTGCTGATGGTGAGTCCATACCTCTAAATCACCTCTTTTCCTAATGTGATACAATGCACTCGAAGACGTGGGTATGGCTCGGTATCGGCGCCGTTCTCATCCTTGCTGCGGTAAACCTCGCCATACTCACCGCCTTTCCCCCGGGACAGCAGCATGTGCAGGAACCGCTCAAGCGGGTGAACTGGATACTGCCGTTCGGGCCGGGGTTCGAGTATCCCGATCCCTGTGAGAGCCCGATCATCACCTACGACGCCGATAACGAGACCTGGCATCTCGAGAACGCCACCGCCTGGAACCGGACAATCTCCCTCGGGGATCGCTACAGCCTCGACCCGGCCCGCCCGGAGGATATCCGGTACACTCCCGATATCGCAATCGAGAGCGACAGGATCAGCCTCGACTTCTTCATCCGGAACCTCGCGGGCGAAGACTGCGCACGTGCCGATCTTGCCGTGACGACGGAAACCGCGAGCCTGAACACCACCACCGGGTCGCCGGAGGGGGATGTCCTCCCCGGCGCCTCGACCTCGCTGCCCGTCGACGACCTCGCCGCCGGGGAGTGGCGCGAGGTGCGGGTGATGGCGGACCTCCCGCAGCCCGGCCCGGAGGAGGTCCTCTCCCTGACGATCGGTCTTGCCGCCCCGTACACCCTCACGACCCCGAACGGCACACCGATCGACTTCGACTTCCGGCGGGCGACCGTCACCATACCGGGTTCCAACACCTCCTGGAAAGAAGAGATCGACCCCGGCTCTACCCCGGACCCCAACCTCAACAGGGACCGCCTCCCGGGGGGATCGGCAACGTTCGTCGTAGTAGGGATAGGTGCACCGGAACCGGTCCCACACCCGACCCTCCGGGCGGAGTGAAAAAAACGACGAACCATCCTTCCGGGGCAATGAACGGTTCCGGAACGCTTTTCTCTTCAGGCAGAAGAATACCTGATCGTTTCGGGCCAGGCCCGCTGACGGGGAGGCTTCAAGGTATGGAAAAAATCGCGCTCGACCGGGGCGATATCGCTGCGCTATCCTCCGACGTCCGGGTCGCTATCCTCAAAGCGCTCGATATCCGGCCCATGGCGATGAGCGAGCTCGCCGACGGGCTCGGTCTTGCAAAGTCGACTGTCCACGAACACCTTGCCGTTCTGGCCGATGCGGATCTCGTGGCCCACGAGAACGCCCGGAAATGGCGGGACTACACCCTGACGGAGAAGGGGCGGCGGATCCTTCATCCCGGGAGGGATCACCGGATCATCATCATCCTTGGTACGTCCCTCGTTGCCATGACGGCCGGGGTGCTCTGCGTGACATCCTTTCTCCACGGCTTCACCATCCAGGGGGGGAGCGTCGTCCGGGAACCCCTCCTCCTCTACGCGGGCGAGGCGCTCCTCGGCGTGACATTTGTGCTCTGGTACCTTGCGATGCGGTGCCGGCGGAGAAACTCCCCCATACCGGCGTAGTTTCTTTCTCAGTCGCATAAACGCCTGCTCCTGGGGCGTGGGACCGGAATCCCCTGCCTCACCCCGGTGCCGCCTAACTTTCGATGAAGTCGATCAGATAGTAACTCCCACAATACTCCACGATCTTCCCCCGGTAACTCTTTGCGATATGTCCCGCCTCGTCTTCGGATAGCGGCACCTCCAGGCCGCCGCTATGGAGGGTCTCGTTCACTGTGGGGAGTTCGGCGAAATCGGCATCAGTGAGCCGGGCGATATCGTACCCGGCGCTCCGGAAGTCGGCCTCGGTCCAGTTTGCAGGAAGATCGAACCCGTAATATTCCGCCCTCCCGTTGCTGATATTGTGCAATATGAGGTAGTAGCCACTCAGCATTGCGGGCGGCCCTTCCGGGACGACGTCGGCGGAAGAGTAGACGTAGTGGAGAACTCTCTCTGGAGATACGGTGTCGTGCTGTTTCGTGCTCTCCACGTAATATTCGACACCACCGATCCTGAACAGGGCGAGAAAAACGCTGTCGCTGACGGTCAGAAGCGCCGCGCCCCCCCTGTCAAGCGTGCCGGAGAAGGAGTGCCTCCCCGCACTGC
The DNA here is from genome assembly GCA_023411815.1 of Pseudomonadota bacterium. GTDB lineage: Bacteria > Desulfobacterota > Desulfovibrionia > Desulfovibrionales > Desulfovibrionaceae > Desulfocurvibacter. Next base: position 2,760 of record JAEYOJ010000106.1, on the reverse strand, counting down.
GGGATTCGGGGTCGTGCAACGACTCCTGCAGGTCCGCCGTGTAGGGCAGCCCGGCGATGTACACGATCAGCGGTTCGCCGCTGAGTAGGCGGTCCCGGATTGCCTGCGTATCGTAGACCACAAGGTCGTAGCGCCGGACTGACGACGGGATCCCGAGATCGCCGGGATCCCGGGTCGAGGTGTCTCTTTTCTCCGTGAAAGAGTCGATATGGACCAGGACCCGCTCCTGCGGGGTTGTGGTATCGGCGACCTCCGTGCCGGGTCCGAAAACCGCAAAACCTGCCGCCAGCACCGTAGCCACGGCAACCAGAAGCAGAGCCGGGAGCAGGGGATTTTTCTGGATCATTTCAGCACACCACATGCGATCTGTTCTGAGGGGTGAGGGGCAAGCCCGCTCCACCCCTTCCGGGAACTATTGCCGGCACCTGTACTCACCACCAGCAGGGGAAGTTGATCCCCGACCTTAACAATAGGATGCGACAACACCCTTCGTTTCAGTAATTCTCCGCGAGTTATCATGGTTGGCATCGCCATAAAAGCCATCGTTTGCCGAAAATTGCAGCCAGGCCGTTTTCATGAAACACCCCCACATAACGGTCTGATAGTACCTGTTATGTTCGTAAAATTGGTAAGCTCTGTTATAGGTCTCTGTTTGGTTGGGTGCATATTCATGGGCCGCATCAAAAGCATGTCCCAATTCATGCATGGTTACAACCGCTCTGTCTTTGAGCACAGCGTCATAGGTAGAGGGATCGTCTGCCATCTGCGCCCATGCATATCTGCAAAGGCTGGGGAAGTCGTAGCCCCCTGAGGATCCAACTCCTTCAAATTCGATGGAGTCATAACCGCCCAAATACAAGCCGAGATCCGCGGATTTCGAATTTAGGTATGATTCGGGGAAATATTTTTTGAATGTTGAGAGTGAAGAGTTGATAATCTGCGGATCGCTGGAGAGCTGCTGTGCCTTCGAAGTATCATATATGGGCACGATGTTCACTCCGAGGGTGTTAAAGTCATAATTGCAATACTGGATGATGGCTGCCGCTGTATCCTGCCAATCAGGCTCGTCTGTCATCCATTTGCTATCGGTAGCAACAAGAACTCTCACAGTGACAGTTGCACGCGGATCAGCCTGTTCTTCAAGCATTTTCTTCAGCGCATATGCTTTTTCGTCGATTGCATGAGTTGAAAGAAGATGGGAGTCGATGGGGATCGTGTCGCCTTCGGGAACAATATCCTTTGATGAGTACACATACTGTAAGAACGCACTTGACGATTTCGAATCTTGCATCGAGGTGCTTTCGATGAAATATTCGGTGTAATCAATAACAATTCTGCCCAGCAGAACTTTGTTACCAACCGTAAGAAGCACTTGGCTATCTTCAACACCAGCGAGACTGCCGGTGAAGGAATGGATCCCTTTAGCAATAGCTTCTGTATCAATCGTCGTCTCCTGTAGATCCATCGTGTAAGGCTGCCCTTCTAGGTACACTGTTAGTTGATCACCATGAAGCAGATATTCCCGGATTTTTGGCAGGTCAAAGACTACTAAATCGTAGTTCTTTATCGAAAAGGGAATTTTCACGTTGACCGCTCTTTCATCAACAATTCTCATCTCTGTCAGATCCCCAAAGTGGACAAGAGCCTTCTCGCTAACGGATCTGTTAGACATCTGTTCACCTCCACTATTGGAGGCTGAAGCACTCACTACCGGCACCAAAACCACGCTCACCAGCATTACCGCCAGGAGCATGGAGAATGCCCGCAGTCCAGTTTTTCCTTTCATGTAACCTACCTCCATAACATTCTAGCCCAGAGGCAGGAGAGGCACATGTTTAAGTACGCAGAACGCTTACGTTCCCTTTGCCTCCGGGCTTGTGGGGTTCTTCATTCGGGGCGTCAACCGGGGATGGGAGACCCCCGCACACAAACAGGTACCGCACGCGGCACCCGATGCGATTCTGGGTCGTTAAAACATATAAAATCAGCAGGCATCGTTCGGCTGGAACCGAACACATCATAAACCTTCTTATGGCAGGACAATAATCCCCGCCCCTGGAGACAGGACCCGCCGACACCCACAGTCCCGGACAGCCACACCCCTCCCCTCTACGCGGGCGAGGCGCCCTCTGTGCGAGGAACACGCCGCGATCCCGAAAAACCCCGCTCTAAAACCCGGGCAGGCTCCCGCTCGCTCACTGCACCCCATACCCCCCGAGCAGAACCGTAAAGGGGTACCGGCGCCCACCTTGATGAACCGGACGGAGCGGAGCCCTTATGAACGGCGCGATCATGGATTTCCTGATAGTTGCAGACCAGATCTTCATCCTGGTACTCCTGATCGCCGCGGGCTACGTCGCCGTCTCCGCAAAGATCGTCGATCCCCGGGCCACCCGGGGGCTTTCGGGACTCCTCATCAACATCACCATCCCGGCGCTGATCGTCGCCTCGATGCAGGTGCCCTTCACCCCGGAGCGCCTCGTCGGCGCCGAGACCCTGATCCTCGCGACCGGGGCGCTCTACGTCTTCTCGTTCGCCCTCGCCTGGGCGGTCTCGAAAGCCATGCGGGTCCCGGCCGCGGAGGAAGGAGTCCTCCAGTTCGCGATCGTCTTCGGGAACGTCGGGTTCATGGGGTTCCCGGTCGCCCTGACGCTTTTTGGGGAGGATTCCCTTTTCTACGTCGCGATCTTCAACCTCTTCTTCAATGTCCTGGTCTTCTCGGTCGGGATCGCGATGCTGACCGGGGGGCGGGGGAAGAGG
>JAEYOJ010000100.1 GCA_023411815.1 Pseudomonadota bacterium | reverse complement strand
ATGGCCTCTTTGGCAACCTTGGCCTTGAATTCTGCCGAATAACGTGTCCGCTTGCTCTTCAAAGGTGTTCCCCCTCGTTCGTCGGCTCCACCTTACACACCTGTCCAAATTTTGGGGACCACCTCTGTCTATCACTGCCAGACAAAGCTGCCGGAGAAGAAGCGTACGCGCTGGGACGACATCGCAAGTAAGGTCGCGGGTCGCTACAGAACCAAGGCGGGCGAGAGCGTCTTCGCCTTGTCAAAGGACCAGCGGGCCCGGCGCAAGAAAGTGGGTCTGCTAAATGCGGCGCTTTTGTGCTGGCGAGACCATTTGTTCATCCTGGCGACGAGCGGACGTGACGACGTGGGGCTCTTTGACGGCGAGAGCATGCTGCGCTGGCCAAGCGCACGCATCCGCATCGGGGTCAGCGCGAATTTCGTGTACGAGATTGTCCAGAAGGACGGCCGCTGCACCGTCGTTTTGTCCAAGGACTGCTTCCAGGCCAAGAAGGCCTTCTTCGAGGACATGGCCGTTCATAAGCCTCTTGCACGGGTCCAGGCGGTCTTCCAGGAGGAAGAGCATCTGATGCCGTCCTATTCTGGCGTGTTCGCCCAGAAGCGAAAGCTGGTGAAGGCCATCGTTGCCGCCGCGAAGCGCGCTGGGCGAAGCGACTTCGGCCGCGAACTGTTCCCCATCGATTCCAGGCGCCGAATTGTGTGCAAGATGGACGATTGACCGAAGGCCCCGCGGACGCGGGGCCTTCGTGTTCTCAAGAAGGGGCTCTGAAGGTCAGCCCAACTTGTCTGCCATGGTTTGCGGTGGGTCGGAGTGTGTTATGCCCTCATGGCCTTCACGAATCCTGCCGCGCGTGAGGCCGCGCCTCCGTCCTGCCGTCCGCGACAGTGGCGCGTTTCAGCGCCATGCCACGGCTGCGCTCGATGACGTTCCGCATATCAAACCCCAGCCCAAAACCAGGAGTGCCGTTGGACTCCTCAGGGCGATCTTGCCGGCTTGGCTTGGTGTCTCGCATGGCAAATGCCTCCTGTGCGACGCTTTTTTCCGAACATTCATTATGTCATAACTGACATATTAAAATTTGAGCGTCAACAGCGAATATAAAATAGTTATTATATTACAATGTGTTATAAATAGCAGAATATATGTGCGCAAGCATCTGCCAGAGCTGAATTTCTTTTCACACCAGATGGGACGCTCGGCCATGGCGCGCCATATGGTGCCAAATTCCGCCTAAGCCCCACAACTTTGACCTTAGTCAACGCCAGCTATTATGTCATGTATGACATAAGAAGGTGAAGCTGGATGCCACCTGAATCCGCAGGCATCCCCGAGCGCGGGGAATCCGTTACTGGAGGCGTCCGGATGCAGACCGAAGGAGTTCATGCGCATGGAAATGGATGCCGAAACCGTCCAGCGGTCGCTTTCGCGCGGGCGGGAAGCCATTCATCCGACGAGTTCCGCGCGGTTGCTTACCCACTTCGACCTCTAGCCCGAAGTCGCGGTTGCGCTCCGCATAGCCGACTGCGCATGGGAGGAACCATGGACGAGCACCATCCGACAGTCAGGATGCATCTTTGGCTCGAAACCGAGGACGGGGTTTTTTTCGGCCTTGGCCGGTTGAAACTTCTGGAGAGCATCGAGGCCAGCGGCTCTCTCAAGGCCGCCGCAATCAGCATGGGCATGTCCTACCGGGCCGCCTGGGGCAAGATCAAACGCACCGAGCGCGTCCTCGGGTTCGCCCTCATCGAGAAGACCGCCGGCAACCGCACGGGCTACCGGCTTACCGAGGCCGGGATCTTGCTCAAGGACAGCTACCGCCGTTGGCTCGACGATGTCGAGCGCATGGCCCTGGAACGCGGCAGCCAGCTCCTGCCCTGCATTCCCCGCAAGTACTCGCAGGACGGAGAAGGGGCGAACGGGTGCGACTGCCTGGCCGGCATCGCGTCGGCGGTCTGAGTATGCTTTTAATAACACATTAAAATGTATGATTTTTTATTGCCGAATATCTTTCGTTATGTCAATATTGACATAATTATGCACGCCGATGCGGACGTGTTGCGCCGGTCGATGCTGCAGAGTTCATCTACTTTTCAAGGAGGCCGATATGAAATGGAATCGGCGCGCGTTTCTCAAGCTGACCGGAGCAAGCGTTGCCTGCGTCTCCGCGGCTCAGCTTGGCATCGATCTTACGCCCGTGAAGGCTTATGCCGAGGGGCTCAAGACCGATGGCGCCAAGGAAGTCATCACCATCTGTCCTTTCTGCTCGGTGAGTTGCCACATCATCGCGCACGTGAAGAACGGCAAGCTGGTCAGCACCGAGGGCGACCCGGACTACCCCATCAACGAGGGCGCGCTGTGCGCCAAGGGCGCGGCCATGCTCTCCATGACCCGCAACGAGCACCGGGCGACCAAGCCTCTCTACCGTGCGCCGTACGGCACCAAGTGGGAGGAGAAGAGCTGGGACTGGGTCAACAAGCGCATCGCCCAGAAGATCAAGGAGACGCGCGACAAGGACTTCATCCTGACCAACACCAAGGGGCAGACGGTCAACAGGCTCGAATCATTCTTCATGCTGGGCACCTCGCACATGAGCAACGAGGAGTGCGCCGTAACGCATCAAGCCTTGAGAAGCCTGGGCGGAGTCCATGTGGACCACCAGGCCCGTGTCTGACACAGCCCCACTGTACCGGCTCTGGCAGAGTCGTTCGGTCGCGGCGCAATGACGAATCATTACATCGACATCCAGAACGCGGATGTCGTCCTCATCATGGGCAGCAACGCTGCCGAGCATCACCCGATCTCCTTCAAGTGGGTGCTGAAGGCCAAGGACAAGGGCGCGACGATCATCCATGTCGACCCCAAGTTCTCGCGCACCTCGGCCCGCTCGGATTTCCACGTGCCCCTGCGCTCGGGAACGGACATCGCCTTCCTGGGCGGCATGATCAAGTACATCCTGGACAACAAGAAGTACTTCCCCGAGTACGTGCTCAAGTACACCAACGCGGCCATGATCGTGGGCAAGGACTACGGCTTCAAGGACGGCCTGTTCAGCGGCTTCGACGCCGAGAAGCGCGTCTACGACAAGAGCAAGTGGGCCTTCGAGCTGGACGAGAACGGCGTGCCCAGGCGCGACGATACGCTCAAGAACCCGCGTTGCGTGTTCAACCTGCTCAAGGCGCACTATTCGCGCTACGACCTGGACAAGGTCTCCCAGACCACGGGCGTGTCCAAGGAAGACCTGCTCAGGGTCTACGAGACAGTCTCCGCCACGGGCAGGCCGGACAAGGCCGCCACGGTCATGTACGCCCTGGGCTGGACCCAGCACACCGTGGGCGTGCAGAACATCCGCAGCGCGGCCATGATCCAGCTCCTGCTGGGCAACATCGGCATGGCGGGCGGCGGCATCAACGCCCTGCGCGGCGAGCCCAACGTGCAGGGCTCCACGGACCACGCCCTGCTCTGGCACATCCTGCCGGGCTACATGGCCACGCCTATCGCGGACTGGCAGACCCTGGCCGACTACCAGAAGGCCAACACGCCGGTCAGCAAGGACCCCGTGAGCGTCAACTGGTGGCAGAACAAGCCCAAGTACATGGTCAGCCTGCTCAAGGCCTGGTACGGCGACAAGGCCACCCCGGACAACGAGTTCGGCTACGGCATGCTGCCCAAGCTGGAGAAGGGCGTGGATTACTCCTACATGACCCTCTTCGACCGCATGTATGAGGGCAAGGTGCGCGGCGGGTTCATCTTCGGCCTGAACCTCATGCAGACCCTGCCCAACTCCAACAAGATGCGCAAGGCCATGGACAACCTCGACTGGGTCGTCTGCGGCGAGCTGCACCACTCCGAAACCACGGACAACTGGCGCAGGCCCGGCGTGGACCCGACCAAGATCAAGACCGAGTGCTTCCTGCTGCCTTCGGCTCACCGCCTGGAGAAGGAGGGCACGGTCAGCAACAGCGGCCGCTGGCAGCTGTGGCACTACGAGGCGGTCAAGCCCGAGGGCCAGGCCAGGCCCTTCGGCGACATGGTCGTGGACATCATGAACGAGGTGCGCGCCCTGTACAGGCAGGATAAGGGCGTGTTCCCCGAGCCCATCCTGGCTGCCCACTGGCCCGAGAAGTACGATCCCGAGGCCATCGCCAAGGAATGCAACGGCCAGTTCACGCGGGACACCAAGGTCGGCGACAAGCAGTACCGCAAGGGCCAGCAGGTGCCGAGCTTCGCCGCCCTCCAGGACGACGGCTCCACGACCTCGCGCAACTGGGTCTACTGCGGAGCCATCACCGAGGAGAAGGGCAACCTGACCAAGCGGCGCGACCCGAGCCAGACGCCCATGCAGGCCGCCATCGGCCTTTACCCAAACTGGGCCTGGGCCTGGCCGGTCAACCGGCGCATCATCTACAACCGCGCCTCCGTGAACCCGGAAGGCAAGCCCTACAATCCGGCCAAGGCGGTCATCGCCTGGCAGGACGGCAAGTGGGTGGGCGACGTGCCCGACGGAGCTGCGCCGCCCATGGCCCAGGAGAAGGGCACAGCCCCCTTCATCATGACCACCCACGGCTACGGCCAGATCTATGGCCCGGGCCGCGAGGACGGCCCCTTCTCCGAGCACTACGAGCCGGCCGAGACGCCGGTGGCCAAGAACCTGTTCTCCAAGCAACTGTCCAGTCCGGTCTACAAGTTCGCCTCCAGCGACATGGACAAGCTGGCCAAGCCGGCCGACCCCAGGTTCCCCATCGTGCTGACCACCTACAGCCTGACCGAGCACTGGTGCGGCGGCGGCGAAACGCGCAACGTGCCCAACCTGCTGGAGGCCGAGCCGCAGCTCTACGTGGAGCTGAGCCCGGAGCTGGCCAAGGAGAAGGGCATCAAGAACGGCGACGGCGTCATCGTGGAGAGCATCCGCGGCAAGGTCGAGGCCATCGCCATGGTCACCATCCGCATTCGGCCGTTCCAGGTGCACGGCAAGACGGTGCACCTGATCGGCATGCCGTTCTGCTTCGGCTGGACCACGCCGGGCAGCGGCGATGCGACCAACAGGCTCACGCCGGCCGTGGGTGACCCCAACACCTACATCCCGGAGTACAAGGCCTGCTGCGTCAACATCCGCAAGGCGGACAAGCTGACCGAGCTGAAAACCGCATTGACAGGAGGCAGCCATGCCTAAGGCATTCTTTGTCGATACATCCCGGTGCACGGCTTGCCGCGGCTGCCAGATCGCATGCAAGGAGTGGTACGAGCTCCCTGCCAACGAGACCCTGCAGCGGGGAAGCCATCAGAATCCCCCGGACCTCAACGCGCACAACTACAAGGTCGTGCGCTTCAGCGAGCAGCTCGTGGACGGCAAGGTGAACTGGTTCTTCTTCCCGGACCAGTGCCGCCACTGCGCCGAGCCGCCCTGCAAGATGATCGCCGACGGCTACATGGACGGCGCGGTCATCCAGGACGAGAAGACCGGCGCGGTGCTCTTCACCGAGAAGACCAGGAAGCTCGGGCAGGACACGTTCGAGGAAGTGCGCGAGGCCTGCCCGTACAATGTCCCGCGCCGCGACGAGAAGACCGGCGCCTGGGCCAAGTGCACGGGCTGCCAGGCCCGCGTGGCCAAGGGGTTGCTGCCCGCCTGCGTCAAGGCCTGTCCCACCGGGGCCATGAGCTTCGGCGAGCGCGAGGAGATGCTGGCCCTGGCCGAGAAGCGCCTGGCCGTGGTCAGGAAGGACTTCCCGCGGGCCATGCTGGCCGACCCCGACAGCGTGAACGTGATCTACCTGCTGCAGGACGAGCCCAGCCTGTACCACGCCTTCAGTGTGGCCCAGGGGCCGGCCGGTCTGGACCGCAAGGAGTTCCTGGCCCGACTGTCAGCTCCGCTGACGCGCACCGTCGAACGCCTCATGCGTTCCTGATGAACTGAAATACCTCTGTGAAATAGCACTCTCCGGCTTGCGCCGGGCCGCCTACCCCGGGCGGCCCGGCAAACCGGGGAGCCCGAGAAGAACAAGGAGAGATTCCGCGTGCAGACAGCAACGCAGGCCATACGACCCGATCCGCGCGTCATCGAAACGCTTGAGGCATTGCATACCCGGCGGCCGGCCTTGGCTCCCTTGCTGACCGCTTTCGGCGGACTCCTGGCGAGCAAGGCGGCTCTGACCGAATACCTGGTCGGTCGCATCCCCGAGGATGCGCTTCCCGTGGACCCGGCCCGCCTCGCCCAGGGCGTCCCGCTGCTGGCCGGCGCGGACTTGTCTGCGCTGTGCGGGGCCATGCTGGAAGCGGCAGCGGTTTTCCTTCCTCTGCTGGCCGAGGCTTTCCCGACCCTGAGGACCGACCTGAGCCGTATCGCCGTGGCCCTTGAACGCCCGGGCCAGGAGGGTGCGGATGTCGCCGCCCTGGCCCGCGACCTGCTCGACGGCAACGACGCTGCCATGGCTCAGGCGGCGGAAGATTTGGCCGTTTCCGCGGGCGTGCTCGTGTTCGCCCTGCGCTCCATCCTGGCTCCGGTGCTGGCGGCCGTGGCCGGTTCGCTCCGCGCGCGCCTGGCCGATAGCAGCTGGCGCAAGGGCTTCTGTCCCGTGTGCGGCTCGCTGCCGGGCCTGGCCGCTCTGTCCAAGGTAGGCGACCTGGGCTCGGAGTTCCTGCGCGGCGGCGGCGGCCGCAAGCATCTGCACTGTTCCCTGTGCGGGCACGACTGGCGCATCGCGCGCGGAATGTGCCCGGTGTGCGAGAACACGGACAAGGACCAGCGCGAGTACTTCCGGGTGGAAGGCGAGAGCGTGGAAAAGGTCGAGATATGCCACAAATGCGGCCTCTACGTGCCGTGCGTCGACCTGCGCGAGCTGGACGGCGAGCCGCCCCTGGAGGTGCTCTCCCTGGGCATGGCGCACCTGGATGTGCTGGCGCGCCAGAAGGGCTACCGGCCCGCGGCCTGGCTGCCCTGGAACCAGATGGACTGAGGCGGGGCCACCCGGACCGCCTCGGACGGCCGCCGGCTGTTGCCCGAGCGGCGTAGCCCGCCGTCGACGGCGGGGCGGGTGGAATGCGCCCTTGCTTATGTTCAGGTCAACATAAGCGGTGACGACAGCATAGGGGGGACGATGAGCACGGTACACAGGATCATCCGGCGGCTTGAGAATGACGGGGACTATGACCTGCGCGACACGCTGGCCGTGGAAGAGCCGCTGGAGATCGTCGTGGACGGCGCGCCCTACGCCGTGACCATGCGCATGCCCGGAGACGACGAGCACCTCGTCCTGGGCTTCCTGCTCACCGAAGGCGTCATTGCCTCGGCCGGGGATATCCTGTCCATGGACTACTGCCAGGGCAGCCTCGGCGAACGGAGGATCTTCGTCGAGTTGCGTCGCGGGGCCGGCGAGGAGCGAAAGCAGCGCCGGGAGTTCCTGAGCAAATCGAGCTGCGGGCTGTGCGGCAAGGTTTCCTTTGGGGATGTGCATACGGACATGCCGCGGATTGCATCGGTCCGGGCCATCAGCCGCGGCGCCCTCCTGGGCTTAAAGAACGCCATCGAGGCGCGGCAGGAAGTGTTCCAGCGCACCGGGGCCACGCACTTCGCGGCCATTTTCGACGCCCGCCACGAGTTGCTCGCCTTTGCCGAGGACATCGGCCGCCACAACGCCCTGGACAAGGCCATCGGCGCGGTGCTCGCAGCCGGCGCAAAGGACTTCGCCTATCTGGGCATCGTCTCGTCCCGCCTGAGTTTCGAGATGGTCCAGAAGGCCGGAATCCTGGGCCTGGAGGTGCTCGCCGGGCTGTCCGTGGCCACGAGCCTGGCCGTGGAGATGGCCGAGAATCTGGGCATCACGCTGATCGGCCACATGCGGGCCACGCGCATGAACGTCTACACCGGCGCCGAACGCATCGGTTCGGACGCAAACCTGCCCGACATGCTCCTGCCGGAGGAAGCGCTGCCGATCCTCATGGATAATCACGCAACATGACGATGACATCGAGCATGGATGGATCCTGCGGCCGATCGGCCGTTTTCCGCGTACACCTGCACTGCGATTTCAAAGTGGCGCTGCCATCAGGCTCATTCATTCCAGCCTGCGTTCCGTGAACAGACGCATGAGCACGGGGTAGAGGCTCAGTTCGCTGAAATTGAAGCGGAACTCGGTCTCCTTGAGGTGCAGGGGGAAGACCTCGGCGCGGATGCCGCGCAGCTTGTGGATGCGGCCCCTGATGAAGAGCAGGAAGCGCAACAGGTCCTCGGCCGGACTGCGGCGCTGCACGATGAAACCGTCCCTGGGCTCGAAGACGCCCTGTTCGCCGAAATCCAGATCAAGATAGGTGCTGAAAGGCTCCCCGGTCATGGGATCAAGCGTGCCCTCCACGTACATCCTGCCCTTGATGATTGTGTCGAGCGCCTCGCGCAGCCGTTCGGCGTGCGCGTCCACGTAGATGCTGCGATTGCGCTGAATGGCGCCGTAGATGACCACCGGCCCTGCCGGGTCATGCCTGCGGCCCGCCTGGCGCAACACGAAGAAACGCTCGCCCAGGGTCTGCAGCTCCAGGGAGAACTGCACGGAATGCTCGGCAATGCGCTGGCGGATACGCTGCAGGTAGGCGTTGACCGTGTTGCGCGAAAAGCCCAGCGACGCGGCTATGCTCGCCGCGTCCACGTCCAGGGCGAAAAGACTGACCAGCTTCCTGAATTCGTCTTCTGACATGCGTGAATTGCGCACGTATCTGTTCTTGCCCATGGCCCGGCGTCCGTTCTTTTTGTCACAAATCATCCATGAACTTGTCTTGATGGGTTTCACTGCTTCAAACTTTTATGTCAAGGACGACATAAGGTGTGCCAAAGGGAACATCGATCATGCCCCGGCAATGGCAGGCATCAGCAAACGCACAGGCTCCGGGTCTTGTTCCGAGGGTGCCTGTGAGGAACCGGCGTCACGAGGTTCTTGATTCATGAAAAGCATTCCCGTGCGGCAGGCCGTGGGCAGCGTGCTCTGCCACGACATCACCCGCATCGTTCCCGGAGAGTTCAAGGGCCGGGCCTTCAGGCGCGGGCACGTGATCCGCGAGGAGGACGTGCCTATCCTGCTCGACCTGGGCAAGGAGCACATCTACGTCTTCGATCTCAAGGAAGGCCTGGTGCACGAGGATGACGCCGCCCTGCGCATCGCCAGGGCCGCAGCGGGCCCGGGCCTGACCCTGACCCAGCCCTGTGAGGGACGCATCAATTTCCTCGCGGCTCATGACGGATTGCTCAAGATCAGCACCGACGCGCTGCGGGAGGTCAATTCCGTGGAACAGGTGGTCCTGGCCACCATCCACACCAACCAGCGCGTGGTCCGTGGACGCGCCGTGGCCGGCACCCGCGTCGTGCCGCTGGTCATCGACAACGGGCGCATCGAGGCCGTGGAGGCCCTCTGCCGCGAGCATGCGCCGCTCATCGAGGTCCGATCCTTCCGCCGCCTGGGTGTAGGCATCGTGACCACGGGCAGCGAGGTTTACCACGGCCGCATCAAGGACAAATTCGGGCCCGTGCTGCGGCGCAAGTTCGGCGAACTGGGCTGCACCGTGCTGGAGCAGATGTTCGTGCCGGACAAGGTGGACATGACCGTGGAGGCCATCCGGGCGCTTTTGGCCATGGGCGCGGAGTTCATTGCCGTGACCGGCGGCATGTCCGTGGACCCGGACGACCAGACCCCGGCGGGCATCCGCGCCGCGGGCGGCCAGGTGGTCACCTACGGCTCCCCGACTTTTCCCGGCGCCATGTTCATGCTGGCCCACATCGGCGACGTGCCGGTGGTGGGGCTGCCGGGCTGCGTCATGTACGCGGGGGCGAGCATCTTCGACCTGGTGGTGCCGCGCATCGTGGCGGGCGAGACAATCGAACGCGAGGACATCGTGGCTCTGGGCCACGGAGGCTACTGCGCGGGCTGTGCCGAGTGCCGCTATCCGGTCTGCGGCTTCGGCAAGGGCGGATGAATCCGAGGGAGTCACCCCGAATGGGGACGCGATATGTGGGCAGGACCCCGGACCGGGCCATCGTCTTTGGCGAGCCGAGTCGGCCGCGGCCGGGACCTACCACTCCTTTGAACCGAACGGAAAGGAGCAAGTGAGCATGATTCAAAAAGTATTCAGCGTCAACGGAGTGGAACGCAACGTCTTCGTCGACCCGGAGGCTAGCCTGGCCACGGTGCTGCGCGAGCAGATGGGACTGACCGGCACCAAGGTCGGCTGCGACCAGGGCCAGTGCGGCGCGTGCAGCGTGATCCTGGACGGCAAGGTCGTGCGCTCGTGCGCCATGAAGATGAAGCGAGTGGCCGACGGCGCCAAGGTCACGACCATCGAGGGCGTGGGCACGCCGGACAAGCTGCACCCCGTGCAGCAGGCCTGGATCGCGCACGGCGGCGCCCAGTGCGGCTTCTGCTCGCCCGGCTTCATCGTCTCGGCCGTAGGCCTGCTGGAGACCAACGACAAGCCGTCCCGCCAGGACGTGCGCGACTGGTTCCAGAAGCACCGCAACGCCTGCCGCTGCACCGGCTACAAGCCCCTGGTGGATGCGGTCATGGACGCGGCCAAGGTCGTGCGCGGCGAAATGAGCATGGAGGACCTGGCCTTCAAGATGCCTGATGACCAGCGCATCTGGGGCTCCAAGTTCCCCCGGCCGACGGCCGTGGCCAAGGTCACCGGCACGCTGGATTACGGCGCGGACATTGGCCTGAAGATGCCCTCGGACACCCTGCACCTGGCTCTGGTGCAGGCCAAGGTCTCCCACGCCAACATCAAGGGCATCGACACATCCGAGGCCCTCAAGATGCCCGGCGTGCACAGCGTGCTCACGCACAAGGACGTCAAGGGCAAGAACCGCATCACGGGCCTGATCACCTTCCCCACCAACAAGGGCGACGGCTGGGACCGTCCCATCCTGTGCGACGAGAAAGTCTTCCAGTATGGTGACGCCATCGCCATCGTCTGCGCCGATTCCGAGTGCAACGCGCGCAAGGCGGCCGAAAAGGTCAAGGTGGAGCTTGAGGAACTGCCGGCCTACATGAGCGCTCCGGCGGCCATGGCCGAGGACGCCATCGAGATCCACCCCGGCACGCCCAACATCTACTTCGAGCAGAAGCATGCCAAGGGCGGGGACACCGCGCCGTTCTTCAATGACGACAAACATGTCACCGTGGAAAGCGACTTCTACCTGCAGCGCCAGCCGCACCTGCCCATGGAGCCTGACGTGGGCTTCGCCTACAAGGGCGAGGACGGCAAGCTCTACATCCACTCCAAGTCCATCGGCGTGCACCTGCACCTGCTGATGATCGCCCCGGGCCTGGGCGTGGAGCCCGAGAACATGGTGCTCGTGTCCAACCCCATGGGAGGCACCTTCGGCTACAAGTTCAGCCCCACCATGGAGGCCCTGGTCGGCGTGGCCGCCCTGGCCACCGGCCGGCCCGTGCACCTGCGCTACAATTATCAGCAGCAGCAACAGTACACCGGCAAGCGCTCGCCCTGGTTCATCAACCTTAAATTGGCGGCGGAAAAGGACGGCACGCTCAAGGCCATGGAACACGATTATTCCGTGGACCACGGCCCCTATTCCGAGTTCGGCGATCTGCTGACCCTGCGCGGCGTGCAGTTCATCGGCGCGGGCTACAACATCCCCAATATCCGGGGGTTGGGCCGCACCGTATGCACCAACCACGCCTGGGGCTCGGCCTTCCGCGGCTACGGCTCTCCGCAGAGCTTCCTCGCCTCGGAGTGCCTCATGGACATGCTGGCCGAAAAGCTGGGCATGGACCCGCTGGAGCTGCGCTACAAGAACGCCTACCGCCCAGGCTCGACCAACCCCTCGGGCCAGGCCCCGGAAGTCTTCAGCCTGCCGGAGATGATCGACATCCTGCGGCCCAAGTACGAGGCGGCCAAGAAGAAGGCCAAGGCCGAGTCCACGAATGCGGTAAAGAAGGGCGTGGGCGTGGCCATCGGCGTATACGGCTGCGGCCTCGACGGCCCGGACGCCTCCGAGGCCGCCGTGGAGATGCATGCCGACGGCACCATCACCGTTATCAGCGCCTGGGAGGACCACGGCCAGGGCGCGGACATCGGCGCCGTAAGCACGGCCCACGAAGCGCTGAAGCCCATGAACGTGGACCCGAACAAGCTGAAGTTCACCTGGGCCAGCACCCTGAACCCCAACTCGGGCCCGGCCGGCGGCTCCCGCTCCCAGGTCATGACCGGCAACGCCATCAAGGACGCCTGCCAGAATCTCATGGAGGCAGCCAAGAAGGCCGGCGGCGGCTACATGACCTATGAGGAGATGAAGGCCGCGGGCAAGGAGACGAAGTACCTGGGCAAGTTCACGGCCAACGAGGGCAAGCACTGCGACGCCGACGGCCAGGGCTGCCCCTTCGTCGTGTACATGTACGGCGTGTTCATGTCCGAGGTCAGCGTGGACACGGCCACGGGCAAGACCACCGTGGACAAGATGACCCTGGTGGCCGACATCGGCAAGATCGCCAATAAGCTCGCCGCCGACGGCCAGCTGTGGGGCGGCCTGGCCCAGGGCATCGGCCTGGCCCTGTCCGAGGACTTCGAGGATATCCAGAAGCACTCCATCATGGCCGGCGCCGGCCTGCCCTACATCAAGGACGTGCCGGACGACATGGAGCTGATCTATGTGGAGTCCCCGCGCAAGGACGGCCCCCACGGCGCGGCCGGAGCCGGCGAGCTGCCCCTGACCAGCCCGCACGCCTCCATCGTCAACGCCATCTACAACGCCTGCGGCGTGCGCATCACGCACCTGCCGGCATACCCCGAAAAGGTTCTCGCTGGCCTTAAGGCGCAAGCCTAGTCCATAACACCGTCCCCGGAGCGCCCCACCGCTCCGGGGACCCTTTCGCCTTGCCGCGGATGCGGCCGCGCCATGCGATGCAACCCGGAGATCTAGCCATGGAACAGCAGGAACTGCGCGAGTGGGAACACCGCTGCATCCAGGAAGAGCCGCCGTTCTGCCAGGCCGCCTGTCCCATCCACGTGGACGTGCGGGCGCTGACCCGTTTCCTGGCCACGGGAGACATGGCCGGCGCGCGCGCCGTGCTCGAACGCACCATGCCTTTGCCGGGCGTGCTGAGCCTCGTCTGCGACCATCCCTGCGAGAAAAGCTGCCGCAGGGGCGATGTGGAGGAGCCCATCCGCATCGGCGAGTTGGAACGGGCCTGCGCGCTCTACACCAAGGCCAAGGGGCCCCTGCGCCCCCTGCCTCAGCGCGGCAAGAAGGTGGCCGTGGTCGGCGGGGGCCTGAGCGCGTTGACCGTGGCCTGGGACCTGGGGCGCAAGGGCTATGCCGTATCGCTCTTCAGCGACGAGCCGGGCGGCACGCTGCTCGACCTGCCCGAGGAACGTCTGCCGCGCGAAGCGCTCGCGACCGAACTGGAGCGGCTGAAAATGCTGCGCGTGGCCCTGCGTCCCGGCCTGCCCCTGGACGCCGACACGCTGAAGCGGCTGGCCGAGGAGCATGACGCGGTCTATGTGGGCTTCGACGAGCGCACTCCGCCGGACGCCGCCGCACTGGGCCTGGAAACCGAGGCGGATGGAACGCCCAAACTGGACCCGCTGAGCCTGGGTACTTCCGTGACGGGCGTTTTCGCGGGCGGCGTGCAGCCGCTCGGTCCGCTCTCGCCCATCGGCCAGGCCGCGAAGGGCCGCAAGGCCGCCGTGTCCATGGACCGCCTGGTTCAGGTGGTCTCCATGACCGCCGCGCGCGACAAGGAAGGGCCTTGCCCGACGCGGCTGTTCACCTCCGTCGAGAACGTGGAGCGCAAGCCCGCCGCGCCCATGGCCGAGCCAGCGGGCTACCTGCCCGAGGAGGCCAGGGCCGAGGCCGCGCGCTGCCTGCAATGCGAGTGCATGGAGTGCGTCAAGGTCTGCGCCTACCTGGAGCGCTACAAGGGCTATCCGCGCAAGTACGCGCGCGAGATCTACAACAACCTTTCCGTGGTCCACGGCCTGCGCCAGGCCAACAAGCTCATCAATTCCTGCAGCTACTGCGGCCTGTGCCAGACCGTCTGTCCCAACGACTTCTTCATGGCCGACCTGTGCGCCCAGGCCCGCGCCGAGATGGTCGGGACGAAGAAGATGCCGCCCTCGGCGCATGACTTCGCCCTGCGCGATCTGGAGTTCAACACCTCCGAGGCCGCCTCGCTGCTGCTCGACGCCCAGGGAAGTGACGAATCCGGCGAGATTGGCGCATGCGCCTACCTGTTCTTCCCCGGCTGCCAGCTCTCGGGCGCATCGCCGGACCATGTGCAGCGCACCCTGATGCACCTGCGGGAAAAGCTGGCCGGCGACGTCGGCGTCATGCTGCACTGTTGCGGCGCGCCGGCGCAGTGGGCCGCACGGCAGGACCTGTTTGAACCCCAATTGGCGAGGGTGCGCGAGGCCTGGGAAAGGCTCGGCAAGCCCAGGCTCATCCTGGCCTGCCCGACCTGCGGCGCGACATTCCGCGACCATCTGCCCGAAGCGGAGACCGTCCCGCTGTGGGAAGTCCTGCTAGAAACCGGCCTGCCCGAGGGTGCGGCCGCGCCGGATTCTACGCACGGGCCGCATACGCTGCACGACCCGTGCACGGCGCGCGACCAGCCCGGATTTCTTGACTCCGTGCGCGGTTTGCTCACGCGGCTGGCCGCGCCCATCGAGGAGCTTGCGCTTTCGCGCGAGCGGACCCTGTGCTGCGGCTACGGCGGGCTCATGGAGGCGGCCAACCCGGACATGGGCCGCGAGTTCGCTTTGCGCCGAGCAAAGCAGAGCGAGCGCGACTATCTGGCCTATTGCGCCATGTGCCGCGACAGCCTCTCGCGCGGCGGCAAGCGGGTCACGCACCTGCTCGACCTGATCTTCCCGGATTCGCCGGACGCGGCCCAGCCCACGAGCACGGAGCCTTACGTCCGCAAAGGGCCCGGCACGGCCGATCGCCATGAGAACCGGGCCAGGCTCAAGCGCGCTTTGTTGGCCCAGGCAGGCAAGGAGACTCCGAAAATGGAAGCTTGGGAATCGCTGGAACTGGAGATGGAACCCGAGGTGCGCCTGGCCGTGGACCAACGGCGCATTCTGACCGAGGACGTTAAGCAGACCATACATGCGGCGCAGGCGAGCGGCCGGGCGCTGGCCCAGGAGGGCGGCAACCGGCTCATGGCCTCGCACCGCCCGGCGGCCGTGACCTACTGGGTAGAATACGAGCCGCTTGGCGACAACCGCTTCCGGGTGCATCGAGCCTGGTGTCACCGCATGCGCGTGCTTGGGCCGAAGGGGTAAGCCATGCAACGATTTCCGGAACTCATGGAGAAATATCGCGGATGGCGCTGCGCGGCCTGCGGCGAGGGACTTGTGCCCGGACCGGTTGCGCTTGAATACATGGGCAATGAGTTCGTGGTGGAGCTGCTCGTGTGCAAGGCCTGCGGCCAGGTGCTCGTGCCCGAGGAGCTGGCCCTGGGCAAGATGCACGAGGTGGAGCAGATCCTGGAGGACAAGTGAGCGAGGCAATGCGCCAAGTCGGTATCCATGAATGTGAGGCCGGGCGCGGTGGAGTGGATGAGCCATGGGAGCGGCTCGTCTTGCTGCGCGAGGAGCGGCTTGCATCTTCTCACGGTCATCCCGTCGTGCAGGCTGAGCCGAACGGCCTTGAAGGTCGCATGCTGCGGCCCGGCGGGCTGGCGCTCACGGCGCGCGCCCTGGAGGCCTGCGCCTTCCGGCCTGGAGCGTGGGTGCTGGATGCGGGCTGCGGAGCTGGCCACAGCCTGGCCTTCATGCGCGAACAGGGGGTTATTCCTGTGGGCATAGACCGTTCGGCAAAACAGCTCGCGCGCTGCCGTGCACGGTCCGATCTGCACGTGCTGCAAGGCCAGGCCCAGGAGCTTCCTTTGAGGCGCAAAAGCCTGGACGGCATTCTCAGCGAATGCGTCCTCTCGCTGCTTCCCGATCCCAGCCAGGCGCTCGGGGAGTGGCATCGCGTGCTTCGGCCCGGCGGCATGCTGGCCTTGAGCGACTTGCACGCCCTGGACCGTCACGAGCCGCTGCGCAATGCGCCTTGCCCCGCATCCTGCCTGGACGGCGCGCGGTCTCTGGAAAGCTTGCTCGGACTGGTGCGCGCGGCCGGATTCGAGCCGCTGCTCGTGGAGGACCATACGCCGCTGCTCAAGCGCTTCGCGGCCGAACTGGTTTTCGCGGGCATTCCGCTGGAGACGCTCCTCGGCCGATCCCGCAGCGGCTGCGCCCGGAATGGCGCTCGGCCGCGCGCAGGATACTGCCTGCTCGTGGCGCGCAAGAAGGAGTCCCTACATGGATGACCTGGACCTGACGCTCATGCGTCTGCACGGCAAGGGCTACAACTGCAGCCAGATCCTGCTGCTCATGGCCCTGGACATGACCGGCCGCGAGAACCCGGACTTGGTGCGCGCCGTGGGCGGGCTGGGCAACGGGCTGGGCGGCTGCGGCGAGTTGTGCGGCGTGCTCACTGGCTCGGCCTGCCTGATCTCCTATTACGCGGGCAAGGGCGCGGACGACGAGACCCCACACGATCGGCTGCCGCTCATGATCACGGAACTGGTGGAGTGGTTCGGCACGCAGGCCTGCGCTGGCTGTGCGGGCATGCGTTGCGCCGATATCCTGGGTAAGGGCTCCGCGGGCAGGCCAGACCTCACTCGCTGCGGTGGCCTGATCGCCTCGGCCTGGAACAAGTCCCTTGAACTCCTGCAGGAGAGCGGCATCGATCCAACGCTGCCGCCGGGTGAGCACCATGACTGGTAAACCGCACATGCCGAGCACCGGCATGTCGACCACGGACGGACGGGGCGCAAGGGAACAGACCAAGGAAGCGCCGCGCGACCACGGCGCTACCCGCAGCGTCTGTCCGATCTGTCTGCGCGGCGTGGACGCACGCCGCGTCGGCCAGGGAGATACGACCTGGCTGGTCAAGGATTGTCCGGAACACGGGCGCTTCAGCGCGCCCATCTGGCGCGGCGAACCGGGTTTCGAGGTATGGAGGCGGCCCAAGATTCCTTCCTCGCCGCGTCTGAGTTTCACCCGCCGCGACAAGGGCTGCCCGCGCGACTGCGGCCTGTGCGAGGAGCACGGCCAGCACACCTGCACGGCCCTGCTCGAAGTCACCGGGCGCTGCAACCTGGCCTGCCCGGTCTGCTTCGCCTCGGCGGGCGAACCAAACCCGGCCGAAGACCCGGACCTGGCGCGCATCGGCTTCTGGTACGAGCGGGTCATGGCCGCCTCGGGGCCTTGCAACATCCAACTCTCGGGCGGCGAGCCGACCGTGCGCGACGACCTGCCCGAGATCGTTGCCCTGGGCCGCGAGCGCGGCTTCTCCTTCATCCAGCTCAACACCAACGGCCTGCGTCTGGCCCAGGACGCGGCCTATGCCCAGGCCCTGCGCGACGCTGGCCTGGCCTCGGTATTCCTGCAGTTCGACGCCATGGACGACGAAACGTACCGCGTCCTGCGCGGCCGGCCGCTCCTGCATCGCAAGCTGCGCGCGGTGGAGCGCTGCCTGGAGCTTGACCTGGGCGTGGTGCTGGTGCCCACTCTCGCGCCGGGCGTCAACGAGCAGGCCCTGGGCCCGATCGTCGAGTACGCCCTGAGCATGAGCAGCGGCGTACGCGGCGTGCACATCCAGCCCATGAGCCGCTTCGGCCGCTTTCCGGGCGCGCCCGACGGCGAGCGCATCACCTTGCCGGAAATAATGCGCCTGCTGGAAGCGCAGACAGGCTCCATGCTGCGCGCCGCTGACTTCAGCCCTCCGAGCTGTGAGCACGCCCTCTGCTCGTTCCACGCCACCTACGTGCGCACGCCCGATGGCCGGCTCAAGCCGCTGAAAACAGGCGGCTGCTGCGGACCCAAAACTGAACCCATCTTGGCCGTGGAAGGTTCGCGCCGCGCCGTGGCGCGGGTGGCCAGGGAATGGGTCTCGCCCAAGCCCTTGGACACGTCGCCGGACAATACCGCCAGCCGGGCCAAGGGCGATTTCGACCTCTTCCTGGAGCAGGCGCGGGCCACCTTCACGGTCTCGGCCATGGCCTTTCAGGACGCCTGGACCATTGATCTGGAACGGCTGCAGGGCTGCTGCATCCATGTGGTTTCGCCGGACGGGCGGCTGGTCCCGTTCTGCGCCTGGAACCTGACCGCGGCCGACGGCAGGCCGCTGCACCGGGGGCGGACATGATCCCGCGTACGCCTTTGCACGCCTGGATCGCCCGGCTCGTGGGCGCTGCGCCCGAGGCCTTGCGCCTGGAGCACGTGCGCGCCTTGCAACTCGACGCCCTGCGCCGCACCGTGGACCACGCCGTGGCCAACAGCCCCTTCTACCGCGAGCGGCTGCGCATGCGGGGCGACGACCTGCAAGGCTTGGAAGATATGGCGCAACTACCCTTCACGACTCCCGAGGATCTGCGGCGTGAACCCTTGCGACTGCTGTGCGTGTCCCAGGGCGAGATCGAACGCGTGGTGACCATGGACACCTCGGGCACCACGGGCCGTCCCAAGCGGATATACTTCACCCGCGACGACCTGGAGCGCACCATCGACTTCTTCGCCCACGGCATGGCGACCATGGTCGGCTCCGGCGGCCGGGTGCTGCTGTTCATGCCCGGCGAGCGGCCGGGAAGCGTGGGCGACCTGCTCGCACGCGGCCTGCGCCGCATCGGCGCGACCTGCCGCTGCCACGGCTTCGTGGACGACCTGGACGAGGCCGTGCGCGCCATCGCGGCCCGCGGCAGCGAATGCCTGGTGGGCACTCCCGCCCAGATCCTGGCCGTGGCGCGTCACGGCAGGGGAAAAGGCATGCTCCAGCCGGGCGACGTCGGCACCGTTTTGCTCTCGGGCGATCCGGTCACGCCCGCCTTGCGCGAGGCCATCGCCCAAACGCTGGGCTGCGAGGTCCTAGTACACTACGGGTTGACCGAAACCGGGCTAGGCGGCGGCGTGGAGTGTCGCGCCCAGGCAGGAGTCCACCTGCGCGAGGCGGACCTGTACGTGGAGATCGTGGCCCCGGCGAGCGGAGAATCTCTGCCCGCAGGACAGGAGGGCGAAGTGGTGCTGACGACCCTCAGCCGGCGCGGCATGCCCTTGCTGCGATACCGCACGGGCGATCTGGGCCGTCTTTTGTCCGAACCGTGCCCCTGCGGCACCAGCCTCCCGCGCCTTGCCGTCCGTGGACGAGGCGACGCATGCGTGCGGCTCGCCCACGGCGGCCTGGAGTCGGCCGCTCTCGACGAAGCACTGTGGTCCTTGGAAGGGCTGTCCTTTCACGAAGCCCTGCTGACGGATCAGGACGGGGCCGACATGCTGCGCGTGACGCTCTGGTCACCCACGCCGCCCGCGCACCGCCAGCGGCTGCTGGACGAGGCGCGTTCGCGGATCACGGAGACGCCCGGCCTGCGCGGCATCCTTGAAGACAACGGCCTGCGCCTTGAACTGGTCATGGCGGAAGACGCTTCGTGCCTGCCTCCTCCGGGCAAGCGGCATATCCGCGACCTGCGGCGGCGTAGGGCCATTACCCTATCAACTGTTGTATGAGGATATGGAAATTGAACGTCACGCAGACTCTACCGTCCTCCATTTCCGATGCACAGCGGCATGAGCCGGAGGCCCCCGGCCCGCGCGAACCTGCCCTAAAGGACGAGATGCAGCGCCTCGTGGCGCGGCTTGGCAGTCCCGAGATGGCCATGCGCTACAGCGCCGCATCGGCCCTCATTGGACACGGCACGGCCTGCATACCGCTGCTGCATGCGCTCCTTGCGCAGCAGACCTGGGATAGGCGGCAGCCGGAAGCCATCTCCGTGCTCAACCGGCTGGGCGATCAGTGCTCCGTGCCCGTGCTGCATCGCGCCCTGGGCCGTGACGCGGATCATGAACGGCTGGCAGCCCTGCGCGGTTTGCGCGGGCTCTGCAATGATCCGTCCTGTTTTCTCGACGCCCTGGAGGATCCATCCTGGGAAATTCGCCGCGAGGCCGTTTTCGCCTTGTGCGACCTAAACCAGCCGCGCCTGCGCTTCATCGTGGCCGGCATGGCTCAGGACCCGCATCCGCTTGTTCGAGGAGCGGCGATCAACAGCTTAGGCATTCTCGGCACTCAAGGAGACCTGGACCTGGAGAGGATAATCGCATACGCGCTGGAAGATCGCAGTGAGTGGGTGCGTTCCATGGCGGCTTGGGCTGCAAGGCATCTCAAGCGTAACAGGTGAACCTCAAGGCAATCCGAGTAAATCAAAGCCGTCCATGAAAGTCAGGCCCGCGCGCTCAGAGGTGGTCCCCAAAATTTGGACAGGTGTGTAAGGTGGAGCCGACGAACGAGGGGGAACACCTTTGAAGAGCAAGCGGACACGTTATTCGGCAGAATTCAAGGCCAAGGTTGCCAAAGAGG
>JAEYOJ010000107.1 GCA_023411815.1 Pseudomonadota bacterium | reverse complement strand
TCCCCACGCTCGGTTGCCCCTCGAAATGCCATTACTGCTGGAGTTCCGATGAACGGTCTCCCGTGATGAGTATCGAGACCGTCCGGGAGATCGCGGAATGGCTCAAAGACTACCGCTCCGACCAGGTCACCATCACCTTCCACGGCGGCGAGCCCCTCCTTGCAGGCGCGGAGTTCTACCGGCAGGCACTCCCGATCCTCTCCGAAGGCCTCGCCCATCTCGAACCGACGTTCGCCCTGCAGAGCAACCTCTGGAAACTCACCCCGGAGATGGCCGGGATATTCGCAGAATACAATATTCCCATCGGCTCCAGCATCGACGGCCCCGAGGATATCAACGACACGCAGAGAGGGAAGGGCTACTATCAAAAGACCATGCGGGGCTACGAGATAGCACGGGCAAACGGACTCGAGGTCAGGTTCATCTGCACGTTCACCTGCCGGTCGGTCGAGCACAGGGAGGAGATCTTCAATTTCTTCTTGAACAACGGTTTTCCCCTCAAACTGCACCCGGCGCTGCCGTCTCTCCGGAGCGAGAACCCGAAAGAGTGGGCGCTCGAGCCGGAGGTCTACGGGGACCTGCTGGTCTACCTCCTCGATAAATACCTGGAAAACCTGGGCAAAATCGAGATCATGAACATCAACGACCTCTGCAAGTGCGTCTTTACCCGGCACGGCACCGTCTGCACGTTCGTGGACTGCATGGGAAGCACCCTTGCCTTCGGGCCGGACGGGAGCATATACCCCTGCTACCGCTTCGTCGGGATGCCGGAATACGTGATGGGGAACGTCTACGACCATCCCACGGCCGAAGACCTCGCCGGGTCGGACGCCTGGAAACTCATGCACGCGTTCAAGGACTACGTCGACCGCGAGTGCGCCGGGTGCTCCCACATCAGATACTGCCGGGGCGGGTGCCCCTACAACGCGATAACGCCGACAGACGGCGAGATCCGGGGTGTCGATCCTCACTGTATCGCATATAAGCGGATATTCGACGAGATCACCGACCGGCTGAACGAAGAACTCTACGGGTCCGCGGATATGGATATGGAAGAGTTCTGTTCACCGTTTGCGGGGGGGACGAAACCGGGGATCATGGCGATCCTGCGCGTGATGGCGACGAAATAGGCTGCCCGGTGCACCTCCCGGGTCTCGTTAACACCGTTAACGGAAATCAGGGCACGCTGCGAAGGCCGGCGCCGCCGGGCCTGCGCGGGAATTATAAAGGTGGAATCACTATCCGCTG
This sequence comes from Pseudomonadota bacterium, assembly GCA_023411815.1. Taxonomy (GTDB): domain Bacteria; phylum Desulfobacterota; class Desulfovibrionia; order Desulfovibrionales; family Desulfovibrionaceae; genus Desulfocurvibacter. The sequence continues at coordinate 3,051 of JAEYOJ010000107.1, read as the reverse complement.
GCATGCGCCGAACCAACACCAGTCAGACGATTGCAGGGGTGCTGCTCTTTCTGCTCCCGGTCCAGTTCATGATCGCCCTCATGGCCGGCGCGGCCATGGCGCCGGGTTACAGCATCAACCTGAATGCAATCAGCGATCTCGGCGTGACCGGCGCGACGGCATGGCTCTTCAACTCTTCCCTCTTCTTTGCAGGCCTCCTGAACGTCATCGGCGGCTACTTCCTCTACCGCTCTTATGCCAGAGGCTGGATCCTCCCCGTCTTCGTCCTCGCGGGTGCCGGGGCGATGGGCACCGCGGTCTTCACGCTGGATATTCCCGGCATCCACGGCCTCTTTGCACTCGCGGCCTTCGTCTTCTTCAACGTCGAGTCGATCGCCTGCGCTTCTCTGGTCCGGGGACCCCTGAAGGCGATCTCGATTATCGCCGGCGTTGTCGGCCTCGTCTTCCTCGTGACGCATGCCGCGAGCGACTTCGGCATCATAAGCCTCTACGGCCCTATCGGCCATGGGGGGTCGGAGAGGATGATCGTCTACCCCGCGCTCCTCTGGCTCGCGGGATTCGGGGGATACCTCATGGCGCCGTTTGGTGCGAAGCGGTAAGTATCCCGGTCACTTCCTTCCCGTTGCCTTGAAGAACGTATAACAGAAGACCCCGTCCGGTTCGGAGGTGCGGTAGAGGTCGCGTATCCCCTGCTCCCAGTCCTCCCGGCTCATCATCCCCCGGCCCACCGCATCTTCCCCGACGCCCTCGACCATGGCGGTGAAGGTCAGTCTCGTGAACCCGCGGGCGAGTTCCGGCCGGGACCCGTCCACGTAGACCATCCGCGGGGAGACATGGACGTCGCGGTAGCCGGCACCGGCGACGAGCGGGTAGAGTTCCCTCCCGATAAGGGCGTTGCCGCCCATCTCCCGCTGGAGGTCGACGAGGCACCCGATCGCCCGGCGGGCATGGGCGCTGTCGGGGTGGAAGTGCGCCGAGCCGTGGTCCCCCTCGATCACCGTGATCGTGCCGCCCCCCCGGAGCAGCGGGCGGAGGCGCTCGAGCGCGCGGCGGGGATCCGCCAGGTGCTCGAGGACGAAGCAGAGGAAGATGTGGTCGAAACTCCCCGGCTCGTAGCGGAGGTCGAAGATGTCTCCCGCCTCGAACGTGACGTTGGTGATGCCTTCGGCCTGTACACGCTTCTTTGCCGCATCGAGCGAGACTTCGGAGATATCGACCGACGTGATCCGCGCCTCCGGGCTGTTCCGCGCCAGGATCACCGTCTGGGCGCCGGTGCCGCAGCCCGTCTCGAGCACCCTTGATTCCGCCGGATAGCGGGTGTCGTCGTGGAGGAGCCTGGTAAGGGTCTCTGCCTGGTCGCTCAACCGCTCCGCTTCCCGCTCCGTATACCCGTGGACATACTTGCCGTTCATCCGGTTCCTCTATTGCGTGTCTGCAGAATATAGAGTCAACCGCCCGGTTTAAAGCATCATGTTCAGGACAACGGGGCCCGGGCCGTCGGCGCCGTTAACCGCGACCACAAAGCACTTGTCATCCTGCATGCCACCCAATTTACAAAGGTTTGGCCACGTTATGAACCAATTCACTTCACGATGCGGAGAAGAGCATCCTTACACGCTCGAAGACCTCGGATGGACGGACGAGCACGATGCGGCATTCTCGAAGTACGCCGGCCCGTACCTCCCCGGCCGCGTGGCCTGCCGGCAGAAGACGGTGTGGGACGTGCTCGTCGACGGCGGTTCCGTCACGGCCGGAATATCCGGAGCCCTGCGGAAACTCGGCCGGTTTCCGGCGGTGGGAGACTTTGTCGTATTACTCCATCAACCGGAGGCCGGCACCACGGTAATCGTCGACATCCTCCCGCAGAAAACCTGCTTTGCGCGGGGAACTCCCGGACGCGACGGCGCCGATCAGGTCATCGCGGCGAATATCGATACGGTCTTCATCGTGACCGCCGCCGGCCACGATCTTAACGCCCGCCGGATCGAACGTTACCTCGCGATCGCCCACGCCTCCGGTGCCCGTCCGGTCATCGTCATCAACAAGTCCGATCTCGCGGACGACCCTGCAACCCTTGCCGACGAGATCGCCTCCGTCTCTCCCGACATACCGATCATCCCGATCAGCGCCGCGAGCGGGGAGGGCGTCGACCGGCTCGCCCCGTATCTCGCGCCGCGAACGACGGTTGCCCTCATCGGCTCGTCGGGCGTCGGCAAGTCCACCCTGATCAACCGGCTCATGGGCAGTCCGGTCCAGGAGACATCGCATACCCGGGACTACGACGATAAAGGGCGTCACACCACGACCGTCCGCCACCTCTTCATCCTCGCCGGCGGGGCGCTCATGATCGACAACCCCGGCATCCGGGAGGTCGGCATCGGTACGGCATCCGCCGGCATCGCCGATACGTTCCCCGAGATCCTCGAACTCGCGGAGGGCTGCAGGTTCTCGGACTGCCGGCACGAGGAGGAGCCGGGCTGTGCGGTCCGGGCGGCCGTCGCGGCCGGAATCCTCCCTGCGGCACGGCTGGAGAGTTTCCGGAGGCTCATGCGCGAACTCGCGTTCGAAGAGGAGAAAGCGGAGATCGGGCTTGTAAGGCTCGAGAAGAAACGCTGGAAAGCGATCGGCAAGATCCAGAGGGATATCGGAAAGACAAAGGAGAGGTAACGGCCGCTGGCGGTTAATCTCCTGCCCGGATCACCCCTTCTTTTGCAGAATGAAGAACTCGTAGCCGTACTCGCTGCCGTGCTCCCGGTAGACGGCGGTTTCTCGCTCGGCGAACTCAATCTGCGCCTCTGCCTCGGGATTTCCGGCGACTTTCGCCCGCAGGTCTTCTACCCGCTTGAGGATCGGCATATAGTAATTCTCCCACCACGCGGACTTCGGGAGCGGGAAAGTCGCGACGACCTCGTAGCCGGCGTCTTCGGCGATCGCGCGGTTTGCCGCGACTGTCGTTATCGCCGGGTAGCACTCGTTCCAGAACACCGCCGCCTCCGGCGAGGGATCTTCGACGAACCAGGCGGCCTCGGTGAGGCAGAGGTAGCCGCCGGG
>JAEYOJ010000050.1 GCA_023411815.1 Pseudomonadota bacterium | reverse complement strand
GCTCTCCATCGTGGAGGATGACCACCCGCTTTCCGCGGGTATCGACCGCGGCCGGCGGGGTCGCCGGGGAGCAGGGGGAGGAAGGAGCGGGCAGCGGGGGGTATGCCCGCTGAACCGGGCGCTGCTCTGCAATCGCTTCCAGGAAGTCGGAGAAGAAGAGGACGAGCTGCTCCTGGAACGCCTCCTTCCGGAGATCTTCCATATGGGCCGAGCAGGAGCCGACGTAGCGCATGTCAAGATCGTCGCAGATCCCGTGCAGGTAGTCGTGGGCGGTGTGGTCGAAGTAGTGGATGGAGGTGGTGAGGCTGGCGGCGTACTTCCCAAAAAACGCATCCGCCGCGTTCCGCTCGCCGATCAGTTCGATGAACCGCTTCAGCTGGGCCGGAACCAGCATGACGTAGACCGGGGTCGCCCAGAGCACACCGTCGGACTCCGCCACCGTGGCGAGCAGCCTCTCCCACGCCTCTTCCTGCCGCTCAATCGACCTGATATCCCGCCCTGCATGCACCACGGAGAAGGTGTGCCCCGGAAATGCCTCCTCGAGGAACCGGACGTACTGCAGGGTGACGCTCATCTCCCCCTTGGGGCTCCCGGAAATGACAGCGATCCGCATGATCTTGCCTGCTCGCGTTTTATATACGGAACTGAAGCAGGCGGATGGATATACCTTGCGGAAGAGGGTTACGCGGCGGCCCGCCGCCGTATGGCGCTCGCAGCCCATCCTGCGGCCGCAGCGAGGATGAGCAGCACGCTGACCGCGATGAACGTGTACTTGATCGGCGAGATCACGGCGGTGAACGCCGCAACCCCGTAGAGCTCCGCCGGGTAGGCAAGGAGCATCGCGATGACCCCGATGTTCTCGCAGTAGTCGGCGATGCCGGCGACGAGCGGAACGAGGTTGAGGCGCATCCAGGGGCTGCCCTCCGGAAGCCACCGGGAGAGGAGCCAGGATATTGCAACCGCATAAAAGAGCGTATACGCCGGCGGGAAGACGAGGTCGAGCGGCACGATCCGCGTCAGGTAGAACGCCCGCCCGGCGTCCCCGAGCGCCGCAAGCATCGCGTATGCCTGCATCGGCGTGTAGGTGAACTCCATGTCGAGGATCGTAGCGCCGCCCGTGAGCTCTGTGAGTGCGGAAAGGCCGAACGGCCGGCCGTTGATCAGGGCCGCCGAGACGGCGAAGAAGGCGAACGACGCGATAACTGTTCTTCCCGATGAAATCTTCCGGATGGCGGACGAGACTGTATCGATGATCAGGGCCTCCCCCTCCACGCGTAGCCGACGGCCCCCTCCGGGCAGGTGTCGACGCATTCGCCGCAGAGGATGCACTCCGTATTCTCCATCCGCCCATCCCGGACCATGCCGTGGACGTCGAGGCTCATCGGGCAGGCCCGCGAGCACCTCCCGCAGTCCACGCAGCGCTCCGCGTCGGCCGCGAGGCGGAGCGCCGGCCATTTCACGAGGTTCCTGATCTTCCGGCCGATGATCAGCATGACCGCGATCGGGCAGAAGGTGTGACAGAACCCGCGCCTCCCGGCGAGAAGAGCGAATACGGTGATGAATACGATCTGGCCGTAGAGGAGGGTGTATGCGCCCGGCCGGTCGATCGAGATCCCGTTGCCGGTCTGGTAGAACGGGTCAAAGACCCAGAGGCCTCCGGCGGAGTAGACGGCGAGAGCGATGGACCCGAAGATCCCGAGGAAGACGGGGTATTTGAGGTAGTTCAGCCACCCGGCCGTCACCGGCTTTCCATTTATCCGGGCGTAGATCTCCTGCAGGCCGCCCGCGGGACAGAGGTAGCCGCACCAGAGTCTCCCGACAAAGAGCGAACCGATGAAGAGCAGCGTGAACACCAGGAGGCCGCCGGTGGCGATCCCCTGCGACGCACCTTCGGTGATGAGCGGGCAGGAGATGTAGACGAAGGTCACGGGCATCAGCACGAACGAGAAGATGAGGAGCGCTATGCGTATCCTCTGGCGCAGTGCCGACCTGTTTTCGGGTATACTTCCCCGTTCCTGTCCCATAACGCAGTCCTCCGCCGCAGGCGCTCACCGGCCCCCTGCGCCGTAGGTGATCACGCCCTCCGGGCAGGCGTCCGCGCAACTCGCACAGAGGATGCACTCGGTGCTCTCCATTTGCCCATCCCGAACCATGCCGTGGACGTCGAGGCCCATCGGGCACGCCTTCGAGCATTTCCCGCAGTCGATGCAGCGGCCGGGGTCGGCGGCGAGCTGGAGCGCCGGCCACCCGACGGCGTTCCGTATCTTCCGGCCGACGATCATCAGGACGGCGGTCGGGCAGACGACACGGCAGTAGCCGCGCCGGCCCATGACGAACGCGACGGCGAAGATCATGAAGAAGATGAAGCCCACCATCATCAGTGTGTCGAGGGACGTGATCGAGAACCCGTTCACCGTGCCGTAGAAGGGATCGACCGCGAGGATACCGCCGGCACCGATGAAGAGGTATGCAAGCAGCGAAAGCCAGAGCACCGTGACGCCGTACTTGACCCGGTCACGCCGACCGTCCACCCTGCGTTTCATGACGGGCGAACAGATCTCCTGCCACGCCCCCATCGGGCAGAGCCAGCCGCACCAGACGCGGGAGACGCCGAGCGAGAGGACGAAGAGCGCGGTAAAGAGGAGCAGGCTGCCGGTGGCTATACCTTGAGCCGCCCCCATCAGGATGACGATGGGGGAGATGTAGAAGAGCGTGGCCGGGAGAAGGAGGAACGAGACGATGAGGATAGCCCTCCTGATCGTCTGGCGCGAGAATCGCGACTTCTGTGACAGGGTTTCCTGTGCCATGATGATTTCCTTGCGTTGATCCGATGGTCGTGCGGGTCTCTCACGCCGCCGGAACAATCCATCTGTCATGGGATCTTCCCGTACGGAGGGCTGTGAGGGACCGCACAGCGCAACACTCTTGTTTCTATCAAAGGGATGCAATAACACTTTTGCATGGCGATTAAATCCCTGCTGAGCAACGGCTACGAAAATGAGCGGGCATTCCCGCCCAGAATCCCATTTAACCACCCTGAGGAGGTTTGCCCATCTCGTGAAACCGTCAGCCGCGAACTGTTGCAGGTGAACCGGCCGGGTCACGATACATACGACGCCGCTTTCACCAGCCGCCTGATGTCCCTGAGGCCGATCGTTCCTTTGAAGTAGTTATGTTCCTTGTTGACCCGATCGAGATCGCTGCACAACTCCTCCGGATCTGCAGCTGAAACCGCTTTTGCATCCGTATACCCCGCAGAGACCAGCATCCTGGCCGCTGTGGGGCTTACCCACTGGATTCGCGTGAGATCGGCCAGCGCGTAGATGGAATCGATAAATTCGGCATCGACACCGAGAACGATTGCAGTCTCCTCCCGTTTTTCGGGGGAGGCAAGAGTTTCATAGAGTAAAGCGGTATTCTTCAATCCCCTGCTCTCCAGGTTATCGAGATCCGTCTTCCGGAACCAGTCAAAAGCGCCTGCGGGGTGCGCTTTTGGGAAATAACTCTCGATTTCCCGGCGCAGTAGCGTCAGGTACGCCGTGTCGACTCCGGTCTCCTTTGAAAGAGCGGGTATCTTTTTTGGATTCTTCAGAGCCTTTCGGAGATCCGCGAGGGTCGCGAAACCATGTGCTTTTAGCTTCGAAAACGTTCCATCAATCTCTTCCAGGAGAGAAGAGCGGCTCGGGACCAGATCGGTCTCTTCAATCCTCTTCTGCAGGTCGTCAAGCCTTACTTTTTCGGCATCGATGTTGTACGACATAGTTACCTCCTTTACGAACCGTCCGCGGAACCCGTCGCCGGGTTCTCCCGTGCGGCTCCGCCCCCGCGTTGCGCCTCCATATCCGCAACCGTGAGATCCGGGTGCCGGTAGCGTCCCCGGCCCTCGGTCCCGAACATCACGCGGAGCTGGATCGCCTCCGTCGGGCAGAAGTGGAGGCAGGCGCAGCAGAGCTCGCACTTCCGGCTCCAGACCGGGCGGTCGCCGGCGAGCGTGATGTTGCCCGCCGGGCAGACCTTTGCACAGGTGCCGCAGCCGGTGCAGGCATCCGATACGGAGAAGCGTTCCCCCGCATCGTGAGCGCCCTTTGCAAGCGATCCGTAGCTCAGGGCGTTCACGAGCCTGGAGAGGAGTGCGAACCCCGGGGAGACGGCCCGTCCGCTCCCGATCGCCTCCGCGATCTCGCCGAGCCGTCTGTCTGCCCTGCCGAGGGTCTTGCCGCACTTCTCCGCCGGCACCGACCGCATGAGCGGCGGGAAGTTGCCGGGCATGGTGACGGCAAACGCGGCGTCGAGCCCTCTCGACCGTCGTTCCCGGAGGATCCCATCGAGCTGGCGGAGTGCCGAGACCCCCAGGCCGCCCATCGTGACGATCGCGAAGGTGTACCCCACCCGCGAGAGGTCGAGCCGTTCCGCGAACCTGGCGACCATGACCGGCACCCCGCAGTCGTAGACCGGGCAGACGATCCCGACCCGATCGGCCGCCGGGGCGATAGTCCCCGGGGTGTTCGCAAGCGATGCGATCGGAATGAGTTCGGTCTCCCCGAGGGATGCGGCGATCTTCCTGGCAGCGGCAAGGGAGTTGCCGGTGCCGGTGAAGTAGTAGATGACGGTCTTCATGGCAACCTCAAGCGACCCGGCTCGATCCGGCCGGCAGCCGACCGTCTCCGAATCGATCCACCTCTCCGCCGGCTGTGTCGCAGTCTATGTGTTTTCTCATGGGGATATGGACTTTGCGAAGGCGATCGCGCGGGCGGACCTGGATCGTTCCCGGCGCGGCGCGAAGAAAAGAAGATGCCGGGAACCCCCCGCCGTCACTGCCGGCGGGGCGAGTCCTGGTCGGCGAGCCGGGTCGCCCCCGGTGCGCCCGGCCGCG
>JAEYOJ010000028.1 GCA_023411815.1 Pseudomonadota bacterium | reverse complement strand
CAATTTGACGTAGACATCGGGTGCGGCGACGTGAGGCCTTCTGGCGTCCGTTGCCCCAGAGCCGGCTGTATCCGGCGTCCGGACGAAGGGACGGTCCTTTCTCTGGAAGCTTATGAACCTCAACAGGGAGTCGCATTCGTGGACGTAGACAGTCCCAGCCCCCGACGCGTGTCGGCAGGTCCCAGCTCCAAGGGGGTGATTTCGCCCCGAACCTAAGCTTTGGGAGGTTATTCCCATGATGAAAAGCGCCAGTCTCGGGAATCACTGCATTCTCGAGTTGACCGGCTGCCCGGTCGAAATCCTGAACGATGAGCAGCGCATCCGCGAAGCCATCGCCAAAGTCAGCGAAACTTCCCTCTCCGCCCTGCTCCAGTTAAGCAGCCACAAGATCCCCAATCAAGGGGTTACGGCTTTGGGGCTCCTGGCGGAATCGCACATATCAATCCATACATGGCCCACCTTGGGTTACGCCGCCGTGGACATCTTCACTTCCGGCGACGCCGCGCGGCCCTCCAAGGCTTGCGACCTGCTTTGCAAATTTCTGCGCGCCGAAGGCCACTCCATGAAGGTCCTGCCTCGCGGCAGACGCATCGGCCGTAGCGCCGCGTCACCGGCCCGCACCGTACAGGCGAAACTCGCCCTGGCCTGATGGCGTTCGGTGGGCCGGCACGACTTTCCGGCCAGTCAAAAAGACCGCGCATGAAAGCGAGCCCTCAGGGGCTCGCTTTTTTGCGGCCAGAGGCTCCCGCTCGGTAAGCCGGACAATCTCGGCCTGACCGCCGAGGCGCGCGCTGCCCGAGAGGCATGAGGCCAATCCGGCGAGCCTCTCGGTTGCCGTGGCGCGAGGAAGGCTGACAAGGGCGGCCAGTCCAGCCACCAACTCTGTCCTTTAAAGGCCTTATGCGCGCCATTCCCCCCCACCGACAATCGCAACCGGTACATAGCCTGCTAGCAGCAAGATGCTTTGATACACAGCTTCCTATTCACACAATAAAATCATTTAATAATATTTTCAGAGCATACATTAATTTGGCATTAAGCATGGAAGCTTATACTTACTTAAAAAATTCTTCAGGCAAAAAAGCATGCACTTTGCTGAGTATAATTATTATACCTGCATCATTAAGAAAAAAAAAGCATGTCTAATTGCTCTCATGAGCATGTCCGACATATTCCGACAGGCTTATTCTTGGCCAATGACTTAATAATTTCATCTGAGAAACACCATGGACTATCACGCATGAGAAGACATGTGGAAGTTTAGAAGCGAATCCATGGAGGTATCCCATGAAAAGGCTCATCAAAATACTAAGCATACTGGCAGCTGTAGTGCTCATTCAGGCTCCGGCCAATGCCGCTCTCTTCGGAATCGGCGAGGACGAGCAGGACAGCCGACAGCAAAGCCAGCAGGATCAAGGCCAGTCGGACTTCTCCAGCTATGACCTCGACCAGGACAAGAACATCTCCAGGGACGAGTTCGAGCGAGCCCAGCAGGGCCAGCAAGGCCAGCAGGAGATGGGCGCCCAAGAGCAGCCGGCGGGACAACAGGCTCAGCAAGGCCAGCAAGGCGGGCCGCTGCAGATGCAGTTCGAGGAACTCGACGCCGACAAGGACGGCGTCATCAGCCAGCGCGAGTTCGACGCCGCATCCCAGCAGGGACAGCAGAATATCCAGGACATGGACTTTGACGACGCCGACGTGGACCAGGACCAGAACATCAGCCAGGAAGAGTTCAAGATGGCCGTGCCCGCGGAGCAACAGGGCGAGGCCGAGCGGCTCTTCCAGCAATTCGACGTCGATAAGGACGGCGTGCTCGACGAAGAGGAGTTCGACAAGGCCAAGATGCAGATGAGCGAGCAGGCAATACCCATAGAGAGCGGCGGCCAGCAGGGCCAGCAGGAAATGGGCGCCCAGGGTCAGTCCGGCAGCCAGCCCGGAATGACCAGTCCCCAGGGTCAGCAGGAGATGAGCACGCAGGAGCAGCCCGGCATGACCGAAAGCCAGACGCCCGGCCAGACATCCGGCCAGACCGGCGGCATGACTTCCAGCGGCCAGCAGCAATAATATTTCAATAGCTCCCTTACCCTAACCCCTCCCCCCGCCCCGGCCCCCTTCCTCAGGGGGCCGGGCATTTTCATCGCTCGGATCACATAGGCCAAGTGAAAGGTATTTGCTCGTGGCCCAAAAAGGCTCGACATCGCTGCGCGTCAGGCTAGATTCTATGGGAAATAGGGCAAGCCATGCCCGCTGCAGGAGAAACCATGAAACGGATGACGATGGCCGTTCTGTCAACGGCAGTGCTTCTGGCGGCCTGGTCCGCACGGGTACCGGCCCAGGAGCTGTCCGCTAGCGAAGTGGAGGCCTGGCGGGGCCCCATGAGCGAATTCTCGGCTTATGATCTGGACCTGAGCGGCGGGTTGTCGCGCGAGGAATTCGCCAGAGCGGCCGATCCGCGCCTGGATGATCGCGGCTTCGACGAATTCGACCTAAATCTGGATGGCGAGGTCGGGCCCGAGGAACTGGAGGAGGTGCTGATGGACAATGGTTGATGCCGCGCCGCCACGAATGCATCACCTACTGAATACGCGGGTCCAGGGGTGCGCCCGCCCCTGGTGAGGTGAGGTCTGGAGAGGGGAAAGACCACTCTCCAGTTTTTATGCCTCTTTTCTCGCCCTCAACCACACCCTCGCCCCATAATAAGGCGTGCCCTGGCCCAGGTCGCTCTCCTCGTCCGTGGTGAGCAGGTTCACGCCGTGGCCGGCCTTGAGCCAGCCGCCGCGCTCCGCGACCAGGGTGTCCCGGCGCAGGCCCGCGTCCAGCTTGAGCGTCACGCGCAGTTCGCCCTTGCCGTTGCCGATCACGGCCTCGTCGCCGTCGGCCAGGCCTTGCCGCGCGGCCTCATCGGGGTGCACGCGCAGCACGGGCAGGGGCGTGTGGCTGTCCATGGTCCGCTCGGAGCATATCTGGCGCGGCCCGCCCGTGGTCAGGAAGTGGTAGCCGCCATCATTATCGGGCTCACGCAGACCGAATTCGGTCAGGAAGCGGAAGTTGCCGGTGTCCGTGGGGAAGTGCCTGTCCGCGTAGGGAGCCATGGGCGCCCAGGGGATGCGCACGGGCCCGGCCATGATGCGCTCCAGGTTCACTCCGGCGTCCGCCAAAGGCCGCACCAAGCGGCGCAGCCACTCCTCGTCGGAGCGGTCGAGCATTCCGGCGGCCGGGATGCGCCGGGCCAGGTCGCGGAAGATGTGGAACATGGGCCGGCACTCTCCCGGCGGCTCCATGGCCTTGTTCACAGGTCCCACGAAATTGTGCCCGTAGCCCGCCACGATGTCCGTCTCCTCCAGGAAGGCCGCGCAAGGCAGGAACAGGTCAGCGTGGTCCGAGGTGTCGTCCAGGAAGTGGCCCATGTGGGCCACGAAGGGAATGGCGTCCAGGGCCTTGGCCACGAGCGCGGAGTTGGGAGCCATGCATACGGGGTTGGCCGCGCTGACCACCGCTACCCGTAGGGGCGTGGCCGATTGCTGGGCGGCCAGGATTTCCGCGCCGATGCGCGGCATGGACAGCTTCCTGCGCGGCGGGTGCAGGTCCTCGCCCCACAGGGATTGATCATATGGTCCGTACTCGTCGAAGCCCTGGGACACGCCGCCGCCCGGCAGGCCGATGTTGCCCGTGAGCGCGGCCAGGGCGTCGATGGCGCGTATGCTGTGGTGGGCCTGCTTGTGGCGGTGCAGGCCCCAGCCCAGCAGCACGGCCGCTGGACGCTTGGTCATGGTCCTGGCCAGCAGCCGCGCGTCGGCCTCGGGCACGTCGCAGGCCGCCAGCAGCCGGCCCAGGTCCTGTTGCCTGAGCAGGTCCAGGTACTCATGGGCATGGTCCGTGTGGTTGGCCAGGAAGATACCGTCCTCCAGGCCCTCGTCCAGGACGATGCGCGCGGCGGCCAGGGCCAGAAAGCCGTCCATGCCCGGCCTGGGCTGGATAAAATGGTCGGCCAGGGCCTTGGCGGTCTCGCTGCGCACGGGATCGATGAGCAGGATAGGCGCCTGCTGGCGTTCCCTGGCCGCGCGCAAAAGCGGCGTCATGGGGGCCTGGGTCACGGCCGGATTGCGGCCCCAAAGCACGATGGCACGCGAATTCATGTGGTCCAGGGGATCGTGGGAGATGCGCCGGCCCATGTCCAGGTTCTGGGCCGCGATGGCTGTGCCGCTGCACAGGGTGCCGGTCAGGGTGGTCGCGCCGCCGAGCAGGGCGAAGAAGCGGGCGTTGAGGATGGTCAGCGCCGTGCGCTCGCCGAAGCCCTGGTAGTTCAGGATGCTCTCCGGCCCAAGTTTTTCCAGGGCTGCCAGCAGCTGTTCGGACAGCTCGTCCAGGACCTGGTCCCAGGACACGCGCAGCCACGTTCCGGATTTGCCGCCACTCTTGCGCAGGGGGTGCAGCACGCGCTCGGGGTGCGCCAGCCGCTTCACGTAGGCGTTCGTCTTGCCGCAGGCCCGGCCGCGCGTCACAGGGTGGTCCGGGTCGCCCGTGAGCGAAAACACGCGCCCACCGCGCACCTCGGCCACGAGGCCGCAGCAGCCAGGACAGTCGCGGGTACAGGTGGTTATGACGCGCTTGGTCATGTGCCTGATCTCCTTCCGCTGGTGCGGCTAAAGCATCTTGCATTTGACCTGAGAGAGGGCGCCGCCCTCTCTCAGACTCTCTCCCGGCAGGGAGCGGCGCTCCCTGCACCCCCCATTTTCATTTCATTTGCAAGGTGCTGTAGCTCCTGGCTTCTGCCCAAATGCCGGCTGGCGTCCTGATTGCGGACAGCGAAACGCAGCCGACGCATGGCGGCTTGTCGGCAAGAGACGCCATGCGTCGCTGCGGAGCGGAATAGCGGAGCCGCGATTCGTTGTCGCCTGACAGGGGGGTCCCGGACGGTCGCGGCCCGCGCCGAAAAGACAGCAAGAACCCTGCCCCAGCCGAAAATCCAAGCCCTGCCTTTTACAGCAAACCGCCAGGCAATGCATCTGCTACGTTTTTGAAGGCTTTCACCTTCACAAATGTAGGGCTCCACATTGGCCTGCGGCCTTCATATCCATAAATATCCTTTTAATTCGGGCAGTAAACGGCATGGAACACTCCTTGTACTAATCAACCTGTCGCAAACCCGGGATAACCGTGACCACAGGCGAGTCTGACTGCGGGAATAGACCGGAAAGCGGCCGCAAGGAGCCGGAAATGGAAACCATATTCGAGGAACGCCAGGACCAGATACAGGTCAAGAACGCCGAGACGGCCTTCGAGATCGCCTGCAACAAGGACAGCCTCGCCGGGGCGGTCAGCCAGCGGGCCTGCGTGTTCTGCGGCTCGCGCGTGGTGCTCTACCCCATCGCAGACGCCCTGCACCTGGTGCACGGGCCCATCGGCTGCGCGGCATACACCTGGGACATCCGCGGCGCGCTGTCCTCGGGGCCGGAGTTGCACCGCCTGTCCTTCAGCACGGACCTGCGCGAGAAGGACGTCATCTTCGGCGGCGAGAAGAAGCTGTACGCCTCTCTCGTCGAACTCATCGACCGCCACCAGCCCAAGGCCGCTTTCGTCTACTCGACCTGCATCGTGGGCCTTATCGGCGACGATCTTCAGGCCGTGTGCCGCAAGGTCACGGCGGAGAAAGGCATCCCGGTCATCCCGGTCATGTCCGAGGGCTTCAAGGGCAACAAGCGCGCCGGCTACCTGGCCGCCTGCCAGGCCATGGCGCGGCTGGTGGGCACGGGCGACACCACGGGCATATCGCCCCTGTCCGTGAACATCCTCGGGGACTTCAACCTGGCCGGCGAGATCTGGCTCGTGCGCGAGTACTTCAGGAAGATGGGCATCCAGGTCGTGGCCAACATCACGGGCGACGGCCGGGTGGACGACATCCGCCGCTGTCACGGCGCGGGGCTCAACGTGGTGCAGTGCTCGGGCGCGACCATGGACCTCGCCAAGATCATGCAGGACAAGTACGGCGTGCCCTTCATGCGCGTGTCCTACTTCGGCATCGAGGACATGGCCCAGGCCCTGTACGACATCGCCAAGGTATTCCTGCCCTTTGATCCCGACCTCCTGCGTCGCACCCAGGAGCTGGTGCGCGGCGAGCTGTCGAGTCTCATGCCCAGGCTCAAGGCCCTGCGCAAGGACCTGGAGGGCAAGAAGGCCGCCATCTACGTGGGCGGAGCGTTCAAGGCCTTCTCCTTGGTCAAGGCCTTCCGCCACCTGGGCATGAAGACCGTCATGGTCGGCTCCCAGACCGGCACCGAGGAAGACTACAAGGAACTGGCCGAGATCACCGACGAGGGCACGATCATCATCGACGACGCCAACCCGCTGGAGCTGTCGCGCATTGTCAAGGACAAGGACGTGGACATCCTGGTGGGCGGGGTCAAGGAGCGGCCCATAGCCTACAAGCTCGGCGTGGGTTTCTGCGACCACAACCACGAGCGCAAGCTGGCCCTGGAGGGTTTCGAGGGCATGTACAACTTCGCCCTGGAGGTCCACCGCACCGTGACCAGCCCGGTCTGGCGCTTCACCCCGCGCCGCTCCGGCGTGCCCATCGGTCGCCCTGCCGCCGCTGCCGCCACCGTCACCACCGCGACCGCCACTACGGGCGAGGAGGCCTAGCAATGAAGGACGGCAAGCCCTACGTCTCCACCACCAACGCCTGCAAGCTGTGCAAGCCGCTGGGCGCGGCAATCGCCTTCCGGGGCATCGAAGGCTGCGTGCCCTTCCTGCACGGCTCCCAGGGCTGCGCCACGTACATGCGGCGCTACGTCATCAGCCATTTCCGCGAGCCCGTGGACATCGCCTCCTCGTCGCTTGGCGAAAAGCACGCTGTCTACGGCGGCGGACCCAACCTCAAGAAGGGTCTGCTCAACGTCATGCAGAAGTACGGCGCGCAGATCATCGGCGTGGCCACGACCTGCCTGACCGAGACCATCGGCGACGACGTGGGCCAGATCCTGCGCGAGTTCCGCGCCGAGTTCGGGGCCGAGCTCGACCTGCCCGAGCTCGTGCACGTATCCACGCCCTCCTATGAGGGCACGCACATGGAGGGCTTCCACGCGGCAGTGCGCGCCGTGGTCGAGCAGCTCGCCGAAACGTCCGACGCGCCCAAGGACGGGCCCGTGGCCTGTATGCCCGGCTTCGTCTCTGCCGAGGACCTGCGCGGGCTCAAGGCCCTTTTCGCGGCCTTCGATCTGCCCCTTATGCTTTTGCCCGACTACTCCGAGTCTCTCGATGGCACGGCCGCCGCCGACTACGAGAAGCTGCCCCCCGGCGGCACGCCCGTGGCTGCCATCAAAGCCCTGGGCAGCGCCCAGGCCTGCATCGAGTTCACACGATGCCAGAAGGATTCACTCCTGGCCGGCAGCGTGCTGCGCGACAAGCACGCCGTGCCGCTGCAGCGCATGGGCCTGCCCGTGGGCCTGCGCGCCACGGACGAGTTCGTGCAGACCCTGGAGCGCATCTCCGGCCGGCCCGCGCCCGAGGCCCTGGTCAAGGAGCGCGGCCGACTGGTGGACGCCATGGTCGATGCGCACAAGTACGTTTCGGGCCTCAAGGCCGTGGTCTACGGCGAGGAAGACCTGGCCGTGGGCCTGACTTCCTTCCTGGCCGAGGTCGGCATCCAGCCCGTGCTCGTGGCCACGGGCGGCGAGCCCGCGCGCTTCGAGGAAGAGATCGCGGCCGTGACCAACGGCCTAGTGCCCATGCCCGTGGCGCGCAAGGGCGTGGACTTCTACGAGATCGTGGCCCAGGCCGAGGAGCTGGCCCCGGATCTCGTGGTGGGCAACTCCAAGGGCTACCGCGTGCTGGCCCGCGAACTGAACATCCCGCTCGTGCGCGTGGGTTTCCCCATCCACGACCGCTTCGGCGCGCAGCGTGTGCGCCACCTCGGCTACGCCGGGGCCCAGGAGCTGTTCGACCGAATCGTTAACGCAGTGCTGGAGAAGCGTCAGGAGGAATCTCCTGTGGGCTTCATGTATATCTAGAGGAGACTCGCCATGACCATGACGCCCGACCTTTCGCGCCATCCGTGCTTCAACAAGAGCGTTGCCGGCCAGTGCGGCCGCATCCATTTGCCCGTTGCACCCGCCTGCAACATCCAGTGCCGCTACTGCAACCGCAAGTACGACTGCGTGAACGAGTCGCGGCCGGGCGTGACCTCGGGCGTGCTCTCGCCGATCCAGGCCGCCGACTACCTGGACCGCGTGCTGGAAAAGGAGCCGCGCATCACCGTTGTGGGCATCGCCGGGCCCGGCGATCCTTTCGCCAACGCCGAGGCGACCCTGGAGACCATTCGGCTCATCCGCGAGCGCCATCCAGAGATGCTCTTCTGCGTGTCCACCAACGGCCTGGGCCTGCCGCCATACCTGGACCGGGTCAAGGAGGCCGGCATCACGCACATGACCGTGACGGTCAACGCCATGGACCCGGCCGTGGGCGAGCGCTTCTACTCCTGGGTGCGCGACGGGGACCGCACGCTGCACGGCCGCGAGGCCGCCAGGCTGCTGCTCGCGCGCCAGATCGAAGCCATCCGGGGCCTCAAGGAGCGCTCCATCACGGTCAAGGTCAACACCATCCTCACGCCCGGCTACAACGATGGGCATATCGAGGAGCTGGCCAAGACCATGGCCGCCATGGGCGTTGACATGCTCAACGTCATGCCACTGCACCCCACGGTCGATACGCCTTTCGAAAGCATCATCGAGCCGGATAAGGCTTTTGTCGAAAAGCTCCGCAAGGCCGCCGAAAAGCACCTGCCGCAGATGCGCCACTGTCGCCGCTGCCGGGCCGACGCCGTGGGCCTGCTGGGCAACGACCGCTCGAGCGAGTTCGCCGGCTGCCTGTCCGAGTGCGGCCGCACCGAGGACAGCGCCTGCGGCGGCCTGAAGGCCAAGCCCGTTGCCTCGCTCAAGCCCCTGCCCGCCCATGCGCCACTGCATGCTTTTGATCGTCCGCACGTGGCTGTGGCCTCCCTGGAAGGATTGCTGGTCAACAAGCACCTGGGCGAGGCCGAGAAGTTCCAGATCTGGGCGCGCAGGAACAGCGGCTACGAAATGGTCGAGGAGCGCCCGGCCCCGGACATCGGCGCCGGGCCCAAGCGCTGGTACGCCCTGGCCGACGCCCTGAGCGACTGCCGCGCCGTGCTCGTGGCCAGGCTGGGCGAGACCCCGCGCGCCATCCTGGAGGAACAGGGCCTGTTGCCCGTGGAGACCGAAGGCTTCATCGAGGAGGCCCTGGACGCCGTGTACAACGCGGTCGATCCACGCGCCCTGCAGGCTTTGCGGCCCAAGAAGCGCAAAGCCTGCGCCGCTGGCTGCTCCGGCGGCGGCGAAGGCTGCGGCTAAGACACCTGGAGCAAGAGCTGGGAGAGGGCGCTGCCCTCTCCCATACCCTCACCCGCCAGGGCGGGACGCCGCCCTGGATCCGCGCATTCATCGGCATGTAGCCTGGAAGCATACCGACCATCGCAGCGGTCCCGTCCTGATAGGCCGGGCCCGCTCTTTTGTGGTCCCCGCATAGCCGTATCGGCCGTGAAAGAGCCTCCGCAAGTTAATCATGGTCCATGCGGCTCGGCCCCCGTAGAACCAGCATACGGGCGGAATCGATCACAAGCGGTTTGGCGCAGGAGGGTACGCTTGGGTTTCGCCCTAACCGACACAGCAGCACGCATGGCAGCGCCCCATGCGTATGTACAATGGTTAGGGGAGGAAAATCATGTTACGTTTCATCATGGCCCTGATCATGGGCGCTTTCCTTGCCAGTCCAGCCTTTGCGGCGGAGGCGAACTTCGGGGACCGGACCATATACTGGCCCGGCTACCCGGAAGCGGATGACGCCTATCCCGAACCGACGGACCACAACACCCAGGACCACTACGGCACGCCCAACATCACGGGCGGCGTGGTGAGCGCCACCACGGGGCTTGACTCGGTGCGGTTCAATGTCGTCATCACGCGCGAGGCCGACTGGACCGAGGAGCTGTGGCGCAACGTGTGGTTCGTCCTGTATCCCGGCGACCTGTTCCTGGATACGGACTCCAACGGCGTATGGGATTACGTGGTGGTCATGAACCCGGACAAGACGGACTGGACGCCCATCGACACGTACGTCAGCAACATCCAGTTCGGCCTCAACCGCGACGCCGGGCTGTACCCGCTGCACAGGTTCACGGCTCCGCTGCAGGGTCCCTTCACGGGCGCATACCCATACCACGAGACCATCAAGCCGGCCAACTTCCGCCCGCGCTACAACCATCCCATCTGGGCCGACATGGGCTCCGGCTACATGGGCGCGCAGGTCGGTTACGTGCAGTTCAGCGGCTGGCCCGCCTTCCCCGCCGGCTACAACCTGGAGCCCCTGCCCGTGACCTTCGACTTCAACACCACGAGCCTGCAAGGGTTGAATATCCCGACCAACAACCTGACCATAGGCTTCACCGTCAGCAGCGCCAGCGACGTGATCCTGGAACAGGTCTCGGTTTCGGGAGGTGGAACCAGCCGGCCCTGCCCCATTTCGGTGCCGAACATGCTGCTTCTGCGGTAGCCAGTACCTCCAACAGACCAGGGGCGAAAGCCTCCGGCAAACCCCGCCAGGCTGATGCCTGACGGGGTTTGCCGCTTCAGCGGCCCATCTAGCATCCAATCTCGCGTCCCATATCCCCGGCCCTGTTCGGCCTGCGTGCCGTAGCAAGAGGCAGCCAGCACGAATTAGCGGGGATTCATTGTCCCGGCACGCCTGCCTGAAGCAGAGCAGGCATTATAAGCACGTTGCACGTGAAACATGCATGAAGCAGACAGATGGTCCAGGAAGCGCCGCTCGAATGCAATCCGCTCCGGGTGGTTCCTGCCCGGAACTGTTTCCGCCGGGATATGGTCACTGTCCGGGGGTATCTACAGAATGCGGGGATAGACGCGGTCCAGGCGCGTCAGCAGGATGGCGGCGACGAGGATCAGGCCCAGGCCTGCGGCCGCGGCGAAAGCCAGGGCCTGCGCGTCGGGCCAGACGCCGTCGATAAGCACGCTGCGGTAGCCGGCAATGAGCGTGGCAATGGGATTCAGGTGGAAGACCAGCATGTGCTTGGGCAGGAGCACGGCGCGGATGTCAAAGAAGATGCCCGAAACGAAGAAACCCACCTGTAGCGCCGTGGAGACGAGGAAACGTAGGTCAGGAAAGAACGGCACCACCGCCGCCAGCACCGCCGCCAGACCGTAGCAGACCAGGAATTGGGCGACCATGAGCGCCGGCAGGGCCAGGTAGGCCATGGTCGGAGGAAAGCCCGTGGCCCACAGAAACACGAGCAGCAGGCCGAAGACGATGAGGAACTTGAAGAAGTCGGTCAGGGCCACGACCATGGGGAAGAAGCTCTTGGGCAAATATGCCTGAAGCACGATGCCCTTGCTGTTGAGGATGGCGTTGCTCCCGTTGGGAACGGTGCTCCCGAACCACTTCCACACGCTCACCCCCACGAGCAGGAACTGCACGAAGTTGGGCGTATCGCGGTTCAGGAACACGCCGAAGACGAGATAGAGCACGCCCATGTTCAGCACGGGCTCGAAGACCCACCACAGGTAGCTGATGTAGTAGCGCCGCACCTCGGAGGCCAGGTCGGCGAAGACGCGATAGAAGACAAGGCTCCACCAGCCGGACAGGGTCAGCATGGTCCACAGGTCCGGCCCGGTGCGCCCCCGCGCGCGGGAACGCGCAGCGACCGGCGGGAGGACCATGCTGTTGCGCAAGGCTCTTTCGGGTCTTCCCAGCATCGACCGTTTATAGTCGAACCCAACGGGTGCGTCCAGCAAAGGAACCAAAAAAAGCTGGTTTCGATGGATTGCCAACCGGTTGGCCGGTAAACCCGATGTCAGGGAACCCATGCGCACCGGCCCTGGAGACTGTCGGACCGTATTCAGAGAGAGGCATGCCGTCTGGGCGAGTTCTGCCCTTCCCGGCGCACAGGTCTTACAGGTCCGATCTGGCGCGGAACTTGTTCACGATACGCCAGCCCTGGATTTCCGCGCGGTCGAGCAGCACGGCCACACGGCGCGAGCGGGCGGCGAGGATGGCGAAGGCGAGGATGAAGAAGACGAATGCCGGGCCGGGCAGCACGGACAGTGCCACGCCAATGAGCAGCAGCAGGGCCGCGAGGACATAGTACAAGGTGCGCCGGACAGGGTGCATCTGGCTGTCTCTTCGCCGGCGATGGTAGTTGCGGAAGCGCATTCCAGGCCGATCGCGCATCAGTTCGCGCGCGGAGCGCTTCAATCTTTCAATCAAGGGACTGGCCTCCTCTGGTTCCTGTCCGTCGGGAGGGCTTGTTCCCGACAGGCCTTGGTATCGATATATAGATCCAGAGAAAGGCAGGGGCAAGTCTCGACTAGGTCCGCTTTCCAGCCAGACAAATTTCAAAATGGACCTCCATCAGGGCAGCCCGCAAACGAATTGCGCGGGTCCATGGGCGCGTCTCATCCAGACTGGCCCCGTGGGATGGGCCTGGGAAGGGCAACGCCCTATCCGGTTCCTACGCGCCGCGCAGGGCTTTGAGGGCCAGTGTGGGCAGCCTCCGGGCTATGTAGGCCAGAAAGCTCGGGTAGCCGCGCTTGGCCGCCGCGACCTCCAGGAAGGCGGACAAGCAGCCCTTATCGAGCACAATGACCTGATGCAGTCTGGCGGGTAGGATGTCGTGGATGCGCATGGCCAGGAGCGACTGGCGCAGCTGACGCTGCAGCGGCCGGCACAGGCCCGTGTAGATACGCTCCAGTCCTTCCGCCTCGCTATTATCCCGGGCGGCCAGTGCAGCGGCTTTTCCCGCGGCAGCGCCCGAAAGCAGGGCATAGGCGATGCCCTCGCAGGTGAAGGCGTCGGCGAATCCGCCAGCGTCGCCGGCCAGGAGCACGCGGCCCGAAGCCAGACGGCGCTTGAGTCCGCCAAGGGGCACGAGATGGCCGCGCTGCGGCAGGTCAGGATCGAAGCCGTGGCCGGCAAGATAGCCGTCCAGGATGCGCCGGGAGCCGCAGCATTGGCTGGTCATGACGCTCAGACCCACACTGGCGCTGTGGCGGCGGGGGAATATCCAGGCATAGCCCGTGCGGGTCAGGCCGGTTTCGAGGTGCATGAGCCCGTGGTCGTCCAGCTGACCGTTGAGAGGCGTGTCCGTGCTCAGGCAGACCCAGAAGCGCTCATCGATCTTTGGCCGCACGGCGCGCTTGAGCCTGCCGGACGCGCCCTCGGCAATAACGGCCATGCGCCCGGACCACGACTCGCAGCCGGCGGTCACGATCACGCCGTGCCCGTCCTGTTCCACGGCCTCCACGCGGCGGCCCAGCTCGACCCGCGCGCCGGATGCGGCCGCGGCCTGCAGCAGCAGGCTGTCGAAGCGGTCGCGCAGCACGGTCACGGCCACGGGCCAAGGCATGCGCACCTCCACGCTGCGGTCCGCGATCGTGATGCGCGCGCCCATGAGCCGACGCTCGATGACCGACTCGGGAAGCCGGAGACCCACGGAAGACAGGACCTCCAAGGCGCGCAGGGTAAGGCCTCCGCCGCAAGGCTTGCTGCGGGGAAACTGGTCCTTGTCCAGGAGCAGCGTTCTGAGGCCCGACTGGGCGGCGCAGCGGGCGGCCATGGCTCCCGCCGGACCGGCCCCGATGACGATGAGATCGTGCATGTTCGCCCGGGCGGCCCGAAGGCGCAGTCGCTGGTTCACACAAGTCCGACCTTACCCGTGTAGCGCACCTTGCGGCATGAAGCCAGCCTTGGCGGCCGAAGGCCCTTGACTCCGCGAGGCCGAATGACCAATTGAGTCCGATGCGCAGCACACCGTTTCAGGCCTTGGTCTTCGACTTCGACGGCACCCTGGCCGCCCTGACCATCGACTTCGCGCTCATGAAGCGGAGGCTGGCGGCCCTGGCCGAGGTCTTCCTGGAGGAGTCCGTCGCGCCCGACGGCCTGCCCGCCCTGGAATGGGTCGAACAACTGGCCGCCACGGTCCTTTTCCGCCACGGCCGGGAAACCTCCCTGGAGTTTCACACCCGCTGCCGCTTCCTCATCATGGACATGGAGATCAAGGCCGCCTCCCGGGGCTCCCTCTTCCCGGCCACGCGCGCCATGCTCGCCGGCCTGCGCGGCCGCGGCGCGCGCACAGCGGTCATCACCCGCAACTGCACGCCCGCCGTGACGGCCGTGTTTCCGGACATCGCCCTGCATGTGGACTGTCTGCTGCCGCGCGAGAGCGTGGCCAGGGTCAAACCCGATCCGGAACACCTGCTGGCCGCCCTGGAGCGGTTGGCCGTGCCGCCCGAGGCCGCGCTCATGATCGGCGACCACCCCATGGACGTGCTCACGGGCCGGCGCGCGGGCACGGCCACGGCGGCCGTGGCCAGCGGAAGGACCCTGCCGGACGAACTGCGCGCCGGAGGACCGGACTTCCTGGCCCAGGACTGCGCCGGGCTCATGGCCCAGCTCGAGGAGCAGGGTCTGCTGCCACAGGCCCGAGCGGCCGATGAGGCCGTGAGCGCGCTCAAGGCACAAAGGCAAGGCTTGCAATGGGATTGATACCGCACAAGGCGCTGCAGATCATGCTCTGCAAGGCGCTCAACCTGACACTCGCGCGAGGTTACGGCAAGGTGTTGAAACTTGAGTTCGATCCGAAGACCAGATCACTGAAGGCCAGCGTCCTGCTGGAGGGCGAATCCGAGCCCATCGACCTGGAGATAGGCAAGTTCGAGATGACCGTGCGTGACGGAACGGGCCATATCCTGTTGAGCGAGATCAAGACCTCGCGGCCGTGGATGACGACTCTGCTCGCCAAGTTGCTGGAGAACCGGCCCATCAAGGTCGATCCGGCCGTCTGCAGCTGCCTGTCCCTGATCATCTGAGCGCACTTCACGAGCGCGCCGACGGTCCGGCGCGCTCGTCATGATCAGCCTGGAGAGTTTTGCACAAGAGCTGGAAGGGCTTTGCCCTCCCAGACCTTCCCACCAGGGGGATGATTCCCTGGACCCGCCATTTTCAAATGCAATCTGCCCTAGCGGGGAACGAAGCGCTTCCACTCTTCCGCGTCCAGCACCCCATCCCTGTTCTTGTCGAATTTCTCGAAGTAGTCCTCGTCCACGCCGGGGTAGATGGAGAAGACCTCCTCGAAGGAAATCCATCCGTCGTGGTCCGTATCCATGGTTTCGAAGGAGCGTTTGGCCTGGGCCAGGCAGGGGGAAACGGACCAGGCGGCCAGGGCCGCCGTCAGGGCGATTATCGTAACGAGTCGCTGCACGTCGCTCAACCTCTCTGAAAAACTGTCTTTCGGTTCCTGTCCGCTGCCGCGTCCTTTCCATCGGACGCGGCAGCCGCCATGCGGCCGCTGTCCACGCTGCAAAATCCAGCCCGCCAGGCAGCCCTCTCCAGAGCCGCGCCGACACAGGCGGCCGGATGGCCGGCGCCGAACTCGGATCGCCCGCAAGGCATCCTGATTGTTCCGCTTCCCGCTCGAAAATGCTAGGATCTCTCTTCCGTCATGCAAGGCGACCCGGCCTGGACGGGATCCTTGAAGGCCCGGAGAGAATCCTCTCCCGTGCGATGGGCAATCCAAGCCTCGCGGGCTCCGGCCAGCGAGGCTCTGCAACCAGCCATGGAGCGAGAAATGACAAAGACCATCTGCATCACTGGCGCCACGGCGGGCTTCGGCGCTGCCTGCGCCCGGAAGTTCGCCGCCGGCGGCTGGCGGCTCGTGCTCACGGGGCGGAGGCGCGAACGCCTGGAAGCCCTGCGCGCCGAGTTGTCCGGCGTGGCCGTCCATCTGACCGTGTTCGACGTGCGCGACAAGGCGGCCTGCGAGCGTGAGCTGAACGCGCTGCCTCAAGGCTTCGGGGACATCGACGTGCTCGTGAACAATGCCGGTCTGGCCCTGGGCCTGGAGCCCGCCTGGGAGTGCAGCCTGGAGGATTGGGAAACCATGGTGGACACGAACATCAAGGGCCTGCTGCACATGACCAGGCTGATCCTGCCGGGCATGGTGGCGCGAGGCCGCGGGCATGTGGTCAACCTTGGCTCCATCGCCGGAGATTATCCCTATCCCGGAGGCAATGTGTACGGAGCCACCAAGGCCTTCGTCAAGCAGTTCTCCCGCAACCTGCGCGCGGACCTGCACGGCAAGGGCGTGCGCGTGACCAACATCGAGCCCGGCATGGCCGAGAGCGAGTTCTCGCTGGTGCGCTTCAAGGGCGACTCCGCCAAGGCCGGCAAGGTCTACGACGACTGCCAGCCGCTCACGCCCGAGGACATCGCCGAGTGCATCTGGTGGGTCTGCACGCTTCCCGCGCACATGAACATCAACCGCCTCGAGATCATGCCCACCTGCCAGTCCTTCGGCGCGTTGCCCGTGGCCAGGGGCTGAAGCACGGTGCCTGAATACCGGGAGAGGGCCCGCCCTCTCCCAGACCCTCTCCCGCCAGGGGGCGACGGCCCCCTGGACCCGCGATTTTTTTAACCTACCAGCGACCCAAAGCCGTGACGAACGCATCTCCGTGGGCCAGGGCGCTGCCCCTTCCTGATATCGGGCAATCATCGTCCAAAGCGGCAAGGCCCCGGTTCCCGGGGCCTTGCGCTTGTCGTGTGAAGGAGGCGAGGGGTACTATTGCGGGCCTGTAGGCCTTACTGGCTTATGGGAATGGTCACGAACAGGTTCTGACCGCGCCGCGAGAGGAGCAGCAGGGCCACGCCCTTGCGCTTGGCGTCCCCGCTGATGATGCGCTGGGCCTCGGCCGGGCTGTTCACGGGCTGCTGGTTGATCTCCAGGATGACGTCGCCGGGGGTCACGCCGTTCTCTTCGGCGGGTGAACCCGGAGCCACGCTCTGCACGAGCACGCCGCGGCCGGGTTCCACGCCCAGGGCGCTGGCTTCCTGATCCGTGGGCTTGCGCACGGACATGCCCAGCAGCTCGCCGCCGGGCTGCTGCGGCCCCGGACGGCCGGGCTGCATCTGGCCCAGGGCCTCGGCCGAACGCTTGGCCAGTTTGACCGTGACATCCTGTTGCTTGCCGGCGCGCCAGATCGTGAGCTTCACGCGTTCGCCCGGGGGCAGGGAGCCGATGCGCATGGTCAGCGTGCGGGAGTCCTCAACGGGCTGGCCGTTGACGCTGGTGATGACGTCGCCCTGGCGAATGCCCGCCTCGGCGGCCGGGCTTCCGGGGTTGACCGAGGCCACCAGCGCGCCTTGGACCTCCTTAAGGCCCAGGGCCTTGGCCGTGTTGGCGTCCACGTCCTGTATGGCCACGCCCAGCAGACCGCGCCGCACTTCGCCGTGCTCGCGCAGCTGCTGGATCACGTTCTTGGCGATGGCGCTCGGCACGGCGAAGCCGATGCCCTGGCCCGTGGCAACGATGGCGGTGTTGATGCCGATGATCTTGCCGTTCATGTCGATGAGCGGACCGCCGGAGTTACCGGGATTGATGGAGGCGTCGGTCTGGATGAAATTGTCGTAGGGCCCGGCGCCGATGACCCTGCCCTTGGCGCTGATGATGCCTGCCGTGACGCTGTGGTCCAGTCCGAAGGGGTTGCCCACTGCCAGCACCCACTCGCCCACCCTGGCACGCTCGGAATCGCCGAATTCAAGCGCCACGAGCCGCTTCTTGGGTTCGATCTTGATCAGGGCAAGGTCGGTTTCCGGATCGGTGCCGATGACCTTGGCCGGATAGGTCTCCTTGCCGTCATCCAGCAGCACCTCGATGGAGGAGGCGTCCTGCACCACATGGTTGTTGGTGACGATGAAGCCGTCTGAGGAAATGACGAAGCCCGATCCAAGGGAGGCCTGCGGCCTGGGCATGGGCATGCCTTCGCCGAAGAAGTCGCGGAAGAACTCCTCCAGCGGGTTGCGGCCTTGCGGTCCGCGACGCATGGCCGGCCCGCCCTCTGGCATCGCCACCTTGGAGCTGATGTTCACCACCGACGGCGCGGCCTTCTCGGCCAGGTCGGCGAAGTCGGGGAGAGCTGCGGCCTGCACGCTCGCGGCGGCGAGGAACACAAGCGCCAGGGTCAGGATCGGGGCAAGGGGGGAAAACCTATGCACGCGTGGGCTCATATGTACTCCTTTGCAACGCATGTCGGGAGAAATCTTAAGCATCCTGGCTTTCCTGACAATATCCTCCCCATTAAGTTTCTGTAACTATATGCCGGGAAATGCAAGCATTAACTCTCCCGCAAATGGACACGGGAGCCGTCCTGGCCCCTTGCCAAAAGCCGCTGAAGCGGCCATGTGGCCCTGTACCACGCGACCCTGGACAAGGATGGATCATGACCGGCGAACACGCCACCCTTCTGCTGTGCGACGCCTGCTGCGACAAGGCCGGCATCCTCAAGGAACTAGTCAAGACCGGGGGCTGCACCTGCGACGTGTGCGGCTGGTCCTGCGCCTGTTGCGGAGGCGACGGCCGGCAGTTCGTGAACAGTATCCCGGCGCGGGTCATCCCTGCCCAGGCCTGGGCGGGGCTCCAGGAGCGCAACCGCCGAAGCCTCGCGCCCTTGGACTGGGAACGCCTGTTCCTGCTGGGTCGCGAATAGAGCGGAGAGGGCACCCCGAGGCGCGGCCGCCGCCATGCAGGAGTCCGGGGGAGCCCGGCTCCCCCGAGCGGGGTTCGGGACCGCTGCCCCGATTAGCCATCCGTTATCGCCTTCCCTTGGACCAAAAAAACCGCCTGATGTAGCATGGCCTTGCCCCTTGTCCGGGGAAAGGAGCGCCCATGAACAGCTGGTCCCTGCTGGCCCGGGCCATGCAATTCGCCAGGCCGCACGCCGCCTCGGCCGCCGTGATCCTCGTGCTGACCCTGCTCGTGGCGGGCGCGGGCGCCATGGACCCCCTGGTCATGAAGTACATTTTCGACAGCCTCACCGGACCCCAAGCCTCCGAGGGGCTCTTCGTCGGCGTGGCCCTGCTGGCCGGGCTGGCCCTGGGCCGCGAGGTCGTGCAGGCCCTGTCCAACTGGCTGACCTGGCGCACGCGCCTGCGCATCCACTACCGGCTCCTGGACGAAACCGTGAGCCGCCTGCACCGTCTGCCCCAGGACTACCAGCGCAAGGAAGGCGTGGGCGCCATCATGACCCGCCTGGACCGCTCCATCCAGGGCTTCATCGGCGCGGTGAGCGAGATATCCTTCAGCGTGCTGCCCTCGCTGTTCTACCTGGCCCTGGCGCTCACGGCCATGCTGCGCCTGGACGGGCTGCTGACCGTGGTGGTCCTGTCCTTCGCGCCCCTGCCGGCCATCATCGCGGCCCTGGCCGCCCCGAACCAGACCCGGCGCGAGAAGATCCTCCTGGACAGCTGGGCCGGCATCTACTCCCGCTTCAACGAGGTGCTCTCGGGCATCATGACCGTGCGCAGCTTCGCCAAGGAGGACTACGAGAAGCGCCGCTTCTTGCGCGGGGTGCGCGAGGCCAACCGCGTGGTCACGCGCGGCGTGGGCTTCGACACCTCCGTGGGCGCGCTGCAGGGAGTGGTGGTGGCGGCGGCGCGCATAACGGCCGTGGGACTGGGCGGCGTGCTCGTGTACCAGGGCGACATCACCCTGGGTACGGTGGTGGCCTTTCTGGGCTATGTCGGCGGGCTGTTCGGACCGGTGCAGGGGCTCACGGGCATCTACCGCACCATCAAGACTGCTGGCGTCTCGCTCGCCCAGATTTTCGAGATCCTGGACCGCGAGGACGCCCTGGGCGACGCTCCCGACGCGGTGGACGCGCCGGCCTTGAGCGGTCTGGTGGAGTTCCGCCACGTGACCTTCGGCTATGGGTCCGGGCACATGCCTGTGCTGCAGGACGTGAACATACGTGTTCTGCCAGGCCGGACCGTGGCCCTGGTGGGTCCGAGCGGCGCCGGCAAGACCACGCTCATGGCCCTGCTGCAGCGTTTCCACGATCCGCAGCAGGGAGCCGTGCTCGTGGACGGCCTGGATGTGCGCCGCCTGAAGCAGAAGACCCTGCGCCGCCAGATCGGCGTGGTGCTCCAGGAGGCCCTGCTGTTCAACGAGAGCGTACGCGACAATATCGCCTACGGACGGCCTTCGGCCAGCCGGGAGGAGATCGAGGAGGCCGCGCGCATGGCCAATGCCCACGAGTTCATCGCGGCCCTGGAGCAGGGCTACGACACGCCCTTGGGCGAGCGCGGCAGCCGACTGTCCGGCGGCGAGCGCCAGCGCATCGCCATCGCCAGGGCTCTGCTCAAGCAGCCGCCCATCCTCATCCTGGACGAGGCGACCTCGGCCCTGGACGCCGAGACCGAGGCGCGCATCCAGGAGGCCGTGGAGCGGCTCATCCGCGGCCGCACGACCTTCGTCATAGCCCACCGCCTGTCCACCGTGGTGGGCGCGGACCTCATCTGCGTCGTGCGCGGCGGGCGCATGGAGGAATTCGGCACCCACGACGAGTTGTTGGCCCAGTGCGGCTATTACGCCTATCTCGTGGAGCGGCAGGTGGGAGGCCTGCTGCCCTCGGACCGTCGCTCGGGCTTCGACCGCCGCCACGGGGAGCGCAAGGCCCCTGAACGGCGCGTGGCGGATCTGGGCTGGTTCCCGCCGGCGGCCGAGGCCGGATAGATCATCGCCCCCGCCAGGGCGGTCCTGCGCTGCAACGCCGCCTGGAATCCACTAGATCATTGCTACGATCCGGCATGCGGAAGGTACTCAGCCTTGCCGGGAGCCACGGCTTCAGTTCCGCCGGTGCATTCCTCTGCTTGATCCGCCGGTTGTTTTCCTTGCATTCCGCCTGCATATGCAAACAAAACCGGATCGGTCTGGAATTCCACTTGCCAGGGCAGATTGGGCTTCCTAAGTAAAGGGGCGCGATAGCATCTGCCGATGCGCGAGCAATGCCTCCGCCGTCCATCAGTTACTTGCGTACGGGAGGCGTCTCCATCTTACCTTCATCCAAGGCAGTCAGGCGGCACAATGGATAACGAGATTTCCCCCGAGCGACGGGATGGCCTTTCCCGGGCGACCCAGACGGCACTGGCCGCCCTGGTCCTCGCCGGATTGATAATGACCAGGATGCACAGCTACCTGCTCTTCCACGGGCTCGTGGAGATGTTCAGCGTGGCCGTGGCCCTGGGCATATTCTTCGTGGCCTGGAACACGCGCGCCATCGCCCGCAACCACTACGTCACCTTCGTCGGCATATCCTTCTTCTTCATAGCCGTTCTGGATATCGTGCATACCCTGGCCTACAAGGGCATGGGTGTTTTTCCCAACCACGGGGCCAATCTGCCCACGGAACTGTGGATCGTCTCCAGCTACATGCAGGCCGCCTCACTGCTGATCGCACCCGTGTTCCTCGTCCGTACGCTCCGGGCGGAAAGGGTATTCCGGATCTATTTCATCCTGACCGCGGCGATGCTTGCCGCCGTGTTCACCGGCTGGTTCCCCGAGTGCTACGAGGAGGGAGTCGGCCTCACTCGGTTCAAGGTCTGGAGCGAATACGCCATCAGCCTGATCCTGGCGGCCGCCGGGGTATTCCTGCATTCCCGCCGCCGGAATTTCGCGCCATACGTCTACAGATACCTTCTGGCTTCCATCGTACTTGCCGTGATATCCCACCTGACCTTCACCCTGTACGTGGATGTCTACGGCGTCCTCAATGTCCTTGGGCACTTCCTGAAATTCGGGTCGTACTTCTTCCTCTACAAGGCCCTGGTGGAGACGAGCCTGCGCCGGCCCCTCGACTCCCTGTTCTGGGAACTGGGGCGGCAAAAGGAGAAACTACGGCTGGCCAAGGAGGAGGCCGAGCGGGCCAGCAGGGCCAAGAGCGAGTTTCTGGCCAACATGAGCCACGAGATACGCACGCCCATGAACGGCGTGCTCGGCATGAGCAGGCTGGCCCTGGACATGAGCAGCGAGCCGAATGTCCGTGAGTGCCTGGAGCTGGTCAAGCAGTCGGGCGACAGCCTGCTGGCCATCATCAACGACATCCTCGACCTGTCCAAGATCGAGGCCGGCAAGATAGAGGTCCAGCATGCTCCCTTCGACCTGGAGCAGACCCTGGAAGCCACGTTCAAGCCCCTGGCGGTCCTGGCAGCGCAAAGAGGGCTCATCTTCACGAGCATCGTCGATCCGGCTGTTCCCGCTCGGTTGCTCGGCGATCCCGGCCGGCTGCGGCAGGTGCTCACCAACCTCATAGGCAACGCCCTCAAGTTCACGCCCGAGGGCGGCATCGTCATCAAGGTGACGCTCCAGGAGCAGCAGGAAACCGAGAGCGCCTTCCTGCGGTTCGAGGTGCGCGACAGCGGCGTGGGTATCCCGGAAGACAAGCTGGAACGGATATTCGAGAGCTTCTCCCAGGTGCGCCAGGCTCCCGAGCTGGAACAGGGCGGCACGGGTCTCGGCCTGACCATATCCAGGGAACTCGTGCGCATGATGGGCGGCAGGATCTGGGTCGAAAGCGAGGTAGGCAAGGGCAGCACCTTCTTCTTCACCGCCGCCTTCGAGCCCATCTCGGAAATCCAGCCCCCGGAGCCTCAGGCCGCTCCGCCCAGGCCCGTACGGGGGCAAAGCGCAAAAGTGCTGCTGGCCGAGGACAACGACGTCAATGCGCTCCTCGCCGAAGAGCTGCTCAGGCGCGCGGGGCACGCGGTGCTGCGCGTGCGGGATGGGCAGGAGGTCCTGGAGGCCTTGCAACGGGAACCTTTCGACCTCGTGCTCATGGACTGGCGGATGCCCAAGCTGGACGGCTTGGAAGCGACCAGGATCATCCGCAAATTCCCGCCTCCCGGAGTGGACAGGGACATACCCATAATCGCCATCACGGCCAGCGCCCTGGAGGAAGACAGGCAACTGCTGCTCGATAACGGCGTGAACGGCTACATCGCCAAGCCCATCGACCTGGACGAGTTCGACACTTTGCTTAACGAAGTGCTGGAAAGACGCTCAACCCGAAAGACAAGCCCCGGCAGCCGCCAGGAGATGGCCATGTCGGCCCACTGAGTTGAGCTGTATTTCAGAGCCCATGCGAAAAAGGCCCCTCGCCGATTCAGGCAAGGGGCCTTTGCAATTCATGACAATCCTCAGCACATTGCAAATGAAACGAAAACAATGGGGGTCCAGGGAGCGCCGCTCCCTGGCGGGCGAGAGTCCGAGAGAGGGCGGCGCCCTCTCTCGGCTGATTTGCAAAACACTGTAAAAGCCCGCTTAAGGCGCAGGTTGCCTTACAGTTTCCTGTAGAACCTTCCTTCCTCGTCCGGACGGGCCACCATATCCTCAGGGGTGATTTCGATGACGGGCTTGGGCCTTGTCTTCAGGGTGTTGATTTCCTTCGTCAGGTAATCAAGCTTGATCTCCACCGCCAGCGGATTGGGATGGGAATTGCCCACGGACTCCAAAAGGTCCCTGGCACTCTCCAGCTCGCCGAAGTGGATGAGCACGTCGGCAAGCAGGCAGGTCGCCACGGCATGGTCCTCGCTCGACAGATCGCCCGAGGCCAGGACCTCTTCCAGCAGCCTGCGCGACTTGTCCCAATGCTCAAGGAAGGTGTAGGTCATGGCCAGATCGTACTTGCAGGCCGCCACTGCCTTGGGATCCTGCAGGCCCCTCATGCCGTAGGTCAGGGTTTCGCGGGCCATGTCGTAGTTGTGCATGGCCCTGTAGGCCCTGGCCATGCGCAGCAGGAAAGGCCACTGGTTGTCCACGCCCTGGCCCGAGAGCCGGCGGCCCTTGGCCCATTTCTCCACTGCCTTGTCCCACTGCTTATGGTCTGCGTAGTAGTCGCCGATGCGTTGGAGCACGAAGGCGGCCTTTTCCTGATCGTCGCCGAATTCCAGCAGCATGGCTTCCAGCAGGATGATCCCCTTTTCCTGGTCGCCCTTGATGGAAAAGGTGATGTCCAGAAGCCGGCCCCAGGCTTCCCAGCGGGCAGGATGCTGCGAATGCTCCTGCAGGAAGCGCTCGTAGCCGCTCTCGGCCTCCAGGTACAGCCCCTGATTGTAGGCGTTTCTGGCCTTTTCCAGCTTCTGGGAGGCGGCATCCTTCCCATCTCCGCATCCGGCGACGAACACCAGGCTCAACCCAAGGGCCAGCATGATGCGCTTCAGCGCTATGGACATGACTTCATTCTCCGGAGAGGTTCCTTCCTCATCACGGTTATTCGATTTCAGACACGCCGTCCTGGATGAGGCTGTCCTTGATGAGATCGAAGGCCGCCACGCGGTCCTCCTCCTCCATGCGCACCAGGCGCACGCCCTGCGTGGCCCGTCCGATTACGCTGATATCCTCGGAGCTCAGGCGGATGACCTTGTTGCCCGAGGTGAGCAGGATGATCTCCTCGTTGCCCTCGTAGGTGACCACCGCGCCCACGACGCGGCCGGTCTTGGGCGTGACCTTCATGTTGATGATGCCCTTGCCGCCGCGCGACTGCACCCGGTACTGGTTCACGGGAGTGCGCTTGCCGTAGCCCTTCTCGGAGATGGTCAGCACGAGCCGCCTGTCCTCGCCCGAGGCGTCCACTGCCTCCTCGTCGGGCCGCACCACCACGCCGGCCACCACCTCGTCGCTGCCGCGCAGGGCGATACCCTTGACGCCCGTGGCGCCGCGGCCGATGGGCCGTATCTCGGCGGAGGTGAAGCGGATGGACGTGCCCTCGGCCGTGACCATGATGATCTCGTCGCGGCCGTTGATCTCGCGCACCATGATCAGCTCGTCGTCGTCGCGCAGATTGACGGCGCGCACGCCCGAGGAGCGCACGTTGGCGTACAGCGACGCGCTCGTTTTCTTGATCATGCCCCGCTTGGTCACGAAAAGGAAGTAGTTGTTCTCGGCGAACTCGCGCACCGTGAGGGCTGTGGCCACGTGCTCGTCCTTGTCCAGGGGCAGCAGGTTGGCGATGTGCGAACCCTTGGCGTAGCGGCCGCCCTCGGGCACCTGGTGCACCTTGAGCTGGTGCATGCGGCCCCGGTTTGTGAACAGGAGCAGGTACTGGTGGTTGCTCGTGGTGCAGAAGGTGTGCACGAAGTCGTCGTCGCCGGTCTGCACGCCCGAGATGCCCTTGCCGCCGCGCTTCTGCTGCTGGTAGCTGTCCAGGGGCGTGCGCTTGATGTAGCCGCGCCGCGACAGCGTGAGCACGACCTCCTCGTCGGCTATGAGGTCCTCGATGTCGATGCTGTCCAGATCCTGCTCCAGGATGACCGTCCTGCGCGGGGTGGCGAAGACCCTGCGGATCTCGCGCAGCTCCTCGCGGATGACGCTCTTGAGGACTTCCTCGTTGGTCAGGATGGACTTGAGGTACTCGATCTTCTTGAGCAGCTCGGCGTACTCCTCGCGCAACTTCTCCTGCTCGAGGTTCACCAAACGCTGCAGGCGCATGTCCAGGATGGCCTGGGACTGCACGTCGGACAGGCCGAAGCGCTCCATGAGCCGGGCCTTGGCTTCCTGGGCCGTGGCCGACGAGCGGATTATGCGCACCACCTCGTCGATGTGGTCCAGGGCGATGAGCAGGCCTTCCAGGATGTGCGCGCGTTTCTCGGCCTTGTCCAGGTCGAAGCGCGTACGGCGCAGGATGACCTCGCGCCTGTGTTGCAGGAAGTAGTCCAGGATCTGCTTCAGGTTGAGCAGCATGGGCCTGGACCCGACCACGGCCATCATGTTGATGCCGAAGCCGGTTTCCAGCGGCGTGAACTTGTAGAGCATGTTGATGATGATGTCCGGAATCGCCCCCTTCTTGAGGTCGAGGACGATGCGGATGCCCTTGCGGTCCGACTCGTCACGCAGGTCGGACACCCCGTCGATGCGCTTGTCGTTGATGAGCGCGGCGATCTTCTCCACCAGGCTCGACTTGTTGAGCGCAAAGGGGATCTCCGTGATGACGATGGACTGCTTGCCGCTCTTCTTCTCCTCCACGGCCACGGTGCCCCGGATTTTGATGGAGCCGCGGCCGGTCTCATAGGCGTCCATGAGTCCGCGGCCGCCGTAGCAGGAGGCGGCAGTGGGGAAGTCCGGGCCCTTGACGAAGGCCGTCAGGTTGCGCGGAGTGCAGTCCGGGTTGTCCAGCAGGTGCAGCGTGGCGTCCATGAGCTCGCCCAGGTTGTGGGGCGGGATGTTCGTGGCCATGCCGACCGCGATGCCGCTGGTGCCGTTGAGCAGCAGGTTGGGCACCTTGGTGGGCAGGACCGCCGGCTCCTGCAAGGAGTTATCGTAGTTGGGCCGGAAATCGACGGTTTCCTTCTCGATGTCGGCCAGGAACTCCGAGGCCAGCCGCGACATGCGCACTTCGGTGTAACGCATGGCCGCCGCCGCGTCGCCGTCGATGGAGCCGAAGTTGCCCTGGCCGTCCACGACCATGTCGCGCATGGAGAAGTCCTGGGCCATGCGCACCAGGGCGTCGTAAACCGACTGGTCGCCGTGCGGATGGTACTTGCCGATGACGTCGCCGACCACGCGCGCGGACTTCTTGTAGGCGCGGTTGTACGAGTTGCCGAGCTCGTGCATGGCGTACAGGATGCGCCTGTGCACGGGCTTGAGGCCGTCGCGCACGTCCGGAATGGCGCGGCCGATGATGACCGAGAGGGAGTACTCTAGATACGATTTCTCGATCTCGGTTTTGATGCTGATGGTGCTGTTCGTGGTCATTTACACTCCCTAGTCTGGAACCGAGGGGCAAACGTTTCTAAGAAAGGTTCTCCCCCCGGACCCCCTTTCCAAAGACTTTTATCTTTGCTGTCAGTAGCTGAAGCAGTCGGCTATTGCTTCAGCTTCTTCTTCTCGCGTTCAAGCTGCTTGATGCTTTTATCGGGTGTTGGCAAATCCTCGGGCATGGTGCCACCCAGTTCCGAGATTGTTTCACGAACTTTTTTGCCAACGTTATAATGTGTCCTATTCGCGTTTGCTTTTCCGCGAACATTATCACGTCGCAATTTTTCTTCTGTCTGTGTAGCTCGAAAAAGGTTAGCAGCTAGTTCCGTGCTACCCATGTGATCAAGTATTTCATGGCTCTTCTTCAAGCCCTTGCGAATGTGAATATCTTTTGCAGTAAGCCCACCGTACAGACCTTTATAGCCATGGTTCTGAAAGATAGCATAATCTAAACCAGGCTCTACACCAGCATCCTTTGCCGCAGAAGATAAGGCTTTATTATGAAAGACAAGCTCACTTCGAAGCATCAGCCGCCTTTCATTTTCATCTAATTGGGCAAATGCTTTTTCATCGCTTAACTCTTGCCGCCTTGTCTGGACAGCAAAGTAGGTCTGACCGTGGGCGATGACAGGCTTTGAAGGATCACCATTTTGGACAATAAGGTAGCAGGCGTAGCGCGAGAGCTTGACGTCATTTATCTGTCTACGGGCTCCAGAACCAATTTCGACCATTTCGAGGATATCCTCGAAATGGTTTTCCACTAACTGACCGCTATTCTTACATGCTTCCTTCGCGCGTTCGATCACGGGCAAAAAATGCCTAAATTCTGAATAATCCAGAACTCTTGAGAGCTGCCTAGCAAGCCAATATTCGTTGCCGTCAGCATCTTCTCGCCTAATATTCTGAAACGATTCCTGATTCATAGTGGCAACTGTCTTTTTCGACATACCCATGCTCCCTGTTGAGGAGATCGAGAATGTATTTCAATTGCAGCTGTCGCTTGGGCATGAAATACAGGGAATAGGCTGCCTTATATTGCAAGGGGGTCCGGGGGAGCCTCGCTCCCCCGGACGCCGGAGGCTGATGAACTACAAGCCTTAAATATCCAGCTCGCTCACGCTGAGCGCGTTCCTCTCGATGAACTGCCGCCTCGGCTCTACCTGGTCGCCCATGAGATCCGAGAAGATCTTGTCCGCTTCCTCGGCGTCCTCCACGGACACCTGGAACATGGTGCGGTTCTCGGGGTTCATGGTCGTTTCCCAGAGCTGCTCGGGGTTCATTTCGCCCAGGCCCTTGTAGCGCTGGATGTTGTACTCCTTGTGCGCCTCGTCGATGACCGCGCGCAGGGCCTGGAAATAGCCGCTGACCTTGTAGGACTGCTCGCGCTTGCGCAGGGTCAGGTCATGGCCGCCGGTGGTCTGGCGGATGGTGTCCAGGGCGTCGTAGGCGTAGCGATAGAGCTTGGAGTTGAAGAACTCCACGCCGATGCGCGTGCGCTGAGCGTTCTCGTTCTCGAAGATGACGAAGGTGCGCAGCTCGTCCAGCTCCGTCTCCTGCTCGGTCCAGACCAGATGGCCCTTGCTCGACAGGTATGTGCGCAGGGACTCCAGCTCGCCGTCCTGGAACGAGGCGGGCGTCAGGCGCGTGCCATACTCCAGTACGCTCAGCAGCAGCTCGTCGCTGAAGCCGTAGGCCCCGGCCTCGCGCACCTTGGATTCCAGATAGGCTATCTTCTCCAGCAGGCGCTCGAGTTTCTTCTTGCTGATCTCCTGCTCATTGGGGGCGATCAAGGTCACCTCGCCGGCAATGGCCTCGATGAGGTGCGAGCGCAGGGTGGGCTCGTCCACGATGTATTTTTCGTTCTTGCCCTTCTGCACGCGGAACAGCGGTGGCTGGGCGATGTACAGGAAGCCGTTGTCGATGAGCTGCCTGTACTGCCGGAAGAAGAAGGTCAGCAGGAGCGTGCGGATGTGCGCGCCGTCCACGTCGGCGTCGGTCATGATGACGATCTTGTGGTAGCGCAGCCTCTCCAGGTCCATGTCCTCGTCGATGCCCGCGCCCATGGCCGTGATCATGGCCCGGATTTCCTTGTTGCCGAGCATCTTGTCGAAGCGCGTCCGCTCCACGTTCAGGATCTTGCCGCGCAGGGGCAGGATGGCCTGGAAGCGCGGGTCGCGGCCCTGCTTGGCCGAGCCGCCCGCCGAATCGCCCTCGACGATGAACAGCTCGGACTCCTCGGGCTTCTTGGACTGGCAGTCGGCCAGCTTGCCGGGCAGGGAGTGGTCGGACAGGGCGCCCTTGCGCCGCACCAGATCGCGGGCCTTGCGCGCGGCCTCGCGGGCGCGGGCCGAGTCCACGATCTTTTCTATGATGGCCTTGGCGTCGTTCGGGTTCTCCTCGAAGAAGGTCATGAGCCGCTCGTAGACCTGTGAGGAGACTATGCCGGCGATCTCGGAGTTGCCGAGCTTGGTCTTGGTCTGGCCCTCGAACTGCGGGTTGGGCAGCTTGACGCTGACCACGGCGGTCAGGCCTTCGCGCACGTCGTCGCCCGAGACCTTCTGCTTGAGCTTCTTGGGCAGGTCGCCCTTTTCCACGTAGTTGTTCACCGCGCGGGTAAGGGCGGTCTTGAAGCCGACCAGGTGCGTGCCGCCTTCCTTGGTGCGTATGTTGTTGGCGAAGGTGAGGACGTTTTCCTTGTAGCCGGCGTTGTACTGCATGGCCAGGCTGACTATGACCGAGTCCACTTCGCCCGAGACGTCGATGATGTCGTGCAGGAAGCCCTGGCCCTCGTTCAGGTCGCGCACGAAGGACACGATGCCGCCGTGGTAGCAGTAGGACTCTTCCTTGGCCTCGCGCTCGTCCTTGAACTCGATGGTCAGGCCGTCGTTCAGGTAGGCCAGTTCCTGGAAACGCTTGGAGAGCGTCTCGTAGGAGAACTGGTTGGTCTCGAAAATTTCCTCGTCGGGCCGGAAGCGCACCGTGGTGCCGGTGGCTGTCTCGTCCTCGCCGATCACCGTGAGCTGGCCCACGGTCACGCCGCGCTCGAAGCGCATGTGGTGGCGCTTGCCGTCGCGTTTGACGAAGACCTCCAGGTACTCGGACAGGGCGTTGACGCAGGACACGCCCACGCCGTGCAGGCCGCCGGATACCTTATAGGAGCCGGAGTCGAACTTGCCGCCTGCGTGCAGCTTGGT
Organism: Pseudomonadota bacterium; assembly: GCA_023411815.1. Classification (GTDB taxonomy): domain Bacteria; phylum Desulfobacterota; class Desulfovibrionia; order Desulfovibrionales; family Desulfovibrionaceae; genus Desulfocurvibacter. Next base: position 4,448 of record JAEYOJ010000028.1, on the reverse strand, counting down.
CATGACGACCTCGACCGCCGGCTTGTGCTCCTTTGGGTGCATGTCCACGGGGATGCCGCGGCCATTGTCCGAGACGGTCACGGAGTTGTCCAGATGCAGCACGACCCTGATGCGGTCGCAGTAGCCGGCCATGGCTTCGTCGATGGAGTTGTCCACCACCTCGTAGACAAGATGGTGCAGGCCGCGGATGTCCGTGGAGCCGATGTACATGGCCGGTCGCTTGCGCACGGCCGCCAGGCCTTCCAGCACGGTGATGGAGTCCGCGGTGTAGCCGCCGTTGGCCGGGTTCTTGGCCGCGCCGTTCTGAAGCAGGTTCTCGCTAGACATGGATTAGTCGTTTTCCTCTTTGTAGTACGTCTCTTCGACGATCTTCATGGGCATGATGATGACCAGGTAGTCCTTGTCCTGCTCGCTCCTGATGCCGCAGGGGCCTTCGGAGCCGGTCAGGGTGAGGTTCACCCGGTCGGAGGTGTAGTGCCCAAGGATTTCTATGAGGTTGCGCGTGGGAAAGGCTATCTTCTCCAGATCGCCGGAAAAGTCCACCGGGATCGACTCCGAGGCCTGGCCCACGTCCTGGCCCTGGGAGAACAGCGTCAGCTCCGGGCCGTTGAAAACGAAGTTGACGCAGCGGTTGGTATCGGAGTTGAAGATCATGATGCGGTCCAGGGACTCGATCATCTCCGTGCGCGTGAAGCTCAGGGCGGACGCGCCATTGCCCTGCACCTTGGCCAGGAAGCCCTGGTAGTCCGGGTACTGGTAGTAGGACAGGGGCAGGCTGAAGGTCTCGCCCTTGTCGCCGGTGCGGCAGAACAGACGCTTGTCGCTGATGGCCAGCTCGATCTCGTCGGCGGTCAGCCACTTCTTGAGCTCGATGACGTACTTCTTCTGCACGAGGATGCCGTTTTCCGGCAGCAGGGCGGCGATGTCGTCGTTAACGAAGCGCACCATGGCGAATTGATGGCCGTTGAGGCCGCAGACCTCCACCACCTGATTGCCTTCCACGTCCTTGGGCACCATGTTCATGCAGGCGATGGCCTCCATGGTGTCCTCGTCGCTGATGCAGAAGGCCACGCGGTCTATGAGTTCCTGCAGGAAGTCGCCGGACCAGAACACGCCGCCGCTTTCCGGGTAATCGGAGAACTTCTGGAACCAGGAGGGGTCGTTGACCGGCAGCTTGTACTTGCGGCTGCCCTGCTCGATGACCGCGTTCTTGGTGCTCTCGTCGATGCGTATGGCGATCTGGCCCGAGGGCAGCTTGCGCACGAGATCGTAGAAAGCCCTGCCCTGCACGCCGGCCAGGCCTTCCTCGACGATCTCGGCCTTGTAGCTGCCGCAGAATTCCAGGTTCGAGTCCGTGGCCATGATCTTGAGCGCCCCGTCCTCGGCCTTGAGCCAGATGGTTCTCAGGAATGCCGCCCCTGTCTTGGCCGGGATGATGCTCGCCGACTTCTGCAGTCCTTCGATGATATCATCTCGGAATACTCTTACAAACATGATATCTCCTTGTAGTTAGCTGTAGAGGGCGGTCACTTGGTGCGTAAGTGGATTAACTGTTCATTGGAGCAGGAGAAATCAGGAACACCACGGGAAACAGGAAAGGCACGTTCGAGCATCGAGGCGGACGGCATATCAGATTTCCTCCTGGGAAAGGCACTTCTCGCGCAAACTTATCAACAGGCGTTTCATATCTTGGTCATCCTGCTGCAATTCCTTTATCTTTTTCACGGCGTAAAGAACAGTGGAGTGGTCCTTGCCGCCGAAGAGCCTCCCCAGGGCCGGATATGAGCTGCCCAGGAGCTTGCGGCACAGGTACATGGCCACCTGCCTGGCCATGACAACGTCCTGGTGCCGGCGGCTGCCGGTGATGTCCTTGACCGGCAGCTTGAAGTGGTCGGCCACGGTCTTGACCACGGCCTCGGGCGTGAGGGCCGGCTTGGACACGTCCTCGGTGTGGCTCAGGATCTGTTCGAACTCGCGGTCGCGGATGTCGCGGTTCATGAGCTCCCTGAAGGCGAAGAGCTTGAGCAGGATGCCCTGCAGGAAGCGGAAGTCCGTGAAGCGCTGCGCCAGGGTCAGGATATGCTCCTGGCTCAGCTGCAACCTGCGCAGCTTGAGCTGCTGCTGGATGTAGCGCACGCGGATGTCCAGGTCCGGAGCCTCCAGATGCACGATGAGGCCCCATTCCAGGCGCGACTTGAGCTTGGGGTCCAGGAAGTCGTAGCTGGACAGGCGGCCCGTGCAGGCGAAGACCATCTGCTTGCGGCGGTCATGCAGGGCGTTGAAGATGAGGATGAGCTCCTGCTGCAGGTCCGGGTGGTTCCTGATCTGCTGCAGGTCGTCCACGAACAGGTGGTCGAAGGAGCTCAGATGCGCTCTGGCCTTGTGCGGATCGTTCCTGAAGCGCGAGGCGTAGAGCTGGCTCATGTCCTCCACGGAGCCGGAGAATATGCCCTCTATGCCGCGGGCCTTGCTGATCTCGTTGGCCACGGCGCGCAGCAGGTGCGTCTTGCCCGCGCCGGCCTCGCCGCAGATGACGAACGGGCTGTAGGCGCTGCCGCCCTTGGTGGCCACCTCCCGCGCAGAGGCCATGGGAAAGGAGTTCTTGCGGTTGACCAGAAAGTTGTCCAAGGTGAACTGGTGACCGAAAGGGAAGTCCACGCCCTGGGCGGGTTTAGGTGGCAGGCGCTGCTGCCGGGCGGTTTGGCCTGCGCCGGCCTCGTAGCGCACCAGATAGCCGGGACCGAAGAAGCGGGTCAGCTCGGCCTCGAAGCGGCCGCGGGCGTGCTTGTCGAACCAGTCGCCGAAAAAGGCGTGCGGAAAGGCCACGCGCACGTTTTTTTCCTCCGGCGACACGTCCACCTTCAATGGGTCGAACCAGCGCTTGAGCTCCAGGTCGGAGAAAACCTTGGACAGGTGCTTTCTGAGAGAGGCTTTGGACACTGGTTGTTTGCCTATCGTTGTTGAAAAAGGACAAGAGGTGGCGTAAGTATTCTACTCCCGGAGGGGAGTCACGGTCCTGCCCGCGGCAGGCTTTCGGGCGCACGGCGCGCCTGCCTCTCCAAGGGAATTCCTTTTAGCCTAAAACAAGCCTTTAGCCAAGTTTTCCTTGGAGCCTGTATCCCCCTGCACGGTCCAAGAAAAGCAGCCGGATTCATAACCCCCAAGCCCTAAAAAGGGTATTTGTCAAATAATCCATTTATTATTGGGAGCAAGGACATGGCTGGAGCGAGCCAGACCCTGAGGACTATCGCCGAGATCAACGAACGCATCAAAGCGGGCAAGGCCGTGGTGGTCAACGCCAGCGAGATGACGGAAATGGTGCGCCGCGAGGGCAAGGCCAAGGCCGCCCGCGAGGTGGACGTAGTGACCACGGGCACCTTTTCGCCCATGTGCTCCTCGGGCCTGTTCTTCAACATCGGCCAAAGCGGCCCGGTCATCAGGGCCAGCCGCATCAAGCTCAACAACGTGCCGGCCTACGGGGGAGTCGCCGCCGTGGACGGCTACATCGGCGTCACCGAGCCCACCGAGGACGACCCGCTCAACAAGGTCTATCCCGGCCGTTTCCACTACGGCGGCGGCCACGTCATCGAGGATCTGGTCGCGGGCAAGAGCGTGCACCTGAAGGCCGAGAGCTACGTCACGGACTGCTATCCCCGGAAGGTCGTGGAGCGCGACATCACCTTGGCCGACCTGCCCTTCGCCGAGATGCTCAACCCGCGCAACTGCTACCAGAACTACAACGCGGCCGTGAACCTGACCAGCCGCACCATCTACACATACATGGGGCCGCTCAAGCCCGACGCGCGCAACTGCAACTTCGCCACGGCCGGCGAGCTGTCGCCGCTGTTCAACGACCCGTACCTGCGCACCATCGGCGTGGGCACGCGCATCTTCCTGGGCGGCGGGATCGGCTACGTCATGGGAGCGGGCACCCAGCACAATCCCAAGCCCCAGCGCAACGAGCGCGGCATTCCGCTCACGGCCTCGGGCACGCTCATGCTCAAGGGCAACCTCAAGGGCATGAACTCGCGCTACGTGCGCGGCATCAGCTTCCTGGGCTACGGCTGCTCCCTGTCCCTGGGCGTGGGCATCCCCATCCCGATCCTGGACGAGGAACTGGCCTGGTTCACGGGCGTTGCCGATTCGGACATCCTCATGCCGGTCAAGGACTACGGCCACGACTACCCCAACGGCGTGAACAAGATCCTGGCCCACGTGCCCTTCAGCGAGTTCAAGTCCGGCGAGATCAAGATCAATGGCAAGCGCATCCCGACAGTGCCTTTGACCAGCCATATAATGTCGCTGGAGGTCGCAGACAAGCTCAAGGAATGGATCCGGCAAGGCAAATTCCTGCTCAGCGAGCCGGTGGAGCCCATCCCGTCATACTGAGAAAAGCATAAGACTGGGAAGGGCTTCGCCCTCCCCAGACCCCACCCACCAAGGGCCAC
>JAEYOJ010000048.1 GCA_023411815.1 Pseudomonadota bacterium | reverse complement strand
ACGGCCGGGGGGGGGGGGGGGGCCCCCCCCCCCCCGCACCCCGGCACGTGAAAGTGTGAAGCTTCTGTGCCGGAGTGCGTTTCACCATTGGCGAGACGCACTCCGGCACAAACATCGCGGGTCCAGGGCGTCGTCACGCCCTGGTGGGGAGAGGTCTGGAGAGGGGCGACGCCCCTCTCCAGCAGCCACCCATATCAACCGGCCACTCCCTGGCCGAACGTAAGGACTGCTCGTGCGCTCATTCGCCAGCGATAATCATTCTGGTGTGCATCCCAAGGTCATGGAGGCCATTGCCCGCGCCAACCAGGGCCATGCGCTCGCCTACGGCGAGGACTCGGTCACGGCCGAAGCCGATGCGCTTCTGCGCCGCCACTTCGGCCAGGACATCGACACCTATTTCGTGTTCCTGGGCACGGCCTCCAACGTGCTCGGCCTGCGCGCCGTGGCCCGTTCGCACCATGCCGTGCTCTGCGCGGACACGGCGCACATCAACGTGGACGAGTGCGGCGCGCCCGAGGCCATGGCCGGGTTCAAACTGCGCACCGTGCCGGGCCGCGACGGCAAGATCGAGCCCCGGGACCTGGAGCAGTTCCTGTCCGACGTGGGCGTGCAGCACCACAACCAGCCTCGGGTGGTGTCCATCACCCAGTCCACGGAGCTGGGCACGCTGTACACCCCGGACGAGGTGCGCGCCCTGGCCGACTTCGCGCACGGCCACGGCATGCTCCTGCACATGGACGGCGCGCGGCTGTCCAACGCGGCCGCCGCGCTGGGCACGGGCCTGGGCGACATAAGCGGCGCGTGCGGCGTGGACGTGCTCTCCTTCGGCGGGACCAAGAACGGCCTCATGCACGGCGAGGCGGTCATCTTCTTCGATGCCGGGCTGTCCGCCGAGTTCCGCTACATCCGCAAGCAGAACATGCAGCTCTGCTCCAAGATGCGCTTCATCGCCGCGCAGTTCACGGCCCTGCTCACGGACGACCTGTGGCGCGAGAACGCATCGCAGTCCAACCGCATGGCCGCGCTGCTGGCCGAGAAGGTCCGGGACGTGCCGGGCGTGCGCATCACCCGCCCGGTGCAGGCCAACGCCGTGTTCGCCGTCATTCCGCCGCAGGCAGTGGCGCCCTTGCAGGCCAGCTATCCTTTCTACGTCTGGAACCACGGCACGGGCGAGGTGCGCTGGATGACCTCCTTCGACACCACACGGGCGGACGTGAACGGCTTCGTGGACGCCCTGCGCAAGGCCGTGAACGGCTAGAGTTCTGTGTGACCTGGAAGGGCCAGCCCTTCCAGGTTCTTGTCTGAAGTACTTTTAGTTTTCCGGTATCTCGGTTGCGCGCGGGTCGCCCGGCTGGTCGATGTTGCCCGAGCCGCCCCGGGCTCCGGCCGGAGGCGTCCCGTATTCGGGCGTGGTGTCGTAGTCCGGGCTGCCGTAGCTCTGGCCGGTGGGCACCTCGGCCGGGCCGCGGCCTTCCCGCTCGCCCATTTCGCCGGTGGAGCGCAGCGGTCCGGGTTCTATCTCTTCCCGGCTGCCGTACCGGCTCGTGGCCTGGTCAGCCTCGTCCACGGACTCACCGGTCTCACGATCGACGCTGGGCTCTTCCGCTGGTGCTGACAGGGAGCCATCCCTGGACCCGTTTATGGGGCTTATGCCGCCGGTGGTGCCCTGCTCGCGGGTGATGCCGTACTCGTTGGCCCGGGGCAGCGGCTCGACGCCGCTCTCGCCCGGATTGAGAGATTCGTACGGATTTTCGCCTGGGCTGACGACGTCGCCGGTATTCCCGGGCAGCATGTACTCCTGCTCGCTCAGCACGCCGTCGCCGTCCCTGTCCATCTCAGAGAATGTGCGCTCGGAGGAACCCTCCCCATAGGCTTCCCGCAGCTCGTCCCGGCTGATGACGCCGTCTCCGTCGCGGTCCACTTCCCCGAAGGCCCGGTCCATGACATGGCCTTCGTGGCTGCCGTGGGAGCCTTGCTGCGGGTCTTCATATGTTGTCCGCTGGGCCATGGCCGGCACTGCGACGAGCAGGGCGAGAAGACCCGCGGTCCAGACATGCTGTCTCATGTTCACCCTCCTGTGAGCTGCTCGAACGAAAACGCCCGGCCTTTGGGGCCGGGCGTTGCATTGGCTACTGGCTGGCTCCGCCTTCGGAACCGGCTTGCCCACCGCTCTCCATCTGGTATTCCTGCTGGTCCAGACCGCCGTCGGCGTTCTGGTCCATCTCGCCGAAGGAGCGTTCCTGGGTGATCTGATCGCCGTAGGCTTCCTGCAGTTCGCTCTCGGTGACCATGCCGTCGGCGTCCCTGTCCACCTCTTCAAAGCTGCGGTCCATGGACATCTGGCCGGATTGCTGGCTTTCCTCGACGTTGTAGTCTTTGAAACCGCCGGAGCCCCAATCCGAACCTACCTGGGCCATGGCCGGCACGGCCGCGAGCAGGGCCAGCAAACCTGCGATCAAGGCAATACGCTGCATCTCAAACCTCCGTCCGTGTTCGGGTTCGCTTGTGGTGATGCCCTGCAATAGCCCAGACGGAGGAGGCGACATATCGGAGCCCTTCGTTATTTGCTGTCGGATGCTGGCGGGCCGCGTGGGGGCGGCAGACGGACAGGCGTGTAGGGGAAAGCGGAGCACCACTTGGATAGCGGCGCGAAAACCCTTTCTGAAAACGGCCAGTTGAGGTACGTCTGGAAGCATGTGGATACTCGGACTGACCATATTCATAGCGGCGGGGCTGATCTTCTGGGAACTGGGCTTCCGCGCGGCCGGGATACGGCGCATCTCGCCCGCTACCCTGGAGCGCTGGCGCAGGGAGGGGCGGCGGTTCACCGTCGTGGACGTGCGCTCTCCACTGGAGCACGGCTGGTTCCGCCTGCCGGAGTCGCTCAACGAGCCGAGGTTGGTGCTATCCGACCGCCTGCCCGAAAGCCTTAGGGATGCGCCGCGCGACCAGCCGCTGGTCACGGTGTGCATGAGCGGGCACCGTTCGGATCTGGCGGCGCGGAATCTGCGCAGGCAAGGGTTCAGCGAGGTCTACAGCCTGTCCGGGGGCGCTGCGGGCTGGCGCATGGCCGGGCGCGATGTCGAGCATGGTCCGGCCGAAGGCCCCGGGAGCCTTGGCAGGCCCGCATGGTTGCTCAGGCTGCCGTTCTATTGGGTGTGGACATCGATTAGCCTGATGTTCTTGATGGTCGGCCTGTGGCGGCATGGGCCCGTGCTCATCGGGCTGGCCCTGGCTGGCATTGCGGTGGCCTGGCTGGGTTTCCCGCCCGCGCGGGAGGGCAGTCTGGCGGCCCAGGCGCGCGCGGCGGCCATGGCCTGGATGCGCGAGCCCCTGGATGCGCGCAAGGCCGTGGAACTGGCCGTGGGCCTGATCCTGGGCGTTCTCTTCGTCTGGGCCTTCTGGACCCATCGCCTGGGCACGGGCGTGGTGGTGATCATCGCGGCCGTGGCCTTCAAGGTCCTGACCTATCGGCGCATGACCTCGGGTTGAGCGGGCCTACAGGAGCCGCCAGGCCGAGTTGCACGGGCGCGAGGCCTTGAAGCGCGACCAGCCCAGACACGCGGGAACGAGCGGAACGAGCCCGGCCAGCCAGACGAGATACACGCCTGCCAGATTCACTCCGGGGGCCGTGAGCCAGCCCAGCAGGGCGTACAGCCACAGGTGCAGGACATAGAAAGGCAGGGCGCTACGGCCCACGGCCTGAAGCAGGCGCAGGTACGCGCCATGGCGGCGTGGTCGCAGGCGGTGCAGCAGGCCCGTGACGAGCAGGAACGCGCCCAGTGTCAGACAGAGATAGGCCGGGCTGGGCGGGTACTTGACCGCGTAGAACGCCGACCATAAGTGGCCGCCCGGCAGCGGCCGCAGGTTGGCGAGTTCGCCGCCCCAGGCGCGCAGCAGCGCGAACAGAAGCAGCAGCCCCAGCCCGATCCAGGGCAGACGGCCCAGCACGGTCCCGGCATCGCGCCGCAAGGCATGGCCCAGGGCCAGGCCCGCCAGCACGATCCCCAGCCAGGGCAGCAGCGGATAGAGCACGATGATTCCGGAGCCCCGGCCTGGCACGGCGAGCAGCCGCAGCCATAAGGGCACGGGTTCGCCCCAGTCCGCGAAGGGCGGCAGGAGCAGCCAGCCCAGCGCCATGGCCGCCGCTGCCGATGCCAGCAGCACAACCGCGTTCATCCGGGCCAGCGGCCCGGCCAGGAGCATGCAGGCCCCGAGCATGGCCAGCACGCCCACGTAGATCCCTCCGCCATAGGGAAATCCCGCGCCCAGCCGCCAGGCCCAATTCTCCAGCGTGAACTGCAGCGCGATGAGCAACCCCCCGCGCAGGGCGAAGCGCCCGATCGCCCCGGACCCGCCGCCCGCGCCTTGCTGGCGTCCGGCCAGCAGGGCCATGCCAGCGCCCATGAGCAGGGCGAAGCCGGGTGCGCACATGTGCGAGACGGCTCGGGTCAGGTAGGCCGTCAGGGAGGCGTAGTCCGGGAACTGTCCGCCCCAGAACTCCCCGCCGCCCTGCGTGTGCAAACCGGCCATGGAGTTGGCATGATCCAGGGCCATGAGCAGCATGATCAGCCCCCGGCCAAGGTCCAGGGCCGCCAGGCGGGAGGGCGGACAGGGCTCGTGCTCCATGGCGGCAATATAGCAGCCGGCCGCCGGATTCACACTTATCTCGTGAACTCGTTATCCTCGTCGTGTATGGTGGGGTCTTATAATCCGATATCGATGGAGGTTGGCCATGGACATATTCGAGCTGATCCACCGCGAGGACGAGAGCATCCTGAATACCCTGAGCACGCTGGGCAGGACTCCGCCCAGCGAGGTGGAGAGCCGCCGGCTGCTCGTGGAGGAGACTCGGGCCAGGCTGCACGCCCTGGAGCGCGTGGAGAAGGAGACTCTGCTGCCCGAGCTGCGCAAGTACGAGACCCGTGACGACCTGGCCGCCGTGGCCGAGCAGGATTTCTCCGACTTCATGCGCATGCTCGACGAACTGCTGGGCTCGAACCTGGACAGCCCCCACGACCAGCACCGCATCGACGATCTGGCCAGACAGTACGGCCGCTTCGCGGTCTGGCGGGAGAACCACCTCTACCCGAGGTTGCGCGGCAGGCTGCCGGCCGAGCAATCCGAGGCGCTGGGAAGGAAGTCGGAGCGCAGGCTGCGGGAGTTCTGGCCGGGCGGCACCGCATGAAGGGCAGGCGGCGCTGACGCGCATATGTCCGGCCGGGGGGCACCCGTTTTCTTGCAGCGCGCGAGCGCCGGGTGCGGCTTGAGATCATTGCGGAACGGCCAGCGACGGATTGGGCCGGGCCGTAAGAGTAGGAGGCGTCAGCTTGCCCGGGGCTCGACCTTCCAGGCCATGATGGGCGTGAGCGGCTTTTCTCCTACGAGATCGAAACGCACTGCCGAGAAGGCTCCGAAGCCGGGCGGATAGAGGATGCCGTTGAGCAGCCGCCAGGGGGCGCGGTCCCGCCAGGTCCAGGGCGGTCCGGGCAGCACGGAGCGGGCGCGGAAGGGGCGCAGGCCGGCCACGGACATGAAGGAGTCCCATATCTCGGTCCAGGAACGCCAGCGGGCCTGGCGCAACAGACCGTGGCAATTCGACCAGGGCCAGCACTTGCCGTCGGTCAGGTAATACAGCGAGCGGCGGTTGAGAAAGCCGATGAGCACACCCTTGCGGGCCACGCGCACCGCCTCGGCGATGGCGGCTTTCGGGTCGTCGCAGAACTCCAGCACCGTGACCAGGGCCACGTAATCGAATTCCTTGTCCTCGTAGGGCAGGCATTCCGCATGGCCGATCTGCAGGTCCGCGGCCCTGCCCAGGCGCTGGCGCGCGGCGGCGATCATGGGCGGCGAAGGATCGATGCCCGAGATGTCGAAGCCCGTATGCCAGAACATCTCCAGGAACAGGCCCGAGCCGCAGCCGATTTCCAGCAACCGCTGGTTGCGCCGGGGCCAGGCCGATATGAGATATTCGAGCAGGGCCTTTTCCCGCTCCAGGGCGATCCGCCCGTGCTCGGTCTGGAACCACGCCTCGTAGCGTCTGGCCTGCTTTTCGTCGAACCTCATGCGCCTTACCCCGCGTGCCGCCTTTCCGGGTGACCGGAACGACACTAGAGCAGATTGCTTTTAAAACGCCCGCTCCGGCGTTGACGGCGCAAGTGAATTGCGCCTAGGCCTGCGCGGCGGCAAGCCATGCCGAGGCATGGCTTGCAGAGCATTTTCAAAAGCAAATGCTCTAATACGGCAGAAGGTAAAGCAAAGCCATCAATCAGGCAATACGAGCAGCGAGAACGCGGCGGTCGGGACGGTGGGGAAGACCAGCCGCTGCAGCGTGCCGCCCGCATAGTCGCACAGGTACAGGCGGCCGGCCTGGTCCTCGCCCAGGGCGCTGATCCTCAGCCCGGTCTCGGCGAGCACGGACATATTCCATTGACCGGCCTGGTTCCGCAATGCGAAGAGCCGTCCGCTCACGAAGTCGGCGAAGACATACATGCCGCGGTGCATGTAGCCGCCGGTCACGGATTGCCCAACGTCGCGGCCATAGACGGCCACGGGTGGCACGTAGCGTTCCGGCGGGCTGCATTCCTGGGCGTTGTAGCAGGCATCGCCCTCCAGGATGTTCCAGCCGTAGTTCCGTCCTCCGGCAGCGCCGGCCGGCTGCATGTCGATCTCCTCGAAGCTGTTCTGGCCCACGTCGCCGATCCACAGGTCGCCCGTGGCGCGAGAGAAGGAGAACCGCCACGGATTGCGCAGTCCCAGGGCCCATATCTCGGGCCTGGGAGAGGTGCCGCCGGCGAAGGGATTGTCGGCCGGAATGCGGTAGGCCTGTCCCGTGGCCTGGTCCGGCCCGGACTCCACGTCCAGGCGCAAAAGCTTGCCCAGCAGCGAGTCCGGGTTCTGGGCGTTGCCGTTGGGGTCCCCCGCGCCGCCGCCGTCGCCCGTGCCGGCGTACAGGTAGCCGTCCGGACCGAAGGCGAGCTGACCGCCGTAGTGGTTGTCGAAGCTCGGGTGCGCGATGGTCAGCAGCATCTCCTCGCTGGCCGGATCGGCCCGGTCGGGGTCGGCTGACACGGCGAAACGCGAGATGGCGATGTTGCCTGCCAGGTCGGCATAGTAAGCGTAGAAATGGCCCAGCGAGGCATAGTCCGGCGGAAAGGCCACAGCCAACAGGCCGCGCTCGCCGCCTGTCGAGACGCGCCCGGATATGTCCAGGAACGGCTCGTCCAGCACCTGCCCGGCCCGCACGATGCGTACCCGGCCTGCCCGTTCGGTGACGAAGATGCGGCCGCTGTCGTCGCCGGCATGCGTGACCTGCAAGGGCAGATCGAAGCCCGAGGCCACGGTGGTCAGGGTCACTTGCTGGGCTGCGACAGGCATGGCCAAAAGACACATCAGCACCAGGGCCGACAGAGCTGATAGTGCGGGCATGGCGGGCAGGCGCGGCATGAAACCTCCTTGCGTTTGGCATCATGCTTCGGCGGCTGTCCGTTCTGGTCAAGGATTGCCTGCCGCCTTGGCTCTAAGGGCCGGGGAGGGCTTTGCCCTCCCCGGACCCCACCCACCAGGGGGCCTTATCAGGATAGGGCCCCTGGACCCCGCGATTTTTGGGGTTTTATATTCAAACCGTGGCCCGGAGCCGTGACGAACGTACGTTCATGGCCCGGCGTTTGCCGGCAAGAGGGATTCCAAAGGGGCCTCGCCCCTTTGGGGGGAGAGGCGCGGTGAGGGCCTGGCCCTCTCCGCATTTCTTCGCCTTTACTCCGCCGACAGCACAGCGCCCTGGGCGGCCGAGGTCACCTGGCGGGCGTAGCGCCGCAGCAGCGGCGAGGTGATTTCCTTGCGCACGAGCGGCGTGGACTTGCGGCGGGCCTGCAGCTCGGCGTCGTCCACCAGCAGGCTGATGCGGCGCGCCGGGATGTCGATCTCGATCCGGTCGCCCTCGCGCACATAGGCGATGGTCCCGCCGGCAGCCGCCTCGGGCGAGACGTGGCCGATGGCCGCGCCGCGCGTGCCGCCGGAGAAGCGGCCGTCGGTGATGAGGGCCACGTCGCCGCCCAGGCCCATGCCGGAGATGACCGAGGTGGGCGTGAGCATCTCGCGCATGCCGGGGCCGCCGCGCGGGCCTTCGTAGCGGATGACCACGGCGTCGCCGGCCTTGATCTTGCCGTCCAGGATGGCCTTGGAGGCGTCCTCCTCGCAGTCGAACACGCGGGCCGTGGCCGTGCGCTTCATCATCTCCGGGGCCACGGCGGACTGTTTGACCACGCAGCCGTCGGGCGCGAGGTTGCCGTACAGCACGGCGATGCCGCCCTCGGCGGAGTAGGGCTTGTCGATGGGCCGGATGACCTCGTGGTCCGTGACCACGGCCTTGAGCTCGGCCAGATTCTCGCCGAGCGTCTTGCCCGTGACGGTCATGACGTCCAGGTGCAGCATGTCCTTTTTGACCAGCTCGGACATGACCGCCGGGATGCCGCCCGCCGCTTGCAGGTCTTCCAGGTGGTGCGATCCGGCGGGCGAGAGTTTGCACAGGTTGGGCGTGGCCTTGCTGACCTCGTTGAAGATGTCCAGGGTCAGGTTCAGGCCCGCCTCGCGGAAGATGGCCGGCAGGTGCAGCACGGTATTGGTGGAGCAGCCCAGGGCCATGTCCAGGGTCACGGCGTTGCGCACGCTCTTCTCGGTGACGATGTCGCGGGGCTTGATGTCCTTGGCCAGCAGGTCCATGACGCGCATGCCCGCGTGCTTGGCCAGGCGAATGCGCTCGGCCGTGGGCGCGGGGATGGAGCCGTTGCCGGGCAGGGCCAGGCCGATGGTTTCGGACAGGCAGTTCATGGAGTTGGCCGTGAACATGCCCGCGCACGAGCCGCAGCCCGGACAGGCCTTGCATTCCAGCTCGTCCAGCTCGGCCTGGTCCATCTGGCCGCGCTTGGCCTTGCCCACGGCCTCGAACACGGTGATCAGGTCCACGCCCTTGCCGCGCGCGCTTCCGGCATACATGGGCCCGCCGCTGACCAGCACGGACGGGATGTTCATGCGCAGCATGGCCATGAGCATGCCGGGCACGGACTTGTCGCAGTTGGGGATGAACACCAGGCCGTCGAAGGGATGGGCCGTGGCCATGACCTCGATGGAGTCGGCGATGATCTCGCGGCTGACCAGGGAGAAGTGCATGCCCTCGTGGTTCATGGCCAGTCCGTCGCACACGCCGATGACCGGGAACTCCATGGGCGTGCCGCCGGCCATGCGGATGCCGGCCTTGACCGCCTCGGCCAGGGTGTTCAGGTGGATATGGCCGGGCACCACCTCGTTGTGGGCGTTGACCACGCCGATCAGGGGCCGGTCCATCTCCTCGCGGGTCAGGCCCAAGGCCTGGAGCAGCGAGCGGTGCGGGGCCCGCTCAAGCCCGCCGGTCATCTTCTTGCTGCGCATGTTCGCCTCCGGGGCTCGGCACGGTTTGTCTTGTGCCGGAAAGGTATGTTCAAGAGGAAAAGTACCTTAAGAAGTTGCCCGGTCGAGGGCAAGGGCCAATCCGGTTGCCGTTGCTCCCGTTGGTTCGACGGATTCGACCCGAAGGAATCCATCTGTACTCGCATCACGAACTCACGGAAAGTCCAGAAAACGCCTCGGGCTCTAAGGCTTGCGGGCGGTTGGCTTCGTTTCGTCATTTTCGCTGGCGAGGATTCCGGCGGCCTGGGCAAGGGCCGGCCCGTCCGAGGCCCGGCGGCGGTCCAGGGCGGCCAGGGAGCGGTGCACCCCGCGCTCGATGGTCGCCTCGTAGCGGCTCAGCTGCCAGGCGTCCAGGCGGCGGTAGGACTCGGCCAACAACTCGCCCGTGGTGGGCTCCAGACTGCCGTCCCGAGCCACGACCTTGAGATAGTCGGATTGCTGCCTGTACATGGCCGGATTGGCCGTGAGCAGCTCGGCTTCGATGCGCTGGAGCCTGGCCAACCGCCAGAGGCCAGCAACGGCCCGCTCCACGAGCAGCATCTCCAGCGGGGTGCGCGGCTCGTACTCGGCGCGCAGGGCCTCGACGACCTGCCGGTAGCGCGCCGGGTCCTCGCCGGGCACGACCGGCTCCGTGGCGCACAGGCCGTGCGCGAGCGCGTTCATGCTCGCGCGCAGCTTGCCCTCGCGGGTCTTGGGACCGGTGGACTTGCGCGCATTGCGGCGATTGGCCGCAGCCTGCTTGGCAGTGGTCATGGAAGCCTCCTGGCTGGGTAGGAAGGAATCGGAATGAGATCGGGATGGATCAGATAAAAAAGCAGAAAAGAGCGTAAAGGAAAAGAGTACAAGACGCGCTACAAGGCACTCGCGACAAGGAGCGATTGTCCGGGACGGGATCTTTCATAAACCGGATGCAAAAACGGCCCGGCATGTCCATGCCGGGCCGCCTTGGTTCGTCTCACCTGTCCCTGGCAGACGCAACCAGCCTGAGGGCGAGAGACGTACTGTCAGACGATAACATTGCGGCTGGGTTTCTCTGCGGTGTATTGCGTGTACAGGGTTTGCGGTCAATCAAATCGTTGCACCAATCAAAAAATCAATGCGGTAAAGAATAATAGGCGTTGATAAATAAGTTTCTTCCGATGTAAGGGCGGGGCATGAGTTCATGTCATACACGCATGCTTCCATGCGGCGTTCGCAGGGGAGTGGCCTCAGATCGTGAACCGCTTTTCGCTGGTGTGGTCATGTCACTGGCCTGTGCGCCCTTACGGCCCATCGCTTTTCGCTGAGTCTGTGCTCTGCGGCCCATCTCTACGCCTCCATGGCCGCTGGCGTCGACACGCAACAGGTCATCGGCGCTGACGATGCCGTGATTTATTGCTTTCAGGTCTGAGATAACAAGCGCTCTGAACGCTTCATGAATCACGTCAACCGATTCGGCATTCAAAGCTGCCTTTATTCACCGCGCCTTCGGAGGTTCATCCATGGACGACAGAACAGTGGCCCGCCTGTGGCGGCTCGTGCTCGGCAGCCTTGCCTTGCTGGCGCTTCTGGCTGCGCCCTTTTCCGCCTCGGCGCAGAAGATCGCCGGTGGTGGAGGGCATACCCTCGCCCTGCGGGCGGACGGCACGCTCTGGGCCTGGGGGCACAATGGCGCTGGTCAACTGGGCGACGGGACGAAGACCAACAGGACCAGCCCGGTGCGGGTCCCGGTTGTCGATGGCAGCGGCCAGCCCGTTCGCTTCACGGCCGTGGTCGCTGGATATTCTCACTCCCTGGCCCTGTCCGTGGACGGCACGCTGTGGGCCTGGGGGGATAATTATTACGGCCAGCTGGGCGACGGGACGGCGACCTACAGGACCAGCCCGGCGCGGGTCCCGATTGTCGATGGCAGCGGTCAGCCCGTCCGCTTCACGGCCGTGGTCGCCCTGGATGATCACTCCCTGGCCCTGGCCGCGGACGGCACGCTGTGGGCCTGGGGGAAAAATGATCACGGCCAGCTGGGCGACGGGACAGCGACCGACAGGACCTGCCCGGCGCGGGTCCCGATTGTCGATGGCAGCGGCCAGCCCGTCCGCTTCACGGCCATAGCCGCCGGAGGCTGTCATTCCCTGGCCCTGGCCGCGGACGGCACGCTGTGGGCCTGGGGGGAAAATGATCAAGGCCAGCTGGGCGACGGGACGGCGACCGACAGGACCAGCCCGGTGCGGGTCCCGGTTGTCGATGGCAGCGGCCAGCCCGTCCGCTTCACGGCCGTGGTCGCTGGAAAAAGTCATTCTCTGGCCCTGGCCGCGGACGGCACGCTGTGGGCCTGGGGGTATAATTTTTACGGCCAGCTGGGCGACGGGACGAAGACCAACAGGACCAGCCCGGTGCGGGTCCCGGTTGTCGATGGCAGCGGCCAGCCCGTCCGCTTCATGGCCGCGGTCGCTGGATCTTATCATTCCCGGGCCCTGGCCGCTGACGGCTCGCTTTGGGCCTGTGGATCGATCGTGGGCGACGGGACGACGACCGACAGTGCCAGCCCGGTGCGGGTTCCGATTGTCGATGGCAGCGGCCAGCCCGGCAGCTTCACGGCTGTAGCCGCTGGAGATAATCATTCCCTGGCCCTGGCCGCGGACGGCACGCTCCGGGCCTGGGGGTACAATGCTGACGGCCAGCTGGGCGACGGGACGACGTACCACTTTAGAGTCACCCCCGTGGGCGTGGTCGGCCCCGACGGCCGGGGCTATTTCGATGCGAGCCTGGATATCTTCCCGGATGGAGCCCAGGGTGAAGCGCCGCTAACCGTAGGTTTTTCTTCCTTTCACACGCCGCTGGCCTCGGCGGTGGACTGGGATTTCGGCGACGGTCACACCAGCAACGAAGCGACGCCAAGCCACACCTTCGACACGCCTGGACTGTACACGGTGACGTTCACCGAGCAGGTGCCGGATGGCGGCACCCCAGGCACCACGAGCACGCAGAGCACCACGGTCAAGGTCACGGTGCTGGACACCGCGTCGGACGGCGGAGGCTCGGGCGGAGGCGGCTGCGCCTTCAACCCCTCTGTCGGGTTCGGGCTTGAGTGGCTGCTGCTCCTTGCGCCCTTGGCTCTGGGCCGTCTGCGCAGGTCTGGACGACGAGTGAACTGAAGCCTTTTCCCGTAAGCTGAACGCAAAAACGGCCCGGCATGTCCATGCCGGGCCGCTTCGTTTTCGGTCTTTCCCCACAAAACACGGGGTCCAGGGGGATTATCCCCCTGGCGGGTGGGGTTCGGGGAGGGTGGAACCATCCCCGATTCTCTTCTCTTACGCCTTCTCTTCCGGCTTGGCGGCCTCGCGCAGCTTGATGCCAAGCTCGCGCAGCTGCTTGCCGGCTACGTTCGAAGGCGCTCCGGTCATCATGCAGGTGGCCTTCTGGGTCTTGGGGAAGGCGATGACGTCGCGGATGGAGGGCGCGCCGGTCATGAGCATGATGATGCGGTCCAGGCCGAAGGCGAGGCCGCCGTGGGGCGGCGCGCCGTGCTCCATGGCCTGGAGCATGAAGCCGAACTTGGACTCGGCCTCTTCCGCGCCGATGCCCAGGGCCTGGAACATGCGCGACTGCATCTCGCGGGTGTGGATGCGGATGGAGCCGCCGCCGATCTCGTAGCCGTTGAGGACCATGTCGTAGGCCCTGGAGAGCACCTTGCCCGGATCGGAATCCATGAGCGGCAGGGTTTCGAGCTGCGGCTGGGTGAAGGGGTGGTGCATGGCCACCCAGCGCTTCTCGTCGGCGTCGTACTCCAGCAGCGGGAAGTCCGTGACCCACAGGGGCGCGAAGGTCCCGGCCGGGATGAGGCCCATGCGCTCGCCGAGCTTGAGGCGCAGGTTGCCGATGGCCGGGTTGACCACGGCCTTGGGTCCGGCCTGAAAGAAGACGATGTCGCCGGACACGATGCCCAACCGCTCGGCCAGGGCGGATTTCTCCTCGGGGCTGAAGAACTTGACGATGGGCGACTGCCATTCGTCGCCTTTGATCTTGATCCAGGCCAAGCCCTGGGAGCCGTAGATCTTCACGAACTCGGTGAGGTCGTCGATTTCCTTGCGCGACAGGGACTCGCCGCCGGGCACGCGCACGGCCTTGACCAGCTCGGAGGAGGCGAAGACCTTGAAGTTCGAGCCCTTGAAGATGTCCGTGACCTCGAACAGCTTGAGGCCGAAGCGGACGTCGGGCTTGTCCACGCCGTAGTCGCGCATGGCCTCGTGATGGCTCATGCGCGGGAAGGGCTTGGGCAGCTCCACGTCCAGGACCTGCTTGAAGACCGTGCGGATCATGCCTTCGGCGATGTCCATGACCTGGGCCTCGTCCACGAAGGTCATTTCCATATCGATCTGTGTGAACTCGGGCTGGCGGTCGGCGCGCAGGTCCTCGTCGCGGAAGCAGCGCACGATCTGGTAGTAGCGCTCCAGGCCGGCGACCATGAGCAACTGCTTGAAGAGCTGCGGCGACTGGGGCAGGGCGAAGAACTCGCCCTGGTTCAGGCGGCTGGGCACCAGGAAGTCGCGCGCGCCCTCGGGCGTGGACTTGGTGAGCACCGGGGTCTCGATCTCCAGGAAGCCGTGCTGGTCCAGATAGGTGCGCACGGCCTGGGAGGCCTTGTGGCGCAGGATCATGTTGCGGGCCATCTTGGGCCGGCGCAGGTCCAGGTAGCGGTACTTGAGCTTGAGCTGTTCGGTGGGCTCGCTGCGGTCCTCGATCTCGAAGGGCGGGGTCTGGGCCGTGTTGAGCAGCTTCATGTCGCTGACCAGGATCTCGACGTCGCCCGTGCCCATCTTGGGGTTGTGCATGCCCTCGGGCCGCTCGCGCACGGTGCCCTGGATGGCCACGACGTACTCGGAGCGCAGGGCGTGGGCCCTGGCGTGGGCCGCGGGCGCGGCCTGCGGGTCGAAGACGACCTGGGTCAGGCCGGCGCGGTCGCGCAGGTCGATGAAGATGAGGCCGCCGTGGTCGCGGCGGAACTGGACCCAGCCCATGAGGCAGATCTTCGCGCCCACGTCGGAGGCGCGCAGGGCTCCGCAGTCGTGGGTGCGGCGCCAGGTCCCAAGGTCGTCTATGGTCCGCGCCTCTTGCGACGCGGTGGTGATTTCGCTGCTCATGCTCGTGCCTCCGGCGGATGGGCCGCGCCGCATCCGCCCGCCTGTTGCGGGTAGCTCGTATGTGTCTCGGGATCAGCCGAGGGTGGCCAGGAGTTGATCTTGGGGCAGGCTGGACTGCTCGCCCGTGTCCAGGTTCTTGACCACGATGGTTCCGGCGGCAAGCTCCTCGCCGCCCAGGAGCAGGCAGTTCTTGACGCCGAGCTTGTTGGCCAGCCGGAGCTGGCTCTTGGGGCTCTTGGCCGCGAAGGACACCTCGCCGGACAGGCCCCGCTCGCGAAGCTTTTGCGCCAGGAGCAGGCCCTGGTCAAGGGCCTTGTCGTCGAGCACGGCCAGGTAGAAGTCCTTGCGCGCGGGCTCGCGGCCGGACAGCAGCAGGGCCAGGCGCTCCATGCCGATGGCGAAGCCCACGCCCGGTACCTTTGGGCCGCCGAGCAACTCCACCAGACCGTCGTAGCGCCCGCCGCCAGCCACGGCAGTCTGCGCGCCGATGTTGGTGCTGGTGACCTCGAAGGTCGTGCGCTGGTAGTAGTCCAGTCCGCGCACCAGGAAGGGATTGCGGGTGTAGGCCAGCCCGGTGGCGTCCAGGATGGACAGCACTGTATCGAAGTGCGCCTTGCAGGACGGGCAGAGGTTGTCGTCGATGCGCGGGGCCTCGGCCACGACGTCCTTGCAGGCCGCGACCTTGCAGTCCAGCACGCGCAGGGGGTTGGTGGCCGTGCGGCGCAGGCAGTCGGCGCACAGCTTGCCCTTGTCCAGGCCGGCGAAGTAGTCGGTCAACCGTTGGTGGAAGGTCGGCCGGCACTCGGGACAGCCCAGGGAGTTGACCTCGAAGGACAGACCGGTCAGCCCCACGGCCTTCAGGAACGTGGCCAGCATGAGCATGACCTCGGCGTCGCAGTGCGGCGAGTCGGTGCCGAAGGCCTCGCAGTTGATCTGGTGGAACTGGCGGAGCCGGCCCTTCTGCGGCCGCTCGTAGCGGAACATGGGGCCGATGGTGAAATACTTGAAGACCCGCTCCGGTGCGTACTGCCCGGACTCGATGAAGGCGCGCACGACGCCGGCCGTGGCCTCGGGCCGCATGGTCACGGAGCGGCCGCCCTTGTCCTCGAAGGTGTACATCTCCTTCTGGACCACGTCGGTCTCGCCGCCGATGCCGCGGGCGAAAAGCTCGGTCTTTTCGAGGATGGGCGTGCGCAGCTCGCTTACGCCGTAGCGGCCGAAAACGTCCCGGGCCGTTGCTTCGAGAAAGGAGAAGGTGTCGGACTCGGGGCTGAAGAGGTCGGCGAAGCCTTTGATGCTTTGGATCGTTTCCATGATGGTGGTGTGGGTCAATGAGGGCAGGTGGTTAAAAAGAGAACATTAAGGAAATTGCGTAGTGGCGTCAAAAGGAAAGAGCTGTCGGCGGCGGTTCTTGAAGCTGCGCCGGACCCGGCGTGCCGGCGGCCTCAAAGGCTTGCCGGGACGAGGCTCCGTCCGTGTCGGATGGAAACGGAAAAGGGCAGGACACGGGCTGACCGCGTCCTGCCCCTGCATGACGAGCCTATTCTTCTTCCATGTCCATGGAATCGAACATCGCGGAGATGGGCTTCCTGACATAGCCCTTGGGCGCGGCGAACTTCGCGGCCGGAATGTCGGTCTTGTCGATGCGCGCGACCTCGGTGTCGGTCTCGGCTTTACCGTCGATATGGCTCACGGTCTTGAGCGGCCAGCCGGCCTTCATGACACCCTGATACTCCGAGGAAGCCTCGTAATCGGTCTCCATGGCCGCGCACTGGGAGAACTTGGCCATGGTCTGCGGATTGCCCAGCTCCTTGAGGAGCGCCTGGTCGTTGGCCAGCCACAGCTCCTCGCGCAGCACGCCATCCACCATCACCTTGTAGCGCGTGGTGTCGTAACCGGCGACCTTGCCGCCGGGGCCAGCCTTGACCACCTCGACCTTGGACTTCTTGGCGGGCTTGGGAATCAGGCCGCCCATGAACTGGGACATGGAGTCCATCATGGTGCGCATGGAGGAACAGTATTCGTCTATGGTGCCCTCGAAGTAGGATTTCTCCTCCGGGTTGACCATCGTGATGGTGCCCTTGGACATGTCGATGATCGACCACATGTCGCCGGACTCCGCGTTGTCGCCCCGCAGCTTTCCGTTCTGGACGTACAGCGTGGTGCCGTCGCTTTCGGTCTGGATGAAGCCGGCCTGGGCGACGGATGCGCCGAGCAGGGTAACGGCCGTGGCCAAAATGCCCAGGAAACGCATGCTGCGGAATAGCCTCGACATGGAAAGCCTCCTTCGGGGATGTGGGACGACGAGTTTAAGACTGATAATGGACGCGTAGCGTCCTTGGGTGCGTTCGATGGATTCATTCCTTTGCGTGAAAAAAAGTGCGAGTCCAGTGTTTTTTCATACCCAGCGAAGCTAAACCATGCAAAGGCGCGCAGCGACAAAAGATGAAGAGGGAATCATGGTGTTGATATGAGGGGTGTCGCCGAGGCGCTGCATGAGGATGGTGGGTGTTTGGAGTGGCGGTGCGTTTGCGGATGGAGGCGAGGTCGGATGGGGAGTGCTTGTCCGATGGACAGGCTCCGCGGTGTGGAGGGCGGGACACGCTTGTCCCTGCGGACAGGCTGGACTATGAAGACCACTGGAGGCAGTCATGACCGAGGATCCGCTCTCTTCCCTGGCCGGCATCGCCGATCCTGTCCAGCGCAGGGCCATGTTCATGGCCATATTTTCCCGCGAGATGCAGCTTCTCACGGGCCGCATGCCGATCATCGTGGGCGGCGAGGCCCTGGATTTGGAGTACCTCCGCAGGCGGGCCAAGGCCGAGGGGATCGAGAAGGAGCTTGAAAGCCTGCTGGCGGGCAGGGAGGAAAGGCCATGTAACTGCGTTATGGCGACCTGGCCCGCGTCGCGGCCGAGGTCCGCGCCGAGATGGCCGAGCAGGGCAAGGTGCCGAGCAGCATCCGCAAAAAGCCCCGCGATCCGGAGAAGGCGGCGATGATCAGGCAGATGGTGCTGGATAAGGCGGAGAAGTATCCGTGGGAGTTGCTCGGTGAGCGGAGGCTGAGGCTGCCGTATTTCTGGCGGGGACCGGCGCAGGCAGGGCAGGATTCAGAGGCGAAAAACAATCATACCAGCACAAAAAGCCACAAATAGTGATAACGTACGAACACTAATTGCCACAAATGGTGATAGTATACTTGCACACTTTTTGATGTCCTGATATTTCCAGACCATGGAAATTCCTTCGACCGACCTGATAGCGGTCCTGTCGCAATTCAATCCCTGGTGGAGGGGCGAGTCGGTTCCCGACCTGCCGGCCTGGAAACGGGCGGCCTTCAATGATCTGCGCACATGGGTCGTCACTCCTCCAGTACCCAGGGCCGTTCTGCTTACGGGCGCACGGCAGGTGGGCAAGACGACCTTGCTCCTACAAGTGATCGAAGACTTGCTTGCCAGCGGCGTGCCTGCGGCGAACATCCTCTACGCCACCTTCGACCATCCGCTTCTGAAACTGTCCGGCATCGACAATGTCCTGTCCGCTTGGCGCGAAAGGGAGCCCAAGGCCCAAGGCCAGGAATATCTGTTCCTCGACGAGGCGCAATATCTCCAGGATTGGGGTACCTGGATCAAGCACCAGGTCGATTTCAACAAGCAGCGGCGCATAGTCTTCACCGGCTCGGCAACGCCGCTCATCGAGGAGCATCAGGAGTCCGGTGTCGGCCGATGGCACAACATCAAACTGGCCACGCTGTCATACTACGAGTACCTGAAATTAAAGAACGTATCCATTCCAGAGATACCCAGCCTACGGTCCTTGACGCAACTTTTCGACTGGCCTGCCAGCGAATTCTACAGAACAGCGGAGACATCCCGGCCGCATGCGGGCCATTTTCACGATTACCTGATCCGCGGAGGCTTCCCCCAGACTGCGGTGCTGGACAGCATGGCCCAGGCCCAGCGGCTGCTGCGCGAGGATATCATAGACAAGGTGCTCAAGCGGGACATGACGGCGATCTACGGCGTGCGCAGGGTTGTCGCCCTTGAATATACCTTCTTGTACTTGTGCATGCATAATGGCGGCATTCTGGATGTGGGCAACCTCTGCAAGAGCCTTGAGCTGAAACGGCCCACCGTGCATAATTTCCTGGATCTTCTTGAGGCCACGCACCTGATATACAAGCTCCCCCCGCTTGGATACGGGAAGAACGTCTTGCGCGGCAGGTTCAAGGTCTATATGGCCGATCCGGCGATTGCCCCGGCGGTTCTGCTGAAAGGCAAGGAACTGATCGAGGACGCCACGCAACTGGGCATCGCCACCGAGGCGGCCGTGTGCAAGCACCTCGTGGCGCGCCATTATCAGCAGAATGTCCGCTTCACGTACTGGAAGGACAGGAGGGACAAGGAAGTCGATCTGCTGGCGGAAATCGCCGGCAAGGTCATACCGTTCGAGGTCAAGTACCGAGGACAGGTCTCGGGCTCACGCGACCTGGACGGCCTGCTGGCGCTTTGCCGGGAAAAGGGCCTGGAACGGGCCTACGTCGTGACCAGATCCATGGACGACTTCGGGCCGCTGCCGCATGTGCCGGAAATCATCGGCACGAAGATCATGCGCATCCCGGCCACGATGTTGTGTTATTGGCTGGGGGAGTCGGAGCTTATGGAGCAGGGGGCGTATGTGTAGGACAGGCGAACAAACAAGTTGTGCGCGCCGGATGGCCGGGCAGGGCAAGACGCCGAGCGGCATCCGCAGGAAACCCCGCGACCCGGAGAAGGCGGCGCTGCTCAAGCGGATGGTGCTGGATAGGGCGGAGAAGTATCCGTGGGAGTAGTTTTGCGAGGAGAAGCTTAGATATAGAAATCCCTTAAGGCTATCTAGTAATGAGCACTGGAAAATTCAGTTGCTTCTCGCTGAGTGATGCCGATGTACCATGATCGGCGTGTTTCTTTTCCTTCAGGGATAGGAAACCATAGGCTTCTTTGAAATTCTGGACTTACAGAGCATGTCTCACATATTATGTTGCTAATAAAATATCCAGTTGCTAATCCCTCTAGATAATAAGCGTGCCACACTGGACCACATATCGGGCTGTATACATCAGTTCCGTTTGGCCAAAAATGAAAAAAAGAATCCTTTCCAATTGTAACCCAGTTGATAGCTCTTAATGGTTCTCCCTCTGAAGCGCGCTGCAGGGCTTTCAGAACTTTCTTTGGAGTTATGTTATTCCCATCGTTATATGCAATTAGACCACCTAGACAATTTGCATTGTGTTGTCTTATCAAATAAAGGTTGTCGGCAACTTGTTTAATTGCTTTGTCTAGGTTGCTAGAATTTAATTGTGTCTTTACTTCAATTATAGCATTGACACAATCTGGTGTAACAAAGAAAATACCGGAGTTTTCAAAGAGAATTGGAAAGTTGCGTTTAATAATTAATATATCTATTTGTTTTGTATTGCTGTCGCTTGTGCATACGAATCCGCTGCCAGATAAGGCATTGTTCCCGATGTGCCGGTCCAATACTGTCCGAAGGATCGCCTCTTTAAATGAACCATCCGTAGGCCAATGGCTGTCTCCAATCAAGGACCGAACACGATCTTTAATTGATTCTAACTCATTGGCAATTGATCTATGGAAGGATTCCATGTTTCTATTTATTGGCATATAAATCACGAGCCCCATCTATTTATTATCACGACAGCCTTCCCCTAAAATCCTCATACCCAAACCGCCTCACCATCCTGAACTCCCCCTCTCCCGTGATCTTCGCGATGCTCGGCAACTGCAGGCCATTGAACGTCGTGGTCTTGACCATCGAGTAGATGGCCATGTCCATGAATGCCAGCTTGTCGCCGACTTGCAGTTCCCGCTCGAACGAGTACGCGCCGATGACGTCGCCCGCCAGGCAGGAGTGGCCTGCAAGCCTGTAGTCGTGCGCCTTCTCGCCGAGCTGGCCGGCGTTCTCGCCGTCGCCGCCGGTCAGCAGGGCGCACCTGGGCCGATACGGCATCTCCAGCACGTCGGGCATGTGCGCGGCGGCGGAGGTGTCCAGAATCGCGATCTTGCCCTGGTTGTCGATGATGTCCAGCACCGTGGCCACGAGCACGCCCGTGTCCAGGGCGATGGCCTCGCCGGGCTCCAGGTAGACCTGCAAACCGTACTTGGCCTTAATGCGGTTGACCTCGTTCACGAGCAGATCGACATCATAATCGGGCCGCGAGATGTGGTGGCCGCCGCCGAAGTTGAGCCACTTCATGCGCGGGAAGAACTCGCCGAACTTCTCCTCCACGTGCGGCAGCGTGCGCGCCAGGGCGTCCGCGTTCTGCTCGCAGAGCGTGTGGAAGTGCAGGCCGACGATGCGGCCAGCGGGCGTGTCCAACTCGGCGGGCTCGAAGTCCTTGCGCAGCACGCCCATGCGCGAGCCGGGCGAACAGGGATCGTAGATGGGCACCGCGCCCTCGGAGTGCTCCGGGTTCACGCGGATGCCGCACTCCACCTCGCGCCCGCTTTCCCGCACGATCCCGCGGTAGCGTTTCCACTGGTTGAACGAGTTGAACACGATGTGGTCGCAGAGCGTGGCCAGCTCGCGCACGTCGGCCTCGGAGTAGCCGGCCGCGAAGGCGTGCACCTCGCGCTCATTGGTGCCCCGCGCGAACTCCTCGCGGGCCAGGCGCGCCTCGTGCGGCGAGCTGGACGTGCAGCCGTGCAGGCTGCGCGCGATGAGCGGGAAGGTGGACCACATGGCGAAGCCCTTGAGCGCGAGCAAGATCCTGCAGCCCGACCTGTCGATGACGGACCGCAGGACCGCGAGGTTGCGCTCGATGAGCCGCTCGTCCACCACGAAGCAGGGCGTGGGGACGCGCGCCGGGTCTAACCCTTGAGGAAGACTTCTGTCCATGGCAGTCCGTGCTTGTTCAGGGCGTCCATGAACGGGTCGGGATCGAACTGCTCCATGTTCCACACGCCGGGCTTGTGCCACTTCCTGGTCAGCATCATCATGCCGCCGATCATGGCCGGCACGCCCGTGGTGTAGGAGATGGCCTGCGAGCCGACTTCCTCGTAGGCCTGCTGGTGGTCGCAGATGTTGTAGATGTAGTACTCGCGTTCCTTGCCGTCCTTGACGCCCTTGATGATGTTGCCGATGCAGGTGCGTCCCTTGGTCAGCGGGCCGAGGCTGCCTGGGTCGGGCAGCAGGGCCTTGAGGAACTCGATGGGGATGATCTTCTGGCCCTTGAAGTCCACGGGGTCGATGCGGGTCATGCCTACGTTCTGCAGGACTTCCAGGTGCTTCAGGTAGTTGTCCGAGAAGGTCATCCAGAAACGGGCGCGCTTGAGCGTGGGGAAGTGCCTGGCCAGCGACTCCAGCTCCTCATGGTACATGAGGTAGATGTTCATGGGGCCGATGCCCTCGGGGAAGTCGAAGGACTTCTTCACGCTGAGCGGCTCGGTTTCCTTCCACTCCCCGTTCTCCCAGAAGCGGCCCTTGGCCGTGACCTCGCGGATGTTGATCTCGGGGTTGAAGTTCGTGGCGAAGTGCTGGCCGTGCTGGCCTGCGTTGGCGTCCAGGATGTCCAGCTCGCGGATCTCGTCGAAATGGTGCTTGGCGGCATGGGCCGTGAACACGTTGGTCACGCCCGGATCGAAGCCCGAGCCGAGCAGGGCCATGATGCCGGCCTGCTGGAAGCGCTCCTTGTAGGCCCACTGCCACTTGTATTCGAACTTGGCCACGTCGCGCGGCTCGTAGTTGGCCGTGTCCATGTAGTCCACGCCCGTTTCCAGGCAGGCGTCCATGAGCGCCAGGTCCTGGTAGGGCAGGGCCACGTTGAGCAGCAGGTCGGGCTTGACCTTGCGGATGAGCGCCACGGTCTCCTGGACGTTGTCCGCGTCCAGGGCGTGCGTCTGCACGTCGCGCTTCCACTTGTCCTTGACCTGTTTGGCTATGGCGTCGCACTTGGACTTGGTGCGGCTGGCCAGGTGAATTTCGGAGAAGACCTCGGGCACCTGGGCGCACTTGTGCACCACGACCTGGCCGACGCCTCCGGCTCCGACGATGAGAACTTTGGACATGGCATTCCCTCCGGGCAGTAGTCAGAACTTCGCAATATATCGCCAACATGTGCTGAATGCAATATGCTTCCGTAACGCTCAGTCCGCCTCGATGCCGTCCCGCCGCAGTTCCTCCTCGCTGGCCTGCCAGGCCACCGTGCCCTCGGGGAAATCGTACGGGCCCGGATCGGCGTAGCCCGGTGCGCGCTCGCGCACCCGGAACACCGTGACCATGCCGCCCATGGTCGTGGGGCCGAACTGGCCCTTGAGGCCGGACATGGGGATGCTGTTATCGGGCGCGGGCATGCCCTCCATGCTCTCCATGCCGCGCGTGCCCATGGACATCCAGCCGGGCAGGACCGCCTGGATGCGCTCTTTCGCGCCCTTCGTGTCCACGCCCACCATGTTTTCGAAGTCGTGGCCCATCTGGTTCATGGTGTGGTGGGTCATGTGGCAGTGGAAGAACCAGTCGCCGGGGTTGTCGGCCACCAGCTCGATGTCGCGCGTGCTGCCCACGGGCACGAGCACCGTGGTCTCGGGCCACTGGGCGACCTCCGCGATGGGCCCGCCGTCCGTGGCCACGATCCTGAAATCATGGCCGTGGATGTGGATGGGATGGTGGTCCTGCGGGCTCAGGTTGCCCAGGCGGATGCGCACGCGGTCGCCCAGCTCGGCCACGAGCGGGTGCGTGTGCGGGAATACCCGGCCGTTCATGGTCAGCACGTTGAACTCGATCATCTCCAGCGGGTTGGGCCGGCCCGTGCCGGGATCGATGCGCCACTCCTGCAGCAGGATGGCGAAGTCGCGGTCTGGCCGGCGGCGGGCGTCGCGCGGATGGATCACGAACATTCCGGTCAGGCCCATGGCCTCCTGGGTCATGTCGTCGAAATGCGAGTGGTACATGAACGTGCCCGCGTCGGGTAGCCAGAACTCGTACACGAAGGTTTTGCCCGGCGGAATGGGCGGCTGGGTCAGGCCCGCGGCTCCGTCCATGCCGCTGGGCAGGCGGATGCCGTGCCAGTGCACGCTCGTGGCCGCTGGCAACCTGTTCGTAACGTAGATGCGCACGCGGTCGCCCTGCACCGCCTCCAGCAGCGGGCCGGGCGTGTTGCCGTTGTAGCCCCAGCAGCGCGCAATCAGGCCCGGCGCGAACTCGTGGTCGATGGGCTCGGCCACGAGATGGAAGACCTTCACGCCGTCGCGGATGGCGAAGGGCAGCGTGCTCACGTCGGGCGCGAAAACAGGCGTGTAGTCGCGGCCCGGCTGGCCCGGAGAAGGCCTGTTGCGCTCGAACCGCGACCAGGGCAGGGGCGGCAGGACATGGCGCTGCGGACCTGAAGGCTCGGCCTCGGCCTTTTCGCCGGCCGGTTTTCCGGCCGTGGGCTGCGTGGGCTTTCGGGAAGGCTGGGCGGGTTTTTCGCGGCGGTCGCGCGCGGCAGGCACGGATTGGGCCGCATGATCGGCGTGTTCGGATGCTGCATCCTGCTGGTCGGCCGGCTGCGCGTGGCCGGAATGGTCCTGGGCGGTCTGTTCCGTGCCGTCCGCATGATCGGTGTGGTCGGCCGCCCGCTGCGCCCAGGCCGGCAAGGCGGCGAGCAGGACAAGCAGGCAGCACAGGCCACAAGCTGAAAGCCGAAGAGCTGGGAAGGGCGCCGCCCTCCCCAGACCCCACCCGCCAGGGGGTGACGACCCCCTGGACCCGCGAAGTTCGTTGCTGGTTTGCGCCGGGGGGATGCACAAACCATCGGCGGTATGCTTTGGTACAAGCGACATGCTGCTCCCCATCAGTGTCCGCCGCCACCGCCGCCCGTGGCCAGGGCGATTGGCGTGCCGCCGTTGGCGGCCAGATCGCCCGGAGTGCCGCCGGAAACGATCTGCTCCAGGGCGCTGCGGGCCCGCCAGTACTCGTGCAGGGCCTCGGCCGCGTTGCGCTCGGTGTCCAGTTCGGCGCGTTTGAGGTCCAGCAGGGCCAGGGTGCCCAGGTTCATGGCGTTGTTTTGCAGCTGTCCTTCGGCCGTGATGTCGCGCCGAAGCGGCAGGAGCACCGACTGGTAGCGCTCGGCCCTGCCGCGCGCGGCCTCCAGCGTAAGCGCCGCGTTCCGGGCCGCCGCGCGCAGCTCCACGGCCTGGGCTTCGTACACCCGCCCTGCGGCATGCAGCTTGGCCCAGGCCCGCGCCCTGCGCGCCTGGCCGAAGTCGAACAGCGGTATGGGCAAGGCCAGGCTGGGGCCGACGCCCCACTTCTCGCCCGGCTCCTTTTCCATGGATGCGCCGATCTCGACCTCCTGAAAGGGCGCGTAGCGCTCAAGGCCGACGGTGCGGGCCAGGGCGTCCAGTTCCCGGCTGGTGGCCGCAAGCTCCAGGCTCGCGGCCACTGCCCGGCTCTCCAGGGTCGCGGCGGCGAGCTGCGCATCGTCCCGCCGGTCCGGCAGCGGCGGCAGGCCGCCCGATGGCTCCCAGCCGGCGAGCGGGCCCCACAGGCCCAGGGCCGCGTTGAGCCGCTCCCGCGCCCGGCCCAGGGCCAGCTCCTCGTCGGTCAGCAGGATTCGGTCCTCCTCGTGCACGGCTTGGCGGGTGAGCAGCTCCAGCCGGGTGATGTTGCCGGCCGAACGCAGCCTTACGGCAAGATCCAGGGCCGCGCGGGAGGCCTCGGCCATGCGCCGCGCGGCCCGCGTGCGCTCCAGGGCGGCCTGGTGCGCGTACCAGGCGCGCCTGGACTCCAGGATGATGTCCAGCACCTGGGCCGTGGCCAGGCTTTCGGCCCTGGCCAGTTCGGCGCGTGCCACGGACCGGCGCAGAGGCGTGAAGAGCAGGCCCGTCAGGCTCTGGGCGATCTCCAGCTCCCACGTCGAGCCCTCGCCCGGGGCGTAGCGGTACGCCCCGGCAAAGACCGGATTCTCGACGAGCCCGGCCTGCACGTATTCGGCCCTGGCCACGCCGAGTCCCTCGAACACGGCCTGCACCCGCCTGGAGTTGAGCAGGGCGATGCGCACGGCCTCGCTCTCGCCCAGGCCGTCGGCGAGCATGTCCCGCACCGCCCGTTGCGCGTCGCTCTCGGCCTGCGGCCCGTCCAGCCGTTGCGCCTCGTATCCCGCGCGCGACGCCACGTCCGCGCCCACGGCCTGGATGTTCCCGGCCGGATCGGTGCTCGCGCAGGCGGTGAGCAGGAGCGTCGTCAACGAAACCGTCAGCAAGGCCGGAGCGCTGGGCAAGAGAGTTGCCGCACTCAATTTCCGTGCGTGAAAGGACCTCCCGCACGCGCGCCTTGCAAACCCGTCGATCGCCCATCGAAGCGCATTAGCGGACCGCTCAGTCACGCCGCTGGCCATCAATGCCCTCCATGGCCGTTGTCGTCGGCGTCGTCATCCCGGGGAGCGGCGTGGCCGGAATGATCGCCGGCCGAGGAATGTCCGCCGTGCCCGTCTCCCTGGCCATCGTCCCTGGGCTGCGCCTGGCTCGGTCCGTGGCCGGAATGGTCGGCATGCCCGTCCATCACGTCCGCGCCGTTCGTGTCCGACGGCTTTCCGGCTTGCGTCTGGCCGTGGGCATGCGCGCCGTGGTCCATGGCAGGCGGTCGCGGCGGCTGGCCGGGCTCATCGATGGAGGAGGGTTGGAGGCCGCCCCTGGCCGTGTCCGATTCGAGGGCGGAGCGCGGACGCCAGATTTGCGCAGCCGGCGCAACGGGGCTGGCCGGGTGCGTGGCCGGCGGTTGCGCGGGTTCGTAACTGGCGGCGCATGAGGCGCACAGGATGGCCAGGGCCGCGGCCCCGGCTGAAAGGATTTGTCGCATTGGCCTGGTCCCGCGTTTGGGAACCAGTTTAGCAGCTTGCCGATCCTGCGGCTATGGGAATCACATGTCGTTTGGAGTGGATGATCAATCCGGACGGGCCGCACGAGCTTTCATCCGCCCTAAATGTCGGAACGGCCTGTGCGGCGGCGAAAGTCGCCGCACAGGCCGTTCCGAAGAGTGCGGGGTCCAGGGTGTCGTTACACCCTGGTGGGTGGGGTTCGGGGAGGGCAACGCCCTTCCCGATTCCTATCTCTCGAAGTACGTATAGCCGCGCATGCCGGCCTCGTAGGCTTCCATGATCTCCCGGCGCTCGGTGGCGGTGATGAGCTGGTCGCGCACCGCCTCCTCGGCCGTGCGGCGGAACTGCTCCAGCAGGACCTTGGGCTCGTACTCCACGTAGTCGAGCACGTCGGCCACGGTGTCGCCCTCCAGCTCGCGCACGAAGTCGTAGCCGCCGTCCTCATGCACGCGGATGGTCACCACGTTGGTGTCGCCCATGAGGTTGTGCAGGTCGCCCAGGGTTTCCTGGTACGCGCCCACGAGGAACACGCCCAGGTAGTACTCCTCGCCGTTCAGCTCGTGCAGCGGCAGGGTGTGTTTGACCCCGTGCAGGTCGATGAACTTGTCGATCTTGCCGTCGCAGTCGCAGGTGATGTCGGCCAGGATGCCCTGGCGCGTGGGCATGTCGTTCAGCCTGTGCACGGGCATGATGGGGAACAGGTGGTCGATGGCCCAGGCGTCGGGCACGGACTGGAACACGCTGAAGTTGGCGTAGTAGATGTCCGACAGGGCCACGTGGATGTCCTTGAGGTCCTTGGGCACGTGCTTGAGCTTCCTGGCGTCCTTGGCGATGCGCGTGATGATGGACCAGAAGATGTTCTCGCCCAGGGCGCGCTCGCGCAGGCTCATGGTGCCATGACGGAAGCCGGTGCGGATCTCGTCGCGGTAGAACATGGCGTCGTTGTAGCACTCCTGCATGTTCTTAAGCGTCAGCGACTTGTAGACCTCGAGCAGGTTGACGAGGTGCTCGGGCGCGTCCTCGGGCAGGGTCTCGGGCACGGGCGCGGCCTCGAAGCGCGAGACGTCCAGGATGTTGAACAGGAGCACCGAGTAGTAGGCCACCAGGGCGCGGCCGGACTCGGTGATGATGATCGGGTGATGGTCGACCCCGGCGTTGTCCATGGTCTCCATGACCGTCTCGATGATGTCGGCGCAGTATTCTTCCAGCGAGTAGTTGCGGGAGTTGGTGAAGTTCGTGTGCGAGCCGTCGTAGTCCACGGCCAGGCCGCCGCCCAGGTCCAGGTAGCCCATCTTGACGCCTTCCTTGACCAGCTCGGCGTAGATGCGGCTGGCCTCCAGGGAGGCGGAGCGGATGTCGCGGATGTTGGGGATCTGCGAGCCCAGGTGGTAGTGCAGCAGCTGCAGGCAGTCGAGCATGCCGCGCGCCTTGAGGGAGTCCACGACCTCCACGAGCTGGCTCGTGTTCAGGCCGAAGATGGAGCGGTCGCCGCCGGACTCGGTCCAGTGGCCGCCGGCCTGGGTGGCGAGCTTGAGGCGCACGCCCAGCAGCGGCCGGATGTTCAGGTAGGCCGCGCGGGACAGGATGAGGTCGAGCTCGCTGGGCATCTCCAGCACGAAGAAGAGCTTGTAGCCCATCTTGATGGCGTACAGGCCCAGGTCGATGAACTCCTGGTCCTTGTAGCCGTTGCAGACCAGGCAGGCTTCCTTGTCGCGCAGCATGGCCAGGGCCGCGATGAGCTCGGCCTTGGAGCCGGCCTCCAGGCCGTGGTGGAAGCGCTGGCCGTAGCGGGTGACCTCGTCGACCACCTGCTCCTGCTGGTTGACCTTGATGGGGTAGACCCCGCGGAATTTGCCCTTGTAGTCGAGCTTCTTGATGGCCGCACGGAAGCTCTCGTGCAGCAGCGAGATCTGCGAGTCGAGGATGTTCTCGATGCGCAGGAGCACGGGCATGTCGAAGCCGCGCTCCTTGATGCCGGCGATGACCTCCGGGATCGACACGGAGACCTTGCGGTTGCTCAGTATCGGCGTGACCACCACGTCGCCGTTGTCGTTGATGTCGAAGTACCCGGCGCCCCAGTTACGGATGCCGTAGACGTCGGCGGACTTGTCCGCGGTCCAGCGTTCCAGCGTATTCTTCTTGAGCATTGTCGCCCCCGTAGACTTCGCGCGGGAGATTGGAACAGGGAGGATGATGATTCGCGCGGAGTCCGTGGCCATGTCCAGCGGGTCGCGGGACGGTTCGATACAGCGTGATGCGGGCCACTCCAAAAAAAAAGGAACAGACCAGTACGTCGAGGGCCCTCAAATGTCAACAATGTTTCCGGGGCGGACGAAAAGTCAACTTTCGAACCGGCCCAGGGTGCCGCACCGGCCGGCTACTCGACGATTTCCCTGGCCGGGCCGGTGAAGGAGATGCCCTGGCCGGCGGACGAGCCGACCATGATCGTCTCGACCATGGGCGCGTTGATGGGCTCGCCGGCGCGCCAGCGCACGATGAAGTTCGCGCCTGATCCGCCGGCCTTATCGTCCTGCTCCACCAGGAACTCCTTGGTGGCCATGGCGGGCAGTTCCAATGGTTTTTTGAGCTGGCTGCGCACGAGGTCGCCTTCGGAATTGTAGTAATCGACGCTCGTGATGGTCAGGGCCCGGCGCAGGTCGGTATTGCGGATGGACAGCATGACGGTCAATTTGTACGGCCGGGCGCGCGGACCCTGATAGGTCTGCGCGTAGGCGGGCACATAGAGGGTCTGCCCGCGCGAGAGGATCGGGCCGGACTGGGCCAGGGCGGGCGCGGGGGCGCCCAGGATCATGCCGGCCTGAAACGTGAGCGTGAGCGCCAGGGCCAACAGACTGCGGACTGCGATGTTCACCGTTCTCCTCCGTGTCATGGAGGCCGCAGCATACTCCAAGGCCGGGCCCGCCACAATGCGCGGAAAGCCCGGCCTGACGGCCATGCGACTACTGCATGGGAGCCAGCAGCCGCGAGGCGGCCACGGCCAGGCGGAACCAGAAGCCCCTGTGGCCCAACTCCCCGGGCTCGGCCCGCTTGGAGCCCTGGAAGTCCCGCACGAGCATGGCCTCGACCTGCTCCGTGAAGGCCTTGTCGTTGAAGACCGCGGATATCTCGAAGTTGAGCCGGAAGGAGCGGTTGTCCAGGTTCGCCGTGCCCACCACGGCGAAATCGTCGTCCACGAGCATGGCCTTCTGGTGCATGAAGCCTTCCACGTAGCGGTAGAAGACCACTCCGCTCTTCTCCGTCTCGTCCTGGTAGGAGAAGGAGGACAGCCAGACCAGCCAGTGGTCGGCCTTCTGGGGCACGAGCACGCGCACGTCCACTCCGCGCAGGGCCGCCAGCTGCAGGGCCTGGACCACGGGCGGGTCGGGGACGAAATAGGGCGTGGCGATCCACAGCCGCTTTTTGGCCGAGTGGATGGCGTGCAGATAAAGCAGGTTGCAGGTCTCCAGTTCGTCGGCGGGTCCGGTGGGCAGGACGAGGATGCTGCTCGTGCCGTCCGTGGCCCTCGGCCGCCAGCTCCATTCCGGGACCTCGCCCGTGGCCCAGTTCCAGTCGGCCAGGAAGGAGAGTTGGAAGGCGAGCACGGAAGGCCCCTGCACGCGCAGGTTGGTGTCGCGCCACGGGCCGTAGTAGAGGTCCTTGCCCACGTACTCCTCGCCCACGTTGATGCCGCCAGTGTGGGCGATCCTGCCGTCCACCACGACCATCTTGCGGTGGTTGCGGAAGTTGATCTGCAGGCGGTTGTGACGGCCCGTGCCGAAGGCCTGCGTCCGCACTCCGGCGTCGCGCATCCGCTGCCAGTAGGACTCCGGCGTGTCGTAGCAGCCCAGCTCGTCGAACAGGAAGTACACGTCCACGCCTTCGGCCGCCTTGGCGCACAGCAGCCTGCTCATCTCGCGGCCCACGGAGTCGTCGTGCACGATGTAGAACTGCACGAGCACGTACTCCCGCGCGGACTCGATGTCCGCGAACATGGTCTTGAACGCTTCGGCCCCGTCCACCTGGAGATTGGCCTCGTTGCCGCAGGTGAAGGGAATGTCGGTCAGCTCCTCCAGGACCCTGTGCTGCTCGGCCACGCCGTCCATGGTCTTGCGAAAGTCGCGGTGCAGGAGCACCAGGCCGCGCCCGACCTCGCGGACGCGTTCGGTGCGTATGCGTATGGAGCGCACGTAGCCCTTGAACTTGTTGCGGCCGAAAACGAGATAGAGCGGCAGGGCGATGTAGGGCAGGGTCAGCAGGGAGATGATCCAGGCCACGGCGCCCTGGGCCGTGCGTACGCCGAACATGGCGTGCACGGCGGCGGCCATGCCCAGCAGGTGCACGCTCACCCAGAGGGCGCCGAACCACCAGTACTCCCCGAACACGGTTACTCCCTGCGCCTGCGGCGGTGCATGAGCGCACGCCGCTAAAAACAAGCATACATGATGCAGGCTTAGACAGGCAATGCAGTCTTTAAGCCTGCAAAGATCCGGCGCGGCCCCGAATGAACTGGAGAGGGGCGTCGCCCCTCCAGGCCTCACCCCACCAGGGCGGACGCCGCCCAGTATCCGCGTGGTTCGTGCGCGGAGCACTTGAGGTGAGTACGGAGCCTCCGTCGAGTCCTGGCCTGACGAATGAGATTCGCGGCTCAGATCGGCGGCGGCTTGCGCCGGGCGCGCATGAGCAGCACGGCCCACAGGAGCACGGCCGCGGCGGCCAGGAAGGCGAGCACCTCGGTCTCATGGCGGCCGAGTTCATGGAGCGCGCGGCTCAGGCTGCGGCCGAACAGGAAGCCCAGCGACCCGACGACCGTTGCCCAGAGCAGGGCTCCGAGCGCGTTGAGCGGCACGAACAGCGCGAGTCGGATGCTGCTCAGGCCAAGGGCGAAGGGGATGACCGTGCGCATGCCGTACAGGAAGCGGAAGCCCACGGTCACGGGCACCCGATGCCTGGTCAGCAGGCGGTCGGCCCTGGCTATGCGGGCAAGGAGCGCCGGACGCTTGCGCAGATAGGGGCGGCCCCTGTACCGGCCGAGCAGGAAGAACAGCTGGTCGGTCAGCATGGAGCCGACGAAGGCAGCGGCGATCACTCCGGGCAGGGACAGATAGCCCTGGTGGGCCAGGAAGCCTCCCAGGACAAGGATCATTTCGCCCTCCAGGAAGGTGCCCAGCATGACGGCCAGGTAGCCGTAAGTGACGATCAAGCCTTGGTATTCGCTCAGGCTCATGCGCTTTTCGCTTCCTCCGTCGTATGGGAGTGGACGTGGGTGGACGGCGCGGGCATTCAGGCAGGCTACATCATGGCGGCGATGCGGCGCAACGCATTCCAGGCCAATGAGCATAGATGGCCACAGGCATAATGAAAAAACGCTCGGCCGGATTCCCGGCCGAGCGTTCTTCCCTGCCTGACGGTCGCCCGTCAGGACTCGTCCACCACGATCTTCCAGCCCTGGCCGGACTTGGCCAGCCCGAACGAGCCGTTCTTGCGCGCCGAGAAGGGGCCCTGCTTGGCGCGCACCTCTATGTCCAGGTCGGCGGAGTCGCCGTTCACGTCCAGGTCCTTGATGCTCCAGTCCACGATGTAAGCCCGCCGCTGGTCGTACTTGTCGAGCTTGTCCCGGAGCTTGGGCGCGTATTCCTCCACGCTCAGCCATTTCTTGGAAAACACTCCGGATTCGCTGATGCGCGCGTCGGGTGCGTACATGTCCAGGATGCCGTTGACATCGCGGCTGTTGAAACAGGTGACGAAGCGCTGCACCAGGCCGGCGATGGCCCGATGGTCTTCCTGGGCGGCCCGGACCGGGTGCGGCAGGGCCATGAGCGCCGCCAGGATGGCCAACGCGGCGATGGCGGCCAGGCTGGTCGGTCTGCGGAACATGATGCCTCCTTGGGGCTGTGTTTGCCTGATCAGCGCCGGAGGCTAATTTCCCCGCTGAACCCTGGCAACAAAAAAGGCCGCGCGCAGGGCGCAAGGAAACGGCCTCCCCGCGGGCAAGCTGCCGAAGGAACAGCGCATCGGGTGCGAAAAAAAATGGCCGGGCGGGAAGCGAAGGGCAAAAGGCCGGGAGAGGCGTCACCCCTCCCGGCCGTAAATCGCGGTTTATGCGCGAAGTGCGCTAATAGGCTTCCTCGTGGTCCAGGTCCTCGTCGCCCATGGGCTTGGCGAACATGATGTGCGCCCAGGTCTGGTAGGCGATGACGATGGGCACGAAGATGCCGACCACCACGAGCATGATGGTCAGGGTCAGCTCGCTGGAGGAGGAGTTGTAGGCCGTGACGCTCCAGCCCGGATTGAGGCGCGAGGGCAGCAGGGCCGGGAACAGGCCGATGATGCCGAAGAAGGTCACGGCCACGATGGTCAGGGCCGAGGCTCCCATGGCCGGCCACATGCGCCGGCTGGCCAGGAAGGTGCGCGTGGCGATGAGCCCGCCCACGGCAAGTAGCGGCACGATGAGCAGGACCGGCCAGCGCAGGTAATTGGAGAAGAGCTGCGTCTCCACGGCGGTGTAGGCCAGGAAGAGCACCAGGACGATGGCGAAGGCGAACCAGAGCTTCTCGGCCATGGCCTGGGAGCGCTTCTGCAGCTCTCCGTCGGTGCGCAGGCCCAGCCACAGTGCGCCGTGCAGGAAGAACATGACCACGAACAGCACGCCGCCGGCCAGACCGTAGGGGTTGAGCAGGGTCAGCAGGCCGCCCTGGAAGATGCCTTGCTCGTCCAGCGGCAGGCCGCGGAAGATGTTGGCGAAGGCCACGCCGAGCAGCAGGGCGACCGCGAAGCTGCTGACCACGTGCAGCCAGTCCCAGGTGCCCCGCCAGGCAGGGCTTTCGACCTTGCCTCGAAATTCGAAGGACACGCCGCGCAGGATGAGCATGAACAGAAGCAGCATGAGCGCGGTGTACAGGCCGCTGAACATGGCCGCATAGGCCGCCGGAAATGCCGCGAAGGTCGCGCCGCCGGCGGTGATGAGCCAGACCTCGTTGCCGTCCCAGAACGGCCCGGAGGCGTTGAGGATCATGCGCCGGTCGCGCTCGTTCTTGGCCAGGACGGGCATGAGGGCGCCAGCGCCCAGGTCATAGCCGTCGAGCATGAAGAACACGGCCCACAGCAGGCCCCAAAGAAAGAACCAGATGGCTTGCAGATCCATTGAGCGTCCTCCTTGAGTTCGGCGCTAGGCCGCCTTGGGGCCTTTCTTGGCGAAGTGGACGATGAGCCAGAACCCGGTGATGCCGAGCAGGGTGTAGATGGCCACGATGCTGCCGAGGCTGAACCAGACCTGCGCGGAGGTGATGGCCGGGGACACCGCGTCCGATGTGCGCATGATGCCGTAGACGATCCACGGCTGGCGGCCGACCTCGGCCACGACCCAGCCCGCCTGCAGGGCCAGGTAGGGCAGCGGGATGGCCAGCAGCAAAGCCCACAGGAGGGCCTTCTGGTTCTCGATGTCCTTGCGCTTGAACCAGGCCCAGGCCATGAGCGCGATGAACAGGGTGCCCAGGCCGACCATGAGGCGGAAGGACCAGAAGGTGAGCTGCACGGGCGGCCGCTCGTCCTGCGGGAAGTCCCTAAGGCCCTTCACCGTGGCTGACGGGTCGTTGTAGGCCAGGATGGACAGCAGCGAGGGCAGCTTGATGAACTCCACTGAATTGCGCTCGTTGGCCGGGTCGGGAATGACCAGCAGGTGCATGGGCGCGTGGTCCGTGGTCTCCCAATGGGCTTCCATGGCCGCGAGCTTGGCTGGCTGGATGGCGGCCACCTCGTTGCCGTGGAAGTGGCCCTGAACGGCCACGAACAGGGAGGCGAAAATGCCCAGCGGCAGGGCCAGGCGGAAGGAGCGCCGGAAGAAGTCCACGTTGGACTTGCGGAGCAGGTGCCAGGCCGAGATGCCCATGACGAACATGGCCCCGAGCAGGAAGGCGCCGCTCACGGTGTGCAGGAACTGCTGCCAGCCGAAGCTGTTGGTTATCACGGCCGTGAAGCTCTCCAGTTCGGCGCGGCCGTTGCGGATGACGTAGCCCACCGGGTTCTGCATCCAGCCGTTGGCCAGCAAAATCCAGATGGCTGAAAGGTTCGCGCCGAAGAAGATGAGCCAAGCCACGCCGGCGTGGGCCTTGGGCGAGAGTTTCTTCCAGCCGAAGACCCACACGGCGATGAACGTGGACTCCAGGAAGAAGGCCGCCGTGGCCTCGATGGCCAGCAGCGAGCCGAAGATGTCGCCGACATAGGCCGAGTAGCGGCTCCAGTTGGTGCCGAACTGGAATTCCAGGGTGATGCCCGTGACCACGCCGATGGCGAAGTTGATGAGGAACAGCTTGCCCCAGAACTTGGTCATGCGCAGGTAGGTCTCGTCGCCCGTGCGCACCCACTTGGTTTCCATGGCGGCCACCAGGAGCGACAGGCCCAGGGTCAGAGGCACGAACAGGAAATGGAAGAAAGTCGCCGCCGCGAATTGCAGCCGGGATAAGAACAAGGGGTCCATTCACTCTCCTCCCCGTTGAGTATGCCGAACAAGAAAGCCAGCGAAATTGGAGGGGATTCTATCATATCGGAAGGAAAACGCAATAGGAATGATTTTGAATAAGGCCAGAATGGCTCAAAATTTAAGGGGCGGAGCTTGTCGGCAGACGGCCTAGCGTCGGAATAGGGATCATACGCCTCCGGGTAAGGTCGGGAAAGTGGCATGCTTTGATCTTTGCCGCTGACCTGATGCAGCGACAGGAAATGGCAACGGCAGCGCATGACGGCAGTAGCTTGATCGAGGTAGGCGTGAGTCGAGGCTGGTGGTATGCCAATGGTAAGTATGTACCTTTCTGGGCAGTACTTGTCTTATTCTCAAGTTCATTCAAAATCCGCCGAACCATGAATAATGGCACGAACTCGCACAGGAGAACCAATGAAAGCGATAGCCATAAACGGCAGCCCCAGAAAGAAATGGAACACGTCGACATTGCTGGAGAACGCCCTGGCCGGGGCCAAGGACAATGGCGCGGAAACCAGGCTCGTTCACCTTTACGACCATGCGTACAAGGGCTGCATCAGCTGTTTTTCCTGCAAGAAGATCGGCGGCAAGAGCTACGGCCGCTGCGCCGTGCAGGACGAACTGACTCCCATCCTGAACGAGGTCGCCGAGGCCGATGTGCTGATCCTTGGCTCGCCTTTCTACTTCCGCACGGAGACCGGCGAAATGCGCTCATTCATGGAGCGTCTCCTGTTCCCATACCTGACCTACACGCCGGGCTACGCCTCCATCTTTCCGGGGAAGATCCGGACCGGGCTCGTCTACACCATGAACGTTCCCGAGGAAGTCATGGCAACCATCAACCAGGACGTGGCCGCATCGGCCTCTCGGTTTACCATGGCCCGCACCTTTGGTAACTGCGAGCTCCTGCTGTGTACGGACACGTATCAGTTCGACGACTACTCGAAGTATCTCTCTACAGCCTTCGATGCGCAGGCCAAGGCTAAGCGGCGCGAGGAAGTCTTTCCTCTGGATTGCAGGCGAGCCTATGAACTGGGGGCCAAGCTGACCCAAGCGGCCAAGGTGGGCTAACGCCACGAAGAGACTCGGGAAGGGCGTTGCCCTCCCCGAACCCCACCCACCAGGGAGCGAGGCCCCCTGGACCCCTTTTTCAGGGCCGGTGGATTCAGGCGGGAGGACCGCCTGAATCCACCGGCCCTGCGTTTCCGACTATCATTTTGCCCCAAACATTTTAAGGCGTGTCCTCAAATGAGCCAGATGGCCGTTGAGGCGAGATATATTGCTGCCAGGAAGTTTCTCGCGGTCTTGTCGTAGCGAGTGGCGATGGCTCGGAACTGCTTGAGCTTGCAGAAAAAATTCTCGATGAGGTGCCTAGCCTTGTAGAGTTCCTTGTCATAGGGGCGCGCCTGCTTCCTGCCACGCTTGGGAGGAATGACAGGCACCTTGCCTGCCGTCAGCAGCGGTTCGATTACCCGCCGGTCTGCATCGTAGCCTTTATCTGCTATTACCGTTTCGGACTCTATATACGGCAGAAGCATGTCCGCCCCATCAAGATCACAGGCCTGTCCGGGCGTCAGGGCAAAGCCAGTCGGATTGCCCAAGGCATCAACCGTGGCGTTGATCTTTGTGCTCAGGCCTCCTTTGCTGCGCCCGAGGGCCTCGCATTGCCCCTTTTTTTAGCGCCCGCACTGTGCTGATGCGCGCGGACAATGGTTGTGTCGATCATTGCGTATTCATTGTCGGCGTCAGCGGCCAGGACCTTGAAAACTCGCTCCCACACGCCGCGTTTGGCCCAGCGGCTGAACCTCGTATGGACCACTTTCCATGGTCCAAACCGTTCCGGCAAATCCCGCCACGGTATCCCAGCCCTATAGCGGTACAGCACCGCCTCGACAAACAGGCGGTTATCCTTTGCCGTTACTCCAACTGAACCCGCTCGGCCTGGCAGCAGGTTTTCGATCCGTTCCCACTGGTCGTCTCGCAAGGCATAACGTCGCGCCATGTCTGGGCCCCTCCATCAGGCAATTCCCACATAGGCACGACGACACCACCTGGAAACCCCATTTGAGGACACGCCCTAG
>JAEYOJ010000165.1 GCA_023411815.1 Pseudomonadota bacterium | reverse complement strand
GCATGTCACGTATTGCGATTCAGGAGGAGCGCTGTAAGGGCTGCCTCTTGTGCACGCTCGTGTGCCCCAAGAAGATCATCGTCCAGTCCGAGCGCATCAACCGCTTCGGCTACAAGGTGGCCGAGGTCCGCGAGGGCGACATGGACAAGTGCACGGGCTGCGCCTCGTGCGCCATGATCTGCCCGGACTACGCCATCGAGGTCTGGAAGACGGTAAAGGCCAAGGCCGAAGCCGAGGAGGTGCAGGAATGAGCCAGGAGCGCATCTTCATCAAGGGTAACGAAGCCGTGGCCAGGGGCGCTCTCGCCGCCGGCTGCAAGTGCTACTTCGGCTACCCCATCACCCCGCAGAACGAGATCCCGGAGTTCATGTCCTCGGCCATGTTCGAGGTCGGCGGCCAGTTCGTGCAGGCCGAGAGCGAAGTGGCGGCGGCCAACATGCTCCTGGGCGCGGCCGCGGCAGGCGTGCGCGCCATGACCTCCTCCTCCAGCCCGGGCATGTCCCTCAAGCAGGAGGCCATCTCCTACATGGCCGGCAGCGAGCTGCCCGCCGTCATCGTGAACATGAACCGCGGCGGACCCGGCCTGGGCGACATCGGCCCGGCCCAGGGCGACTACTACCAGGCCACGCGCGGCGGCGGCCACGGCGACTACCGCACCCTGGTGCTCGCGCCCGCCACCTGCCAGGAAGGCTACGACCTGACCGTCCTGGCCTTCGAGCTGGCCTACAAGTACCGCAATCCCGTGCTCATCCTGGGCGACGCCATCCTGGGCCAGATGAAGGAGCCCGTGGCCACCTGGCAGCCCGCGCCAGTGGTGGCGGACGAGGCCGCGGGCTGGTGCCTGACCGGGGCCAAGGGCCGCGACAAGCGGCTGCTCAAGTCCCTCTACCTGGAGGAGGGCGCGCTGGCCGGCCACAACCGCAAGCTGCAGGCCAAGTACAAGGCCATGGA
Organism: Pseudomonadota bacterium; assembly: GCA_023411815.1. Lineage (GTDB taxonomy): Bacteria > Desulfobacterota > Desulfovibrionia > Desulfovibrionales > Desulfovibrionaceae > Desulfocurvibacter. The sequence goes on along the minus strand of JAEYOJ010000165.1, from coordinate 2,881 downwards.
AGCCGAGGTGCGCTTCGAGGACTTCCAGACCGCCGACGCCGAACTGGTGGTGGTGGCCTACGGCTCCATCGGCCGCATCGCCAAGAGCGCCGTGCGCTCCCTGCGCAAGGCCGGGCACAAAGTCGGCCTGCTGCGGCCCATCACGCTCTATCCCTTCCCCACGGCACACCTGGCGGCCCTGGCGGCGGAAGGCAAACGCTTCCTGACCATCGAGCACAACCTGGGCCAGATGGTGGACGACGTGCGCCTGGCCGTGCGCCGGCATGCCGACAGCGAGTTCTTCGGCGTCATGCCCGGCAACCTGCCCATACCCGACGACTTCGAGGGACCCATCCTCAAGACCCTGGCCGGCGAGAGCCTGGAGGTCTGCTAATGTACCAGGAAGAAAAGCTTGTCTTCACCAGGCCCGAGAGCGTCATCGACCGGGCCACGCACTACTGCCCCGGCTGCCACCACGGCACCATCCACCGCCTCGTGGGCGAGGTCATGGACGAGATGGGCCTGCGCGAGAAGTCGATCCTCGTCGCGTCCATCGGCTGCTCCGTGTTCCTGTACAACTACCTGAACGTGGATGCCGTCGAGGCCCCGCACGGCCGCGCTCCGGCCGTGGCCACGGGCGTCAAGCGCGCCCGGCCGGACAACTTCGTGTTCGCCTACCAGGGCGACGGAGACCTGGCCTCCATCGGCCTGGCCGAGATCATGCACGCCGCCAACCGCGGCGAGAAGCTGTCCATCATCTTCGTCAACAACACTGTCTACGGCATGACCGGCGGACAGATGGCCCCGACCACCATGGAAGGCCAGAAGACCACCACCTGCCCCGGCGGCCGCTGCGCCGAGCGCGAAGGGCTCCCGCTCAGAATGGCCGAGATGATCGGCACGCTGGATGCCGTGGCCTACTCCGCGCGTGTGGCCGTCGACTCGGTCAAGCACCTGCGCGCCGCCAAGAAGGCCATCCGCAAGGTCTTCGAGTGCCAGACCAAGGGCCTGGGCTTCGGCTTCGTTGAATTGCTGTCCACCTGCCCGACCAACTGGCACATGACACCGGTGCAGGCCAACGAGCGCATCGCCAACGAGCTCATCCCCTACTTCCCGCTGGGAGTATACAAGGACGCCACTGGCGGCGAGGAGGGCAAGTAGATGTACATGGACGCCATCATCGCGGGCTTCGGCGGCCAGGGCGTCATGCTCATTGGCAACCTGCTGGCCTACGCGGGCATGACCCAGGGCCTCAACGTGACCTACATCCCGGTCTACGGTCCGGAGATGCGCGGCGGAACGGCCAACTGCACCGTGGTCGTGTCCGACGACGACATCGGCTCGCCCATCATCCATCGCCCCAAGAGCCTCATCGTCATGAACCGCCCCTCCTTGGACAAGTTCCAGTCCAGGCTGCAGGACGGCGGCATCCAGATCATCAACTCCTCGCTGGTGGACGCGGGGCTGACCGAGAAGGAGCGCGTGCGCACCCTGCTCGTGCCCGCCAACGAGATCGCCGACAAGATCGGCAACACGCGCATGGCCAACATGGTCGCCCTGGGCGCGTACATCCAGGCCACGGGCGTCATGCCGCTGCAGGCGGTCAAGGACAGCCTGGGCAGCGTCATCTCCAAGCACTACTCCAAGCTCATCCCCAAGAACGCCGAGGCCCTGCAGGCCGGTGCGGATTACGTGAAGTAAGGGAAGAGAAGAAAAGAGAATATGCCTCCGGCGGCCGGGGGGAGAAGCCTCCCCCCGGACCCCCGCATTGCAAAACGACGCAATGGGGGCAGGGAGCGCCGCCGACTGGCGGGAGAGAATTTGAGAGGGCAACGCCCTCTCTTTCATTTGGAGAACAGGAGAATCCCGATGCCATTTCTCGGCGCGCACATGTCCGTGAGCGGCGGCCTGTACAAGGCCGTTGAGCGCATCGCCTCCATCGGCGGCCAGGCCTTGCAGATCTTCACGCGCAACCAGCGCCAGTGGAAGGCCGCGCCAGTCACGGACGAGGAAGCCGAGGCCTTCCGCCGTGCGGTGCAAGCCTGGGGCTTCGGCCGAAACATAGCCAGCCACGATTCATATCTCATCAACCTCGCCTCGCCCCAGGCCGACATCGTCGACAAGTCCCGCTCGGCGTTTGCAGGGGAGCTGGCGCGCTGCGGCAGGCTGGGCATACCCATGCTTGTGCTGCATCCCGGCGCGCACGTGGGTTCGGGCGTGGCCAAGGGATTGACCAGGTTCACGGAAAACCTGGATATCGCCATGGAGGAGGCAAACAGCCTGCACGACGGCGCACAGGGCGTGACCGTGCTACTGGAGAACACGGCCGGCCAGGGCACCTGCCTGGGCAGCCGCTTCGAGGAATTAGGCGAGGTCCTGGCAGGATCGCGCCATGCCGGACGGCTCGGCATCTGCCTTGACACCTGCCATGCCCATGCCGCGGGCTTCGACCTGCGCACGGACGAGGGATATGCCGCAAGCATGGCGGCGATCGGCGGGATTGTGGGCCTGGAGCGCCTGCGCTTGTTCCATGTCAACGACGCCAAGACCGGTCTGGGCTCACATGTGGATCGCCACGAGCATATCGGGCAGGGCGACCTTGGCCTGGATAGCTTCCGCAGGCTGCTCAACGATGCGCGTTTCGCGAACCTGCCCATGGTCATTGAAACGCCGAAGGGCCATGGCGACGGGCTGGAGCAGGACTGCATGAACCTGGAAACGCTGCGCGGCTTGCTCCGCAAGGCCTGAAACCATGTTTTGCCTTGATCGGATCCGCAATTTGACGTAGACATCGGGTGCGGCGACGTGAGGCCTTCTGGCGTCCGTTGCCCCAGAGCCGGCTGTATCCGGCGTCCGGACGAAGGGACGGTCCTTTCTCTGGAAGCTTATGAACCTCAACAGG
>JAEYOJ010000146.1 GCA_023411815.1 Pseudomonadota bacterium | reverse complement strand
CCCTGTCTGAGACGAGGAAGGGTTCCTGAACGCTGCTCCGGACGAACCCCACGGGCCGCAGGATCATGCCGCCGGATTCGGGCGATGGCGTATGCATGCTCATACGTTGGCACCCGCTCGCACCTTCGGTGCTCAAGCTCTGTTCCTGCGGAGCTTCGCCTCGCGAATAGTTGTACCGGAGGTGACATAGCCCCCATCGCACCGGTGTCCCAAAGGCTATCGTGCATGCCTGCGCCAGAAACCAGTATGGAAGACCTCGAGTCCTGCCGCCTCTGCGAGTGGAGGTGCGGTGCCGACCGCCTCCGGGGCGAGCGGGGGGTGTGCCGCGTCGGCCGGGCGGAGGTGGCGGCGACGATGTGTTCGGGCTCGCTCGCGAGTTACATCGTCACCCTGCTCGGGTGCTGCTACCGCTGCCTCCACTGCAACGCCTACCGGATCTCGCAGTACCCCGACCCCGGCTGGCACTACGCCGGTCATGTACCCGCCGCAGTGCTGGTTGCCGACGCCCGGGAGCGGATTGCCGCCTACCGGGGGCCCCGTATCCGGACGCTCGGGTTTACGGGCGGCGACCCGATCATCCACCTTCCCTACATGGAAGAGGTGGCGGACGAGGTGAAGCGGCAGGGGCTCGATCTCGGGATCGGGCTATCGACCGGCGGGTTTGCGACGGAGGCGGCGATGGAGCGGATCATCGGCCTCTGCCGGACGATCACCCTCGAGATCAAGGCGTGGTCGGACCCGGTTCACCGCGCCCTCACGGGAGCGCCGGTCGGCCCGGTGCTCAGGAACGCCGAATACCTCGTCCGCGAGGGAAGAGACCGGATCAGGGTCTTTAGGACGGTGGTGATACCCGGCATGACCGACAGGGAGGTGGGCAGGATCGCGGCGTTCATCGCCTCGCTCGACCCGGGCGTGCCCTACCGGCTTATCGGCTTTCGGCCGAACAACGTCCTCTACTACCACCCGGGGCCGTCGAGAGAGCAGATGGACCATCTCTGTTCGGTCTGCCGTGATACCGGGCTCGATGACGTGGCCTGGAGCGGCTACTACCCAGAAACGGTGCCGGACGAGGTGGCCGCCCGGGCGGCAGGGCTCACCGCTGCATACGGGGGAGAGACGGGAGCGGCGCTCACCGCCGCGTATGCCGCAGCGTGCGGGTGCCCCACCCACCCCCGCAACTGCGGGGCATGCCCCCTCCGCGACCGCTGTCCCGCCACGCTCAGGGAACCCTGGCGCGGCCGGTAGAACAAGAGATGAGAATACGGGGTGAAACACCAACAACGGAGCTCAAGAAAAGATTGGGGCTGATTTATTCAGCCGCCGCCTCGGGCTGGCTGAAGTATTCTGCCAGAGGTTTTGCACCGCTCTGTGTTACGGCGGCGTTGATCTGAACGATATCGGCGCTGATCTCGTTGCCCCGCACCGACTTCCTGCGGCGTTCCCCGTCCATGACCGGGTGGAACCCGACGCCCTTGGAGAGGAGAAGCCTCCTCCGGGACGGGCCGGGAAGGTCGCGGCGCGAGGGAATGCCGGTCTTGTCCGTGGCACCGGTGATCTTGATCGTGTAGCCCGCAAAGCCGAGGACGTCACCGTCGATCTCGTCGCCGATGCGCTTGCCGACGAACCCTCCGGCGGCGGGGCCGGTCGCATCGATCTTGTATGAACGCCCGGTCTCCGGGTCTGATAGGATGATTTTGAAATCTGCCATGTTGACGACTCCTTCGAAAGTACCTATACAATTTGAGAATATGGTATTAAAAGACTACCTCTACAGGGTTAGCGGGGAGCAGCGGGCGGGAGAGACCCGCACGTTCCCCGAACGGGTCACTTCCCCCAGAAGGGGTCTTCCCGGCGCTTGAGGGTGGTGAACTCCTCCAGGGTCTCGCGCAGGCTCGGGCTTAAGTGATCGATCATCTCCCGCTCGATCACCTTCACGTGGCGCTCCGGGATGTCGACGTAGAGATCGTCGTCGACGTTGATCTGGCGGCCGACCGTCGGCCCTTCGATCGAGATCGCCACCTCCTTGCCCGCCTCCGCCTCCTGAACCGACTCGTTCTTTGCCTGGATCTGCTTGATACGGCCGACCTTCTTGCCGTTCGGGAGGGCGAGATCGACCCCGCTCTGGAGTTTCCCGCCGAGGATCCTGACGCCGACCACCGCCGGATTGCTCTGCCGGAAGACGCAGTTCGGAAGAATCCGGATCTTGGCGGGCATGATCAACTTCTCGAACTTCTGCCGCTCGAGTTCCTGCTTCTTCTCGTCGCGCCACTCGACGTAGTCGTCGATGAGCTGGTAGATGACCCCGCCCTCGAATATGCTGACGTGGGACATCGCCGTATCCGCGAGGGCATCGACCGCGTCCGGTAGCACGGGGGTGTTGAAGGCGATGATCGCGCTGTAGAGGGGGTCCTTGATCGTTCCCGCCTCGATGACGTCGTGGCGGGTGACCGGCCCCACGGTCGCCCGCATCACCTGGATCTGGTGACCCTCGAGTTCCTTCGAGAGCGCTTCGAGGGCGCCGATGGTATCCGCCCGGATGATGACGCCGATGTCGGAGAGATTCACCTCGATGTCCTGGACTTCACGCCGGACCTGCTCGATCACCTCGTCCCGGTTGCCGCTCCGGACGGCCCGGAGGGGGGAGCCCGCGATGACCCCGTCGAGTTTCGGGGCGGCGACCTTGATGCCCGCAGCGGCGGTGACGGACTTGACCCGTTCGAACCGCTCCTCGATCAGGATCTCACTCATCGGGCGGGGCTTTAGGAGGGAGCGCACTTTCGTCTCGATGATCTGGTCGTTTCCGGCGACCACGATCTCGTCCCCGACCTTGAGATTCCCATCGTAGAGGATCAGATCAAGCGTCATCCCGAGCCCCCGCTCCTCCTTCACCTCGAGCACGGTTCCGGCACCGGGGCCGTCGGCGCTGACCTTGAGGCTCTCGGTCATGTAGCGCTGGGCAAGCCCGATCAGCACCATGAGGATGTCGGGAAGACCTTC
>JAEYOJ010000130.1 GCA_023411815.1 Pseudomonadota bacterium | reverse complement strand
GTCCGATGGTGGTAACTCTCGACATGGGCCCGTCTCCTTTCTCGGCTTACTTGTTGTGGTAAATCAAGCCTACCGAGGTATATGGGGACGGGTCCATCCCATTAGATTGGGTTTTAAGACGCCCGCTTCTGCGTTGACGGCGCAAGTGAATTGCGCCTACGCCAAAGCTAGCGGCAAACCATGCCGACGCATGGCTTGCAGAGCATTTTCAAAAGCAAAATGCTCTAAAAATTGCAGGGTCCAGGGGAATGATTCCCCTGGTGGGATGGGTCTGGGAAGGGCAACGCCCTTCCCAGCGCTTACGCGGTTTATCTTGGATAGATTACTGCCCTTCCAGCAGCCGCTTGATTTCCAGCAGTTCGGCCCTGATCTCCCGAAGCAGTCCCCGGCGGCCGTTTTCCTCCAGGGCCTTGCGGGCGCCCTCGATGGTCAGGCCCTGTTCGTAGAGCAGGTGCTGGATGCGGCGCACGAGCTCGATGTGCTCGTCGGAGTACAGGCGTTGGCCCGAGGCCGTGCGGATGGGCTGGAGCTGGGGGAACTCGGTCTCCCAGAAGCGCAGAACGAAGGGCTTGACCCCGAGCAGGTCGGCGGCCTGGCCGATTTTGTGGAGTGTGTCGCCCTTCGACGGCTTGCCTGCGGAGGAACCCTGTTCGTCCATGGCCGGACTTGTAGCCGAGGAGCGCTGTCCAGGCAACAGACCGCGTTATTTTATGGAGCGGTGGATTCGCGGTCCTGGCCCGCGTCAGGCCCAGCGAAGCACTGTTCCGGCCCAGGAGTAGCCCACGCCGTATCCCACGAGCATGACGCGCATGCCCGGCTCCAGGCTGCCGTCGTCCATGGCCCGGCGCAGGGCGATGGGGATGGTCGCGCTGACCGTGTTCCCGCAGTCGGCCATGTTCACGTAGAAGCGCTCCTCGGGGATTCCCATCTTCTGGCGCAGGTTCTCCAGCATGTAGGCGTTGGCCTGGTGGAAGACGAACAGGTCCACGTCGTTCAGGCCCAGGCCGTTGCGCGCCAGGGTTTCCTCCACGCAGCCCGGCACGACCTGCATGGTGAACTTGAATATCTCCGGGCCGTCCATGAACAGATGGTCCTGGCTGCGCGTGTTGCCGAACTTGTCCGTGCATTCCCTGGCCGTCTCGGCGCAGCGCGGCAGCCTGGCCCCGCCCGCCGCGATCAGCAGATTCTTGTAGCCCGCGCCGTCGGTGCCGTAGACCATCCGGCCTATGCCTTCGGGCGAGGCATCGGACCCGCTGCCCGGCTCGCCGCCTGCCGCCTCGATGAGGGTCGCGGCCGCGCCGTCCCCGAACAGGGTGCGCACGCTCTTGTCGCCAGGATGCACGTGGCGGCTGTAGGTGTCGGCCGTGAGCAGCAACACCTTGCGCGCCTGGCCGGAGAGCAGCAGCCCCTTGGCCATGCCCAGGCCGTACACGAAGCCGGAGCAGCCAAGGTTGTAATCCAGGGCCCCGGCCGTGGTGGGCAGCCCGAGCCGGTTTTGCAGCAGACAGGCCGTAGGCGGCAGGATGTAGTCCGGCGACTGCGTGCAGAAGAGCAGGTAATCCACTTCCCCTGGAGCGCAGGCTCCCTCGGCGAACAGGGCGCGTGCGGCGGCGCAGGCCAGGTCCGAGGCGCACTCGCCGGGCGCGGCGATGCGGCGGGCGCGGATGCCGGTCTTGCGCACGATCTTCTCGGCGGACCAGCCGTTGTTCAGCTCGCGGGCCAGATCCTCGGCCGTGCTGACGGTTTGGGGCAGGTGGTACGTTATATGTCGGATACGCGCGTTCATGCCGGCTCCGGTTGGTTGAATCGGGTCTGGATGTCTGGGTTGGCAGGGTTGTCTGACTGACAGCTTGTCGTGAGCAGCTGCATAAGCCGCCCATAATTATTCGAAGGGGAGATAATTTACAAGTCTTACTATTTTGCGCCGAGGAAGAGAATCAAGTCGAGCCTCGTGGTCGAATGGCGAAGGAAGGCTGGATGGAAGTCCGGAAAATCAGCGCCTTACCTGGCCAAGACGCCAAGGCAGGCGACAGCCAGACGGCCATGGCCAGATAGGGCGCTGCAGATGAAGCGGATGAAGCCGCCGGTGACCACCGGAACTGTCACGCCGGTCACGGAGGCGATGAGTGGGCACGGGGCCATCGCGCGGCTGGTGCCGCGGATGGCCCCGGCGCGCTACTGCATGCGCGGAAAGCGGGTGAACTTGCCGTCTTCCACGGCGCCGCACTTGTTCATGGAGCTGCGCAGGAGCACAAAGCCGGCCTGGACCTCGAAGTTGTAGGTCACGGTGCCGTTACAGCTGTTGTCCTGCTCGGTGATGAAGGTGGCCGTGAGGTTCTTGCCGTCGAAGGTCCCGCCCATGCACCTCCAGCGGAAGCGCTGGTCGCGGGCCACGCCGCCGACGACATGGCCGTCGGTGACCTGCACCAGGAAATAGTGGCCTTGGCCGAATTCGATGGATTCGGCGTTCTGTCCCTGCATCAGGTTGGGTACCAGGAGCAGGGTCACGAGCAGCACGGCGACTTTCATATTCATTGTTCCAGCCTCCCCTCAGAGCATGAGCGTGCGCGGTGTCGGTTTCCGACGCGCCGGCTGAGAAGCCCGCGCTTGCCAGGCGAGTCCCCCTTACCCCTTGGACCGCACGGCAAGCCGGGCAACTATCGGGCCTTGCGGGCCGAGTGCCGGCTTAAAAAAGATATTGCAAACACTTTCAACAGGCTGAACGCCTAACATTCTCACTTAGCATAATTGATGCCTGTGAAGGAGAATCAGTGAAGCTATCCTGGCGAGCAAGGCAGGCCGGTGATCATGGCGCGGGAAGAATCATGTCGTTGTCGACAAAAAATAGATTCGGACACCAAAATGTATCCATAATGCCACGGAGTTGTTGCAAGAAAGCTGCGCCTGTCATCCGGTGCCTCCACGACAGGGGGAAGCCCCGGGTTTCCGCCGGGCTGAAGCCGAAAAAAAGAGCGCCGCCCGCATGCGGGCGGCGCTCCTAGTCCACGAATAATCCGAAAGGGGGTTAAGCGGCCTGGAACTTCACCGGGCAGGAGTTCGTGACGTGCTTGCCCACGGCGGCGTGGGCCTTGTCCACGTCCTGGTCGGTCAAGGTGCGCTCGGCCGCGCGGTAGGTCAAGCGGAAGGTCAGGTTGCGCTCGGAGGCGTCCTTGGGCTTGTACTCGTCCACCAGCTCCACGTCTTCCAGCAGCTTCTGACCCGAGGCACGCACGGCCTCCATGATACCCGACACCGGGAAGCCCAGCGGAGCCACCAGGGTCATGTCGCGCCAGGAAGCCGGGAACTTGGGCAGCTGCCGGAAACAGGTCACGAGGCCGGCGCACAGACTCCAGACGGCCTCCAGATCCAGCTCGGCCATCCACACGGCATGGCGGGCCTTGTACTCCTCGGTGACGGAGGGCTTGAGCTTGCCCATGACGCCGATGTTCTTGCCCTGGACGCTCACGGCCACGCACGGCTCCAGCCAGGAATGCGTCTGGTCGACCTTGACCTCGGGAGCGGGCAGGCCCAGGAAGGCCAGCAGGTGCTCCACTAGGCCCTTTATGTCGGGATAGTCGAACTGCGCGTCGCGCGGCCAGGGGAAGCCGGGGAAGCGCCGGCCGTGCAGCAGCATGCCCAGGCGCAGCCGCTCGTTGGCCGTCGTATCGCTCGCCTCGTCGTTCAGGAAAACCCGCGCGGCCTCGAACAGGCGAAGGCCGTCGTCGCCGTGGCCCACGTTCATGCGCAGGTTCTGGAGCAGGCCGGGCGCCACGGCGGTGCGCATGACGTTCTGTTCCTCGGTGAGCGGGTTGGCCACGTCGATGCGGCCATCCTTGGGCAGGCCCAGCAGGTCCAGGTCCTTGTGGCCCACGAAGCTGTAGTTAATGGCCTCGCGCAGGCCCGCACCCCGGCCCCAGTTCTTGATGCGCGTCAGGAAGGCGAACTCGCCGTTGCGCACGGACAGGATCTCGGCGGGCGCTTCGGCCAGGGATTTCTTCACGTGCGGCAGCACGGCCGGGATACGGTCCAGGCCGTACACGCGGCCGACCTCCTCGATGAGGTCCACCTCGCGCTCCAGGTCGGACCGGTGCGAGGGCGACTCCACCGTCCAGGTCGAATCCTTGGCTTCCACGACGCAGCCAAGTCCGGTCAGGGTCTTCCCGCAGAACTCGGCCGACAGCTCCACTCCCAGCAGGTCGGCCGCGCGCGACAGCCGGAAGGTGTGCACGCGCTTTTGCCAAGGCTTGGCCTCGGCCTTGGCCATGCCCGACAGCACGCGGCCGCTGGTCAGCTCGGCGATGAGCGAGCTCACTCGGTTGCAGGCAAAGGGTGAAAGCACCTGGTCCACGCCGCGCTCGAAGCGGTAGGAGGCGTCACTGGACAGGCCCAGGCGGCGGGCGGTCTTGCGCACCGTGCCGGGGCGGAAGATGGCCGTCTCCAGCAGCACGTTGCGGCTGGCGTCATGAATTTCGGAGTTCTGGCCGCCCATGACACCGGCCAGGGCCACGGGCCGCTCGGCGTCCCAGATGAGCAGGTCGTCGCCAGTCAGCTTGCGCTCCTGGCCGTCCAGGGTCGTGAAGGTCGAGCCGTCCGCGGCGCGCTTGATCTGCACGACGCCGCCCTTCAGGCGGTCCTCGTCGAAGGCGTGCGTGGGCTGGCCAAGCTCCAGCATGACGTAGTTGGTGGCGTCCACGATGTTGCTGATGGGGCGCAGGCCCATGGCGATGAGCCGGTACTTGAGCCAGTCCGGGCTCTGGCCGATGGTGCAGCCGCGAATGACCCGCGCCTGGTACAGCGGGCACAACTCGCCCTCGGGAATGTCTATGCGCCAGAAATCCTCGGCGCGCTCGCCGGCGTCCTCATCGAGTCTGACTTCCGGCAGCGTGAGCGGCAGGCCGTAGGCCATGGCCACCTCGCGGGCCAGGCCCAGGACGCTCAGGCAGTCGCCGCGGTTGGGCGTGAGGTCCACGTTGATGATCGCGCTGTCGAGCTCCAGGGACTCGCAGAAGAGCACGCCGGGCTTGCAGGTGTCGGGCAGGACCATGATGCCCTTGTGGTCCTCGGTCAGGCCCAGCTCGCGCTCGGAGCAGATCATGCCCATGGACGGCACGCCGCGCAGCTTGGCCTTGCCGATCTTGAGGCCGCCGGGCAGCGTCGTGCCCACGGTGGCCACGGGCACCTTCTGGCCGGCCGCCACGTTGGGCGCGCCGCACACGATGGTCAGCAGCTCCGGGCCGCCGACATCGACCTTGCACACGGACAGCTTGTCGGCCTCGGGATGCTTCTCGCGCTCCACGACATGGCCCACGACCACGCCGCGTATCTCGGCGAACGGATCATAGACTTCGTCCACCTCAAGGCCGAGCATGGTCAGCCGGTCGGCCAACTCCTGGGCCGTGCCTTCGTAGGGCGTGAACTCGCGCAACCAGTCGAGGCTCAACAGCATGGGAATCCTCCGGGAGAGAAGATAGGCAGGGAAGCCGGGGAGGGGAAACCCTTTGAAAAGGGTTCTCCCCTCCCCGGACC
>JAEYOJ010000020.1 GCA_023411815.1 Pseudomonadota bacterium | reverse complement strand
GTCCGGGGCCTTCCTGCCGGAACCGGTCGGCGGGAGGGACGGTCCCCTCCACTTTGCGCCGGCGGCGCCGCATCACCTCATTCTGGGCGCGGGGCCCGGGGGGCAGACCCCCTCGAGTCCGGCCAGCTGCTCTCCCGGCCCGGCCGCATACCTGCAGACCGAGGGGTAATACCGGGTGACGTATTCTTTGAGCATCCGGAGAGAGCAGTATTGCGGGGCAACGCTCTTGATCGACTCTTTCATCACCCGGACCCACTTGTAGGGAACGTCGTTCATCGTCCGCGAGTAGTAGAGCGGCGCAACCTCGTTCTCGATGAGATCGTAGATCGTCTCCGCATCAGCCCGGTTATCTCCCGGGGAGGCCGCGTGGCCCTCGAAACCCCAGCCGTTCCTGCCGTTGTAGCCCTCAACCCACCAGCCGTCCAGGACCGAGAGGTTCAGCACCCCGTTCATCCCTGCCTTCATACCGCTCGTGCCGCTCGCCTCCATGAGCGGGACGGGGGTGTTCATCCAGACGTCGACGCCGTGAACCATGTAACGCGCAAGCTGCTCGCCGTAGTCCTCGATAAACGCTATCCGGCCGCCGAACCGGGGATCCTGCGAGTACTGATAGATCCTTTGCAGGATCCGCTTGCCGCGCTCGTCGGCCGGGTGGGCCTTCCCGGCGAAGATGAACTGCACCGGCCTCCAGCGGTTGTTCACGATCCGATCAAGCCGGTCCAGGTCCTCGAAGATGAGATCCGCCCGCTTGTACTCGGCAAACCGGCGGGCAAACCCTATCGTCAGCGCCGAGGTGTCGAGCATGAGCCCCTCGGCCGCGAGATTCGCGGGTTCGTCACGGAGGTTCGCCCATTTTCGGCGTTTCCGATCCCGGATCCGGGAAAAGAGCTTCATCTTCAGCCACTGGTGCTCGCGCCAGAGCTCTTCGTCCGGGATCTCGTCGACCACCTCCCAGATGATCGGGTTGTCGTAATCCTCCCGCCAGTTCGGATAGACCGGGTCCATGTAGCGGTCGATGAGCGCCTCGATACGGTGGTTCAACCACGTCGGCACGTGAACACCGTTCGTGATGGCGTCGATCGGCACCTCTTCGGGGGCGAGGTCGGGCCAGAGAGGCTGCCACATCTCCCGGGCGACTTCGCCGTGCTTTTTGGAGACACCATTGTGGAACCGGCTCATCCGGAGCGCAAAAGCAGTCATATTGAACCCGGCACCCGGGTTGTGGGGATCGTCGCCGAGCGCCATGAACTCGTCCCAGGAAAGACCGATCGACGGGCAGTAACTCCGGAAGTACTTCGCCATCAGATCCTCGGGGAAGACGTCGTGGGCAGCCGCCACGGGGGTGTGGGTGGTGAAGACCGAGGTGCCCCGGACCTGTTCACGCGCATCATCGGGGGGCATCCCGGCCACGAGCCGCTCCCGGAGCCGCTCGAGGATGGCGAACGCGGAGTGACCTTCGTTCAGGTGCATCGCCGAGTATTCCACGCCGAGGGTATGGAGAACCTTCCTTCCGCCGATGCCGAGCACCAGTTCCTGCCGGAGCCGGCACTCGAGCTCTTTTAAGTAAAGGCGATGGGAGATGCTCCGGTTCTCGGGCTGATTCTCGTCGATATGAGTATCGAGGAGGTAGAGGGGTACCCGTCCCACCTGCACCTTCCAGACCGCGACGTAGATCGGCGGGTCGATCAGGGGCACCTTCACCACGAGCTGCTTCCCGTCGTCGCCGAGCACCCGGAGAACCGGGGCGGCGTCGCGATCCAGGATCTCGGCAACGTTCTTCTGCCACCCGTTCCCCTCGATATGCTGGTGGAGATAGCCTTCGGCGTACATGAACCCGACGGCGACCGTCGGCACGCCGAGATCGCTCGACGCCTTGACGTGGTCGCCCGCGAGGATGCCGAGCCCGCCCGCGTAGAACGGGAGCGAGTGGTGCAGCCCGAACTCGCTCGAGAGGTAGGCGATCGTCAGCGGGGTCCGCGCGGGGTAGTGCTGCGCAAACCAGCTCGTTCCCGGCACCATATACTCCCCGAACCGGTGCATGATGATGTCGTAGCGGCGGAGGTACTCCGGGTTCGTCGCCGCCCGCTCGAAGAACTTTGGTGGGGTATCGAGAAGCATCCTGACCGGATTGTGGCGGCTCATCTTCCACTCCGCCCGGTTCAGCATCTTGAAGAGCACGCTCGCCGAGGAGTGCCAGCTCCACCAGAGGTTGTACGCGAGGTCGACCAGCCCGAAGATCCGTTCCGGGACGTGAGCGAACCGGTCGTAGGGTATCTCCGTCTTCATCGCGACGGGCATTATCTGCCTCACCAGATAAGTGCTTCTGTCAGGAGGGACGGCGGGGCCGGAACCGGCTCACCGCCGCTCTTCACGCTCCATGAACTCCCTGATCTTTCGCTCCTCCCACTCCCTGCCGAAGATCCGGCCTTCGACAAAGACGCCGAACCCATGAATTACCACGCCAATCCCCCAGAAGAATGTTACCCAGTAGAACCAGAGCGAGTCCGGGCTGAAGAGCATGTTGATCCCGAAGAGGATGAGATTGACGGTGATATAGAGCATGAGGTGCTCGTAGAACTCCCGGATCTCCCC
>JAEYOJ010000167.1 GCA_023411815.1 Pseudomonadota bacterium | reverse complement strand
TGCTTGCGACCGCCGGCGCGACCATCGACCGGCTCGAAGCCCTCCTGGACGGCGGGGGCGAACGCGCCGCGGCCGCCCGCCGCCTCTACGGAACCACGGACGAGGATATCCGCGGGATGGCCGCGGTGGTGCGCACAGCCCTTGCAACCGTCCGCCCGGAGATCGCCGTCGGCGCGATCGCGCCCCTCGTCGCCCGCGACCTCCTTCTTTCCGCCCTCGAGGGAGAGGGAGGCGCCCGGGGCGTCGAATTCGAAGACGCCGTCGCCATCGGGGTGCGGTCGGGCCTCTCCGCCCGGGAAGCACGTGCCTCGCTCGAGGAACTCCTCGCCGCAGGGGAATGCTACCAGCCCGCATCGGGCATGATAAAACTGATCTGACACGATAATGCACCTTCATTTCATTGAGAACGGCCCCGCCCTCCTGGTCGAGAGCGACCGGCGGGTGCTGGTCGTCGCCGACCTGCACATGGGCATCGAATCGGGCCTCGAACGTCACGGCGTCCACATCGCGAGCCGGAGCGCCGCCCGGACCGACCGGGTGATCGCCTGCATCGAAGAGACGCAGCCCGACCTCCTCCTCCTCCTCGGGGACGTCAAGCACAACGTCCCGGTAACGAGCAGGCAGGAGTACCGGGAACTCCCCGGCGTCCTCCGGTCGTTTAGGGACCGCGTGCCGATAGCCGTCGCCCCGGGCAACCACGACGGGGGCATCGGGCGGTTCCTCGAGCCCGGCGAACTCCTGCCCGCCGAGGGCACGCTCATCGACGGCGTCGGCTACCTCCACGGCCACACCCGTCCCGCCCCCGAACTCCCCGGCCACCTCGTCGTCCTCGGCCACCACCACCCGGTCGTCTCGCTCGTGGATACCGTCGGGTGCGCCGCACGCGCCCGGCCGGCCTATCTCTACTCGACGGTCGAGGAGCCGTCCGGGGAGCGCACCCGGCTCCTCTTCGTCCCGGCCTTCAACGAGTTCGCGGGCGGGATCGACGTCGGGCGGCTGCAACAGAGCGGGCTCGGCCCCCTCTCCCGGTGCATAGACAAAGAAACTGCGGAGGTGTTCTTAGCAGATGGCACGTACGTCGGCTCGCCGGCCACGCTCTGCCCCGCAGACGACCGCTGACCTCCTCGACCCGCGGGTGCGGGAGGTCGTCGGGAGGCGCGGATTCACCGGGTTCTCGGAGGCGCAGGAGCAGGCCATCCCCCGGCTCCTTTCGGGGGAGAACCTTGTCCTGGTGGCGCCGACCGGTACGGGAAAGACCGAGAGCGCGATGCTCCCGGTCTTCGACCGGCTCCTCGAGACCGTCGGCGCGGGGTTCAAGGCGCTCTACATCACCCCGCTCCGGTCCCTGAACCGGGATATCCTCAACCGGATGGAGTGGTGGTGCCGCGAACTCGGTCTCTCGGTCGGCGTCCGGCACGGGGACACCCCGCAGAACGAGCGGCGCAAACAGGCGCTGAACGCTCCCGACCTGCTTATCACCACCCCGGAGTCGCTGCAGGCGCTCTTCATGGGCAAACGCCTCAGGGAGCACCTGAAAAACGTGAGATACGTCGTCATCGACGAGATCCACGAACTCGCCGACAGCAAGAGGGGAGCGCAGCTCGCGGTGGCGCTCGAACGCCTTGCCGAATACGCCGGGGAGTTCCAGCGGATCGGCCTCTCGGCGACCGTCGGGAACCCCGGCGACATCGGCCGGTTCCTCTGCGGAGCCCGGCAGTTCTCGCTCGTCGAGGTGCCGGTCGCGAGCAGCCTCGATATCGGCGTCCGGTTCGCCGGGGAGGAGTTCGGCGCCCAGGTGCGTGCCGTCGGAAAGTGCCTGGATTCTCCCGGCTCCACCCTTGTCTTCGTCAACACCCGGGTGACCGCCGAGGCGCTCGGCCACAATCTCTACTCCCGCGGGGACGTCGAGGTCCACCACGGCTCGCTCTCGCGTGACGTCAGGGTCGATGCCGAGGAGCGGTTCAGGAAGGGCGAGGTCCGAACGCTGATCGCCACATCCTCGATGGAACTCGGTATCGATATCGGGCACATCGAGCACGTCGTCCAGTTCGGCTCCCCCCGGCAGGTCTCGCGCCTGGTGCAGCGGGTCGGCCGGGCCGGCCACCGTCTCGACGCCGTATCGCGAGGAACCGTCCTCGCGACGGGGTTTGACGACCTTCTGGAATCGCTCGTGATCGCACGGAGGGCAAAGGCGAACGAGTGCGAGCGGATCGTCCCGCCCGCCGGCGCCGCCGACGTCCTCGCGAACCAGGTTGCGGCGATCGCGGTCGAGTACGGCGAGATCGAGGTCTCCCGCGTCCGCGAGATGATCGAGCGGTCGAACGTCTTTACCGGTTCCGGGTCGCTCCTCGACGACGTCTGCCGCCAGATGGCCGAGCACCGGCTGATCCGGCTTGACGGAACCCGGATCATCAGGACGGGCCGGGCGCGGCGCTATCTCATCGAGAACCTCTCGATGATCCACGACGAGCGGAAGATGGAGATCTTCGATATGGTCTCGCGCCGCACGGTCGGGACGCTCGACGAATCGTTCGTCCTCGGGTGGATGCACACCGGCGCGGTCTTCATCACCAAGGGCCAGCTCTGGCGCGTGCTCGAGATCGAGGGCACGCGGATCACGGTCGAGCCGGCCACCCGGGCGAAAGGCGAGGTTCCGTCGTGGGAAGGAGAACAGATCCCGGTGCCGTTCGCCGTCGCCCGGGAGGTCGGGGCGCTCCGGCGGACCCGGGCGTTCGACCGCTACTCGGACGCCCCCGGTGCTAT
>JAEYOJ010000163.1 GCA_023411815.1 Pseudomonadota bacterium | reverse complement strand
ATCATCGAGGAGGCCCGCTCCCTGGGCGCCGGCATCGTCATCCCGCACCCCGAGCAGTTCTGGCCCATCCTGCTGGCCGACTACGACGTGGACGGCATCGAGGTCTGGAACCCCCAGTCGCGGGAGTACACCGAGTTCCTCATCAGCGCGGTGCAGCGCCAGAACAGGCTGCGCGCGCGCAAGGACCGGCCCGTGCTCGTGTTCATGGGCGACGACTGCCACATGGGCGAGAAGCTCAAGGCCCCGGAGCAGCGCGATCCCGAGAAGGGCGTCCGCGAGGTTGGCCTGCAGCCGGCCTGGGACGACCTGTCCATCAGCAAACATCTCATCGTGCAGGGCGTCAGCCGCGCCTCGGTCATCGAGGAATACCGTGCCCGCCTGGCCTCGTAGAGACGAGAGCGGCCCTGCCGGCACAACCGAACACACGAAGGAAACAACAGCATGTCCAAGCGGTTCCGTTACGACGCCCTGCAGGACAGGGAAGCCATCGTGGCCTACCTGGAGAGACTCACCGAGGGCATCCGCCAGGGCCATATCGAAATCAGCCACAAGGGCGAGGAACTCGTGCTCGCGCCCCAGGGGCTCATCGATTTCATCTTCGAGGCCAAGGTCAGCGAGGACGAACGCAAGCTGGCCATCAAGCTGCGCTGGAAGGAACGCCACGCCGAGGGGACGGATGCGCAGGAACCCCTGGTCATCAAGCCGGGCAGCGGGACGAATGGTATATGAAGGTCCTGGAAGAGAATTTCCGCTTCATGATCCTGGAGGTCGTGAAGCAGGTGGAAGACACCCTGCGGCTCCTCGACTCTCCGGGAACCGTGTCCATCGAGTCCATCGAGAACCGTGACGACTACATCGACAACCTGAAGAGCGTCATCGAGAACGACTGCTTCTCGCGCATCCACGGCCAGCCCCTGGCCAAGCGCGCGGTGGACCGAATCCGCGCGCTCAACGTGGTGACCGCCAACCTGGAGCGTCTGGCCGACCACTGCGTGAACGTGGCCCGCCAAACGCCGCACCTCTCCGAGCCGGCCTTCTTCCAGAAGTACGACTACCGGCCGTTCTTCCATGAGGTGCTGGCAGCCCTGGAGCGCGTGCACCCGGCCCTGACCCGCCAGGACATGTCCCTGGCCTTCAAGATCTGCCGCACGGAGTTCACCCTGGACTCCATGTACAAGCAGCAGTTCGACCGCATCCTCGGCGACCTGCGCGCGGGCAGCGAGGCAGGCAACCTGGTCACGTCCCTGTTCATCTTTCGCTACCTGGAGCGCATGGGCGACGCCTTGCTGAACATGGGCGAGGCCATCATCTTTTCCATCACCGGCGACAAGTTCAAGATCCACCAGTATAACGCCCTGCGCGAGACACTGGGCGCCAGGGGCGAGGACGTGGTCCCGGCCCACGTGGAGTTCGAATCCATCTGGGGCACGCGCTCGGGCTGCCGCATCGGCAAGGTCAACAAGCCCCGGACCGACGAGAAGGGTGCCAAGCAGAGCCTCATCTTCAAGGAGGGCAGCCGCAGGAAGCTCCTGCAGGAGAAGGCCAGCATCGAGCGCTGGGAAGCCGTCATGCCCGGCCTGCCGCCCAGGATACAGGCCCTGCAGGAAGAGGGCGCCTCTGTCAGCCTGCTCATCGAATACCTCGGCGGCTGCACCTTCCAGGACGTGGTGCTCACGGCCGAGTGGGATATCCTGGAAAACGCCACGTTCCTGGTCACGCAGACCGTGAGCGAGCTGTGGGAGGCCACCCTCAGACGCCAGCCGGCTCCGGCCACCTTCATGCGCCAGACCATGACGCGCATGCCCGACGTGTACCACCTGCATCCCGATTTCCAGACCGGCAGGCGCTCTTTCTGCGGCATCGCCGCGCAGTCCACCGACGAGCTGCTGGCCTCGGCCGCCGAGCTATGCGCGGGCCTGTTCGCGCCCTACACCGTCTTCATCCACGGCGACTTCAACGGCAACAACGTCGTCTACAACCACGAGGCGCAGCGCATACACTACATCGACCTGCACCGCTCCGTTGACGCCGATTACCTGCAGGATGTGTCGGTATTCCTGGTGTCCAACTTCCGGCTGCCCATCTTCGGCCACGAGGCCCGCGAACGCATCGAGTACGTGATCTCGGAATTCCTCAAGTTCGCGCGCGCTTTCGCCAGACGCCACGGAGACACGACTTTCGAGGCCAGGCTGTGTCTGGGCCTGGCCAGGTCGTTCATCACCTCCACGCGCTTCGAGCTCAACAAGCGCTTCGCCAAGGACATGCTCCTGCGCGGCGTCTATCTTCTGGAGAAGCTTTTGGCCCACGCCAAGAAACGGCCCCTGGAAGAGTTCCGGCTACCCGACGCCGTGTTTTCCTACTGATAAGCAAGGACGGATGGCATGAAAAAGATCGCAGTCATCGGCGATCCGCGCGGCTGGTCTTCCCAGCGGCTTCTGGAGGCCGTGGCCCGGCGGACCGGTTTCGCCCTGCTGGTGGACATGGCCGAGGCCCGCCTGGATCTGGCCAAGGGTACGGTGACCTTCCGGGGCCACGACCTGTCCAGGCTGGACGGCCTGATCATCAAGAAAATCGCGCCGGCCTACTCGCCGGACATCCTGGACCGGCTGGAAATGCTGCGTTTCCTGCATGGCCGGGGCCTGCCGGTTTTCTCCCAGCCGGGCAGCATCATCAAGCTGGTGGACCGCCTGTCCTGCACCGTGGGCCTGCGCCTGGGCGGCATTCCCATGCCCGAGACAACGGCCACCGAAAGCGTGGCCGAGGCCGTGGCCGTCGTGGAGGAATACGGCAAGGCCGTATTCAAACCGCTGTTCAGCACAAAGGCCAGGGGCATGACCGTCATCGAGGCCGGGCCGAGCGCCTGGACCGAGGTCGAGGTCTTCAAGGCCCAGGGCAATCAGGTCATGTACATCCAGAAATTCGTCAATCACGCCGGCCGCGACCTGGGCGTGACCTTCCTGGGCGGCGAGTACGTGGCCACCTACGCCCGCCAGGGCAGCGAGGACAGCTGGAACACCACCACCCGCTCCGGCGGCAAGTACGCGCCCTGCGAGCCGGGCCCCGAGATCATCGAGCTGGCCAGGCGCGCCCAGGCCCTGTTCGACCTGGACTTCACCTGCGTGGACGTGGTCGAGACCCCGGACGGGCCCAAGGTCTATGAAGTCTCGGCCTTCGGCGGTTTCCGTGGCCTGCTGGAGGCCAACGGCATCGATGCCGCGAGCCTGTACGCGGATCATGTGCTGCGGAGGCTGGCGTGAGCGCGGCTTCGATGCGCGAACTCGCAGCGCCCCTGCTGGCCGCGCATCCCGCTCCGCACTCCCTGGCCCTCGATTTCGGCCAGGTGCTCGTGCACGTGGCCACCAACAGCCAGACCCTGCGCGAGAAGCTCTCCTCCTATTTCCGCGACTTCCTCGCCTCGCCCGCACTGTGCGCCGCGCCGGACCAGGCCGACATCGAGATCACGGCCCTGGATACCGCCGCTCCCGACCTGGGCCTGCTCTACGCGCCCAGACTGCCCGAACCCGGAAAGCCCAGAATTAAGGAGGAGTTCATCGACTTCGGTGACGGCCGCGTGGTGCGCAAGCGGCTGACCGGCATGCACTACCTTTTCGGCGGCGGCCTCAATCTGGCCGTGGGGCCCTGCCTGGCCAACGGCAATCAGGTGGTCAACTTCATCAACAATCGCTTTATCGAGTGGCTGCTCAACCGCGGCTGCCTCCTGTTCCACGCGGCCGGCGTGTCCGTCGGCGATTTTGGCCTGGCCATCGCCGGCTTCGCGGGCATGGGCAAATCCACCCTGGCCCTGCACATCATGAGCCTGGGCACGGATTTCGTGAGCAACGACCGCGTCATGGCCTGCCGCGAGGACAGCGGGCTGACCATGCACGGCCTGGCCAAGATGCCGCGCGTCAATCCCGGCACCATCCTGCACAACGAGGCCCTGTGCGCGGTCATCACGCCCGAGGAGCGCCGGGAGTTCCTGGCCATGGACCCCGACGCGCTATGGAACCTGGAGCGCAAGTACGACGCGTTCATCGGCGAGTGCTTCGGGCCCGGCCGCTTCCGGCTCAAGGCGCGCATGTCCGGACTGGCCCTGCTCAACTGGCGGCGCGGCGGCGGTCCGCTTGCGGTGCGCGAGGTCGACCTCGCCGCGCGGCCCGACCTGCATCCCGCCTTCATGAAGGACGTCGGCCTGTTCTACGAAGCGGACGGCCCGTCCATGGAGCCCGTGTTCACCCCGGAGTCCTATCTGGAACTGCTGCGCGGCTGCCCCGTGCTGGAGCTGTCGGGCGGCGTGGATTTCAAGGCCGCGGCAAGGATCATGCGTGATTTCCTGGACGCCGCGGCGGCAGGGTCCTAAGTTTGCATGGCCATGAGCATGCGCATCGTCGTCAGCCGCACCGCCACCATCCCGGACCCCATCAAACTGGCCCGCTTCCTTCGCGCGCCGGAGCTGGGACCCAAGGTGCTCTTCTTCACCGGCGGCACGGCCCTCAAGGCCCTCTCGCGCAGGGTCATCGACTACACGCACAACTCCATCCACCTCATCACGCCCTTCGACTCCGGCGGTTCATCGGCCAAGCTGCGCGCGGCCTTCGACATGCCGGCCGTGGGCGACCTGCGCAACCGGCTCATGGCCCTGGCCGACCGAACGGTCAAGGGCGCTCCCGAGACCTACGCGCTGTTCGCCTGCCGCCTGCCCCATGACGCCGCCCCGCAGGAACTGCGCGAACGCCTGCAGGCCATGCTATGCGGCGACGACGAGCTGGTGGCCCGCGTGCCCGACCCCATGCGCAAGATCATCCGCACACACCTGCGCTTCTTCGTCGAGCGCATGCCCGAGGACTTCGACCTGCGCGGGGCCAGCATCGGCAACCTCATCCTCACAGGCGGCTATTTCAACCACGACCGCCACATCGACCCGGTCATCTACCTGTTCTCCAAGCTGGTGGAGGCGCGCGGGCTGGTGCGGCCCGTGGTCAACCAGCCCCTGCACCTCGTCGCCGAGCTGGCCGACGGCTCCGTGCTGGTGGGCCAGCACCTGCTCACGGGCAAGGAGGCCTCGCCCATCAGCTCTCCGGTCAGGCGCGTGTACCTCTCGGATCGCGCCGACGCCCCCCGGCCCACGGAAGTGGATATACGCGAGCAGACAGCCTCGCTCATCGCCGAGGCTGACCTCATCTGCTATCCCATGGGCAGCTTCTACACGAGCCTCATAGCCAACCTGCTGCCGCGAGGAGTGGGCGATTCCGTGGCCGCCAACCGCTGCCCCAAGGTCTACATCCCCAATCTCGGCGCCGACCCGGAACAGCGCGGCATGACCCTGCTGGACCAAGTGCGCGCCCTTTTCGCCTACCTGGAGCAAGGCTGCTCCACGACTCCGGCGCGCGCGAGCCTGCTCGACTTCCTGCTCCTGGACCTGAAGCACGGCAACTACGGCCCGGCCTCCGACCTGGAAGAACTGAGACGCTACGGCCTGACGATCATCGACGCGCCCCTGGTCACGGAGCGCAGCGCGCCATACCTCGACGAGGAGCGCGTGCTCGAATACCTGCTGTCCCTGATTTAGAGCATCTTTTGCCATTCAACTGAGAGAGGGCGCTGCCCTCGCCCAGACTCTCTCCCGGCAGGGAGCGCCGCTCCCTGGACCCCTAGTTTTTCCGCTTCATTCGCACAGCGCCTTGGCAAGCCTACATCCTCCCTCCTTGACAGCTCATGCAACTCGGTTGCATACAATGCCCGCATGTCTACGACACGGAGTACGAC
>JAEYOJ010000138.1 GCA_023411815.1 Pseudomonadota bacterium | reverse complement strand
GCAGGCGGCAATGCCTGGACCGGGAAATGCTCAGGGCATGACACCGTCCCGCCGGGCGGCGTGAACAGTAACCCGGCTACACCTTATTTCCGCCGCCGACCTGTCCTGACAACCGGGACCACCTCTGCTCTCGGTGGAAATCCTTGAACTTGCGGGTCAATCCTGCTTTCTCAGCGTGGCCAAGGACATCACCCCGCTCAAAAAGCGCGAAAGCGAACTGCGCAAGCGGGTAGCGGACTACCGCTCGCTGGTGGAACATTCTCCGGACAGCATCGTGCGATTTGATCGGAAGTTGCGCAGGATCTACATCAACCCGGCTTTCGAAAAAGTGACCGGGGCCTCTCGCGAGTTCAGCCTTAATAAAACCCCAAGCGAGACGGTGGGTCTGCCCGTAAAAGGATCCAGTTTCGAGGCCAACCTTCTCGAGACATTCGAATGTGGCGTGCCCAAAGAAACGGAGATCGAATACCTGAACCCTTCGGGCAAACGAATCCTCCATTGCTGGATTGTGCCGGAATTCGGCCAGAATGGACAAGTGGACACGGTGCTCTCCATTGCCCATGACATCACCGAGCGCAAGCTTGCCGAGGCGCGCATGCAACTCCAGCAGGATCGGCTCGAAACGCTCCTGCAGCTCACCCAGATGACGGAATCGTCCGAGGACGAAATCCTGGGATTCATTCTCGAAGCCTCGATCCAGCTCACCAGGAGCGGTTTCGGGTTCCTTGGAGCCGTGGACCAGGCAGAGGGAGTCATGACGTTTCCCAAGTGTTCGGTTGGTCTAATGGAGCATTGCGCCGTCAAGGCCCTCCCTGAATCATTCGCCTTGGACAAGGCAGGTCTATGGAGCACTTGCTTGCGCCTAGAAAAGCCGTTCATCACCAACGACTATTCCGCCGAGCACCCGGCCAAAAGAGGCCTGCCCCACGGCCATGTGCCCATCGACCGCCTGCTTGCGGTGCCGCTCATCGATTCCGGGAAGGTGGCCTTCATAGCCGTTGTTGCGAACAAGCCGGAAGACTACGATCAGAGTGACGTCACGCAGGTTACGCTGCTCCTGGAAGGGATGCTCGCCCACCTGAAACGACGCCGGATCGAGGAAGCCCACAAGCAGGCACGGGAGGAGGCCGAAGCCGCAAACAGGGCGAAATCCGATTTCCTGGCCAACATGTCGCACGAGCTGCGTACACCACTAAATGGCGTCATCGGCATGATCGACTTGGCCAGCCTGAACTGCGCGGATCATAAAACCCGTGAGTACCTCCGCATGGCCAAGGACTCAGGAGGTTTGCTCCTGGACATCATCAACGACCTTCTCGATCTCGCCAAGATCGAAGCCGGCAAGTTCGAACTTGAGAAGAAAGCCTTCAGTCTGCGCGACGTCCTGAACAACACGCTCACCCCCCTGTTTATGGCCGCCAGACATAAAGGGCTGCAAAGCTCCTTGAACATTGATGACTTCGTACCAGACCGCCTGATTGGCGATCAGGGCAGACTCAGGCAAATCGTCACCAATCTAGTCGGCAACGCGATCAAGTTCACGGAAAAAGGTGAAGTGGGGGTTTCCCTCAGGCTCGTCCCGCAGAGACCCACACCAGATTCCATGCAGGTCCTGTTCAGCGTCAGAGATACTGGTATCGGCATACCGCCAGACAAGCACGAAGCCATTTTCGAGAACTTCACTCAGGTAGGAAGATCATATAGCAGCAAATATGGCGGCACCGGTCTTGGGCTGGCCATTGCGCGGAACCTGGTCAACCTCATGGGCGGCACGCTCTCGGTCGAAAGCGAAGAAGGCACGGGAAGCACCTTCATGTTTACAGCTACGTTCGGAGTGGCCGAGCACGCCTCCCGCGTCGAGTCGGGGGGGGAAAGGATCTTGCCGTTATCAATGGCAAACAATTACGTGTGCTGGTGATCGAGGACAACCCCATCAATCTCATTGTCGCAAAGGAACTCCTGACCATGCACGGATGCAATGTAGAGACGGCCGAGACGGCCCGTGATGGATTGAAGAAGCTCGGGCAGGCGGAATTCGACGCCGTGCTTCTGGACATACGCCTGCCGGACATGATGGGCACGGAAGTCCTGCAGCGCATCCGAAGGGGCGAAGCGGGCAATCCCGATGTTCACGTAGTGGCGCTCACGGCCTATGCGCTCCAGGGTGATAGAGACCTCTTCTTGCGGGCCGGCATGGACGACTACCTCGCCAAGCCGGTGTCATCCGACGCTCTGCTGCGAGTGCTGCAACGCATTCAATAAAAACCGTCAGCCAATTGAGTTAATTCTCCCTCAATCTGAAAGCAGCTCCGACCTTATGCGTTCACGCAAAACCGATCGATGAGCACCTCGTCCGAAACCCAAATTATCCCCCAAACTTCCTGGCCGAAAACCCCTCAACCCTGACCAGCTTCAGAATCGTGGCCTTGCACCTTTTCGCATAGACCGTGATCTCGCCCAGGCCGTGAAGCGTGGTGTCGCCTTCCTGTTCCAGGTGCTCCGACTGGTGCGCTGATGCCTGCTCGGTCCACAATACAGCGAGAGCAAGAACGCGCTCTATGACGCCTATTGTCTGCTGTGCACGAGCGAAGCCGAAACCCCGCTTACGCGTGAGCTGTTCTTCCGCGACTTGAGACGGGCCTGCGGAGGGCTACGGGATGTGCGGCCGCGCGTGGGCAGGGAGAGGCCGAAACGGTTGCGGGGCGTGGGGTTGAGGGGAAACGCGATCGAGTCCCGTCACACGCGCTAGCCAGCACCTATACGGCAGAGTGCGACCATGAGGACTCCGGCTGACGACAGCCGGGGTCCTTTTGCCGCAGCGTGCTGCCCCGACGAGCCAAGGTCTATCCAGGTTCTGCTCATAATTACCGGCATGGAGATTGCTTTACCAATGTACTTGGCATCTGGATGTGATTTTTTGCCCATTGCACGGTCTGCACATGGAAGGGCTGCATCTTCTCCATGGCCTGATCACGAGTTTTAAACGCACAGCGGTTTTGCTGCACGGGCGCATAAGAATGCGCGTCGGGCACTGTAAAACGGGGAAGCAACTCATGCTCAAGAACATGCGTCTCGGCGTAAAGCTAATCGGCGGTTTCTCGCTCACGGCGGCCATTGCACTGCTAATTGGCCTTGTGGGGCTCTATGTGGCAGGTGATCTGGGAGACCATGTGCATGAGATAGGTGAAGAGCGCCTGCCCAGCGTGTCCAGCCTCAAAAGCGTGCAATCCGAGATATCCACAATCCAGTTCGCCATGCGCACGCTGCTCAGCCCTTACATCGATGCCGAGGCCAGACAGAGGCAATACACGAACATTGAAAGCGCCCGGCAAGAGTACGCCAAGGCTTTGCGAATCTACGAGTCCGTGCCGCGATCCCAGAAGGAGGCCGAGGCCTGGGAACGCTTCAAGCCGACCATGCAGGCGGCGGCCGCATTGAACACCAAGGCACTGGATGTTTCCAGGAAGCTCCAGCAGACGGACATTCTCAATCCCGACGCACTCATGGCCAACCTGCAGATGTTTCGCGGCGATCACTACAAGCTGGAGGCCGATGTCGGCAATCTCCTGCTTACCGGCCGCACCTTTCAAGGCGGCGAAGACCCCACTGCCTGCAATCTGGGCCGCTGGATGGCAGGCTACAAGACGACCAACCCGAATATCATGCAAACCCTGTCCGAGATTCGCGCCTCGCATGACGCATTCCACAAAGCCGCGGCCGACTGCAAGCACGCGGTCGCGGAGGGCAGGAAGGCCGAGGCGATTACGCTCTTCCAACAGGTCATGATTCCCAACGCGCAGAGGACATTCGAATCCCTGGAGCAGGTCCAGGCCGAGGCCAAGGTCGCCCAAGGCGTGTTCATCGAGATGGCCGGCATCATCCTGGGAGATGGACGCACGAAGATGAACGAGACTTTCGCCATCCTGGGCGAGCTGGTGACCAACAACGAGAACGTGGCCCATGCATCCGTGCTCGACGCCAACGCAAAAGCAGCCTTGAGCAAGACCATTGTCATTGCGGGCATGCTCATCGGCGTCCTCCTGGCCCTGGGCCTCGGGCTGCTGCTCACCCGCGCAATCACTCGGCCCGTCGCCCAAGGGGTCGAATTCGCACAGGCCATGTCCAGGGGCGATTTCACGCGCAAGCTGCACATAGAGCAGAAGGACGAGATCGGTGTACTGGCCTCGGCGCTCAACGCCATGGTCGACAGGCTGCAGGAGGTCGTGCGCGAGGTTCGCGGGGCGGCGGACAACGTGGCTTCCGGCAGCGAGGAGCTGTCGGCTTCTTCCGAGTCCTTGTCCCAGGGTGCGACCGAGCAGGCTGCCAGCGTGGAAGAAATATCCGCAAGCATGGAACAGATGAGCGCCAACATCCGCCAGAACGCGGACAATGCCCAACAGACCGAGAGGATCGCCCTCAAGGTCGCCATGGACACGCGCAAGGGCGGCGAGGCCGTCGAGCAGACCGTGGTCGCCATGAAACAGATCGCCGAGAAGATCTCCATCATCGAGGAGATAGCCCGCCAGACCAACCTGTTGGCCCTCAACGCCGCCATCGAGGCCGCCCGCGCGGGCGAGCACGGCAAGGGCTTCGCCGTGGTCGCGGCCGAGGTGCGCAAGCTTGCCGAGCGTAGCGGCGCGGCGGCCGGAGAGATCAGCGAATTGTCGGGCACGAGTGTGGAGATCGCCGAAAAGGCAGGCGAGATGCTGACCAGGATCGTTCCCGATATCCAGAAGACGGCCGAGCTCGTACAGGAGATCGCGGCGGCCAGTAATGAGCAGAACTCAGGTGCGGAGCAGATCAACAAAGCTATCCAGCAACTGGACACCGTCGTGCAGCAGAACGCCTCGGGGGCCGAGGAGACGGCCTCCACGAGCGAGGAACTCACCAGCCAGGCCGAGCAGCTCCAACAGACGATCAGCTTCTTCAAGTTGAATCAGGAAGCATCGGCTGTTTCGCGCAAGGCGGCGAGCACGGGCCGAGCCATCCAAACCCGCACGCAGGTTCTCGCGTCTGCCGCCGCGACAAGGGGTGGAAACGGCGGGGTCGCAAAGCGAATCAATTTGAATCTGGATTCGGCCGCCCAGGATAACGAGTTCGAGCGGTTCTAGGATTGGTCAAGGAGAATGCATATGAGCGAGAACGTGAAGAATACGGCCGGGCAGTACCTGACCTTTACTCTGGCCGGTGAGGTCTTCGCCCTCGACATCGCCGCGGTGAAGGAAGTTCTTGAGATCACTGCCATTACAAGGATTCCGAGAATGCCCGATTACATGCGCGGGGTCATCAATCTGCGCGGCCAGGGCGTGCCGGTGATCGACCTGCGGCGCAAGTTCGGTCTGGAGTGCGCCAAGGACACGGTGAACACGTGCATCATCATCGTGGAGGCTCACGGCCAGGAGGGACGGTTCATTATGGGCGCCCTGGCCGACTCGGTGCGCGAGGTCCTGGAGATCGGCGCAAGCGAAATCATGCCTGCACCGACAATGGGCTCGATAGTGAAAATGGATTTCATCGAGGGAATCAGCCGACAGTGTGATGGTTTCACCGTCATTCTCAAAGCCGAACGGATTTTTTCAGATTGGGATTATGAGCTGGATCAGACGGCCATACCAGTTGCCGAGAATGTTGCAATCGAGCCAGAAGCTCGGACCATGGATGCCCAGCCGGTGGAGAGGTGGTCCCTGTTGTCAGGACAGGTCGGCGGCGGAAATATGGTTTAGCCGGGTGACGGATCACGCGCCAAGCGAGTTGAACCGGGAGGCGAAATATAGAGAAAGTGAAGTGGCGCCTCGGCTGGAAGTTTCTGAATTATAAGCTATATTAACGCGAAGGAGCTAGGGTACATCAGGAAAATTTGGTGTGACCTGGAGCACTGTTTTCTAGTTTGACATTCTCTCCGTCAGCTCTTAACTCAGTTCGAATCAAGAACATGGAGGTCGAGATGATTTCGCTCACCAAGACTGCCAAAGAGCAGATCGACAATTACTTTAAGGATAAGGAAGTTTCTCCTATCCGTATCTACCTCGCCGGGGGCTGAGGCGGCCCGCGCCTTGCACTGGCTCTGGATGAGCCTACCGATGCCGATGAGGTGGTGGAGAACAACGGCTACAAGTTCGTTATGGAGAAGGAGCTTTACGCAAAGGCTTCTCCCGTGACGGTGGACATGTCGCCCATGGGTTTTGTGGTCAAATCCGAGATGGAGCTTGGCGGTGGCGGGGGCTGCAGCAGCTGCACTTCCTGCGGTTAGCTCACCATCGGCTTTTATCCATTGTTCTCCTAGGCCCCTCGGGGCCTTTTTTTATGCATTCCGATCGGGAGTCGGCCATACTGGTGGAGCGGTTTTGGCTCAAGACCGACAGATGGTAGGCTTGATCCTCGAACGGGTGAGGTTTACAGTGCATCTTAAGGAAGTTTTAAAATTTTGCAGCTTCATGGGACAATACGTCACAAAGAGCATATAATTTGGTATGCCGGTGAGGCGGCATGTCCGCGCAGCTACAACTTTTCATGGGCTAAACAGCTTGAGCTTGCTAACTTTCTGCGCTACGTAGACTTGCTCAATTCGACCGGGTTCGTCTTTAACCTCTGATATGTTTGCCGTCGACTGGCGGCGGGAGAGGCTATGCGAATCGGGCCACCATGAGACGGCAGGAGAGGTGGGACCTTTCCAGATTCCCCCCATCCGCGTTTGGCGAGTGGATTCCACTCCATGAGCAGCGCTAGGCTTCTCCGTGTCAGCCCAAAGCCCTTTGGACCCGATTACACGAGCCGGTCCTGGTAGCAAAAGCCAGAGCACGGCCGAGCTCCTTACTAAAAAGGGAAGTAAAGAACAAAATGGCTATGCCACCACTTACAATTGGTGATTTGTCGGTTCCGGTGCCCATCATACAGGGCGGCATGGGTGTCGGCATCTCGCTGTCGGGACTGGCCGCAGCAGTGGCCAATGCCGGAGGAATCGGCATTATTGCCACAGCCGACATCGGCTGGGACGAACCGGATTTCAAAAAGAACTTCCGCGAAGCGAACAAGCGTGCATTGCGCAGGCACATCCGCAAGGCTCGCAGCCTTACCAAAGGAGTGCTGGGCGTCAACATCATGGTCGCCTTGACCAATTATGACGACATGGTCGAAGTCTCCGTGGAAGAAGGCATCGATCTCATCATCTCCGGAGCCGGCCTACCCCTCAATCTGCCTAAGCTGATGGAAGGCAAGGCGTCGCCCAAGCTATTGCCCATCGTATCCTCTGGTCGCGCCACGCAGATCATCTGCAAGAAATGGCAACAGCGAGGCCGCCTGCCCGACGCGATCGTCGTGGAAGGTCCCCTGGCAGGGGGCCACCTGGGCTTCAAACCAGAACAGGTCAACGAGCCCGGACATACGCTCGAACAGCTCATCCCCGAAGTCATCGCGGCAGTCCAGCCCTTTGCTGAAGCCGCCGGTGCGCCGATTCCGGTGATCGCCGCGGGAGGCATCTACACGGGCGCGGATATCTACCGTTTCTTGCGCATGGGCGCGGCAGGAGTGCAGATGGGCACGCGTTTTGTGGCCACCCATGAGTGCGATGCGGCGCCTGAGTTCAAGCAGGCTTACCTGGATGCCAGGGAAAGCGACATGGCGCTCATTAAAAGCCCTGTGGGTTTACCCGGCCGGGCCATTCGCAATCCATTCCTCAATGAAGTGGATCAGGGCGACAGAAAGCCCAAGACCTGCCTCTACCGTTGCGTGCACGGCTGCGATTTCCGTAATGCGCCGTTCTGCATATCCGAGGCGTTGATCAGCGCCACTCGGGGCGATATTGCACGTGGCCTGGTCTTTGCCGGTCACAATGCCTATCGTCTGGACAAGATAGTATCGGTGCAGGAATTGATTCAGGAGTTGGCCAGAGAGTACGATGAGGCCTGCGGATCGTCGTGCTAGCATTGCACGCGTCGTTGCGTAGCGACTTCAAGCCCCGGAGATCCTTCGGGGCTTTTTTGTTTTTGGAGCGACGTGGAACTGCGTGATCCGTCAATCAAGCCACGTTATCCCGGCGTTCATTTTCTGCTGATGGAATAACCGTTGATTTGCCTCCAGCCGTGACAGAACCCGAAATGGCCGGTTTTTGATCCCTGGACCCTGCTAGGTTTGTATTTGGAAGAGTCCATGTCCGAGGGGACATAGGCTCTGGGCCTCTCGCGTCGATGAAATCTGGCCTGGAGGGAGAGCCATGAGCTGTTCATTTGTCATGGAGTCGAGCGTTCACGTGCCAGCCGCATGGAAGAACCTATCCCGCGATTTGGCTCCCGGGTCTGTGCTTGTCGTGGGGGCCACGGACATGGGCAAATCGACTTTCGCGATATGGCTGACGAACACCCTTGTGGCGATGGGTGAAAGGGCGGGGTTGCTGGACGCGGACATGGGGCAGCCCAGCATCGGAATCCCCGGCGCCTTGAGCTTGGCGCTGCCCGTTGTAGGGGCCTCGGGTTCGCTGCATGTTACCGCAAGTTGGTTTGTGGGGGACACGAGCCCTGTGCGGCACATGTTGCCGGTTCTGGCTGGATTGCAACGCTTGCGGGACCATGCCGTTGAATGCGGTGTGTCGCGGTTAATCATCGACACCACGGGTTTTGTCTCCCGGCAAGGCGGCGGGGTAGCCCTCAAACGATGGAAAGCCGAGTTGCTCAGGCCGGGCTGCATCGTGGCCATGCGGAAGGGCGGCGAACTGGAGGAAATGCTGGAGCCTTGGCGCGCAGACTCCCGCTTTCGGCTGCTGGAACTGCCTGCGTCCGAATTTGCTCGGCCCAGATCGCAGGAACAGCGGGCCTCGCGGCGCAGAGAGCAGTGGCGCAAGGCATTCACCGCCTGTACTGAACTGGTGGTGCCGCGCCAGGGCTTGGCTATGTACGAGAGCGAGCGCTTGCGGCCTGGACGGCTCGCGGGACTGGTGGATGCCTGGGGATTCCTGCAAAGCCCCGGCATTGTCAAATACGTATCCCACGAGGCGATCACATTGCTCGTGCCGTCCGGGAGCTTGCCTCGGCCTGTGGCGATCTGGGGCGGGGACGTGGAAGTGGACCTGGCTACGTGACGGCCGGTGGCCTTCGGAATGCAAAGGCCGGAAGCAAGTGCTTCCGGCCTTTGCCAATATGATGAATCTTCCCGCAGCCTGAGCAGAAGTCAGTTTTTGAGCGCACCCGATCCATTGAAGCTGACTGAAATGATCTCGTAATTGATTTTACCGCGTGGCGCATTGACGACGATTTCATCGCCGGTCTCCTTGCCCAGCAAGGCTTGGCCAACTGGCGAAAGGATGGAGATGCTGCCTCTGGTGGGCTCGGCTTCATCAGGGCCAAGTAATGTGTAACGCTTTTGCTCGCCCGTATCCACATCCTCGATCTCCACGGTGGCGCCGAAGATGGCCTTGTCGCCGCCCAGGGTCGAGAGATCGATTATGTTGAACTGAGGCATGCGCGATTCGATGAAGCTGATGCGTGCCTCCAGCAGGCCCAGGCGCTCGCGGGCGGCATGGTAGCCGCTGTTCTCACGCAGATCACCCTCTTCGCGGGCTTCCTTGATAGCCTGAATGATCTCAGGGCGTTCTTTCTTCAGGTTGTGCAGCTCTTTTTCCAAGCGCTGGAATCCTTCGACCGAAATAGGGATGCTGCTCATGATGATTACCGTACCTTGTCACTCGATGGTGATAGTTGTTTGTCCGAGGCGAGTGCTGGCGCAAGTCGCCCGCCCCCCGATGTAGGCATCGGCCGACTCGATGCCGATCGGCTGGAGCAAACGAAGTGGGCCGGATGCCGTATCCGGCCCAGCTCTCTCGATTCCTAGCCTCGGCTGGACTTATCGGATGGAC
The DNA here is from genome assembly GCA_023411815.1 of Pseudomonadota bacterium. Lineage (GTDB taxonomy): Bacteria > Desulfobacterota > Desulfovibrionia > Desulfovibrionales > Desulfovibrionaceae > Desulfocurvibacter. The sequence goes on along the minus strand of JAEYOJ010000138.1, from coordinate 21,420 downwards.
TGCCCGCCGTCGACATGATCGCCATGGCCTGAACGCATCAGGCAGATTCGCAAGCGGGTTTGAAGGGCGACCACCTTGTACTTCCAGTATCCGACCTTGCCATAAAATAATTCATCCCCACACTTGGTCAATTCTCTTGTCGTCGCCATTACCCAAGCTGAGAGTTGGGTCGCGAAGTACAACCAGACCCGCATCAATCCTGCAAAATGGATGTCGGCCATTCAAAGAACGAGAAAGCCTTGTCAGGGTTGCCCCTTGACAGAATGCGCAGCAAGGCGATCGGCAACCTTGGTTTTGCGAAGCGGGTTGAGGCGAAACACCGCGATATTGCGGCTGGGGAGAAAGAGCACGGATCTCCGTGATCCTGCAAGTGGCGAGGTCTAATAGCTGTTTGTCGCCTAACCCATGGCGAATGCGAAGTCAACGCCGGTTAATCGGGAGGCTAGCGATGTGCTCGAGCGGCCTCGGCAGGTGAAAGGAGGAGGATTGTTCGCTTAAGCTTGCATGTCTAGTGCCTTGTGCGTGGAGTCCTCGTTCTGGAAGTCCGCCTCGATTCTATCGTCTCAAGGGCGCGGACCTTTTGTCAAACCCTGGCGCTAGTTTTGTGCGTACCTGTCGTTTTTTAAGGTCAGGGGTAGTACGCTCTGCATGCTTCTTTCCTCTGTTCAGGCTTGACTTTGGTCAAGTTTTTGCCTTTACTTTGTGTCCGGCTTGAATGTGCTTGGCGTATGAGCGGCACGTCGATTGGACTGCCGTTTGGTGTCCAAGTCTGGCCAGGCAAACCGGCCTAAGAATGGTAAACAATATGCGGACATTTGGAGGGATCGCAGGATGAACGGCGACATGGGCTCCTTGCCGAAAAGGTACCGCGAGGCAGTCCAGGGTGCATATAGTGCGGACGTGGCCTCGCTGCTGGCGTTGATCGAGAGGCTGGCGCAGAACCCTGAAGCTTCTGTCATCGATCAGGCTTTGCTGGGGCGTATTCGCGCCTCGGCCAAACTGTTGGGCCGTTCCAAATGGGTCAAGGAGCGGGCCAGGTCAAGCTTCTACCGCGAGTGGCGTCAGTCCGCTCACAGGAGGGCGGGGGACACTGATGAATAGACGACATTCCGGCACAAACTTGACCAGGGCCCAGCGCATGGAGGCACTCCTGGAATTGGCCAAGCTGCGGGCTTTGGAACTGGTGAACATCGTGGGGAATACAGACGAGACCCTTGCCCTGTTGGCATGGTTGCAGGAGGAGGCGGATGAGGCCGCCGTCGAAGACCAGAGGATTTCTGACGACGAGGGAGAAATCCCATGTAGGTCAGACCGGATCGGAGGATTGTCCGGCGAGGATATGTAGCGCGCCGTTCATGCCTTCGGATTGGCGACCTGCTTGATTCGAGGAGCGTGTCTCGAAGCTGGTTGTTTCGCGAGTGGCCTGCGGGAGCGAAAGGTGTTGAGCATGGCCATGACGATGCCGGTGGCATTGCTGGCCATGTCGAGCAAGGATGCTTCACGCCCGGCAAGGTGCAATTGGGCGATTTCAATGCCGGCGCCGAACGCGAGCAGAAAGCCCATGGCAAGCCATATCCGGTGACGGCAGGCGGGCCAGACTTTAAAGGCCAAGGTGGACAGCGCAAAGTAGGCCAGGATGTGAAGCATCTTGTCGAGATGGCTTCCGGGAAGCCTGAAGGGGATCATGGAAGCGACGCCAAGAAGCACGAGGCAGGTCAGCCATATGGCCGGCCCCCACCGGCCAGCGAGCAGTTTGGAAATCATGCGTGGCACACCCTCCACGGCCAACATAACAAGACTGCCGCAACGTGTCCCCGCGCTGGGGATGATTATCTGGATTCGCCGGGCGGGCAGGAATCTCCCAGGGATTTGCGGCGAGTGTATTTGACCTTGAGCCAGACGATGGAGGCGGCCAGCACAAGGGTCACGGCATTGGCCAGGATGATGGACAATGAGCCGATGAACAGCCCATAGAAGAACCAGCAGGTCACTCCCGAGCAGAAGATGAGGAAGGTGGCCAGGGAGATGTCATCGGCCGATTTGGCGCGCCAGACCTTGAGTGCCTGCGGCAGAAAGGCGACGGTCGTCTGGGCCCCGGCCAGCAGGCCGAGAGCCTCGATCCAGTCAATGCCGTGCATGCTCTTTCACCTGCTTCGTCCGGTTCACGACTTCCGTACCTGTTCCTGATTCTGGTCGCGTTTGCCAGACCCGACGTGCCGACATCCGGGTGATGATAACGTCAGGGGCCGATCGGGCGCAATCCGCCACGTTCACTCCCAGGCTGGGAGTTCCACGGGCGTTGGTTTGCCGATGATGGCCTTCATGTACTCGCGAAGCAGCGTGACCTCGCGCTCCTCACGCGTGGCGTTGGTCATGTAGGCGCCATTCTTGATAAGCGGAGTGTATTCCCTGCGTCTCAGATCGGAGTTAGCGGCGGCTGCCCGTTCCATGAATTCGGCGTAGGGCTTGAGCCTAACCGTGAGCTCTTCCTCGGAAAGGCTCTGAACATTGCGCGTGAGACGGGCCAAATGATCGGGTGCCGGCAGCTTGGGGGACTCCAGCATGGCCTTGGAGCCGGCGAAGAAGCGCTGGAAACCTTCGATGAGGTGATGGGGCTTGGTCATGTTGATGCCGTTCCACCCGGCGTCGAGCCATTTGAAGAACACGCTGCGTGTGTGGGGCTTGCCGGGCTCGGGCTCGAAAAGAATATTCACTACGAGGGATTTGTAGATGTAGGACTTGGCCCAGCCCAGGCCGGTGATGGGCACGCCCTCGATGCCGGAGTAAAAGTAGACCCATTCGGCATCGTCGACGACGAGGCCCTTGCGGCCGATCTGTGACGGCTCGTCCTGGACCGTGATGCTGATGAGGTAGCGCCTACCCTTGTCTTTCAACGCAATGAAAGTTCGTTTGACCTCGTAGCGGAAGTACGTGCCCGTGACCAGATCCGGCGTGATTTCTTCGTGCTCGCGGCCGCGGACCATAAGGAATGGCGCAGGCGAGGACTCCAGTCTGTCGAGAATGCCGGGGACGCTTTCGGCTGGCTTTTCATCCCAGCCATTGAGCCGTATTGAAGAGGGTATGACCAAGAACGAGGGGAATTCGGAATTGAATTGGTATGTGACGACATGCGCCAGCGGCTGGTCTATGGAGCCCTCGAAGTAGGCGCCGGTAGCGCCATTCAGAGAGGGCACTCCAATGTCGGCGGGCTTGGTCTTGGGCAGTTCGGCGAAGTCGAGGAGCCCGCGAATCCTGGATGTATCAAGAATTCTCTGCGGATTGTGTGCCAGATCATTCAGGTAAACGATATCATTCGCCACGACTTGGGACATTCGGATCTTGAGCGAGGCGTCTTCCGCGGCGAAGCCTACGGCGGGCAGGGTGCAGGACAGCAGGATGGACAGAAAAAGCACAAAAACAGTGCTATGAAACGGCACTTCAAATCTCCTGGAATGATGCGAACGAGTGGGTTGGAGAGAACACGCAGGGGCCCGCATACTCATATTACAGGCATGCGTCCAGTCCTTTTCAGCTCAGCGACAGGCTGCGGATAAGCTGATGCCAGGGAGTAAATGTCTCTCGGCCAGAGAATGGCAGGGTCAATGTCTTGTTTCGTGGACGAAGAAAAGCGCACCAGGCCAGAGGCGACCATGAAGGCAAGTGTCCGGCGGCTTTAGAAATAAAAGGGACGGCCATGACCGTCCCTTTCTGCATCGGCGGACAAACCGCCGGACGGCTCCAGCCTAGCGGGGCCGAAAAGTGATTCTTCCCCTGGTCAGATCGTAAGGCGAAAGCTCCACGGTAACCGTATCCCCAGGCATGACACGAATACGGAATTTACGCATTTTTCCTGATATGTGCGCCAGGACTTCGTGGCCGTTTTCCAGCTCAACTCGGAACATGGCGTTGGGTAGGGCTTCCTCCACCTTCCCCTGGACTTGAATGCCTTCTTCTTTGGACATGCAGCCTCCTGCGAATCGCCTCCGCGCGGGCGCGGTGGGCTATGGGTGTCGGCGCGGGCCTCCGCCCGAGGCACTTCCCGGACTGTGGCCAGGGCATGGGGGCGGCCGCGCCGCTCAGACCGCCCTTGCATGATGCGCCCTGTGCGCGAGAGAAAAAAAAAGAGCGTACGCCGCACGCACGGCGTAACCTTGCGCCTCAGAACGCGTCTTGTGAGTGTGGTTTCCTGCCGGAACCTGCTAAATATCCGGCCAGGATCGGCCTAGGGGCCAGGTTGCACAGCCAAATGACTAAAACGCGTTGCCATCAGCCTTCCGCCTCCAAGGCTGCGTAGACAATTTTAAATTGTAGCTATCAGGGGTGGTGGAGTCAAGGAAGGTTGACCCTTTCCATGATCCATAGGGGTAATCCCAGTGGGGAGGGTTGGTTCACGGCAAGTGCTCTTTATTCCATCCAGCGCGCATGGTCAGATGTTGCCCTTCTTGAAATGGCCTGGTCCGGCATCGCAAGATATTTGATGCTGGCTGCAGCTTCTTGCTTCGTCGATGAATTATTCCGCTCACGTTCATGCTTGCAGAACGACTTGGAGCTACTTGTTTGCGGCTTTGATAGATCCAAGGCGTAGCGCCAATTTGAATAGACGTTCAGGCTCTTGCGGCTTGCGGGATGCTGGGATAGAATTCAACATCACCGGATGGAATATTGCAGGACATGTGGACATTGTGTGTTCGCGCCTGTTTGAATCACGCATCGGATGACGGCCGTATGGCCGCATCAGCGGCTGGGTTCCGCCCCTCAAGCCTTTTGCCTCGGGTGCGGTTGCTCGGCAAAATAAGCGGGAGAATCGCCATGGAGAGCCAGGGTTTCAGTCAGACTAACCAGTGCCTGACCTTTGTCATGGATGAAGAGTTCTTTGCGGTGGAGATAGATTCGGTACGGGAGGTTTTGGAACTTACGACCATTACGAGGGTTCCCAGGACTTCCGAGTTCATGCGCGGAGTCATCAATCTGCGCGGCAATGCCGTGCCGGTGGTGGACATGCGCCGCAAGTTCGGCATGCCCAAGGCCGAGGACACCATCAATACGTGCATCATCATCCTGGAGATCGAGTCCGAGAACGAAGTTTCGCTCATGGGCGCTCTAGTGGACGCAGTGCGTGAGGTCATCGAAATACGGGCCGAGGATATTCAGCCGGCTCCCAAGATGGGCACCGCAGTCTCTCCCAGCTTCATAAAGGGCATGGGGCGCCAGGGAGACGAGTTCGTCATTATTCTTGATATCCAAAAGCTGTTTTCGTTGAATGAGCTTACGGCCTTGAATGCCTCTTGCGACACGGCCAGCCAGTCCGAAATCGAGGACGAGCAGGTTGCCTAAGCCTGACGTCATGAGCTTGGCTGATTTGTCAGGCTTTTTCGGATCAGCCGAAATGTGAGAACGCGACTCCCGATTGTATAATAAAACATTTGCTTTTGAAAAAGTTCTGCAAGCCATGCATAGGCATGGCTTGCCGCTAGCTTCGGCGTAGGCGTAATTCACATGCGCCGTCAACGCCGGAATGGGCGTTTCAGAAGCTATCTGCTCTAGCAGCCATGCGGAAGATGCTCCAACAGAGAACGGACTGGGGCTTCCTGCGTGAGGCGGGCATGGCCGTCGTGCTGGTGCCTCCAGTCATGTCGGATACGGGAACGACTTCGGTCCTGACCTTGGGAGTAGCGGAACCCAAAGCCTGTAACTGCGTTCGGGAGACTTTTGAGAATCGTCCACCCGGCGTGCTTAACTTTTTTAACTGGACGAACGCATCCTCGCACTCGCCCGTAACCGGAAATCCGCACTCCGTGCTTGAGCGGCGAGTCACTGATCGGGGCAATCAGCCTCAGCCCTGCACCTGCGCCGACCTTTGTCCGCGTACATGGACATGTCTGCCGAGCTTAGCAGGGCATCCTGACTATCTCCATCGTCTGGAAATAGGCTAACTCCAACCGAAGCGCCGATTTGCAGTTCCTGTCCGTTCAGGTGATAGGGGCGTGTAATGCTGTGGGCGATTTTACATGCCACGGACTCCGCATCCGGGCGATCATTTACCTGATGCAGGAGGATTACGAACTCGTCTCCCCCAATACGCGCGGCCGTATCAGACTCCCGCAGCATGGCCGACAGTCTTTTCGCCACATGGCGCAGCACCTCGTCACCCACCGCGTGGCCGTAAAGGTCATTAACACACTTAAAATTATTCAAATCCACGTAAAGCAGGGCAAACTTGTGGCCATAGCGGCGATAAAGCCCCATGGCCTGGCTCAGGCGGTCGAAAAAGAGCCCTCGGTTGGGTAACCCGGTAAGCTCATCATAATATGCCCTGGCAAAAAGCTGGGCGGCGTGCATTTTTTTCTTTGTGACGCGGGCGGAGATTATCCAGGCGGTCAAGGACAGGAGCAAGAGCATTGTCCCGCTTGGAGCGAAAATGCCGAGGAACAGCCGCTCCGCAGGCTCCGATAACCGCTCATGCGGCTGAAAGGCCACAAGCTTGATGTGGTAGCCTGACTGATCGGGCTCCGGGCCTGCGCGGGGCTGGGAAAAGGGGAATGCTCCTTTTCCATCCTTGCCCAGATGCACGGTGGTGAAAGTGAAAAGTCCATCGCTGTTGCGAAATTGCCCTCGCTCGGAGGAGGCCACTATCAGCCAGGGCTCGCGGAATCGTTGCACGAAATCGTCGGAGCCTTCCACGAGCTGGGCTGGACCATCTACGCCCGCAGCCAAGAGAAGCAGACGGCCATCCGGAGCCAGCAGCATTCCCGTCGAATCATTGCGGCTCAAGAGCAGGCGAATACGCCTGGCAAGCTCCTGCATCGAATAGAAAACCTGCACGAAGCCTATGGTCGTGCTTTTCTCATTCTTGATCGGGTAATTAAAAACCAGGTTTAGGGCGTTGAACTCCTTAGTGTGATCGGATTTCTGAAGGGAATCGGTTACGGGATATACCATGCGGGGTGCATTCAAATACGGCATGCTACCCGATGCTGTGGTTCGGCCCGAGTTTGCTTCTGGTGCGGGATAATTGCGGCTGGAGATTTCCAGGATGGCTTCGCCTTGCGGGTCCACGTAGTTGATGCGGGTGTAGCAGTCTCGATACGCAAGGACTGCCCGGCACTCGAAAGCCAGGTGGTTGAGAAAGGAATCGTCGTGGGTCGCGAGGTACTTGGGAAACTCGCTTTGAAGTGCGAGCAGGCGGACGTCTGACAGGATTGATTGGATTTCCGCGTCCAGAACATGGTGGCTATAATCGATATGCAGCATCTCTCCGGCGGAGACGTTCCGCATGTGGCTGCGTGTCTCCGAACGGAAAAAAAACCAGGAGATGCCGCCCACAATGCATATGATGCCTGCCAAGGAGACAAGAAACAACCGCAAAGCGCTTGCCGTATCGTACCGCGATGCGTCCTCGCGAGTCGAGCTAGGCCGGTATCCCAAGGTCTTACGCCGTCCTAAGAAATTATTGATGGCCAATACTCCAGGACTTGTCTTTCTGCAAGCAACGGGTATTTATTTTTCGTTCTGCCGGTGTTTCTGCCGCCAAGTCGATGAGGCGTGTCAATAACGGATTTGTTGTTTGCGGGGGAGGGACCGGAGATTAATCCGTACGCTGCGCCTTGGAGTATAACAAAGGGGGAACGCGCGGAAATGGCCAAGATCGCCTCCATGGATGAAGCTCGGCACAAGCGGACTCAGAGGCTGAAAACGCTTATGGCTAGAAAGTGCGAACACAAGGAGGTAATCGTCTATGCCAGCGAGCGGTCCGTGCGGTGTGCGCTTTGCTGGGCTAGCCTGGATCCCTTCGATGTGTTCGTTGATCCGATGCAGCGATATGGGCCGGACGGATAGCGAGCTTCCGTGGCAGCGGCCTGGTATATCAGGGAGGGTTGGTTCCAGGACGGCCGACAATGACGTTCCGCAATTCATTGGTATCGTCCGGGCGTGGCGGATAGTGCGCTGCGGCCAAACCGCCCAGGCGCCGCACAGCGACACACAATCCCTGGGCCGCCCGGCCCTGGCGCATGCTTCCGGCCAATTCTGAGGCCACGGAGTCAAAATCCGCCTGCATTTCCTTGGCGGCCAAGCCCGTGTCGGCCATGATGCGCACTCGATGCTCGAATGCCGAGAGATAGACGAGAACCGCGTTCTGTTCGCGGGTAAGGCTCAGGCCATGCTCGTGAAAGGCCACGGATGCCGCCTCCATGACTTCCTCGTCCAGTTCGGCATCGGTTATGAACAGGCGCTTGAGGACTGGAAAGCGGTGAATCAGCAAGCGGGCGGCGGGATAGAGCAGGGCGAAGAGTAAAAGGAAGAGCCACATGGAATTCCAGCCCAGGATCAGGGCCAGGAGCGTGGCTGCGATCAGTCCCAGGCTCATGGCGCCGGCCGTGGAGGCGCGGCCGTAGTCCGAACTGCTGTCGGCCAGGACAATGGCTATCTCGGCCGAGGTACGGCGCTCCGCCTCGGCCACGCTAGCCGCGACCGCACTGCGATCCGTTTCGGATAGCATGCTGGCGACGGTATTCCTCATGCAACCTCCTACCAGCGGCCGGAAGCGCCGCCGCCACCGAAACCGCCTCCGCCGCCGGAAAAGCCGCCGCCCCCGAATCCTCCGCGTCCCGGGAAACGGCCGGGAAAGAAAATCATGGGCTGCGCGCGGCGACCTCCGGAGGATCCAGGCCCGCGCGGTCCACGCGGTCCGCGAAATGTCTTCCTGAAGATGCCTGCCAGCACGAGTCCGGCCACAAAGCCGAAAAGGCCCAGGAATATGGAGCCAAGCAATCCCGCGCTAAACAGAGTCCGTCCCGCTCCGGCCATGAGCAGACCGCCGGCCAGACCGCCGAATACGCGACTCACCCTGCCCAGCTGGCTGGAAATGAACAGCATGAAGGCCAAGAGTCCCAGGAAGCTTCCGCCGCCTGGTTCTCCTGGGGAGCCAGGCCTGCCGCGCGATGCCTGGTATTCGCCGCGTACCGCCTCGGCCAGGGATGTCACGCCCGCGACGACGCCGCCGTCGAAGTCGCCGGCTATGAAATGCGGAACAATATCATTATCTACGATCCGGCCCGCCAGCAGGTCCGTTAGCCTGCCCTCCAGGCCGTATCCCACTTCGATGCGCACGGCCCGGTCATCGCGCGCCACCAGAAGCAGGGCGCCGTTGTCGAAATCCCGGCGGCCCAAACCCCAGGCCTGGGCCACACGCACAGAGTATTCCTCCAGGTTTTCATCCTCAAGAGACGGGATGGTCAGCACGGCCACCTGAGTAGAGTCCGAGCGCTCCAGCTCCGCAAGATATCCATCGAGCCACGTTTCGGTTTCGGCCCGGAGCAGATCGGCCAGGTCCATGACTCGTCCCGTGAGCCGCGGCACTTCCAGGGCCCGAGCCATGGATGCGCTGAGGGCCAGGCCCAGGAGGGTCAGCCCAAGGGCCTGTAGCGCGGCCGTGCGGATGAAACCGGCTGCCATGCTAGAACTTGACCTGTGGGGCCTGCTCCGCGCCCGGCGCAGCGCGGAAGAACTCCTTGCGCTCCAGGTGCAGCAGCAGGCGGTTTGTGAACGAGTTCGGGAAGGTGCGGATGGAGGCGTTGAATACCTCCACGTTTTCATTGTAGCGCTGACGCGCGACATTGATACGGTTTTCGGTACCTTCGAGCTGGTGCATGAGGTCGCGGAAAGCCTGGTTCGAGGTCAACTGCGGATACTGCTCCACGACCACCAGCAACCGCGACAAGGCCGTGGACAACTCGCCCTGGGCCTGGGCGAAGTTCTGCACGGCCCGCGGGTCGTCAAGGTCGGCCGCATTGATCTGCGTCTGGGTGGCCCTGGCACGGGCTTCGATGACCTGAGTCAGCACCTCGCGTTCTTGACGGGCGAATCCCTTGACCGTTTCGACGAGGTTGGGCACCAGGTCCGCCCGACGCTGGAGGGCTGCCTGCAAATCGCCGAAGGCGCGGAAAACGGCTTCCTCCTGCCGCTGCATCTGGTTGTAGCCGCAGGATGTCAGACTCATGATGCACAAGGTCATCCCGAGCAGCAGGATGCACCGGCTACCGTACAGGTTGGGGAACCGACAGGTGGGAGAATCTGGGCTCATGGCTGGCCTCCGTGGGATGAATCACAGGTTCCTGACCTTTCCCCTACAAGTTTTTAGCGGAGTGTGGCAAGCTGGCGGCAAGAGTGAGGAGATATCGAAGAAGAGTGCGTCATGACCATCAAGCTATTCAAGCCCCTGGTTTGCGCCGATCCCGAGGCATGCGTGCTGGAGGCCTACCGGCATGCCTTGTTCGGCGGCCAATCGTTCATCATGCGCAGTTTGGCGGGCGTGTCCATGGGCCATCTCATCGATGGGGATGTTCTGCGTCTGAACATGACAGCGCAGCGGCTGATCAGGGGCAAGTTCCGGCTGATACCCCAGATCGGCGGCTTGTATCGCCTGGACCTCACGGGCGAGGCTTTCGAGCTGATCATAAGAGAGGTCGATGGTTGAACCTGGGCCGGGCTGAATTGAAAGTACGTGAAAGTGCATTCATGTCCTTGACGGAACACACCTCTCCGGGTGAGAAGACTGCTTCGCCGGCACGAATGCTTGCGGATTGGGAATGAAGGAACCACGAGCACGATATCGATGCTGATACTGACCAGGCGCCCGGGGGAAAGCATTCATCTGGGCGATAACATCAAAATCACGATCCTGAGCGTCAAGGGCAAGCAGATCAAGATCGGCCTGGACGTTCCCGAGGATTTGCCTGTCTATCGCGACGAGCTCTACCGCAAGGTGCAGGAGCAGAACCGCATGGCGGCCAAGACCAGTGACCAGGATCTTCTCGCAGTCACGCAGCTATGGCAGAAGTCAAAGAACTCGTAATCCAGACTCGTCTCGGCCCGAGGAAGATTTCCGCGGAGCGGATCATTCATTTTCCGCGTGGAATAATCGGCTTCGAGAATCTCCAGCGTTTCACGCTCCTGCAGATCAAGGAGGATTCTCCTTTCCTCATTCTGCAGAGTATCGACGATCCCGAGCAGGGGTTGCTTGTCGCGGACCCGTACTCCTTCATGGAGCGTTACGAGATCAAGGTCGGCGACTCGGAGCAGAAGATCCTCCAGCTCCAGGACAGGAAAGACGTCGCCGTGCTCGTCACGGTGACTATTCCGCCCGGCCGGCCGGAAAACACGACCCTGAATCTCTCGGGACCGGTCATCATCAATACCGTCACCAGGGTCGGACTGCAGATCCCACAGACCGACGCCACGCTGCCCAGCCATTTTCTGCTCTCCGAAAAAACCTAAGTCGCCGTCATTAGGTTTGCCGCCGGCGGATCGTACGTTCCTTGTGGCACATGTGCGTCGGATAGGCGCCATTCCGGAATGCGAACCAAGGAGGGCATGGTGGCCTGGGCAGGGAATCAAGCCTGTTCAGGCTTGATGATTGCTTTTGGGCCCAAATGGCAGAATTTGGTTTATATTTGAATGCTTGTGGGAAGGATGGAGAGGGACGACCGGCCCCTCTCCCCGGAAAGGACAAATCGCTAGATGATCAGGTCGAGATCCTGACGCAGGAGGTTCTCGGCGACTGTGCGCAGGTTCGGCTCGTAGGTGCCGTCCTTTATGCGCTGACGCAGTTCCTGGACGCGATCCGCGCGCACGCCGGAATCCGTGTTGGCCACCTGCAAGGCTTGTCCTCGCAACCGGGCCTCTTCCGAGAGCACGACGGTATCGCTTCCGCGCGGCTCGGCATCCGTGGCCTTGGATTTGACCTCGGTCCCGGCCCTGTTGATCTTATCTTGCTTGTAGGCGCCACGACCTTCGAGAAGGTTTTTGATCTCCATTATTCCCGCTCCGGTTACAGCATGGTCCGGTCTATTTTGGCCAGTGTGATGTCCCACAATTTGCTGAGGACCCTATTGGCCTCTCCGCTATCAAGCCTGACCGGACCCGACGAGGTACTGCGAAATATTTGCAAATCCTGTTCCATGAATGGGTACTCGAAAATGAACTCCGCTCCAAGCACACGCTGCAGTTCGTCGCGAATTTCACCCACTATCGGGTTCTCCGCGCCGGTTACCAGCAGATTGTCAAGGATCTCGCGGGCGACCCTCTCGATCATCTGCTGCCGCTTGATTTCGCGGTCCAGGGGCGAGACTGTCTCCCCCTGGACCAAGCGCATACCACGCATGAGCTTGTTCAGCCTGCGGGTGTGCATGAGCTGCTTCCCGTAGGTCTGCAGCATGTTGCGCACATGAAGCGGATTCGTCATCACAGTATGCTCCCCTACTCATGAGTCGTCATCGGCGCCTTTAGAATAAACTTTAGGCTTGGTGTAAATAAATGCATGTTTGGAGATGGACCAAGGGATTGAATGAAGGACTCTTTTCTACTAGAGAAGCCGAATGCCAAGCAAGATCGAGCGCATAGATATCGTAACGAAAATGGGTGACCGTGCAGCCGGGGAATTGGGCAGCGAAATAGCCGCGTGGCTTGGAGCTCGCGGTGTGTCCGCCCAAGTGTGGGAGCACCGTCAGGATTCCGTCGGAAGCGCCGTGCAGGATCCCGGCAGGCCGGACATGGTCCTTGTTCTGGGCGGCGATGGCACGCTCCTGTCGGTGGCCCGCAAGTACATGCCCACCGGCATACCCTTGCTCGGCATCAATGTGGGCCACTTGGGATTCCTGGCCAAAGCGGATGTTGGAGACTGGCCCCTGCGCCTGGAAAAGCTGCTGGAAAAAGGCCTGGATGTCGAAGAGCGGCTGGCCTTGAATTGGCAGGTACTGCGTGAGGGTCGGGTCGTGCACCAGAACACGGCCATCAATGATGTGGTCGTAAGCCGGGGACCCATGGCCCGGCTCATACGGCTGCGCCTGTTCTGCGAAGGCGAACTCGTGGCCGCCTTGCGCGCCGACGGAGTCATCGTATCCTCGCCCACGGGCTCCACGGCATACTCCATTTCGGCCGGGGGGGCGATCCTCCATCCGGCCCTTGACGCCATGGGCGTCACATCGATTTGCGCATTCATGGGCAATCTGCGTTCCATGGTCATACCCGCCAGTGTTGCCATGGACATCCTGGTCGAGGAGGTCTGGGGCGAGGTGTTTCTCACGGAAGACGGACAACAGGGGCAACGTCTGGTTGCCGGGGACTTGGTGCGGGTGACCAAGGCCAAGCAGGGGCTGCGTCTAGTGCATCTCGACGGGGCCGGCTTTTTCGCCACTCTTCAGGACAAGGGTTTCACCCGTTAGCAGTCTGCTGAATAACAGGCTGCGCGGGCCAGGACGGTCCGCCGGATGCGCAGCATCCGTGAGCAGTGCTTGAGCCTTGCTCAAATATTGTGGAGTTGGAAAAAAGCAGGACGGCTTTTTTCAACAGTCTGTTGGCGCGACATGCATCCTATCCCGACATCTCCTGGGTTCCGGCAGGATACTCAAGCCGCCGGGTTCGGCTGCGATCGAGTTCATTCAGCCGCAAGCTCGGCAAACCTCCGCTTTTCCCATGGTTGTATCCTCGTTCAGCATTGCTGATGCCTTGGGGCTCCATGTCCATCTGGCGCCGATGCCGCCAAAGCCGTTCTTGCGCCGTATGCATTGGTTGGGATAGATTGCATTCATGAATACGCGACGCCTGCACGGTTTGCCGGCTGATGTGAGGTCCGCATGAATCTGTTGAGAACTGATGCGGGCCGTGCATGCATGGTGCGACTCCATCCTGTCAGGGTGTCGAGGTCATGCTGAGACCCTCGTGCTCATGGTCTTTCCTGATCGTTCTCATGCTGGCGCTTGGGCTTGGTCCCGGATGTGTGAACAAGCCGTACCGTCCACCTCCCGTACTGCATGAAGGGTATTCCCTTGCCTCTCAGCGGGAGGCCATGGCCTTGACCGCCCGGCTTTCTCCCGCCGGACAGGAACTGTCGAGCTGGCTCGATTTGTGGGAGCCTCTGGTGCATACCCTGGCATTCCTGCGGACCAAACGACAGGACGAGGCGGCCGTCCTGCGCGGTGACGTTCAGGTGACCTGGGGGCGGTTGACCAGCAGCGTGATGCGGCTGCTTTGGCTATTGCCCAGACTCGATGCGGAGCCCGGTTTGCTGGCCAGGGAGTTCGCGTGGTACCGGCTGGGCCCCGAACCGGTGCTCACGGGCTATTATGCCCCGGTCATCGATGCCAGCACCAAGCCCGACGATGTCTATCGCTATCCCCTGTACGCAGTGCCGCCTGACTTGAAGCGCATCAATCTGGATATCCAGCGGCCGGAGTGGCGTGGGCAGGTTCAGTACTACCGGGTCGCCGGGACCGAGATCGTGCCCTACTACAGCCGTAAGGAGATCGAACTGGACGGCGTTCTGGCGGGCCGCGACCTGGAAATCGCCTGGGCCAAAGACCCCCTGGACCTGTTCTACCTACACGTGCAGGGCTCCGGATACCTGCGTCTGCCCGATGGCAACCTTGTCAAGGCCCAGTACGGTAGCAAAAATGGACGTCCATTCAAGTCCATCAGCCAAGTGCTGCTGGAAAAAGGACAGCTGCGTTCGGGAGAGCTCAACCGTGAACGCATTCGGGCCTGCCTGGAGGCCAACCCGGATAAGCGGTACGAATGGCTTGCCGAGAACGAAAGCTTCATTTTTTTTCAGTTAGGTCAAGGGCAACCGCGAGGCGCAATGGGACAACCTTTGACGGCCATGGTCAGCCTGGCATCGGATCCCCGGATCATGCCGCTTGGCGCGCTCATGGCCTATGCTGCGGACTTGCCCGCTACGCATCCGGGTGGTACACCCCGGCGCGTCTTCGGCCTCGGCCTGGCCCAGGACACGGGCTCGGCCATCAAAGGCAACCGTTTTGACCTGTTTTGCGGGGTAGGTCAGGAAAGGGAATACATGGCAAGCCGCATCAAGGTTGGAACCACCGTGTACCTGCTCCTGAGCCGGGATCAGGCACCGACCGAAGACCCCGTTACACAACCTTAAGCGCCTCCTGGCGAAGGACAAGGCATGACCATAGCCGAGATCAAGCAGCTCATCCTCATGTGCGTGACCATGCAGCTGGAATACGTGGTTCGCTGGCACGATGAAGGCCCAGGAGAGGCCTGCGGCTGCGCCCATGACGAAATATCCCCGTCCAGCCTCAAGCACCTGGCCGAGGAGGAGCACAAGGCCAACTTTCTGCTCTGGCACGTTGAGGACGAGGCCCGCCGCCGCGACGTGGGCGACAGTGTGATCGCCCAGTGCAAGCGCGATATCGACAAGCTCAACCAGCGGCGCAACGATCTCATCGAGAAGATCGACGCCACCCTCACGGCCATGATCGAGCCCTTGCTGCCCGAGGGCACGCCGGAGGTTTACAACACCGAAACCATCGGCAGCGCCTTGGACCGTTTGTCCATCATCTGCCTCAAGATCTTCCACATGGATGAGCAGATGAAGCGGGCCGACGCCGGCCCCGAGCACGTGGAAGCCTGCGGCCGCAAGCTGTCCGTGCTGGCGCGGCAGCACCAGGATCTCGTGGGCAGCGTCATGGGACTGCTGGATGAATACGACGCGGGCTTGAAGCGGCCCAAGATCTATTTCCAGTTCAAGATGTACAATGATCCGCAGCTCAATCCCGCCTTGTACACCCCGAGCCGGCGGGACTGATCGTCGGCGAAGTTGCTAAAAAGGGCCGCAGGCCTTAAACATTCTGCTTCGGGCCGGAACGGCGGAGACGTCTTCCGGCCCGCCGCCGGACGCACCGCCCGGTGGTCCCTCTCCATGCACAAGGAGCCGGATATGTCACGCTACGAAGCCGTGATCGGGCTTGAGGTCCATGCCCAGCTCAAGACCAGGACCAAGATTTTCTGCGGCTGCTCCACGCAGTTCGGCGAAGCTCCCAACCAGAACGTCTGTCCTGTGTGCGCCGGCATGCCCGGCGTGCTGCCGGTGCTCAACGGCAAGTCCGTGGAGTACGCGGCAAAGATGGGCTTGGCCGTGGGCTGCACGGTGAACCTGCGTTCGGTTTTCGCGCGCAAGAACTACTTCTATCCAGACCTGCCCAAGGCCTATCAGATATCCCAGTACGAACA
This sequence comes from Pseudomonadota bacterium, assembly GCA_023411815.1. Lineage (GTDB taxonomy): Bacteria > Desulfobacterota > Desulfovibrionia > Desulfovibrionales > Desulfovibrionaceae > Desulfocurvibacter. The sequence goes on along the minus strand of JAEYOJ010000138.1, from coordinate 5,391 downwards.
GCCCATCTGCGAGCACGGAAAACTGGACATCGAGGTGGAAGGCAAGACGAAGACCATCGGCATCACGCGCATCCACATGGAGGAGGACGCCGGCAAGTCCATCCACAATGCCGCCGAGAACCAGAGCTATGTGGACCTTAACCGCTGTGGCGTACCGCTCATCGAGATCGTCAGCGAGCCGGACATGCGCAGCGCCGAGGAGGCCGTGGCATACCTCAAGGGGTTGCGCTCCATCCTGCTCTACCTCGGCATTTGCGACGGCAACATGGAGGAAGGCTCCTTCCGCTGCGACGCCAACGTGTCGATCCGCCCAAAGGGCCAGAAGGAGTTCGGCACGCGCGCCGAACTCAAGAACATGAACTCGTTCCGCTTCGTGCAAAAGGCCATCGAGTATGAGATCGGCCGCCAGGAAGACTTGCTCGACGATGGAGAAAAGGTCGTCCAGGAAACGCGCCTGTTCGACTCGGCCAAGGGCGTCACCGTGCCCATGCGCTCCAAGGAAGAAGCACACGATTACCGTTATTTCCCCGATCCGGACCTGATTCCCATCCAGATCGAGCAGGCGCAGTTGGAGCAGTGGCGCTCGGAGCTGCCCGAGTTGCCCAGGGTAAGGCGGGAGCGCTTCGTGAGTGAGTACGGGCTGCCCGAATACGACGCGGAGGTGCTCACGGCCGAAAAGGAGTTCGCTGACTACTTCGAGGCCGCGGTGCGCGCCTATCATCAGCCCAAGAAGATTTCCAACTGGATGATGACGGAACTGCTGCGCGAGCTGAACCTGGCCAAGCTCACGCCGGACCAGTGCGTGTTCCGCCCCGAGGCCATGGCCAAGCTTGTCATGCTGGTGGAGGAGGGCGCCATCAGCTCGACCACCGGCAAATCCATCTTTCCAGACCTCTTCGCCATCGGCTCGCGTGATCCCGAGGACTACTGCAAGGAAAAAGGATTGGTGCAGATTTCCGACACGTCGGCCCTGGAGGCCGCCGTGGACGAGGTCATCGCCGCCAACCCGGCCGAGGCCGAGCGCTTCCGCGGCGGAGAGAAAAAGCTCATGGGCTTCCTCATGGGCCAGATCATGCGCAAGACCAAGGGCCAGGCCAACCCGCAGGTCGTCACCGAACTGCTCAACAAGAAGCTGGCTTGAAGGACGCGCTCATGATGAACGAGCATATCCGCTTCGATGCCGACCAGGATGCGCTGCTGCTCCTGGATCAACGCTATCTGCCGCTGCGCGAGGAGTGGTTCGCCTGCCGTCATACCGACGACGTCGTCTACGCCCTGCAGACCATGGTCGTGCGCGGCGCTCCGGCCATCGGCGTCACGGCCGCCTTCGGCTGCTATCTGGCCTCGCGCGAAGTGCGCGGCCACACGGACTGGCGCATCGCGCTCAAGGAACTGCTGGAGCGCATCCGCACCGCCCGGCCCACGGCCGTGAACCTGCGCTGGGCCGTGGAGCGCATGGAGGCTTTGTGGCGCGCCAACGAGGTCGTCGATCTGGACCGCCTGTCCGGCCTGTGGCTGGACGAAGCCAGGCGCATGCAGCGCGAGGACGAGGAGATCAACCGGGCCATGGGCCGCAATGGCGCAGAATTGCTCGCCGACGGCGACCGGGTCATGACGCACTGCAACGCCGGGGCACTGGCCACCGCCGGCTTCGGCACGGCAGTGGGCGTCATCTACGCGTCGGTGGAGCAGGGCAAGCGCATCAGCGTGGTGGCCAACGAGACACGACCCTTCCTGCAGGGCGCGCGGCTCACGGCCTACGAGCTGAACCGCTGCGGCGTGGACGTGACCGTGGCCTGCGACAACGCCACGGGCCTGCTCATGAAGAAGGGCTTGGTGGATAAGGTTATCGTCGGCGCTGACCGCATCGCTGCCAACGGCGACGTGGCCAACAAGATCGGCACTTACGGTGTGGCGCTGCTGGCCAAGGCCCACGGCGTGCCGTTCTACGTGGCCGCGCCCATGTCCACCTTCGACCTGGACTGTCCCGACGGCGCGCATATCCCCATCGAAGAGCGACCCGCGCGGGAAGTCACCCATCCCACGGGCGAGTCGCAGATCACCCCCGTGGGCGTGCAGGTCTACAATTTCGCTTTCGACGTGACCCCTGCCGAACTGGTCGCGGGCATCGTCACCGAAAAGGGCGTACTGCGCCCACCTTACACTGAAGCCATCCAGAGGATGTTCGGGAAGTAATCCATGCCAGCCACCGTGGCCATCATCGGCCGTCCCAATGTGGGCAAGAGCACGCTTTTCAACCGTCTGCTGAGGCGGGAAGCGGCCATCACCCACGACCGTCCCGGCGTGACCCGTGACCGTATCTATGCCGAGGCGGATCTGGAAGGCCGCAAGGTGGCCTTCGTGGACACCGGCGGACTGGAGATGGAAGAGCAGGCCGAGGACATCCAGGCCGCCATCTTTTCCCAGGCCCGCGAGGCCGTGCACGAGGCCAACGCCATCCTACTGGTCATGGACGGTCGCGAGGGCCTCACGGCCCTGGACGAGAAGGTCGCCTCGTTCATTCGCGCCAGCAACAAGCCCGTGCTCCTGGCCGTCAACAAGGTGGACGGCAGCGAGAACGAAGACCTTATGCTGGCCGAGTTCCACGGTTTGGGCTTTCCGCTGCTGGCCGTGTCGGCGGCCCACGGCAACGGCGTCCAGACGCTGCGCGAGCACATCGCCGGGGAATTTCTGGCCGGCGTGCCGGAGGAAGAGGACCGCACGTCCGAGCAGGGCCTGCGCATCGCCTTCCTGGGCAAGCCCAACGCCGGCAAATCATCCCTGGTCAACAGCCTGACCGGCAGCGAGCGCGTCATCGTCAGCCCACTGGCCGGCACCACGCGCGACAGCGTGGACGTGACCTTCGAGGTCGAGGACAAGCGCTACACCTTCGTGGACACGGCCGGCGTGCGCAAGCGCACCAAGATCGAGGACAGCCTTGAGCAGTACAGCGTGCTGCGCGCGCTCAAGGCCAGCAAGAAGGCCCAGGTCACTATCCTCGTGCTCGACGCGCTGGAGGGTATGACCACCCAGGACAAGAAGCTCCTGTCCTTTCTGGAGAAGGAGCAGACTCCCTTCATCGCGGTCATCAACAAGATGGACCTCGTGCCGCGCGACGAGCGCAAGGTGGCCAAGGAGCATTACCGCAAGGCCTTGCGCATCGCCTCGTACGCGCCCGTGACCTTCACATCGGCCAAGACCGGCATCGGCGTGGCGGACCTGCTGCCCATGTCCGAGCGGCTGTGGGAAGAGTGCAAGATCCGCATCGGCACCGGGCAGTTGAACAGGGCTCTGCGCACGGCCCTGGGCAAGCACCAGCCGCCTGTGGTCAAGCGCAGGCGCGCCAAGTTCTACTACCTGACGCAGGTGGAGACCGAGCCGCCCACGTTTGTCTTCTTCGTCAACGATCCCGAGCTCATCAAGCCGAGCTACGCCAAATACCTGGAGAACTCGCTACGCAAGCTCCTGGGCATCACCATGGCCCCGGTGCGCGTGTTCTACAAGTCGAGCCACGACAAGGAAAAGACTTAGCGCCTTGTGCCTTCGAACCGGGAGAGGGCGGCGCCCTCTCCCGGCCCCCACACCCGACAGGGAGCGGCGCTCCCTGCCCCACATCTCTTCATTGCATCTGCAAGACGCCGTGCGTAGGTCTTTTTTTTCTCCGTGCGCGTGTCCGGCCCTCGGTCGACGCGTTGACGCACGTGTCCATGCAAGCGTAGCTTTGAATCGCGGGAGGAGCCTGATCCGACGCTCAAGGGCGTTTACGGAGGCAGTCTCATGGACGTGAGCATATCCCCCAGGGGCTTGCCGGGCACGCTGACGTTGCCTGCGGGCCCGGTCGCCCTGGTTGTTTTCGCCCATGGCAGCGGCTCCAGCCGCTTGAGCCCTCGCAATACCGCAGTCGCCGAAGCATTGCGAGGCAAGGGCCTGGCCACACTTCTGTTCGACCTGCTCACGCCGCCCGAGGCTCTGGATCGAAGCAATGTCTTCAACATTTTCCTTCTAGCGCAGAGACTGGAATCGGCCATCGATTTTCTTCGGGCGCGCGGCGTCACCACGGGCCTGCCTGTTGGCCTGTTCGGGGCGAGCACGGGTGCGGCCGCAGCGCTCGTGGCGGCCGCACGCAGGCCTGCCGATGTCGCCTCAGTCGTATCGCGCGGTGGCCGGCCGGATTTGGCGGGCGATATGCTGACGCACGTTCGAGCGCCGACCCTGTTGATCGTCGGTGGAGACGATGCGCAGGTGCTTGCCTTGAACCGTGCCGCGCAGGCCCAACTGATCTGCGAAAACAGATTGTCCATCGTGCCGGGCGCGACGCATCTCTTTGAGGAGCCCGGCGCACTTGAAGACGTTGCGCGGCTAGCAGCGGAGTGGTTTACTAACCATGTGCCCGACTGACGGACCGGTATTTCAGGACACATTCGCGGATGCATGTGCGCGTCCCGTAATATCAGGCTCACCTGTCAGGCAATCTGTCTGGGGCTTGGGATAGCCGGCCAAAGTCCCTACGCAAAAAGGTTGACAAGCGCTCGAAAATTCATAATGTAGTGCGCTCGTCACGAGGTGGCGAGCATCTGCGGAGAGGTGGCCGAGCTGGCCGAAGGCGCACCCCTGCTAAGGGTGTACAGGGGAAACTCTGTCGAGGGTTCAAATCCCTCCCTCTCCGCCACGAAATCGAAGGGTCACGGAAACCATCCGTGACCCTTTTCTCGTTTCTCGGCCATTTTACACCCCTGATGCGCCTCTTGCCCTGAATTCGTAGAGGCATCGGCCGAGTGCTTTATCATCCGCGACAAACTCCGAAATTGATTATCCGTGGTCGTGGCTCGCTGATGTCCAGGCAGTCGTTCAGCTCCACAATGTTCGCTTTTCTTGCCGTCTCTCAAGCGCTGCGTGAAATCCATGGTGCGCCATGGCCGATTAAGCAAGGTGGTCGAGAGCTCGATGCTTTTGTTGAACCCTGCCCGAAAAGCACGAGTTCACTTGTAGCGAAGTCATGGGGCCTGCCGCTCTGCGTAAGCTGCCTGCTGTCTCCATTGCGCTCCGGCTTATAGAATGGAATATGCGTCTAAAAGAGAAAAGGACTTAGGATTGCTCCTAAGTCCTTGATTTCGGTGGTGCGCCCGGAAGGATTCGAACCTCCGACCCCCAGATTCGTAGTCTGATGCTCTATCCAGCTGAGCTACGGGCGCGTCGTCGTCGAGGAGCGGAACCTACTGATTTCGACCTCCGCCGTCAAGCAAGAAAAATAAAAAAAATTGAAAGCTAGGGCGTGTCCTCAAATGGGGTTTCCAGGTGGTGTCGTCGTGCCTATGTGGGAATTGCCTGATGGAGGGGCCCAGACATGGCGCGACGTTATGCCTTGCGAGACGACCAGTGGGAACGGATCGA
>JAEYOJ010000071.1 GCA_023411815.1 Pseudomonadota bacterium | reverse complement strand
TTAAGGCCTGTATCGATTGAAGAAGGTCGCGCCAGTTCAAGAAGGCCCTCCTCTGTTGGAGTGAGCAACCTTCCAAGTATAGCAAACTAGGCGCTTGGAGCAACAATCCTTGCGAAAAGCGCCTTTCAAAAGCAAAATTCTCTAATCGCCCGTGCTGGGCCGGACGAGCGGCCGGGACGTTGCCTGGCCAGCGGAAACCAGATATGCAGGCCGATCCGTTCACAGCATAGCGAGGCAGCCTTGTCGGAACGATTTGCGACTTTCGAGGAGTTCTCGGCCTATCTGGACAGGCTGGGGCTGTTTCACATGGACCTGACCCTGGACAGGGTGCGCGCGTTCGCCCGCCGCGCCGGTCTCGGCCGGCCGCCCTTTGCCGTGGCCCATGTGCTGGGCACCAACGGCAAGGGCTCCACTTCGGCCTTACTGGAATCCATCGCCCGCGAGCACGGCCTGAAGACGGGCCTGTACACCTCGCCGCACTTCCTCTCCTTTCGCGAGCGTATGAAGATCGACGGCCGCATTCTGCCCGAGGAGCGCTGGACCGGCCTGGCCAACCGGGCCATGTCCATCGGCGGCGACCTGGGCCTGACCTATTTCGAGCTGCTGACCTGCATGGCCGTGCTGGCCTTCGCCGAGGACGGCGTGGAACTGGCGGTCATGGAGGCCGGACTTGGCGGACGCTACGACGCCGTGAGCGCTTTCGAGACGGATCTGACGCTTTTCACGCCCATCGGCCTGGATCACATGCGCATCCTGGGCGACACGCTGGCGGAGATCGCGGCGGACAAGGCCGAGGCCATGCCCGAGCGCGAAGGTGGCGGGCTGGCCGTGACCGGCTGGCAGGAGCCCGAGGCGCTGGCCGTGCTCAGGTCCGTGGCCGAGCGCAAGTCCGCGCGGCTGCTCCTGGCCGACTGGCTGGCCGTTCTGCCTGGCGGAGTGAATCTGGGGCTGACCGGTCCGCATCAGCGGCAGAACGCCCTGCTGGCCCTGGCCGGCTGGCGGCTGATCACCACGGCCCTGGGCCGCGAGCCGGATGCCTTGGCCGAGGCCAAGGGCCTGGAACGGGCCTTCATACCCGGGAGATTACAGCATTGCCCCGGTGTTTCCGGCGTGAGTCCCGATCTGCTGCTGGACGGCGCGCACAACGAGCCGGGCATGCGCGCGCTGCTGGCCGCGGTGGAGGAGTTGCATCCTCGGCCGGCGGCACTACTATTCTCATGCCTCAAGGACAAGGAACTGTCGGCCATGGCCCCGCTGGCCGCGCAACTCACGGACGGCCCCATCCTCGTGACGGGCCTGCCGGATTGCGAGCGGTCCAGGGAGCCGGCCGAGTTGGCCGCGGCCTTTGCCGCACAGGGACGCGCGGCCGAACAGTTTCCCGATCCGGCGGCCGCCCTGGCCCGCGCGGCGGCCTTGGACGGCCCTGTGCTGGCCTGCGGTTCCTTGTATTTGCTGGCCGCTTTGTATACAAAACGGCCCGAGTGCCTGGAAAACGCCGCCCCGATATGATTTTCGCCTGAACGTAAGGACAGACAGCCGTGCCCAATCTCTTCCGTCTGCTGCCTCCGGTGGATCAGGCCCTGCAGCATTTGGCCGAAGACGCGAGCCTGTCCGGCATGCCCCGGCCGCTCCTGCGCGAACTGGTCAACAAGTTTCTGGACCTGTGCCGCGAGGAGATCAAGTCCGGCGTCATCGCCGACGAAAGCCAGCTCTCCCATGAAGCGCTCTTCCGGCGCATGGCCTGCTTCGTGCGCTCGCAGTCGCGGCCGCACTTCCGGCGCGTGCTCAACGCCACGGGCGTGGTCATCCACACCAATCTCGGGCGTTCGCTGCTGGCCGAATCGGCCATCGAGGCCGTGATCGAGGCCTGCCGCCACTATTCCAACCTGGAGTTCAACCTGGACACGGGCAAGCGCGGCAGCCGCTACAGCCATGTGGAGGAGCTGCTGTGCCGCCTCACCGGGGCCGAGGCTGCCCTGGTGGTCAACAACAACGCCTCGGCCGTGCTGCTCTGCCTGGAGACGCTAGCCAAGGGCCGGGAAACCATCGTCTCGCGCGGCCAGCTCGTGGAGATCGGCGGCTCGTTCCGCATCCCGGACGTCATGGCCCGATCGGGCTCCATCCTGGTGGAGGTCGGGGCCACCAACCGCACCCATCCGCGCGACTACGAGAACGCCATCAGCGAGAATACGGCCCTGCTGCTGCGGGTGCACACCTCCAACTACCGCATGATCGGCTTCACCCGCGAGACCACGGTGGAGGAGCTGGTGGAGATCGGCCGCCGCCGGAACATTCCGGTCATGGAGGACCTCGGCTCCGGCTGCCTCTTCGACCTCCGGCCCATGGGCTTCCAGTTCGAACCCATGGTCCAGGATGTGGTCGGCGCGGGCGCGGACGTGGTGACCTTCAGCGGCGACAAGGTCCTGGGCGGGCCCCAGGCCGGCATCATCGTGGGCCGGCGCGAATACATCGAGAAGATCAAGCGCAACCCCATCAACCGGGCCATGCGTATCGATAAGATGACTCTGGCCGCCCTGGAAGCCACGCTGCGCCTCTATCTTGACCCGGAATTGGCCCGGCGCGAGATTCCGACCATCGCCATGATCACTGCCGCATCGGACGAATTGAAGAAGAAGGCTCAGGCCCTGGCTCGGCTGCTCAAACGCGAGCTGGCGGGCCGCCTGGAGATCGCCACGCGGCCCGGCGTGTCCCGCGTTGGCGGCGGCTCCTTCCCGGAGCGCGACCTGCCCACCACCGTGGTGACCGTGAAGCCCACGTCCGGCGGCGCCCAGGCCCTGGAGACTCTTAAAGACAACTTGCGCACCGCCGAGCCGCCGCTCATCGGCTACATCGAGGAAGACGCCTTTTGCCTCGACCCGCGCACCTTGAGAAACGACGAATTCCGCCTCGTCTCCGCGTCCCTGGCCCAGGCCTTGGACATGGCGGGAGACGGGAGCGCCTGCCATAACTGACAATCACCGCAAGGAGCATCTTACGTGACCAAAAAGAAGAACGCCGTCCCGGCCGGTCTCGAGTCGGAGCCCAAGAGCTGCTGGGAAATCTACGATACCCCGGCCCATGAAAAGGCCATGGAAAAGCTGGCCCGATCCTATGTGGACTTCCTGTCTCGCTGCAAGACCGAACGCGAGAGCGTCGAGTACGTGGTGGAGCGCCTCAAGCAGGCCGGCTTCAAGCCCGACCTGAGCGAGGCTGCCTGCTACCGCGTCAAGCGCGACAAGACCATCTTCATCGCCCGCAAGGGCAAGCGGCCGCTGTCCGATGGCTTCCGCTTCCTGGGCGCGCACGCCGATACCCCGCGCCTGGATCTCAAGCAGCATCCGCTCTATCAGGAGGCCGAGGTGGGCCTGGCCAAGACCCACTATTACGGCGGCATCCGCAAGCACCAGTGGCTGGCGCGGCCCCTGGCCCTGCACGGCGTGGCCGTGAAGAAGAACGGCCAGGCCGTGACCATAGTCATCGGCGAGGACCCGAACGATCCGGTGCTGACCATCGCCGACCTTCTGCCGCATCTGGCCTACAAGCAGGTGGAGCAGAAGCTGTCCGAGGCCTTCGAGGCCGAGAAGCTCAACGTCATCTTCGGCCATTCGCCCGCCGAGAACAGCGACGAGGAAAATGGCAACGGCAACGGCAAGAAGCGCATCAAGCGCCGCATGCTGGAAATCCTCGACGAGCGCTACGGCTTGGTGGAGGACGACCTGTACAGCGCCGAAATGCACATCGTGCCGGCCGGTCCGGCTCGTTTCGTGGGGCTGGACCGCGCGCTCATCGGCGGCTACGGCCACGACGACCGCGTGTGCCTGTTCGCGGCCCTGGAGGCCTTTTTGCGTGCCGACCAGCCCGAATACACCCAGGTCGTGGTCTTCTGGGACAAGGAGGAGATCGGCTCCGAAGGCTCCACGGGCGCCAAGTCCAAGTTCTTCGAGTACTGCCTCATGGACGTGCTCGAAGCTTGGGAACCCAAGACCAAGCTGCACCACGTAATGGAACTGTCCAAGGCCGTGTCAGCCGACGTGCATGGAGCCCTGGACCCCGATTTCCAGGAACTGCACGACAAGCTCAACGCCGCGCTGCTGGGCTACGGTCCTTGCTTCTGCAAGTTCACCGGCCATCGCGGCAAGGTCGGCGCAAACGACGCGCATCCCGAGTATGTGGCCTGGCTGCGCAACGTAATGGATGAGGCCGGCGTGCCCTGGCAGATGGCCGAACTGGGCAGGGTGGACCTGGGCGGCGGCGGCACCGTGGCCAAGTACCTGGCCGAGTACGGCATGGACATCATCGATTTTGGCACGCCCGTGCTGTCCATGCACAGCCCCTTCGAGATCATCAGCAAGGCCGACCTGTACGCCACGACGCTGGCGTATGAAGCGTTTTTGAAGAAGTAGGAGAATCGGGACTGGCTGCCCCGAACCCCGCCGGGGGGGGGGGGGCTCCCCCCCCCCCCCCCAATTTTAGG
>JAEYOJ010000001.1 GCA_023411815.1 Pseudomonadota bacterium | reverse complement strand
TACGCCCGCCAGCGCTACGGAGCCGAGCGCATCCAGGAGGTCATGCTCTCCGAGTCCTGGTACCGCGAGCACATGCCCAAGCTCAAAAGCCAGCTTGAGGACAAGACCATGAGCCTGCCCAAGGACGCGCACGTCCTCGACGATCTGCGCGCCTTCAAACTGATCAAGGGTGTGGCCAGGATTCCGGACTCGCGGACCCAGGATCACGCCGGCCAGCGCCACGGCGACGCGGGGCTGGCCGCAGCCTTGGCCGTGTTCGCGGCCAAGACCAGCGAGTACGGCGGCGAGTGGGACGTGCTTACGGCTCAGCCGTTTCAGGCCGCCCAAATATGTAGGGGATACGCACTATGAATCGCATGGCTCGCCTTGCCGGCCGTCTGCTGAACTTTGCCCGCAGGCCGGAGCAACCCGACCGCGACAGTCTGTTCACGGAGATCGCCACGCGCGAGGCAGCGGGCGTGGACTTGGCCGGCTGGCTGGGCGTCCTGCCTGATCCCGATCCCGTGCTACGCAAGCGCGGGGACGACGCATCGGTGCTCGACGAGCTTTGCGCGGATGACCAGGTCACGATGGCCAGGGCCAAGCGCAAGCTCAAGACCCTCAACCGTCAGGACTACGGCTTCAAGCCCGGAGCGCCCAAAGGAGAGGAGGCCTCGGCCGAGGCCGAGCGGTTGTGCCGGGACTTGGTCGCCGACCTGGAGCGGCTGGACTTGCGCGGCCTCTTCTCCGAAATCCTCGATGCCCCGTATTTCGGCTACACGGTCGTCGAGCTGATGTTCGAGCGGGCCGGCACGCGTCTGCGCCTGATCGACGCCGTGGCCAAGCCGCGCGCCTGGTTCGGTTTCGATACGCACAATCGCCTGGTTTTTCGCAGCCAGCTGAGCCTCCAAGGCGAGCTGGTGCCGCCGCTCAAGTTCGTCCTGGCCCGCCACGGCGCGACGTATGCCAACCCCTACGGCGAACGGCTGCTCACGCGCTGTTTGTGGCCTGTCGCTTTCAAGCGCGGCGGCATCCAGTTCTGGATGCGCTTCGCCGAGAAGTACGGCCAGCCGTGGACCGTGGGCAATGCGCCCTCGGGCACGGACCGGCCAGCCCGGCAATCCATGGCCGCCGACCTGGCCAGGATGACCCAGGACGCCGTGGCCGTGCTGCCCCACGGCAGCGAGGTGAAGATTTACGAGGCCTCGGGAAAGTCCGCCGACATCCACGAGCGGCTCGTGCGTCATTGGGACGCGGCCATTTCCAAGGTCATCATGGGCAACACCCTGTCCGCCGAGCTTGGCGACTCGGGCAGCTTTGCCGCCGCGCAGACCCACGCCGGAGAACTGGACGACCTGGCCGAGGCGGACGAAGCTTTACTTGTGGCCGCCATGAACGAGCTGGCCTGGAACTATGCCCGGCTCAACGCACCGGAGGGTATGTTCGCGCCGGTCTTCGGTTTCGTGCAGCCCGAGGACCACGCGGCCCGTGCCGAGCTGGACACAAAGCTCCACGGCATCGGCGTGCGCTTCCGCAAGTCCCATTTCGTGAGGACCTACGAACTGGCGGAAGAGGACTTCGAGATCGAAGAGCCTGTCAGCCAAGATGAGAAACCCGCACCCGGCCCCGCTTTCGCCGCGCCAGGTGACGCCGACCCTGGCGAGGCCGCTGCGGTAGAGGCCCAGGAGGCCCTGGACCGCATGGTCGAGGGGCTTTTGCCCAAGGCAGTGCAGGCCAGTGAGGAGCGCTCGCGCAGGATCATCGGGATCATTCAGGCAGCCGAGAGCTGGGAGGACCTGCAGGCCAGGCTGGCCGAGGCCGAGCCGGGCTTGGGCGGCGGCGAATTCGAGGAGTTGCTGGCGCGGGCGCTCGTGGCCGCCGACGCCCACGGCCGCCTGGCCGCCAGGGAGGAAAACCGGGATGGCCGTTGATCCTGTCGCGCTGCCCATGAAAGAAGCCCAGGCCTTCTGGGCGGACAAGCGCATTGTCACGCCGGAGGAATGGAAAGATCTCTCCGAGCTCGCCCGCGCCCGCGCCTTCAGCGTGAGCGGTGTTTCGGCCAGGGATATGCTGGAGCAGGTACGCGCCGCCATCACGGAGGCCCTGGAGCAGGGCGAGACCCTGGCGGATTTCAAGGCGCGCTTCGCGGACATTGTCGAGGCCAAGGGCTGGACCGGCAAGCGCGCCTGGCGCGTGGACACGATCTTCCGCACGAACATCCAGACCGCCTACCAGGCCGGCCGCTACGTGCAGATGAAGCGCGCGGCCGTGACAAGGCCCTATTGGCGCTACGTGTCCGTGGCCGACTCGCGCACGCGCCCAAGCCATGCGGCCCTGCACGGCCTGGTCTACCCGGCGGACCATTCCTTCTGGTCCACCTTCTACCCGCCCAACGGGTTCAGGTGCCGCTGCACCGTGCAGACCCTGTCAGCGAGCCAGGTGCAGGCGCGCGGCTACGAAGTACAGACAGACTGGCCGGGCCTCGTCGAGCCCATGGACCCAGCCACGGGAGAGCGGCTCCCGCCCGTGCGACCGTTTCCGGACAAGGGCTTTGTGGGCAATGCTGCGGAGGAGTGGCTTTCAGCGACAATACTTGAGAGCGATAAGCGGAACGACGATGAAGCCAGAAGCAAGGCGCGATAATAACTCTAAGTGGATGTTATTATTTACATATTTTCAGGCGTGGCTTAGGGTCAAGGTTAGCTTAGACTGAAATCACTGAGTGAAGAAAGATGTCCTGGCTAAAGCGATTCCGAAGGAACAGCTACCCTAAACGAAGGCAGCAAACCATGGTTTCTTCTGAAGAAGGAATTAATAACCTTTTATCGAATAAAGACTTTTGTAAAATGATCGATAACTGGCTAGTTAACCTTGGCCATAACTGCAAACACTCAAAACTGAGTGATGTTCAAATTTGCACATTGGAATCTTTCATTCTGTTCCATCAGATCATGAACACAACTAATACTCTTAACCTATCTCCAAGAGAATTGTTTGAGTGTATTGAACGTCGATGGGATCATGTTTATAGTTAATCTGCCTATTAACAAGGTTGGATATGACTGGATTTAGATAGCCAAGTTGCTTCTCAATGCATTTCTTACCAGAGCAACCTCCGCCGGATTTCCTGAATAGCCATTGTAGCTTCGATGCCGTGCATTGATATGCCGGTAGGATGGATGCACGAGGAAAACCACGGTTGCCTTGTGACCTGGGATGCCAAAGTCTACCTCGCGGAATAACTGCCCTGCCTGCTCGAAATCTTTTGTAGCTGTGCATGTGCTCCAGGGACGAAGCCTCCGGCACAGTAGCCCGAGGAACTGGGGCGCTTCCATGCCAAGCGCCAGAATCAACCTGGGCTTCTGAACCTCTATCTGCCGGCGCAGGAAGGATCGACATCTATCTACGAAACCGGAGTCCATTGCCCCTGGAAAGTTACCCTTCGACTCTGTCCCTTCTCTTAGTCCCATGTAGGCATTGGTAAAAAAGCACCTGTGCATGGGCAAGGGGATCTCTTTAAAGAACCGCGTGATGTTCTTCCAGGTCCCGGCAGTCTGATTGTTCCGGGGATTGGACAATGTTTTCCTGTAGTTCGCCTCCGAGTCGAAATCCCGGCCGATGACCATGATTCCTTCATAGGGGAATTCGGGTAGGGAGCCACTATTGGACTCAAGCCATAACCCATATCCGCCTGGAAAGAACGCAGTGGATTGGATTTGTTCGGGGATGGGCTTCACTCCCATTGGATATGGCTCGACCTGCCTCATCTCCTGGAAGAGTTGCACGGATGGATGCATTGCGTTCCCTCCTAAGGCGTGTTTTCGAGAAAACTCAGCCTGACGCATAGCGTGGATGGTTCGGTTTGATCCATTCTTCTTTAGTTCTATTTTCCGCATAGTTCACACGACACTCTCTCAATCCCTCGCCTGACCCGCTAAACCGGCCCACATGAGCTGGATCAACATCGCCCGCACGGGCCGATTCCGAGACATGAGCGGCCGGGAAGTGAATCTCACTTCCGAAGCTCTTTCGTCCATAGCCACATCCTACGACCCGGCCAAGCGCCAAGCGCCCTTGGTCTTCGGCCATCCGGCCCTGAACGGCCCGGCCTTCGGCTGGGTCGAACAGGTGCGCCTGGTTGGCGACGTGCTGCAGGCTAAATTCCGGGACGTGCCCGATGAGGTCCGGCAGCTCGTTTCCGCCGGCCGTTACCGGCACGTGTCCATGAGCCTGTTCCCGGACGGCGGCCTGCGCCATGTCGGCCTGCTCGGAGCCACGCCGCCGGCCATCGACGGCCTGGGCGAGGTGGAGTTTGGCGCGGACACTGAAACCACGACCATCGAGTTTTCAGCCGAGCCGCAGGGCTCAGGGGAGGAAGGCATGACCATTGAGGAAGCCAGGAAACGCATTGAGGAACTGGAAGGCCAAAACAGGCAGCTGACCACGCAGCGCGAAGAGGCCGTGCAGGCCAAGGACAAGACTACGGCCGACTTCGCGGCCTACAGGGGCGAGCAGGAGGCCAAGGCCCGCGAGGCGCGCTTCGAGGCGCTGGTCACGACCGAGAAGGTCCTGCCCGCCGAAAAGGAACAGGTCCTGGGCTTTGCCGCGACCTTGGGCAAGGCCGGCGCAACCATCAATTTCGCGGCTGAAGGCAAGGTCGAGCAGATCAGCCAGGAAGAGGCCTACTGGCGCAGCCTGGAGGCCCGACCGAAAAACGGCCTGCTCACTGAGTTCGCCACGGCGAGCCGGGCCGCGTCGGGCAAGGCGACCGAAGACACGACGCCAGCCGACCTGACCAGCAAGGTCTAGCGGCCAGGCTGCAACCACAAGGGAGGAACCAATGCCCATACAAGGCAAGACCCACAGCTACGCTTACGACGACGAACACGCCGGCATAAAGGGCCACGGCCCGGTGCTCGTCACGGCCGCCTTCGCCGCCGCCCAGGGCGTGCTGCCAGTTGGCCTCATCCTGGCCAAGGACGTGGACGGCAAGCTGGTGCCGCAGGCCGGCGAGGCCGTGCCCGTAGCCGTGCTCGACGAGATCCTGGACACGACCCTGGCCACGGCCGGCATGGTGGTCATCCACGGCACCGTGCGGCGTGACGTGCTCAAGGTCGGCGCGCCCGACCCGACCGGCCCGGCCGAACCCGACGCGGCCATGCTGCGCAAGCTGCAGGACAGCGGAATCTACCCGGTCTAACCGGGAACCATCGGAGGACATCATGCTCGACATCCGGGGACTGTTCACCCGCGAGGCCATCGTGCGTTACCTGACCGCGCTGCCCGTGATGAAGACGCCCATCATGGACAGCCTGTTCGTGAACCGGCCGCAACTGGCCATGCCCATTATCGGCGTCCACGAGATCAAGGGCGTGGTGCACGCCCTGCCCGTGGTCAAGCGCGGCTCGGCGTCCATCCCGGCCACCAGGGACACGGGCCAGGCCGACTTCTACGAACCCCTTCCGGTCAAGCCCAACACGTTTGTGGGCGGCATGGACCTGAACAACCTGAAGCTCCTGGGCCAGAACGCCAAGGACACCTGGGCGCAGGGCAAGGCCGACCTCTTGCGCCGGGGCGTGCGCAAGACCACCGAGGCCCTGTGCTCGCAGGCCCTTGGCGGCAAGATCGACTGGGCCGTGCAGATGGAGGCCGGCGGCTTCGAGCGCTGGGTCATCGACTTCGGCAACCCGCTTAGCGTTGTCCCGGCCAAGAAGTGGGACGCCGAGGGCGTCAGGCTGGCCGACGTCTTCGAGACGCTCACGAACATGCAGGAGGCCCTGGAGGCCGAGGGCTACGGCGGCGAGATCGAAATCCAGGCCTCGGGCGACGTGTACAACGTGCTTTTCGGTCTGGCCGAGAACTCCAAGACCACGGCCAAGATCCGCGTGGAGATCACGGACCAGGGCATCAACATCGGCGGCTTCCTGATCAGGCGGCGCGCCGAGAAGTACCGCGACCCCGAGACCAGGCAGATGCAGCCCGTGCTGCCGGCCAAGACCGTGCGCATGGTGGCCAGGGACGCCGACCATCGGCTCATCTACGCGGCCGTGGACGACCTGGACGCCAACCTGCAGCCCCTGCCCATGTTCATCAAGCCGCTCAAGAAAGACGACCCGAGCGGCTGGATGCTGGTCGGCGAATCCAAGCCGTTCCCGGTGCCCAACATGCGCGGCATCTGCACGGCTCAGGTGCTGGCGTAAGGCCGGCGTAGGGCTTTGGGTCTGTGAACTAGTCCAAGACTAGTCCCAAACGCGCGAGAGGTGGAAACGTGTACTGCCAAACAGGCGATCTTAGCGAGTATCTGCTGCAGGCCTATCAGGACAAGGCCGAGGAGCTTGTGCCGGGCATAGTTGAGCGTTGCGTGGCTGCGGCCAACGCCCGTGTGGACGACGCCCTGCGCGGCAAGTTCGTGCTGCCCCTGCCGACTCCGGCCCCGGACACCCTGCGCCAGATCGCGGCGGCCCTGGCCGCCCATGGCGTGGTCGGTTCAATCACGACGCTCTTGAACGAGGCCGACTTCGCCTACCTCCTGGACCAGGTCCGCGAGGCCAGGGCGGCCCTCAAGCGCATCGTTGACGACAAGGACGATATCGGCCTGGAGCGCCTTGGCGCTGAACCCGTGGCCGACGCGGGCGTCGAGGTCCACGCGCCCAAGCCCCTGTTCGGTGCGGACACATGGAGGCGCTTCTGATGGCCGGAGCAAGCTTCAAGCTGGACCTGTCTGGCCTGCGGGGCATGGTCGGTGCGACCATCGCCCACGTGCAGGCCAGGCAGAGCCTCATGGAGCAGATCGGCGAGCAGTTGGTCTCCTCCACGCAGCAGCGTTTCGAGGACGGGCGCGGCCCGGACGGCGAGAAGTGGCAGCCGTCCTACCGCGCGCAGGCCGAAGGCGGCCAGACTCTGGTGGACACAGCCCGCCTGAAGAACTCCATCGGCTACGAGGCAAGCCCCAACCTGGTCGCGGTGGGCACTAGTGTTTCGTACGCGGCCACGCACCAGTTCGGAGCTGAGATACGCGCCAAGAATGCGTCCAAGCTCAAGTTCCAGGTGGGCGGACGCTGGGCGCAGAAGGAATCGGTGACCATCCCGGCCCGGCCGTTCATCGGCATATCAAAGCAGGACATCGAGGATACCCGCGAAACCATGCAGACCTGGCTGGCCAGTGGTTTCGGCGTCAGCCTGGGGCGGTGACACTCAAAGTGAGAAGCTTGGCCGAACAAATCATCCGCGAGGCGGCTGTGGCCGCCGGCCTGCCGGCCGAGCGCGTGGACCGCAAGCCCGAGAAGGAAGACAAGTTGGCTCCCTCGCCCCGGCTGGAGATCGAGTTCCTGCCGGAGGGCCTTGCGCGCGACCACGACAAGATCGCGCGCTTTCCGTCGGTAACACGGCCCGGCACGCACGAGACCATCCGCGAGCGGATCTACAGCCGCAGGCTGGAGGTGCGCGCCGAGGTCCACGCCGAGGATGAGGAGTGGCTGGAAGCCTTTGTGCCGGCCTTTCTCTTGGCCCTGCCGGCGAGGACGGCGGACGCGGACAACAACCTGGTGCGCGTGGAGGCCTTCAGGGCGACGCTGGGCGGCTTCGACAAGAAGCGCGTGGAGGTTTTCCGCAAGCGCATGGCGGCCCTGCACATCCGCATAAGCGGCATGCTCTGCCGCGACGAGGAGCTGCCGCTTGTGCGCGAGCTGAACATCAAGGACGGCCTGACCGTCCAGGAGGCATGACATGGCCAAAGACAATTTTGCAGGAGAGCAAAATTGGACGTCGCCTCAGCGACGCCCGAAGGGCGAGGGCCAGGACGGCCCGAGTCACAAGACCAAGGACGTTTCGGCCGACGCCGAGCGCCAGGACGAAAACAGCATCGACCCGCGCCGCTTGGCCACGCCCGATCCGGGCGAAGTCGCGTCGGCCAAGCCTGGTGAACCGCGCCTGGTGGAGGAGCACGCCTGCTCGCAGGGTCTGCAAGCCTGGGAGCTGGCCGCCTTGCGCCAGGCGGCTAGCTGGGCTCCGGGCAAGACCGTGAGCGCCGAGCAGTTCGGCCAGGCCTTGGCCAAGCTTCGGGGCCGCGCCTGCGGCTCCGGCCGGATTTAACGGAGGATCATCATGGGCGACGTACTTGAATACATCGTTGACGGCACCTCGGGCCTGGCTCCGGGCGGCGTGGACGGTTCAGCCATCGTGGCGGGCGTCTGCTCCAAGGGGACTGTCGGCAAGGGCTATTTGCTTGGCAAAAGCTCGGACCTGGCGGGCCTGCTCGGAGTCGGGCCGCTGGTGGATAGGCTGCGCGACCTGTTCGCTACGGGCGGCCAGAGCGCCACGGCCATCGCCGTGCCAGTTGCCGGCCAGCCTGGCGGCTACGTCTCGCCGGTCAGGCATACCGGCACAGGCCCCGAGGCGTCGGTCAGCGGCGTGCCGGCCCAGAACGCCGACGCGCTCGTGCAAATCATGGACGCTGGCGCGCTAGGCGCGGCGACCTGCAAGCTTTCGCTGGACAACGGCAAGACCTGGCAGGCCACCACGGCCACGCCGGCAAGCGGCCAGGTTCCGCTTGGCGCGTCCGGCGCCACTTTGGTCCTGGCCGACGCCGAGCAGGTGGCCGGGGATCAATACGCCGTGACCGTGCGCACGGCCATCGGCCCGGTATCCAAGATCGGCAACGGCCCGGACATCACGGCGGCCGGCACGCCCAAGGCGGCCGCCGAGGTCGTGCTGCAAGTTGTCACGGCCGGCGGGCGCAACGAGGGCACCTACACTTTGTCCGTGGACGGCGACAGCTTCGGGCCAGAACGGACCATCCCGGCCGACGGGGTCATCCAGGTCGGCGACTCGGGCGTGACGATCACCTGGCCAGATCAGACCGGCCAGGACGGCGTGGCCGGCGACACGTACAGCTTCCAGGCGCTTGCGCCCGTGCCGACCATCATCGACGTCATGAGCGCCCTGGCCACGCCCCTTGAGCGCTACGACGTGGAGTTCGTGCACGTGGTCGGCCCCACGGACGCCGTGGACTGGGCCGCGCTTGGGGCCAAGGCGGACACGCTCTGGAACCTGCACCGGCCCACGTTCTTCCTGTGCGAAACGCGCCTGCCTTTTGACGGCGAGGACATTTACGACTGGACCGCCGCCATGCTTAAGGAGCGGGCCAGCTACGCGCACCGCTTCGTCTCGGTCTGCTGCCAGTTCGGCGAGGTCATGGACGTCACGGGCAAGCGGCTTACCCGCAACTGGGGCGGGCTGGCCGCCGGGCGCATCATGTCCATCCCGGTCATGCGCGCCATGGGCCGCGTGCGCGACGGCGGCATCGCCCCAGCCACGCTGCCCGAGGAGTGGAACGAGGCGGTCCAGCAGCAGCTGGAAAAAGCCGGCTTCATCACGGCCAAGCGTTACGCCGGCCTGTCCGGAGCCTACTGGGGCGATGCGCGCACGCTTGCCGAGGCGACCAGCGATTACCAGTACATCGAGGTGCTGCGCACCGTGTTCAAGGCCGTACGTAAGCTGCGCATCCAGGCCCTCAAGAGCATGTACGACGAGGCTGGCGACCCGCGCGTGGGCGGCGGCGCGGCCGGCATCGAGTTTCTGCGCACCAACCTGGGGCTTGCCCTGGATACGATGGTTCGCGCCGTGCCGCAGGAGCTGGCCGGCTACGTCCTCACGATCCCCGAGGGCCAGGACATCGTGAACAACGGCCTGGCCGTCGAGCCCCGGCTGGTGGGCATCCCCATTATTCGCCAGATCAAGCTGTTCGCCAGCTACTACTACGCCGGGTCGGCCCTCGACCCGCGCGGCTAAGGAGGCCCCATGATCAACGGAGCCATCTACGACTGGGAGGACGTGAAGATCGTCCTGCCCTCGGGCGAGGCGGTCGGCCTCACCGAGGTCAACTACGAGGACGGCCGCGACGTGGAGATGCGTTACGGCAAGGGCGCGGTCCCGCGCGGCGTGGGCCGCAAGAACTATGAAGCCAGCGGCAACTGCACGCTGGACTCGGACGAGTTCCAGCGGCTGCAATTGGTCATGGGCGGCAGCATGTACAACACGCCCGTGCCCATCATCGTCAGCTACGGCGGCGCGCTCAAGGAGACCATAACCGACGTCCTGCCGCTGTGCTGGATCACCAAGGCCGCCACGAGCGCCAAGCAGGGCGAGGCCAACGTTAGGCAGATCAAGCTCGACTTCAAGATCGCCAAGCCGATCCTGTGGAACGGCGTCCCGGCCTACACCGAGGCCGGCAACCTCATCGACACCATCGTGGACGTGATCGCGTAACGCCCGCGAGAAAAGGAGAGAGCCATGAACAAGGACCAGACCGAGACCAAGACCGAGGCCCTGGAAGCCGGCTATGCAGCTTTCGAGCACACCTTCCATGACAAGTTCAAGGGCGAGGACGTTACGTTCTCCTTTCGCTTCCACAGGCCCACCCAGCCCCAGGTGGAACGGGCGCAGAAGACGATGATGAAAAAGCCGGGCATGGCGCTGCAGAATCTTGCGCTGGACGTGGTGCATCCCGACCAGCGCGAGGATCTGCGCAAGGCCAGCGACATGTATCCCGGCCTGGCCAGTTCGCTCGGCAACGCCGTGCTGACCAGCGTGGGCTTTGGCGACGTGGGAAACTGATCCAGGCGGCCAGGGCGGATCTGGAGGCAAACGGCATGGCTCAGCACTCGGCGCTCATCCGGCACTGGCTGCACGCAGAGCCGGCCGAGGACATGCAGGCCTTCGCCGACCAGGCCGCCCAGGCCCTGTGGCTTGAGCAGCGGCATTTTGAAGCGATGAGAAAGATGTTCGGAGGCGGGAAGTAAATGGAAGGCGTATTCGCGGTCCAGGCCATCATGAGCTTGGTGGACAGCATCACCGGGCCTCTGCGCGGTGTTGACCGCCAGCTCGACGCAACCGAGGGCCGCGCCCTGCGCCTTGGCCAGCGCATGGGCCAGCTTGCCAAGTCCATGCTGCCCATCGCGGCCGTGGCCGGCATGCTGCTGCTTGGATTCGGAGGGGCCACGGCCACTGCGGCGGACTTCGAGGCGGCCGTCTCAAGCCTTGGGGCCATCAGTCGCGCCAGCGCTGTTGACTTGGATAGCATGCGCCAATCGGCTCTGGACCTGGCCGCCAGTACCGCGTTCACGGGTTCGCAGGTGGTAAACGCCCAGACCGAGCTGGCCAAGAAGGGCTTTGACGCCAACCAGATCATAGCCGCCATGCCTGGGCTGCTCGACCTGGCTGCCGCCACGCAGTCGGATGTGGCTGTCGCGGCCTCCGTCGCCTCCGGCGCTCTGAACGCCTTCAACCTTGAGGCCAGCCGGACAAACGAGGTCGCGGATATCATCGCGGCGGCTTCCACGTCGAGTGCGACGGATATCGACGGCCTCTCCATGGCCCTGCAGAACGCGGGTGCCGTCGTGGCCGGCGTGGGCGAGGATTTCGCCTTGCTGGCCGCGATCACGGGCAAGCTGGCGGACGCCAACATAAACGCGGCCGTTGGAAGCACCGCCACGAAGATCATGTTCAACCGCCTCTCCGCTCCCATGGGGGACGCGGCCAAGGCCCTGAACTCCCTTGGCATCCAGACCAGGGACGCCCAGGGCAACATGCTGCCGTTCGTGGGCATCATGGGCAATCTGGAGCAGGCCCTGGAAGGCATGGGCACCGCAGCCAGAGCCGAATACATCAAGCGCATCTTCGGCGAGGAGGCCGTGGGCAGCGTGACCGCGCTGCTCAACCAGGGCATCGGCAGGCTGGGCGCGTATGCCGACACGCTCCGGAACCAGATGGGCGGCGCGTCCGAGATGGCTCGCAAGCAGCTGGACAACCTGCGAGGCTCGATCACGATCCTCGGCTCCGGCTGGGAAGCCCTGAACATCACCGTCGGCTCCGTATTCACGCCGATCCTCAAGCTGGTGGTGGATGGCGCATCCTGGGCGCTGTCGATCCTCACCAAACTTGCCCAGACCCCCATCGGCGAAACCATCATCCTCGTGGCCGGGGCCTTGGCCGTGGGCGTCGTGGCCATCACGGCTTTCGCCGCCGCCTCCTGGGCCGCCTCGGCCGTGCTGCCTCTCCTGGGCGGGGCCTTGGCGGCCGTGAGCTGGCCCATCTGGCTCATCGTCGCGGCCGTGGGCGTGCTGGCCCTGGCCTGGCAGACGAATTTCGGCGGCATGGCCGACACGCTGTCCGGCTGGTGGAAGATTCTCCAGCTCGTTTACCAAGGCGTGGTCGCTGTGTTCGCCTCGCTTAAAGACGGCGTGGGCATCATCAGCGGCCAACTCGCCCAGGATATCGACGCCGCCGGCCTGGTGGGCGTGGTGACCACGGTGGCCAGGATCGCCTACCGCGTCCGCGAGTTCTGGCTCGGCATGACCGAGGCCATCTCCACGGCCTGGGACACGGCCGTAACCAACATTTCCCCGGTTCTGTCAGCGCTGGGTGATTCCTTCGGCTGGCTGGCCGAATTGGTGGGCATGGCCGTATCCGTCCTGTTCGGAGCCAGCGCGGCCACGGACGCTTCAAGCTGGCGCTTGCTTGGCGAGGTCGTGGGCACGCTGCTTGGCAGCGCGTTCCAGACCTTTGCGACCGCGATCCGCATAGCCACCATCCCGCTACGTATGGTGGGCGGCCTGCTCGGTTTCATCGTTGACCTGGCGAACGGCATGGATCTGGCCGAGGCCGGCAGCAAGCTCCTCACGACATTCTGGGAGGGCATCAAGTCCGAGGCCGGCGCGCTGTACGAGAATTTCAAGACCCTGCTTGGGCCGCTTGGGCGCATGCTGCCCCATAGCGACGCCAAGGAAGGCCCGCTCTCGACGCTGACCGCCTCGGGCGCGGCCATCCCGGACACGCTCGGCGAGGGCGTGCGAAGCGCGGCCCCGCGCCTGGCCGCAACGATGGCCGGGGCGTTCGACGGGCTGGCCATCGCCGGAGCGGCTCCGGCCCCGGCTCTGGCCGAGGCCCCGGCCGCGCCGGAGATCCGCGTGCAGGCCCCGGCCCCGGCGCGGTCCAGCCAACAAATGGCCCGCCAGATCATCATCCAGCGCCTGGAGGTCAAGCTCGACGGCGTAAAGGACGCCGACGGCTTCCTGGCCCAGCTCGCCCGCTTCGTGGAGGCCCACGATGGCTAGGCTGCTCAGCTTCGATGACGGAGAGGTGCGTCTTGGCGGCGAGCTGCTGCCCGGCGTGCTCAAGTACCTATCCATCCGTAATCAGGTGCGCTTCGATGAGGCCGAGCAGGACGGCCTGAGCGGCAAGACCAAGACCCCGCTCGGCTGGGAGGACGCGGCGGTCGTGGTCATCGTTGAGCTGCTCACCGACTCGTCCTCCACCTGCTACGACAAGCTGGCCATGCTGGACGCTGCGTTCCGGGGCCACGATTCCAAGGGCAACCCGCTGGTGCTGGACGTGGTCAACGCGCACCTGCGCGCCAGGGGCGTGGACCAGGTCGTTTTCTCCGGCCTGGACTCCTCGGAGACGGACCGCGAGGACGTGATTTCGGCCAACCTCTCCTTTGTGGAGTACAAGCCGGCCGTGGTGGCCGTGGAGGAGCGCGCCGAGGCCAGCGCGGCTCCGGCTTTCGCCTCGGGCCAGACCGAGCCCGAACTCGATGCAACGCTCACGGTGGGGCTGACATGACGGCCATATCCGGCACCATATCCGGCGCTTTATCCGGCCTGGGGATGCGCATCCGCCTGGGCCGCCTGGCCGTCCTGCGCTGCCCGCGCCTTACCATCGACTCAACGCGCCACCAGCCGCTGACCCTGGCCAGCCTGGTGCTGCCCGACCCGGCCGGCGAGGTGGGCCGGACGCTTACGCGCGGTGACGCCGCCGAGATCCAGCTTGGCTACCGGGACCAAACGCCGGCCACCTGGCGTGGCACTGTGGGCGGGGTCATGGCCGGCCCGAGCAAGGACCAGGTGCTGGTGCGCGTGCTCGGCCCGGAGCTTCTGCTTGTTGAAACGCTCATCAGCCAGACCTGGCTGGACGAATCGCCCGAGGCCATCGTGCGCGCGGCCGTGCGTCAGGCCGGCCTGCCACTTCGCCGCATAGACTCGCCGGGCATGATGCTTCGCCACTTCGTGGCAAGCGGTGTCGCGCCCTGGCAGCTGGCCAGGCAGGCCGCGCACACGGTGCAACGCGCAACCGGCCAGGACATGCGCCGCTGGGCGCTGTGGATGGACGCTTCGGGCGCGGTCAACTGGGGCGACTTCGAGGAGCCGGGGGACGAAGCCGGCAGCGTTCCGGCCATCGCCACGCGCGCCGGGCTCATCCGGCACGAACCCGCCAGCGGCCCGGCGGCCTTGAGCCGCGTGGAAACCTTCCTGCTGCCGTCCATGCGCCACTCCCGGCTGTTTCGCCTGCGCGACGAGCGCCGATCCATCGACGAGCAGATCCGCGCCTTGCGCGTGGTGCACGAGATCACGCCGGGCAGCGCCAGAACGCACCTTTTCTACGGAGACGAGCATGAATGACCTGCGCCAGCTGCGCGAGCTGCTCAGGCGCGCCGTGGAGATCTGCATGCCGGATCTGCGCCGCTACTACCGCGTGGTGCGCAAGGCCCGCGTGGTCAAGGCCTACGCCTCGGACGGCAAATACCTTTGCGACGTGCGGCCGCTTCGCAACGACGAATCCGAGGACCCGGCCGAGCCGGTCATCCCGCGAGTCAGCATTCCCATCCTGTGGGCCGGGCCGGAGCGCGGCGTGGTCTGTCCGCCGCGCGTGGGCGTCATCTGCGACCTGGCCTACTACGACGGCGACCCGAACTTTCCACACATCTCGAACTTCCGCTGGCCCGAGGGCAAGGCCCCGGCCTGCGAACTGGACGGCTTCATCATCCAGGCCGATGCGGACACGTACATCAAGATCGACGCGGGCAAGCGCATCCTGCACGTCACGCCGGCCAACGCCGAGGCGGAAATCGGCGGCGACTGGCTGGTCAAGGTCGAGGGCGACGTGCGCGTGGAAGCCGGCGGCACCATCACGCACAAGACCGCCGGCCCGGTTTCCGGCGTGGTCACGCAACAGTGCATCTGCGCCCTGACCGGCCTGCCGCACATCGACAAATCCAGCACCGTGCTGGCCAGCAAGGAGTAGCCATGGCAGTTGACGCGAATCGCGTGACCCAGCGGGCACTGAGCAAGCTCAGCGACAAATTTGATACGGGCCACGAGCACCTTGTGGAGCTGGTGCGGGCCATCTGCGAGGCAGTCTGCGAGGAAGTGCCCTTTATCGAGGACATCGGCGGCACGCCGACCAACCCGCCGGCCACGGCCCACAAGTAAGATGAGCGACATCTTCGGCCAGGACATCACCCTCGACGCGGGCCAGCAGCCCAAGGTCGCGGCAAACGGCGAACTGCTGCTCACCGATGGCGCGCAGACCGGTGTGCAGGACATCCTGCTGCGCCTGCGCACTCCGCTTGGCTCGCTATTCTACGACCTGGAATTCGGCTCCCTGATCCATGAATGGGTCCAGGAGGAATCGACGCAAGCAAGCCGCATGGCCCTGGAGGCCGAGGTGCGCCGCCGCGTGGCCATTGATCCGCGCGTGCAGCCCATGAGTGTTACGGCGGCGATTCTCAACTGGGATGAAAAAACGGTCACGCTTGAGGCGAGCTGGATATTCGTGGGCGAGGATCACCGCAACAACCTGGTCTTGGAAGTCGGCAACGGCAAAATCGAGGCGGTGTTGAGCGATGTCCATCCCGGTTAGCAAAACCCTCGACGAGATCCGCGCCGACATGTTTGGCCGCATCGAGGAGGTCCAGGAAGAGTACGTGGCCAAGGGCCTCCTTCCGCGCCGCCTGAACCTCAACAAGGGCGTCGTGCGCGGCATGATCGAGCTGTGGTGCTGGGGCCTCTTCCAGCTCTACCTGTTCCTGGCTCTCGTTCTGAAGCAGGCCTTTCCGAGCACAGCCACGGGCTTGTGGCTCGACCTCTGGTGCGGGCAGGTCAATGTCACGCGCCGCGTGGCCACCAAGGCTCGTGGCCAGGTCCACTTCGCGCGCGTTAACACCTCCGGCAACGTGCGCATTCCGGCCGGGCGCATCCTGCGCACGCCGCCCGACGCCGCCGGCCAGGTCTACCGCTTTGTGACGACGCAAGACGTCGTGCTGCCGGCCGGCCATACCGAGCTGGCCGTGCCGGTGGAGGCCGAGGAGTACGGCGCGGCCGCGAACGTCACGCCCGGCCAGATTTCCGAGCTGGTCACGCCGGTGCAGGGCGTGGACTTTGTCGAAAACCGCGCCGGCTGGCTGACCAGCGAAGGCGCGGACAGGGAGGGTGACGAAAGCCTGCGCGCCCGCTACAGCCTGGCCTGGCTCGCCCGCAACGGCCTGACCAAGTACGCCTACCAGGCCTGGGCGCTGGAGGTGCCCGGCGTGGCCTCGGTCACCGTGCTGGACCAGCATCCGCGCGGCCAGGGCAGCGTGGACGTGGTCATCACCGGCGCGGCCGGCCTGCCCACGCAGGAGCTGCTGGACGCGGTCGCCGCGCGCATCGAAGCGGACCGGCCCCAGAACGACGACGTGTTGGTCAAGGCTCCCATGGAAGTGCCCGTGGCCGTTGACGTACAGCTGGAACTGGTCAGCGGCGACGCCTCGGCCATTCAGGCCCGGGCCGAAGAGCGCCTGCGCGCCCTGTTCAAGCCGGATGCGGCCGTGGAGGGCGTCGCGCCCCTGGCCATCGGCGAGGACCTGACCCGCGACCTCATGATCGTGCAGCTGCGCAGCATCGCCGGGGTCAAGCGCGTGCTCTGGACCAGTCCGGCCTTTGATGTGGACGTGCCGGCCGACGGGCTGGCCGTGCTCCAGTCCCTGACGGTCACCACGAGCTGGGCGGCCGGGGCGTAGCATGGGCCTGTTCTGGCGATACTTCACGCAGACCCTGCGCTGGCCGCTTCTCTTGGTCGGCGGGCCGCTGGCCGTGCTGGTCAGGGGCGCGGCCGAAAGCCTGGACCAGGCGCGCCAGGACATGCTCTGGCTGCGTGAGCAGTTCAACCCTGAAACATGCGCCCCGGAGTTCGTCGAGGAGCACGGCCGCAGCAGGGGCTTGCGACGGCATCCCATCGAGGACGCCGAGCGCTTCCGCTCTCGCGTGGTCAACGCCTACGCTTGGTCACTTCTGGGTGGCAAACAGGCCGGCCTGCCCAAGATCCTGGCCCACTACGGCTTCATCACCGCGACCGTCCACAACCTGCGCTCCGAAGCCCCCGAGCGCTGGACCGAGTTCCGCTGCCTGCTTGAGTCCAAAGCCCGCCTCGACGAACCGGCCTACGCACTCTTCGAGTGGGTTTTGAATGACCAGAAGCGCGCCTCGGCCAAGCTGGCCGGGATCGAGGTTTCCATCACGGCGCAAGGCCCGCAGTCCACGGCGGCCACGGCGCTGCTGGGCGAAACCGTCGAAGTCTATCCCAGATCTCCCACGGACCTGGCGCTGACCTCGCCCCTGTTCCTGCGCGCGGCCTGCCAGACCTGTGAATATCTCACCGTCAACCCGCTCTGAGGAGGGGACATGGCTCAATACGGCACCGTATGGACGCGCACCGGCCGCAACAAGGAGGCCAACAACCTGGCCGGCGGCCCGCAGATCACCCTGACCCACTTGGCCGTGGGCGACGGAAACGGCGCGGCGGCGTCACCCGCCTGGAGGTCGATCCCAACAATCCGGCCTACGTCATTATAGAGGCGGTCGTCCCCACGAACATCGGCGGTTGGACCGTGCGCGAGGCCGGCCTGTTCGACTCCGGCGGGGACCTGATCGTCGTCGCCAAGATGCCAGAGACTTACAAGCCGCAGTTGATCGAAGGCGTGGGCAAGGAGCTGCTCATCCGCATCATCATCGAGAAAACCAGCGCCGAATCCACGCCCATCCGCATCGACCCGGCAATCGCCACGGCCAGCCGGGCTTATGTGGATGCGGAAATCGTGGAAGTTATGGAGCTGGTCGCCGCCGAAGCGGCTGCCAGGCAGAATCATGAGGCGGACATGACTGCGCACGGTAGTGTGCCGCCCGGTGGAATCATCATGTGGTCCGGCGTGATTGACGCAGTTCCCCAAGGCTGGGCGCTTTGCAATGGCCAAAACGGCACGCCGGATCTGCGCGACAGGTTTGTCGTGGGAGCTGGTGACAGCTACGGAGCTGGCGACATCGGCGGCGCATCCGTCGTCACTCCTTCCATCAGCATAAGCAATGCCGGAACCGGGGTCAGCGTCCAGGGCACGACTATCAGCACCACGACCATGCCCTGGCATGCCCACACCGTCCCGTCGGATGACAACGATGGCGGCAACGGCGGAGCCGACAGAGGCGGAACAACGGGCACGCATAACTTCGGCACCTATGGTGCCGGTGGATCAGGCGCGCACGCTCACGGCATTACCGACCCAGGCCACACCCATACCGCAACCACTGCCGAGTTTGAAAACCTTCCGCCATTCTATGCCCTGGCCTTCATCATGAAGCTGTAACGGGAGAAACCATGAGAGAGCATGTCGTTGTCGTGCCGTCCGACCAGATCATCGTCGTGGATGGCATGCCCCTGCGATTGGAATATGCCGCTCCGGCCACCCTCCACGCGATCCAATGGCACAATGGCGCGGGACACATGGAGTGGCTGGATGACATCAACCATCCGCTTGCTCCGGAAGACTACGCCGAGGATGTCGCACCATATGTAGCGCTATGGGAGCAGGAGACGGCCCGCCTTGCAGCCGAGGCCGCCGCAGCCGAAGCCGCGCGCCTGGCCGAGTACAACAGCCCCGAGGCGCGCGGCGAGCGCGTCCGCGTCGAGCGGGATAAGCGACTGGCGGCCTGCGACTACCTCATTATGCCTGATTACCCCCTCGCGGAGGTCGAGCGGGCCGCTTGGATGGCCTACCGCCAGGCCTTGCGCGATCTGCCGCAGCAGGAGGGATTCCCGTGGGAAGGCCCGGAGGATCCGGCCGTGTCGTGGCCGGTGGAACCGAATTAAGAAATTAGACGAGTGGAGCAGGCGGGGCGTTGCAGCGCCCCACCGACCCGGTGCTGGAACACCGGC
This sequence comes from Pseudomonadota bacterium, assembly GCA_023411815.1. Lineage (GTDB taxonomy): Bacteria > Desulfobacterota > Desulfovibrionia > Desulfovibrionales > Desulfovibrionaceae > Desulfocurvibacter. Next base: position 9,759 of record JAEYOJ010000001.1, on the reverse strand, counting down.
CCACGGCCGAAACCGCTGCTCCGAACCCTCGCGCGAGGGGTCACAACCTTTACCAGGGCGGCGGATGAGGCGCAACAATACTACACCAAGGATATGAGGGAATTACGATGCGGTAAGTGTGATAGGCTGTTGGCCAAAGGCAGCGCGGCAGAGCTTGTCATCAAGTGTCCCCGCTGCAAGACGATCAACCATGTGAGGGCCGAGAGCCCCAAACCAGAAGGCCCCGAGCCTCGGAATGGGGTTCAGCATGACCACGCTTCTTGCTTCTGATCGCATCACGCTGCACGAAGGTGAGGCTTTGAGTGTTCTTGGCACGCTTTCTGGCGGTTCCGTGGATACGATCCTGACCGATCCGCCCTATTCGAGCGGCGGCTTGTCCTTGTCCGCCCGGCAGGCGGACCCGGCCCAGAAGTATCAGCACGGCTCAACCAAGCGGCGCTATCCGGCCATGCTCGGCGACAACCGCGACCAGCGCTCTTTTGCCTTGTGGGCCTCGCTTTGGCTCGCGGAATGCCTGCGCATAGCCCGAGATGGAGCCCGGCTCATGGTCTTCAGCGACTGGCGGCAACTGCCAGTCATGACCGATGCCGTGCAGGCGGCCGGCTGGATGTGGAGAGGCATCATCACCTGGCACAAACCCAGCGCCCGTCCGGTCCTGGGAGACTTCAAGCGTGACGCGGAGTTCATCGTCACCGGCAGCAAAGGCAAGCCCATTACGCACACGCGCCAGTGCCTACCAGGTATATACCGGCACAACGTCAACACCAGCCGCAAGGTGCACCTGACCGAAAAACCCGTGCCCCTGCTGAAGGACCTCCTCGAAGTCACGCAGCCGGGCTGCACGGTGCTGGACCCCTTCGCAGGAAGCGGCAGCACCGGCGTGGCCTGCCTCCAGACAGGACGGAGTTTCATCGGCATCGAGCTGTCCCCCGAATACGCCTCCATCGCCGCCCAACGACTGACGGAGGCCATGAAGGAATAATGTGATCGGTGACTATTCGAGATCCACTTCCCAGATAAGGACGTAGAGTTGATCACCCAACCTGAGAAATGGAGTTTCTCAGGTTGGGTGACAGAATTTCTCAAAATGGGTGCGAGCTTACACCCTCCTCGAACTCCTCCCAGCAGGGGCGGACGCGCCCCTGCACCCACGATGTATCTTGCCGGCGCCATGTGTGCATGGAGCGCGCTACGGCACATTGCAAATGCAACCAATAAAGGTGGGTCCAGAGAACGCCGCTCCCTGGCGGGAGAGAGTTTGAGAGAGGGCCGCGCCCTCTCTCAGCTGATCTGTGAGACACTATTATTTATTGGCAGGAAAGCCGCAGGTCAGCCTTTCAGCATTGCCCCAGATAGGCGCGCACGGCCCCCGTGACCGGGGCCAGCTCCTGTTCCACCGGAGCCAAGGCCCGGCGTGCGGCCTGCACGTCGCCGGCCCTTGAGGCTTTCTCCAGGTCCAGGCAGGCCAGTCGCAGCCGCTCGGCCTGCAGCATGCCCGCGGAATTGGCCAGGGAATGGCTGCCGAAGCGGAGCGTATCCGTGTCGCCGGCGGCAAGGGCGGCGGAGGCCAGGCCCAGAAAGCCCGTGGCCTGCTCCAGGAAGATGTTCAGGATGCGCTTGAAGACCGTGCCGTCGTCATTGCACAGCCAGCTCCTGGCGGCCGGCAGGTCCACGGCCGGCGTTTCGCGCCCGTCTTGATTCACGAGCGTCTTCAGGGCTTGGAAGACATCGCTGCGGCGCAAGGGCTTGCCGATAAAGGCGTCGAAGCCCGCGGTCGACATGCGCACCCGCAGGCCGCGCTCGCACTGGGCTGTCACCGCAACTACCGGCAAGGCTGGATCGGCCCTGGCGATAAATCCGTCCCTAATGCTGCGCAGCACTTCCTCGCCGCTCAACACGGGCATGCGCAGATCCAGGAAAGCCAGGTCGAAATCGATGGAACTCAACAGCTTAACCGCTTCCATGCCGTTGACCGCGGCTTCGGGCCTGTGGCCGAGGTCGATGAGCGTCTGCAGGAGATAAGCCCTGTGCACGGGGTTGTCCTCGGCCACCAGAACGCGCAGGCCGCGATCGGTGCTGGCCTGCGCGAGCTCCGGGCCGGAGAACGGCTGTGCGTCGCTGTCAGGTTCCGGTTGCGTGTGTCGTGCCGGTAATGCCGCCATGAAGGCTCCCTCCCGTGTTCAACATTTCAGGCCACGGCTCGTGGCGCGCAATGCACAGAGTATCGGGCCGAGCACTACCAGAACTTTGGGGTCATGGGAACAGGGGAACATGAATTTTCAGGGCTCTTTCGAGCGGAACAGCCTCTACAGCTACAGGGGGGCAGGGCAATCGCCTGCGATGACGGCAGGATGGGACGACATTGCCGGCTCAGTGTGACATTTCGGCGACGGCTTCGGCGCATAGAGCATTTTCACTTTAAAAATGCTCTGCAAGCCAAGTCTTGGCTTACCGTCGCGCAGGCGTAGGCGCAATTCACTTGCGCCGTCAACGTCGAAGCGAACGTCTTAAAGTTGATGAGCTCTAGCGTCGAGCCGGTGACCTGGACGCATGGGACGGCCGGGTCTCCGCTTTACTCGTTGCGCAGAACCTGCCAAGGCCGCTGGCCGAGCATGCGGCGCATGCCCGCCAGGCCGAACAGGACCACGGCCAGTGCGCCTGCCGCGGCCGTGCCCGCGACCATGCCGGGCATGAAGGTCCAGCGCACCGCCTCCATGAGCCGGGTGACGGAGAGCCAGGCCGCAAGGCTGCCGAGCAGGGCGGCGGACAGGCCGGCGCCCAGGCCCAGGGCCAGGTGCTCCCAGAGCATGAGCAGCAGCACGTCGCGCCGGGTGGCGCCCAAGGTCTTGAGCACCACGGCCTCGTAATAACGGCGGCGCAGGCCCGCCCGCAGCGCTTCGGCCAGCACGAGCAGCCCGGCGGCCAGGGTCACGCCGGCCACGGCCAGCACGGCCCTGCCCATGGTCGAGAGCATGCGCGAGACCGTGGACAGGGCGTCCTTGACGCGCACGGCGGTCACGTTGGGCAGGGTCGAGGTCACGGCCTTGAACACCGCGTCCTCGGAGCCGGGCGCGGCATAGACCGTGGCCAGGTGCGTCTGGGGCGCCGATTCCAGGAAGCCCGGCGACAGGACCAGCGAGAAGTTCATGGCCAGGCTGGTCCATTCCACCTCGCGCAGGCTGGCGATCCTCACCTCGAAGCTGCGGCCCTGGATGTTCAGGGTGAGCCGGTCGCCAACGCCCACGCCGAAGCCTTCGGCGATGTCCGCGGCCAGGGACACGAGCGGCTCGCCCGAGTAGTCCGCCGACCACCACTGACCGGCCACCAGCCGGTTGTGCTCGGGCAGCTCGGCCGCATAGGTCACGCCCCGGTCGCCGCGCACGGCCCAGGCCGCGGACGGATCGACCTTGGCCTTGGACACGGATACGCCGCCGATGGCCGTTATGCGCGCCCGCAGCATGGGCCTGCGCTCCACGCGCTCCACGCCGGCCACTCGGCCCACGGCGGATTCGAACTGCCCCACCTGGTCCGGCTGGATATCCACGAAGAAGAAGCTCGGCGCGCTTGCGGGCATCTCCGTGTCCACCTGGCGGCGCAGGTTGCCCTGCACGAGCATGATGGCCACGAGCACCGTGAGCCCGAGCCCCAGGGAGGCCATGGCCGTGGGCGCATGGCCCGAGCGGCTCAGGCTGCGCAGGGACATGGCCAGCAGGGGGTTGCGGGGCTTGAGGGTGCCGGCCAGCCGGGCCAGGCCGCGCCCAAGGAGCAGCTGCAGCCCGAAGGCCAGTCCGGCGGCCAGGGCGAACCAGGCCGCCGTGGTCCGCTGCGGAGTCGCGGCCACGGCGAACGCGGCCAGGGCCAGCGCGGCCAGAAGGATGTACAGGCGCGCCCGGCCCGTGAGTGGCTGGCGGCCAGGCCCCCGATAGGAGCGGAACAGTCCGGCCGGCCGCACGGCCCGCGCGCGCAGCAACGGAGGCAGGGAGAAAACCAGGGCCGTGAGTATGCCGAAGCCCGCCGCGGTGGCCAGGGGGCCCGGGAATATGCCCACGCGCACCTCCACGGGCAGCCAGCCCGTCAGCATGCCGGCTGCTATCCAGGACAGCGCAAGTCCTAGGGTCAGGCCAAGCAGCGTGCCCACGAACGCAAGGGCCATGATCTGCGTCAGGTAGACGCGCGTGACCAGCGCGCCCTGAGCGCCCAGGCACTTGAGTATGGCGATGGAGCGCAGCTTGCCGGACAGATAACCGTCCACGGCCCCGGCTACGCCGAGGCCGCCCACGAGGAGCGCCGTAAGCCCCACCAGGGTCAGGAACAGGCCCATGCGCTCCACCACGCGGCGCACGCCGGGTGCCGCGCGCGTATAGTCCGACACGCTCCAGGAGGCTTCGGGAAAGGCCTCGCGCAGGTCCTTCACGAAGCGCTGGGCATCGATCCCGGCCGGCAGCTTGAGGTTGTAGTCGCTGCGCACCATGCTGCCGGGCAGGAGCAGGCCGGACAACTCAAGGGCCTGCATGGAGATCATGAGCCGCGGACCGAGGGCGAAGGCCGATACTACCCGGTCCGGTTCCCTGTCGATGACCGCGCGCAGCTCCAGTTCCATGTCGCCCACGGCGATGCGCTGGCCCAGGGAAAGCCCGAGCTGCGTCAGCAGCTCCTGGTCGGCCGCCGCGCCCGGCAGCCCATCGCGCTCGGCCAGGGCCAGCTCCAGGCCCATGTCCGGGCTCAGGGCGATTTCGCCGTAGAAAGGATAGGCCTCATCCACGGCCTTGAGCTCCACCAGGGTCCGGCCTCCATCCGGCGGGCCGGCCATGGCGCGCATGCGAGCCATGCGGGATATCTGTCCGCGCTCCTGCACGTAGGCCCGCACATCAGGCGGAATCTCGGCGAAAGTCGTGCGCAGCTGCGCGTCGCCGCCGAGCAGCGCCCGCGCATCCTGGGCCAGGGAGCGCCGGATGGCTTCGGACAGCGTGCCCACACCCGCGATGACTCCGACGCCGAGCGCCAGGCAGGCCAGAAAGACTCCGAAACGCCTGAGGCCTCCGCGCAGCTCGCGGCGGGCCAGGGAAAAGATGAGGGCAGTCATGAAAGCCTCTGGGCCAAGGGGAAGGCGACCTCTCTATGCAGGGAGCCTCTCCGGCCAATGAATGTTCTCGCGGCGCACGGCCAGGATCATTCGAGACAGGATAGCGTCTGCTCCGCCTCGGGACAAGGCCGAAGCGACCGGGAGATCGTCCGGCGGCGACGGCCTCCCGGAAAGCCGCTGCGTTTGCCGCCGGAATGCACGTGGCCGGGAAGGCGCATGTAGACGCGGTATTCACGATTCCGTGTTGTCATGCCGGGGCAATGCTGTACGATGGTTTCAAGAGTGTAACCTGGATGGCTCTGTCCCTGGGCTCGCAGTCCGAAGTGCTCCTTTGACGGCAATGCTCCGCGACTTCGTTGGCATGGCTTGCGGCGCCGGGACGGAGAGGGCGCTCGGCGTCGGCCGGCTTCCGGCGGACGAATGGCTCAAGCCTCGGTCGGATGCCGGCGGTCCGGCGCCAGAATGAGTGGTCCGGCGCATCTGCCCGACGGGAGGTCATCATGGAAGACATCCAGTTCCTTGAATTGCGGAAGTTCGTCGCGCCGGAGTTCGTCTTCGGCCGGGACGCCTCCGGCCTTGCCGGGCAATACGCCGTGAACCTGGGCGCGAGGCGGGTGCTCCTGGTCACCGACCCCAAACTGATCGCCGCCGGCTGGGTGGGCAAGGTCCAGGCCAGCCTCGAGGAAGCGGGACTGTCATGGGCGATGTATTCCGACGTAACCCCCAATCCCCGCGATCACGAAGTAATGGAGGGCGCGCGCGTCTACGAGCGGGAGGGCTGCGACGCCATTGTCGCCGTGGGCGGCGGCAGCCCCATGGATCTGGCCAAGGGGGTGGGCATAGTCAGCGCCAGCAAGCGCCACATCCTGGAGTTCGAGGGCGTGGACCAGGTGGATGTCCCGGGCCCTCCCCTCGTCTGCGTGCCCACGACCGCAGGCAGCTCGGCCGACGTGTCCCAGTTCGCCATCATCAATGACACCGCTCGCCGTTTGAAGATCGCCATCGTCAGCAAGACCATGGTTCCGGACGCGGCGCTCATCGACCCTGTCCTGACCACGACCATGGACCTGGAAACGACCGCCAGCTGCGGCTTCGACGCCCTGACCCACGCCATAGAGGCCTATATCTCCAACGCCAGCTCCCCTGTCACGAACCTCTTTGCCCTGAGTGCGCTCCGGCGCATTTTCACGACCTTGCCCGCTGTCATGCGAGACCAGCAGAACCTCGGCCTGCGTGCTAAAATGATGCTGGGCAGCCTGGATGCGGGGCTGGCTTTCTCCAATGCCATCCTGGGCGCGGTGCACGCCATGGCGCACAGTCTGGGCGGGCTTCTCGACACGCATCATGGCGAAAGCAACGCGATCCTGCTCCGCCATGTCATCGACTTCAATTTCGAACTGGTCGCGGAGCGGTATTGCGATATCGGCGAAGCCATGGGCCTCGACCTGAAGGGAATGACCATGGCTCACAGGAAAAGGGTGCTTCTGGACGCTATCGACGGGCTCAGGCGGGAGGTCGGCGTGACCAGTACGCTCGGTGAGCTCGGCGTCACGCGGGCGGATATTCCGAAATTGGCCGAAAATGCCATGCGGGACCCGTGCATGATCACCAATCCCCGCCGACCGACGCAAAAGGATATCGAAAGATTGTATGAGCAGGCCCTCTGACCGTGAACACGATCCTTTGCGCGACAAGCTCATCGGCCTGGGCGAGAGGTCCGTCAGAAAGACCTACTACCCGGAGCTGCAGCGCCGCCTTGCGGATCTGGAGCGCTTCCGCGTCCTGCTGGACGCGGTGGGCGACGCCATATTTCTTGTCGATATCGCCTCCGACCGCATCATCGACCTCAACGACGCGGCCTGCCGTCTCATAGGCCGGAGCAAGCCGGAGGCGAAACGGATCGGCCTGCGGGATGTCCTTCCGGGCGAGACCGCGGATTCGTGGGAAGGGCACCTCTCCGCCGGCGGAGAGGCCGATCTCCCGGCCGAGGAGCGGTTCCAGATGGTCATGCACGCGCCCGACGACCGCAGCGTCCCCCTGGAGATAAGCCTGAGCCTGCACATCTTTGAGGGGAAGCGCTACGCCGTGGCCGTGGTGCGGGACATCACGGAGCGCAAGAAGACCGAGGACGAGCTGAAGCAGGCCAAGGAGACGGCCGAGGCGGCCAGCAGGGCCAAGAGCGAGTTCCTGGCCAATATCAGCCACGAGATACGCACGCCCATGAACGGGATCATCGGCATGGCCGAACTCGCCCTGCTCACCGCCAGCGACGGCCAGACGCGCGAGTACCTGGGGTTCATCAAGCAGTCGGGGCATTCGCTCCTCAACATCATCAACGACATCCTGGACTTCTCCAAGGTCGAAGCAGGCAGGATGCGCCTGGACATCGGCGAGTTCGACCTGCGCCACATGATGGAAACGACGCTCAGGCCTCTTTCCTTCTCGGCCAAGGACAAGGGGCTTCCCCTGCTCTGGAGTGTCGACTCCGACATTCCCGAGCGGCTCTCGGGCGATCAGGGCCGCATACGCCAGGTGCTGACAAACGTGGTCGGCAACGCCATCAAGTTCACCGAGCGCGGCAGCGTCATCGTGCGGGTCGAGCGGACCGAGCCGGAAGTCCGGACGGGCGGAGAGGACGTCCGGCTCCTGTTCAGCGTCCGGGACACCGGCATAGGCATTCCGGCCGAGAAGCAGGAGAGCATTTTCGAGAGTTTCTCCCAGGTCGGGACCTCGGCGCACATGAAGTACGGCGGCACGGGCCTCGGGCTGGCCATCTCGAAGCAGCTCGTGGGAATCATGGGCGGAAGGATCTGGGTGGTGAGCGAACCCGACAAGGGCAGCACGTTTTACTTCACCGTCGGACTGTCCAGGGCGGCGAGCCGGACGGAGACGGCGCGAACCCAGGAATCTGGCAAGACGTCCGAGACGAGCGAGCCTCTGTCCATCCTGCTGGTCGAGGACAACCTGATCAACCAGTTTTTGGCCCAGAGCCTTCTTGAACAGCGGGGCCACAAGGTCGCGGTGGCGACTAACGGCAGGGAGGCGCTGGAGATACTGAAAAAACAGCACTTCGACTGCGTCTTCATGGACGTGCGCATGCCGGAAATGTCGGGCGAGGAGGCGACCCGCATCATCAGGAGCGGCGCGCTCAAGGAGGTCGATCCTCATGTCCCCATCATCGCCCTGACCGCCTATGCCGTGACCGGCGACAGGGAGCGCCTGCTCGCCGTGGGCATGGACGACTACATCTCCAAACCCATCGACATGCAGGAGCTGTCCCGCGTGCTGTCATCGGTGGCGCGGAATATCAAGAGGCCTGCCGGATAGGGCGGCAACCGCGCCATTGAAGGAGCTTGGGGCATGCCTTGCCTGCGGCTATCAATTTACTCAATCGCGCCGATAATGCCGCCATGCATGCGCAGGCGGCGGCCGCAACGGCTGGCCAGGCGGTTGTCGTGCGTCACGAGCAGAAGCGTTGTGCCGTATTCGCGCTGAAGCCGGAAGAGCAGGTCCATGACCGTGGCGCCCGTGGCCTCGTCCAGGTTGCCCGTGGGCTCGTCGGCCAGGAGCAGGACCGGCCGAGCGGCAAAGGCCCGCGCCAGCGCCACGCGCTGCTGCTCGCCGCCGGACAGCTCGGCCGGAAAGTGCGCCATCCGTCCGGAGAGTCCCACCGAGTCCAGGGCCTCTTCGGCCATTTTGTGCGCCTTGCGCTCGCCCAGCAGTTCCAGGGGCAGGGCCACGTTCTCCAGGGCGGTCATGGCCGGCAGCAGGTGGAACGACTGGAACACGATGCCTATGTGGTGCAGACGGAATCGCGCAAGCTCGTCCTCGCCCAGGACCGAGAGGTCGCGACCAGCAACGCGCACGCTGCCGGAGGTGGCCTTCTCCAAGCCGGAGACGACCATGAGCAGGGAGGTCTTGCCCGAGCCCGAGGGGCCCATGACGCCGACGGCCTCGCCCGGCCCGAGCGTCAGGCTCACGCCGCGCAGGATGTTGACCGGCCCTGCGCCGCCGGATAGGGTCAGCGATACATCGGAAAGCTCAACCATGGAGGATGCTTCTGGCATGTGCGGGTTCCTGCGGGGCTACAAATGGTGGGTGGCTGCAACGCTGCCCATACTAGCAACTTGTCTCTTTTTGGCAACGGAGGCAGCCATGGCCAATGACGAGAGGCCAGTGCTCCTGGCCCTGGGCGACAGCCTGACGGCAGGCTACGGCCTGGACCTTGGTCAAGCCTGGCCCGAGCAGGTCCAGGAGATGTTTGCGAAGAGAGGGCACGACATACGCGTGGTCAATGCCGGCGTGTCCGGCGACACCTCGGCCGGCGGCCTAGCGCGTCTGAGCTGGGCGCTGCAGGACAAACCCGACTTCGCCGTGGTTGCCCTCGGGGCCAACGACATGCTGCGCGGGATCGCGCCGGAAACCATGCAGCACAACCTGGACGCCATCTTGACCCGGCTGGGGCAGCAGGGCGTTTGCACGCTGCTGGCCGGAATGCATGCCGCGCCCAACCTGGGCAGGGACTACGTCCAGCGCTACAACGCGGTCTTTCCCCGCCTGGCCGAGAAGCACGGGACCTTTTTTTACCCGTTCCTGCTGCAGGACGTGGCCGCGCAAGCATCCCTGAACCTGGACGACGGCATCCATCCCAACGCGGCCGGAGCCAGGCTCATCGC
>JAEYOJ010000008.1 GCA_023411815.1 Pseudomonadota bacterium | reverse complement strand
GCGGCGAACATGGCCATGCCGCCGCCCGCTGACGCGGACAGGGCCTCCACGACGCCGGATCGTGCCATGACGTCCTTGAAGACGAAGATGCTGGCGATGGCCAGCAGCATGCCGAGCAGCTTGCGCTGCATGAGCACCTTGGCCAGGAAGCCGGGCTTCAGGCGATTCTGGAGCATGGTCCAGGCGATGGCCGCGACCAGGCCCGCGATGATGCCCCACTCGTAGGGTATGTCCGGCCGTGCGGCCGAGAGCAGCCCTTCCAGGCCCAGGGAGCCCGCAATGGCCACGATCAGGGGCAGTCCGTGCAGCAGCGCCTTGCGTGCGTTGCGCGTCTTGCGTTCTCCGACAGCCTCGATCGGCAGGGGCAGGCGCGAGGGCCGCAGCAGGAACCACCAGCCCAGCAGCGTAAAGAAGATCATGCCCGGCAGCGTGTAGGCGATGAGCGTTGCCAGCGGCACGCCGGCCAGGGACGAGGCCAGGATGATGCCCGGGTAGAGCGGCCATACCAGCTCCCACATGTGCCGGAACCAGTAGTTGAGCATGACCTTGTCCTCGGGGCGGATGTTCATGCCCTCGGCCACGCTGCCCAGCATGGGCGCGGAGAAGACCGCGCCGCCGGGCATGGGCAAGAGCCCGATGAGCGAGGGAAAGAAGGCCAGCCGGAACCGCGGGCTGGTCAGGTAGCCGGACAGGGCGTCCATGAGCTTCCGATTCTGGCCGCTCAACTCCAGGATGTCGCTGAGCACGAGGATGAGGATGACGATGAGGCCCAAAAGCAGGGTCTTGACCGTGGTCAGGGCCATTCCGGCCGTGGCCAGCCAGGCGGTCAGGGGCATGCCGAAGGCCAATCCCAGCAGCAGGCTGCCGCTCAGGATCGAGAGCCACAGGCCCAGGCGGAAGCGGATGCACGCCAGCATGGCGGCGAACACGGCGAAAAGCTTGATGAGGGGTATGAAGCCCGCGATGCTGTCCATGGGTATTACCTCGAATGCCCGTGAAGAGGGCAAGGAATGTCATGCACCTGCGGGAATGGCGAATCAAGAGGATTTTCCGCAGGCAAGCCGTTTGAAGCTGGAGCGGGCTCAGTCCTCCCGAAACGGCTTGCCGCTGTCGCCGGCCTTGTCCTTGTCGGCCTTGTGCTCCGGCTCGCAGCGCGGGCAATAGCCCCGATCTCCGGGGCCGGGCCGGTAGCCTCGGCCGCAGGAGACGCAGTGGCGGTCGCCTGCCTTGCCCAGAAGCCGCATGATGGTCTGCACGACGAGGCTCATGCCGGGACCTCCTCGCGGCGGCGGTCGCTTTCCAGCTTCGGCGCGGTGAACAGCCCGGCCTTGTCCAGGACCTCGGCGTGCTCGCCGAAGATGTAGGCCACGTCGCCGCCCCGCAGCCGGAAGGCGGCGTCCGGGTTGGCAACCATCTCGCCTCCGCGGTTGACCGCCACCAGGGTCAGGCCGTGGGTTTTGCGCAGTTCGGCCTCCCTCAGGTCCTTGCCGTCCACGAAGGACCCGGCATCGATTTTGAGGGCCGTGACCTCGAAGCCCGAGCACACGCCGCTCAGGTCGCAATAGGGCTCGCGCGGCTGGCCCGGTTTGCGCAGCAGGCCGTAGCCCTCGGCGCGCACGTCGGACGTGAAGCGCTCGATGTCCCGGCGCGGCACCAGATAGGCCGAGAGCACGCGGTTGAAGATCTCCACCGATGTCTCGAATTCCTCCGGTATGACCTCGTTGGCTCCAAGGGCCTTGAGGGGGTCGATCTCGGCCACGAAGCGCGTGCGGGCCACGATGCGCAGGGCCGGGCTGGACTTGCGCGCGGCCTCGGTGATGCGCCGGATGGCCGCCGGGTCGGCGATGACGATGGCCAGGATGCGCGCCCGGCTCACGCCCGCGTGCTCCATCACCGCTTGCTGGGCCGCGTCGCCGTAGAAGATGGGTTCGCCCTTGGCCGCTTCCTTGCGCACCGTGTCCGGGTTCATTTCGACAATGACGTAGCGGATGCCGGCCATTTGGGCCGCGCGGGCCAGATGCCTGCCGCCCACGCCGAAGCCCACGATGACCAGATGGTCGCTCAGGACCTCGGCTTCGCACTCCTTGCCGGCAGGCACCAGCGGGCCGCCGGACAGCGGGGCCTTGCGCGCCAGGAAGGACGCCAGGCGCGGAGCGGCCATGATGAGGAAGGGAGTCACGGCCATGGTCAGGATGGCCGCGGCCAGAAAGAGCTGGTACTCGGGTGCGGACAACAGCCCGTAGGACACGCCCACGCCGGCCAGCACGAAGGAGAATTCGCCGATCTGGCCCAGGGCCAGCCCGGCCTGGGCCGCCACGCGCAAGGGATAGCCCAGCACGAGGCCCGCGCCCGCCGCCAGCACGGACTTGACGGCCAGGACGGCCAGGGTGACCGCGACCACCACGGCCAGGTTGTCAAAGAAGTAGCCCATGTCCAGCAGCATGCCGATGGACACGAAGAACACGCTGGTGAACACGTCGCGGAAGGGCAGGATGCCCTCCAGGGCGCTCAGGCTGTACTCGGATTCGCTCATGAGCAGGCCGGCCAGGAACGCGCCCAGGGACAGGGACAGGCCCACGGACGAGGTCAGCAGGGCCACGGAGAAGCACAGGCCCAGGGTGGTCATGAGGAACAGCTCGCGGCTGCGCGTGCGCACGACCATGAGCAGCATGCGCGGGATGACCCACCTGGCCAGCACCCACAGCACGGCCAGGATGATTGCGGTCTTGGCGGCCAGGAGCAGCAGCGACGCGCCGAGGTTGCCCGCCCGGCCGGACAGGAAGGGGATGAGCAGCATCATGGGCACCACGACGAGGTCCTGGAAGATGAGGATGCCCAGGGTGATGCGCCCGTGCGGCGCGTCCATCTCGGCCCGGTCGGACAGGAGCTTGAGCACCACGGCCGTGCTGGACAGGGCCGCCAGGAAGCCCGCGAACACGGAGTGGCCGAAGGACGCCCCGAGCAAGGTGGCCAGGCCGTCGAAGACGATGATGGTCAGCAGCACCTGGGCCGCGCCGCCCAGGAAGACCGGTTTCTTGAGCCGCAAAAGCTCCTTGAAGGACAGCTCCATGCCGATGACGAACAGGAGCAGGATGACGCCGATCTCGGCCAGCATCTCGACTTCGTGGGCCGCGCCCACCAGGCCCAGGCCGTGCGGGCCGGCCAGCACGCCGGTGAGCAGAAAGCCGATGATGGCCGGGATTCGGAAACGGTGGCAGACGACGATGACGCCTATGGACAGGCCGAAGATGACGACCGCTTCCTTGAGAATGGGCAGATCCATTTTTATGCCTTGCGCGGGCTTTGAGGATTAATGTAATATGCCTGAAAGGCTACGCGGCATTCTGCCCGGCCCGCGACCAAAAGTACAGGCCGCCTCCAGCCCGATTCGGAATTCATGAAACACCAATTGCTAAACCTTCTGGCCGAGGTGGCCTCCGCCATCCTGCCCATCACGGGCATAGTGCTGCTCCTGCACCTGTTCGCGACCCCCTTGGACGGCGAGCACCTCGCCCGCTTCCTCGGCGGCGCGGCGATGATGTTCCTGGGGCTCATGTTCTTTTTCGTGGGCGTGCGCACGGGCTTCCTGCCCATGGGGGAAACCGTGGGCAACGACTTGCCCAGGATCGCCTCCGTGATCATCATCGTTGTCATGGTCTTCGCATTGGGCGCAATGATGGCCCTGGCCGAGCCGACCGTGCGCGTCCTGGCCCATCAGGTGGGGCTGGCGTCCAATGGCCGGATTGGCGGGAATGCCCTGATATTCACCATCGCAACGGGCGTGGGCATCTGCGTGAGCGCGGCCGTGATCCGCATCTTCCTCGGTTTTCCGATCTCCCGCCTGCTCGCCGGCGGATACACTCTGGCCTTGCTGCTGGCCGTCTTCGGGCCTTCCGATTTCGCGGGCCTGGCCTTCGATGCAGGCGGGGTGGCCACCGGGCCAATCACGGTCCCCTTCGTGATGGCCCTGGGGCTTGGCGTCGCCGCGGTCCTGGGCGGCAAGTCGGCCTTCTCCGACGGCTTCGGGCTGGCCGGCCTGGCCTGCCTCGGCCCCATTCTGGCGGTTCTCCTGCTCGGGGTGCTGGCATGAGCCTGCTGCTCGAATTCCTCGACGTGCGCCAGACGGCCTGGGGCGTGCTGCAATCCCTGGGTCCCATCCTTGCCTTCTTTCTGGCCTTGCAGGCCCTGCGCTATCGCCTGCCGCGCGAATATATGCTCGGGGTCGTCAAGGGCGTGGTCCTGACTTTCGTGGGCCTCGTCCTTTTCCTGCAAGGCGTGCAGGTGGGCTTCCTTCCCGCAGGCGAGTCCCTGGGCCGGTCCCTTGGACAGATAGGCAGCCTGTGGCTGCTGATGCCCGTGGGCTTCTGCCTGGGCTTCGCGGCCACCATCGCCGAGCCGTCCGTGCGCGTGCTGGGCTACGAGGTGGAGAAGGCCTCCCTGGGCCGGATCAAGGGACGGGTCATCGTTCTGACGCTCTCCCTGGGCGTGGCGACCCTGATGGCCCTGGCCATGCTGCGCGTCACGCAGGGCATCTCCATCCTTTACTTCCTCGTCCCGGGGTATCTTGCCGCCATCGTGCTCATGTATTGCGCTCCCCCGGACTTCGTGGGGATTGCCTTCGACTCCGGAGCCGCGTCCACCGGACCCATGACCGCGACCTTCGTCACGTCGCTCATGCTGGGCATCGCGGCCCAGATGGAGGGAAGAGATCCCTTCCGCGACGGCTTCGGCCTGATCGCCATGGTCACCATGGCCCCCATCATCGCCATAATGTGCCTGGGGTGCGTCCAGGCCTTCATAGGGAGAAAACGATGAAGCTGCAGACCAACCAGGACCTCATCGTGACCATCGTGAACAAGGGCTGGAGCGAGCGGGTCGTCAAGTCCTCCAAGGCGGCCGGAGCCGAGGGCGGCACCATCCTTTTCGCCCGCGGAACCGGAGTGCGCGAGAAAACGACTTTTCTCGGCATCTCCGTGGAGCCGGAAAAGGAAATGATCCTGACCATCGTCCCGAACTCGCTGACGGAGGAAGTGCTGCAGGCCATCGTCGACGGAGCCGGCCTGGAAAAGCCCGGCGCGGGCATCGCTTTCGTGCTGCCGATCAAGGCCGTGGCCGGGATCTGCCATCTCGAACCGGACGCCGCGTCCCCGGACAACGTGGTCTGCGACTGAAAAGCCTCTCTCCTGGCGAAGGCTCGGCCGGTTGCCCGGCGTCGGAGCTTGGATTAGTGTGACCGATCGTCCGCGTGGCGAAATCCCCAGTCCAGGAGGCAGGCCATGACCCTGAATCCCGCCGACGCAGCCCGCCTGCGCAAGCATATCGTCGAAGTCATCATGGAGCACGTTTCCCGCGACGAGGCCCGCCGCCGCGAGGCCCTGAGCGAGTTCTTCGGCGTGACCCTGCCCGCCGCGGACGACGCCCAGACCCAGCGGCTGGCCGAACTCGTGCCGCCGCTCCTGCCCGGCCTGTACGAGAAGTGGGCCAACATGTTCGTCGACCGGCTCTTCGACACCGTGCCCGAGGAGCAGATCGAGGATCTCTGCCGCTCCGGCGAGAAGAACCGCGCCACGCTCCTGCTCGTGTACATCATGTTCATGGAGTCAGAACGCATGGAGAAGCAGGTCGCCCAGGACTTGCGCTCGCACGGCCTGCAGCAGGCCCCCGAGGCCGGGCAGGACGCCGTGGCCAGCTACCTGCGCGCCCGCCTGAGCAGCCTCGCCGCCGAAGC
This sequence comes from Pseudomonadota bacterium, assembly GCA_023411815.1. GTDB lineage: Bacteria > Desulfobacterota > Desulfovibrionia > Desulfovibrionales > Desulfovibrionaceae > Desulfocurvibacter. Next base: position 1,284 of record JAEYOJ010000008.1, on the reverse strand, counting down.
GCGCAAGCTGCAGTAGCACCGGGGAGCAGCAGCCTCCGGCGGCCAAAGGGGCCAAGCCCCTTTGGAATCCCTTTTCCCGGCATTGGTTGGCCCATGGGCATGCGTCCGCCACGGCTTTGGGCCGCTGAACAATCAAAATAAAATTCGCGTGTCCAGGGGGACGTCCCCCCTGGCGGGAGAGGGTCTGGGAGAGGGCGGCGCCCTCTCCCAGCTCTTACCTCCACTCGAGTACGATCTTGCCCTGGTGCTTGCCGCCGGCCCAGTATTCGTGCGCCTCGTTGGCTTCGGTAATGGCGAAGCGGCGCTCGTCCAGCAGCGGCCGCAGGGAGCCTGCCTCGGCCCAGGCCGCCAGGCGGCGCAGGACATGGCCGAAGTGGGCGCGATTCTGGCCCGTGACCAGGGGCAGCAGCATGAACACGCAGTGGATGGTCAGGCCGCGCGCGTGGGCCAGGGACAGGTCGTGGCCGCCGCGCGCCACGCTGGTCACGACGTGGCCGTAGAGCCTGGTCGCCGGGAAGCAGGCCTCCAGGTTCCTGCCGCCGACGGTGTCCATGACCACGTCGAAGCCCCGGCCGTCCGTTAGCCGCCGCACGTATTCCTCCACCGGCTCCTGCTTGTAATCGATGATTTCCTCCACGCCCAGGCATCGGGCCACTTCGGCCTTATCTGGACTGCCAACGGTGCCCGCCACGCGCGCGCCCAGGTTTTTGGCCACCTGGGCGGCCACGTGGCCCACGCCTCCCGTTGCGCCGTGCACCAGGACATGGTCGCCTTCGACCACGCTGGCCATGTCGTGCAGCCCTTGCCAGGCCGTGAGGCTCACCAGGGGCAGGGCGGCCGCCTCGGCGAAGCCCAGGTTGGCGGGCATGGGCGCCAGCAGGTCCGCGTCGGCGAGCATGAATTCGGCCAGCGCGCCGCCTGTGCCGCGCACGCCTCCGGCGCAGCCGTAGACCTTATCTCCGGGCTTGAAGGCCGTCACGCCCTGGCCGACCTCCTCCACCACGCCGGCCACGTCGCCGTGCAGCACTGCCGGCAGTTCGGGGCCGAAGTCCGGGCCCAGGGTGCGTATCTTGTAGTCCACGGGGTTGAAGCTCGCGGCCTTGACCCGGATGAGCGCATGGCCGGGCCTGGTCCCAGGCCGCGGGATGTCTTCCTCGCGGAACCTGGCGGTTTCGCCGTACTCGTGCAGCAGCATCGCCTTCATGGGCACGTCTCCTGGTTCAGGGTTGGTCATGCATAGCACGCCGCCGCGTCCGTGGGAACCGAGGCCGGGTTCCGCGCATC
>JAEYOJ010000151.1 GCA_023411815.1 Pseudomonadota bacterium | reverse complement strand
TATCCCATCGAGCGTGACCTGGCAGATCGCATGGTAGATCATCTTCTCGTGGCTCTCGGCAGCGTCGAGGATCCCGTCCACGACCTCTCTCGCCGAGAGCCCGTCGCAGTTGATCCGGCCGAGGCTGAACATCGGCGTGCGCGGGAGTTCGATATGCTCGACCTCGCCTGATGCAAGGTTCACGGCGAGGCCGCCCTTCTCCTCTGCGATCTCCCCGTAGTTGCAGTGTTCGAGCGAGCCGCTATACCAGGCGTTGTCCGCGACCTGCACCTGGCCGTGGAAGTGGCCGAGCGCGATGTAGTCGAACCGGTCGGAGAGGATGGTCGCGTCCAGTTCGTGCTCGGCGACGGTATGCAGCCGTTTGTCCTTTAAGATGCTTGCAAGGCCGTGGGTGACGAGCACGTTCGTGCCGCCGGAAAACTCGACCTCTTCGAACGCCCTCCGGTAGCCTTCCGCCTCGAGCATATTCGGTATCAGGTGAAAGACGGTCTCCCCGAGTTCCACCCGCCGGTAGCGGTTGTGGTGGGCGACGTAGAGCTCGCGGGCGCGATAGCCGCCCCGCTCGAGCACCTCGAACGGCGACGCCGTGTACCGGGTCTTGGCCATGCTGTGGTTGCCCGCGACCATGAGCACCGGGATTCCCGCATCGTGCAGGCGGGAGAGGGCGTCGAGCGCCGTCGTGTAGGCGCGGGTCTTCGGCTTGACCTGGTGGAAGAGGTCACCCGCGTGGACGAGCGCATCGGGCCGTAAGGCAACGATCCGGTCGACGGCGGCAAGGAAGTTTTCGTAGATGAGTTGCTCACGCAGGTTCATCCCGGTCTCCGGATCCACCCGGTTAAAAGCCGATAATCCGAGATGCGTGTCTGCCAGGTGAACGATCTTCATGCCCAATTAGTCTCCGTGTCGCTTGAGTATAAATGCCTGATCTGCGTGGCGCGAAAGTGGCCGGCACCGGACCGGCGTCCGGAATACGCGTAATCTAATATATCTCCACTGATATTTGTATGGTGATCTCGTGTCAAAAAGAGCCGTTGATGCAGTTTTTCAGGCACTATTCCTCCTCTCCGACGTCCGGTTCCTGCTCCGGGAGACCGCTCCCGGGCATGACCTCGACGAAGGCCAGAAGGAGCGCGCCGCAACAACCCTCGAAAAGGTGAAACGGCAGGTTGCAATCCTCGAAGAGGAGTTGGTACGGTGAAGTGCGCGGTCGATATCGAGTCCCGCGACGTCGAGGAGATGTATATCAACATCGACCCCATCCAGGCGGGCGGGCGGCTCACCGCCGATGCGATGAAGGCGGCGATATCCTTTGCTGACGGCTACTCTGTCTGCGACAACTGCCGGAGCCCCTTCAGGCTCGACTACATCAAGAAGCCACCCATCGCGCAGTTCCACGCGGACCTCGCCGCGTGGCTGAATATGGACGCGGTGCGGGTGGTGCCGGGAGCGCGCCGGGGGTTCCAGGCGGTCGCGAGCACCTACGTGGAGAAAGGCGACCCGGTCATCGTGACGGCGCTCGCCCACTACACCGAGTTCATGGCGGTCGAGGAAGCGGGCGGGATTCCGCTCGAGATCCAAAAGGACGTAAAGAACCACATCACCCCCGACGCCGCTGCAGAGAAGATCGAGGCGGTGATCCGGGAGTTCTCGAAGACGCCGCCCCTGCTCTTCATCGACCACGTCGACTACCAGTTCGGGAACGTCCACGACGTCGCCGCCATCACAAAGGTCGCCCACCAGTATGACATCCCCGTCCTCGTCAACGGGGCCTACACGGTCGGGATCATGCCGGTTGACGGGAAAACTCTCGGCGCCGACTTCGTGGTCGGGTCGGGCCACAAGAGCATGGCCGCCCCGGCGCCCTCGGGCGTCCTCGCGACGACGAACGAGCACGCGGAGCGGGTCTTTAGGACGACGCAGGCGAAGGGAGACGTGACCGGCCGGACGTTCGGAATAAAGGAGGTCGAGATGATGGGCTGCACCCTGATGGGCGTCACCGTCGTCGGGATGATGGCCTCGTTCCCGCACGTCAGGGAGCGGGTGAAGCACTGGGATACCGAGGTGGCGCATTCGCAGGCGGTCACGGACGCCCTCCTCTCCATCGAGGGGACGAAAGTCCTCTCCGACTACCCGCGGCAGCACACCCTGACAAGGATCGATACCCGCGAGTCCTTCGATAAGGTGGCAGAGCAGCACAAGAAGCGCGGCTTCTTCCTCTCGAGCGACTTGAAGAAGCGAGGCGTCACCGGCGTCATTGCCGGCTCCACGAAGGTCTGGAAGTTCAACACCTACGGGCTGACGGAGAAGCAGATCCGGCACGTGGGGGAGTCGTTTGTCGGGATTGCGCGGGAGAACGGGTTGAATATTGTCTGAGGGGCTCCTCGGAATTCTTTTTTTTAGAGCAGGTGGCTGTAACCCGGGGCGTAGTTCTCACGCCCAAGAACAGCGTATATACGAGGTAGTCGGGCCCTGACCCTAGAGTCCACAAATTATCCTTCAAAGTGGACAATGCAGGGTGATCACTTCAATGGTGTTACTGCGCACGTTAAACTGTCAGGAACGTGGGCAAAACCCGGTACAGTGGACCGTGGGATTATCGCCTTGGGGTGGCGATATCCCCTCAAAATCCGTGCATGAATGCACGTGAACACGGAACGTACGAGAACCCTCCGGGGTTTAAAGTGCGACAGGCAAGGGATGGGGATTCAAACGTCTACCGGTGCAGGGTTTCAGAGACTCAAGGAGCCGCAAAGTTTTGCGAATGGTGTCTGTATGATTCGGCATGCAAGTATCATCGGGTGGAGTTGCACCTAATTCTTCACCCCACCTCCTCAACCACCCCGTTCTTCGCCCGATACCGCCGCACCGTCGCCGCTGCCCGTTCCGCGAGACCCGCCGCATCGATCTCCTCTTCGAGTTTCACGATCGTCTCCGCGGGCGCCGCCGTCGAGGGGTAGCGGGGGGCGACCGTGCACCCGACGTCTCCCGGCCGCGCCTGAAACGTCCCGATGGCGCGCGCTCGGTCGACGACCTCCGTCTTGTCGAACCCGATCAGCGGCCGGAGCACCGGAACGGTCGCCGCAGGAGCAATCACCGCCATGTTCGCCAGTGTCTGGGATGCCACCTGCCCAAGGTTGTCGCCGCTGACCAGAGCGGTGGCTTCCCACTCGTTTGCAAGGAGGCTCGCCACCCGGAG
>JAEYOJ010000080.1 GCA_023411815.1 Pseudomonadota bacterium | reverse complement strand
AGGCGGCGATCGGCTACGGCGGCAAGGTCCCCCCCGAGGGCACCGCCCAGCTCTTCCGGTTCGCAAACCGCGTCCCGCTCCTCTACCAGCAGGGCGCCTGCGCGATCACGAGCTGTGCCTCGCAGGTGAACTGGAAGAGTTACGGCCTCTCGCAGCAGGGCCTTCCCATGGGGCCGGTGCTGATCATGGTTCACGTGGCGTCCACGAACGTTCCCTTCACGAGCGAGAGCAAGGACGCGGTCGCGTCCATCCCGGAGATCGAGCGGGAGGTCGTCCTCGTCCTCCAGGAACTCGGCCGGGAGCTCAAGACCTATCTCTACCGGCGGGACAAAAAGAAGCAGCAGGACGATCGTGCCCGGGCGATATGCTCGGTCATCCCCGAGATCGCCGCAAAGGTGAGCGAGATCGTGGAACTCCCCCTCGTCGACACCTCCCCGATCGAGGGGAAGATCATGAGGAAAGTCGTCGCGAAGAAGCGGACGGTCGACGGGAAGGTCCGTATCGACGTGAACAACTACACCGCGAAGGAAGTCACCCTCGTCCTCTACAACCTCTCCCGCGATGCGGCGGAGGACGCGGTGCCCCGGCCGGACTTCGTGGACGATATCGATGGTGAGTACAACAAAATCTGGCGGCGTACCCTCGATGCCGGTGAGGCCTGGCATATCGCCTACACGGGTTCTGGCGACGGTTCGGTCGATCTGCGCGGCGTGGAGGACGGCGTGAAAGTGGTGGTGGATCTCGATGTCTAGGGAAGAGATGGATGCGCTGGCAAAAGAGCGGCTCGTCGGTATCGCCCATGCCTGGTACGACCAGATGCGGGACGGCATCGTGCCGTTCATCCGGCTGCCGACGCGGACGAAGCGGAACATCGCGTACGACGACGAAAGCGAAGTCTGGAAGTACGGCGAGAGGGAGAGCACCCGGGCGGCGTCGACCGAGAAAGGCGCGGTCCATCTCCTGAAGATGGCTTACCTCATCGGGTTTTTGAAGCAGCAGCTTGTGGAGAACCGGTCGTCGACCTTGAGAGAGTTGTATTACATCTCCGAAGGCTGGAAGAAGGCGAAGTTCGCCGCCCAGGACGAGAGCAACCTCCTGATCGAGGACCTCGAGATCATCGCCGAGGTGCAGCGTGAGGCCTTCCACCTCCGGCCGGAGGAGGACGGCGCCTCGATCTTCGGCCCCCTGCGGCTCCGGGAGACCACCCGGCGCGGCGTCAAGGAGATGCACTGCCAGGAGGATGTCGGGGAGGCGGGCTACCCCATCCCGAACAACGTCGACAACCTCGAATTCATCGACCACGACGCGAAGTTCGTCATCGCCATCGAGACCGGCGGTATGTACGCCCGTCTGATGGAAAACGGGTTCGACGAGGAGTACGGGGCGATCCTGGTTCACCTCAAGGGGCAGCCGGCGCGGTCGACACGGCGGGTTCTGCGGAGGCTCAACGACTCGCTCGGCCTCCCGGTGGTCGTCTTCACCGACGGCGACCCCTGGTCGTACCGGATCTTCGCGAGCGTCGCCTACGGCTCGATCAAGAGCGCGCATATGTCGGAACTTCTCGCGACCCCCCAGGCGCAGTTCATCGGGGTGCAGCCCTCCGACATCTCCGACTACAACCTCCCGGCCGACCACCTCACCGAGCAGGACGTCAATGCTTTAAAGGCGGAGCTGACCGATCCGAGGTTTGCGACCGACTACTGGAGGAACCAGATCAACCTGCAGCTCGAGATGAAGCTGAAGTCGGAACAGCAGGCGTTCGCGAGCCGGGGGCTCGACTTCGTGACGAAGGAGTACCTGCCGACGAGGTTGTCGGAGATGGGGATTATCTGATCCGGGAGTTGGAGATTTACTGCCAGGGGACAAGGGGTTTGGGCCACTGGGGGTAACACACTCATTTCCAGTCGTGTTACAGGCCCTTAACGGGCTCGGGCGCCGGGTAGGACAACCGGGCACCCTGTTCCGATGAATTCGCGAAGACCGGCGTCACGTCTGGCGTCCGCAATGTTACGATCACGAAAGAGGGATTCACTCCCCATCGGAGTTCGTCACCGTTGTTTCGGGCCAGACCAGCGTCATGAACACGGCCCTGAAACTAGAAGACCTGAACGATGACGCCTGCGGACAGCTTCGAAAACAGGTGCCGTGACAAGGTTCGACCCCCTCGACAGCGCCGATTCCGACCCGCCGGCGCCTGCCGCCAGCGGAGATATCGATTTCGCCAAGATTGGGCGTGCTATCGTTCTCGTTGTAATCTTCGGGGAGACCGGGCTACCTGACGGGTTGTGTTACCGGCTGGTCGGGGAGGAGACCACCTCCGCACCCTACTACATGGTCGGCTCCGAGGTATTCGGTGCCTACTCGCACCATGCCATGTCCTCGGTTACAGAACGAAGAGATCATGGCATTTCTGCAGGAGAGCCTCAAATCCTGGATCGATCAGACAATCTTTAGAGCTTACCGGAGTTTAAGACGGTTTCCGAATGGCAATTAACAATATATATTATCTTTCATCCTGAGATTATGTGAAGAAGGGCGTTCTCGTTATTCCAGGGGCTCATCCATGAGGTGGCAACCAGAGTATAGCCAAATCGCGATTGGATTTGCATTTGAAGGTTATTCGGTAGAACGGCAGACACTCTGTTCAAATCGAGGTAAATCCTTGGCTTTCGAATAATTTTGAAATGATTTTAGCCAAGAGATTCTATATTTCAGAACCAGGGCATGGTTATAATGAACTATGAAGGCAACATACTGACAAAAACGAAAAGCGTCATTGCAAAATCTTGGAATGATTATACGGTGTTTATCGCCGTATGTATCGCCTTATACTTACTTCGTCTTCTCATTGCCATCGTATCAGGGCATCACGGCAGCGACATTACCGACCACCTGGTTGGTGCTCACGGCCTTATCGAAGGAAAATTGTTGTATGTAGATGCGGACTTTTTTTATCCGCCATTACACGCCTATTTTCAGGCATTTCTCCTGAAGACCCTTGGAGACACAATCCTTGTAGCAAAACTCCCTGCCATTATCAGTGATGCAGCGCTGACGTGGGCGTTATATCACATGGGAAAGCGATCAAGCGAAGTTGTCGGAAGGCAGATGGCCTTAGCATATCTCTTGCTGCCCCTCTCCGTTCTCACGTCTGATGTCCTGGGCCTTTTCGATTCGGTTGCCATCTTCCTCATGATACTCGGAATACATTACTTCCTCTATGACTCACTTGTTGCCTCATCGTTCTTCATCGGCTTTGGAGCGATGTATAAATTCTTCCCCTTTTTGGCGGCAATCCCTATGCTGGCTTTCCTTGGAGTAAGAAAAGCCTGGAAGAATACCTTCGTATATGGTGTCATCCTTCTAG
>JAEYOJ010000055.1 GCA_023411815.1 Pseudomonadota bacterium | reverse complement strand
CTGCGGGAACTGTTACCAGGGCCTCTGCTCCTGGGGAATCGCCACCCAGCGCCCGGACCTCGTGGCGCGCCTGGACCCGGACGTGGCATCGAAGCAGGTGGCGAACCTGATCCACGCCTGGACGCTCGAGATCACCGAACTGATGGGCGCGGCCGGTATCAACAGCATCGAGAGCCTGCGCGGCAACCGCGACCGGCTCCGGGGCTACATGCTTGACGAGGGGCTTCTCGAAATTCTCGACGTCAAGTCGGTGGGAGCGTGAGCAAAATGGCAAAACAGGTCAAGATCGACGCGAAGGGAGTGCATTACACCCCCTTGAACCAGCAGATCCGGAAGGCTATCGAGGACGGAGCCGACGAGATCGTCGTCGACAACGTCCTCGGACAGCGGTTCATCGGCAACGGTCTCCGCGGGAACGCCACCATCCGGGTTAAGGGCGTCGCTGGCGGGGATCTCGCCATGTTCATGAGCGGGCCGACCGTCATCGTCGACGGCAACGCGGAGCACGCGCCCGGCAACACGATGGATTCCGGGAAGGTGGTGATCCACGGGAGCGCCGGCGACGCGGTGGCGCACAGCATGCGGGGCGGCAAGGTCTTCGTCCGCGGAGACATCGGCTACCGGGGCGGGATCCACATGAAGCAGTACGAGACGCAGCGGCCGATACTGGTCGTCGGAGGGTCGGCACAGATGTTCCTCGGCGAGTACATGGCAGGCGGTCTCCTGCTCGTTCTCGGTCTCGACGGGGCCGTGAAAGCCCGGGAGATCGGGAGCGGGATCCACGGCGGTGAGATCGTCATCCGCGGAGACGTGGACGACGCCTGCCTCGCTGCAGGGGCAAAGAAACTGCCGCTCACCGATGAGGACAGGGCACGAATCGCCCCGGTCATCCGGGAGTTTGCGGCCGACTTCGGGCTCGATGCGGAGCCGCTCGTAAAGGCAAACTACACCCGGATCGTCCCTGCGAGCGCAAGGCCCTTTGCCGGGAAGTATACGTGGGAGTGATAGGCATGGAGATGAAGACATTCAAGGACCTGAAGGCGGAGGTCTGGGATACGGAACTCTGCTCCGGGTGCGGGGCGTGCGTGGCGGTCTGCCCGGCGGATGCCCTCCGGTTCGAGCCGGGGAACACCGATACGCCGGTGAACATCGGCTACTGCAAGGCCGAGAACGACGGCGTTCCCTGCGGGGCGTGTTACGCAGCCTGCCCGCGGATCGACCTCGCGGGGCAGGGGAAGATGCTCGGGCCCTACCAGGATATCGTCGCGGCCCGGGCGGTCTTCCCGGTTGAGCGCAAGCAGAGCGGCGGCGCGGTGACGGCGATCCTCGTCAACGCGCTCGATGAAGGGCTTCTCGATGCGGTCGTCACCGTGACGAGAGACCCCTGGACAATGAAACCCTCGTCTGCGGTGATCACCTCCTCGGAGGAACTCGTCCAGCACGCCGGGAGCCGCTACTCCTGGTGGGTGCCGCTCCTTGCGTCCCTCAAGGAAGCCGTGGTCACCCGGAAGTACCGGCGCATCGCCGTCGTGGGCGTGCCCTGCGTGGCGCGGGCGACCCAGGCGATCCGGGCGAGCGACCACGAACTCCTCCGGCCCTACGCGAAGGCGATCCGGCTCGTGATCGGCCTCTTCTGCACGGAGACCTTCGACTACGCGAAACTGGTCGAGGGGAAACTGCAGTCCGAGCGCAAGATCGAGCCCTGGGAGATCCGCCACCTGGACATCAAGGGCAAACTGGACGTTTACCTGCAGGACGAGCGGCACATCTCCATCCCGCTCGCCGAACTGGAGGAGTCCGTCCGCCCCGGGTGCCACGTCTGCACCGACTTTACAGCGGTGAACGCGGACGTCTCCGCGGGTGCCGTCGGGTCGCCGGACGGGTACACGACCCTCGTCATCCGTAACGACATCGGGAGAGGGTTCGTCGACCGTGCGGTCTGGCAGGGGAAACTCGCGACCGGCAGCGCCGTCGATCTCCATATCATCGAACAGCTGGCGACGCGGAAGGCGCAGCGCCGGCAGGAATAACCCTTTTTTTTACCGCACCCGGAACCACGCACAGTTCGGGCTTTCACATTCAAGACGATACCGGCAGGTAACGGCGCTTCCAGGCTGTGCACGATCAGGGGGTTCATATAGTATGAAAAATCATACTTGTGTGAATTGTTTGATTTGTGAGGCGAGAGCGTTGCAACAACTTCACAAAGATATACCGGAGCCCGGAGCGGGGAGCGAAACGGCGCGTAACACGGAGCAGGCGGACCGGGTGCCGGATCTCTACTTCCGGCTGATGGCGTTTACCATCCGCATCAGAGATCGCTTCGGGTATCCGGCAGGACTGCTTGCGCGGATCGGGGTCCGGGATGGCATGACCGTCGTGGATTACGGCTGCGGCCCGGGGAGTTACGTCAAAGAGGCGTCCGGACTCGTCGGCGTGACCGGCACCGTTTACGCGGTGGACGTCCACGAACTTGCCGTCGAGGCCGTCTCCCACCGGAGCCGCAAGGAAGAGCTCGCAAACGTCATCCCCGTCCTTGCGAAGGGCTACGACTCGACCCTCACTGATGCGGTTGCCGATCTCGTCTATGCCCTCGACATGTTCCACATGGTCGAGAACCAAAAGGCGTTCCTCGCGGAACTCCGGCGAATCATGAAACCTGACGGCACCCTGATCCTGGACGACGGGCACCAGCCGCGGGAGAAGACGCGCCGGGCGATCCTGGGTTCGGGGTTATGGTCGATCGAAGAGGAGACCGGCGAATACCTGCGATGCCGGCCCCTATAGGCCGTAAACCGAGAACACACCGATGAGGTGACAGAAATTATGTTCCACGATCACCACCGCTGCCACGACCATGGCAGCAGAAAACACA
>JAEYOJ010000058.1 GCA_023411815.1 Pseudomonadota bacterium | reverse complement strand
TCAGGCAGAAGAGTAAGATAGGGTGCGACGAAGGACCACTCCTCGTCGCTTACGTCCGTGGGATAGGGCTTTGGGTGAGTCATGCTCACTCTATAAGCACTATCTACAGTTCATAACAGCCTCTAGGTCCGTGGTGCGTCCCACGGACCTACTTTCAACTTCGATTGCTTATCGGACCACTGGATTGCCAGCCCGCGCCCAAGCCAGGAAACCTCCGGCTAGAGAGCGGACTTTGGAGTAACCCTGGCCCTGCAGATGACTTGCCGCTATGTTGGAGCGATAGCCGGAGCCGCAGGTAACAACGATGTCGTCATCCTTTGGCAAATCCAGACCGGCTCCCGCACCATCGAGCACATTCATGAGCGGTATGTGCCGCGCCTTGGGAAGGCGGCCGCCTGTCCACTCAGCCGGCGTCCGCACGTCCAGAAGGTGATGGATCGCACCGGCATCCAGCATCTTCCTGAGTTCGGCGGCCGATATCTGAGACAGGCTTTCCACGGGCCTACCGCTGAGAACCCAGGCCGATATACCGCCGGCCAGCCAGCCGTGCACCTGATCGTAGCCTATACGCAGAAACTCGCGGCGCATCTCTTCATAACGCTCGCGGTTCTCCACCACGAGAAGAATGTCGGATCCGGGCTCCACGGCCATTCCAACCCAGTTGGCCAGCTGCTTCTCGAAGCCGATATTCAGGCTGCCGGGGATATGAAACCCGCCGAAAGCCCCTGCATCGCGAGTGTCGATGACCACCATGCCTTCGTTCATGGCCCGCTCGAACTGCTCGGGAGTAAGAGACCGCTCAAGTGGGCAGCGGTCAGTGAGCGGCGCACCGGCCATGTTCGTGCCGATGATATGGCTGAAACTCTTTGGTCGGACCGGGAATTGGCCCAGCACCTCGTTGCGGAACTCCTCGAACGAGTTGAAGCGGAGCATGGGGTTCGCCCGGCGCTCGTAGCCCAACGTGCTGTTCTGCTTCGCGCTCATGCCTCGACCGCACAGGGAGCCCTGGCCGTGAGCAGGGTAGACCTCCATGTGGTCGGGGAAGGCGGCAAGCTTTACATACAGGCTCTCATAGAGATTCCTGATCTGCTCATCGAGGATTTCACTGCCCGGGAGATCCGGACGGCCAATGTCACCAACAAAAAGTAGATCACCTGTCAGGATCATCGCTGGCTCGGGCGAACGCATCTTGTCCGTGACCAGGAGCGAGATGGAATTGGGCGTGTGCCCCGGGGTGTGAAGCACCTCCATGCGTGCGGCGCCGATCTCGATGATGTCACCCTCTCGCAAAGTCTTGTGGCCGAACTCCACGGGCGCGCTTTCGTGGAAATAGATGTCCGCACCCGTGGCTTCGTGCAGTTCACGGTTGCCACTCACGTGGTCCGCGTGCACATGGGTTTCGATGACATGCGTGATGCGCATGCCTTCATCCTGAGCGATGCTCAAATAGTCCTGGATGTCGCGCTTTGGGTCCACTACGGCCATGGACCCAGCGGCAGGGCATCCAATGACGTAGGAGAAGCAACCCAGGCCCGGCACTGCTATCTGCTTGAAGTACATTCCGGCGCTCCTTGCCTATTCCTCGGAGGCGTTGTCCACTTTCCACTCCTTCCAGACCTTGCCCGCCAGTTCCGGGGAGGGCTTGAGCGTGGGCTTGCCCGGCCGCCAACCAGACGGCGTGACTTCACCAGTGGCGCGCACATGTTGGAAAGCCATGACCTGCCGGATGAGCTCCGAGACGTTTCGGCCGACCGGCGGAGTCATGACCTCCATGCCCTGAATCACGCCGTCTGGATCGATAAGGAAGCGTCCGCGGATATCCACCCCGGCTTCGTCATCGTACACTCCGTATATTTGACCAATTTTTCCACCTTGATCCGAGAGCATGGCGAAAGGAACACTGCCCGGAATCATTTTCGACAGCTCTTCCTCTTGCCAGATCTTATGGGAGAATCGGCTGTCGGTGCTCACGGCCAAAAATTGAACCCCGAGCTTTTCCAATTCGTCATGCTTCACGGCGACCGCCGCAAGCTCGGTGGGTCAGACGAAGGTGAAGTCTCCGGGATAAAAGCAAAGCACGACCCATTTACCGCGATAGTCAGACAGCTTTATGTTCTCGAATCCCTTGCGCGTGAATGCGCTGGCCTCGAAATCAGGTGCCGTCTTGCCTACTCGAGCAGTCATGTTGATCTTCTCCTTCATTTTCCGTTGCGTTTCTTGAGACGTTTCCTGCTGCTCCGGATGAATCGGCCCTTTGGCCGGGACTACGCATCCATCTTTCATCTTGGTCATGGCTTCCTCCTTGGATCGGACCGATTATCTACCAGCCCCATATTTCTCAACTGCTTGAATATCTAAATCGAGCCGTTCAAGCGGCTGATTCGGACGACAAGCATTCAAGCCCGTGCGGTCCGCGAAAGCGGGATTTTACCCTACATCCTCGAAGTACTCCTTCTCCGCTCCGCACCACGGACAAACCCAATCCTCGGGCAGGTCTTCAAAACTCGTCCCTGGTTGGACGCCATGTTCGAGGTCACCCTCTTCGGGATCATACACGTAACCACAAGGGCATTTCCATTTGTGCATTTTAATCCTCCTTTTAGTCTGGCCATATCTCTAAATAATTATTGGTTAGTTTTCATTCTTATCTATATTTCAAAAAACGCAAGGTCCGTCAATAATAGACTTCATAAAAAAGGATATCGAGAAAACTGCTCCCATGTTCAGGCTGGAGGGATTGCCAAGCAGCAGGGTTGGCGTAGCCTGCAAAGACGATAGCCCAGTAGGCGGGAAGCTGCCTGTCGCCAAACCGACAACCCTGGCACGCGGGGCAATGGGCAGGTTGCAAAGAACCGGCAGATCCGAAGCAAGTGCGGTCCGGTTGAACGTATGTTCCCCACGGACATGAAACAACACTGGACCGTAAGGTCAACCGAGGGGCGGGAGCAAACTTGGAGGGGATATTGAAGGAGCCGCCATGTCCAAGGTTCATGCCTTGAAACTCTTCTCAGCCAGGAGCGCGACGCCGGACTTTTCCCACGGTTCCGTGCTTTTCGTAGGCACGGCCACGGTCGTCATCCGCTACGCCGGCTTCACCATCCTCACCGACCCGAATTTCCTCCATGCCGGCGACCACGCACATCTGGGCTACGGCCTGACTTCCAGACGGCTCACCAATCCTGCCCTGGAAATCGAAGAGCTGCCGCCCCTGGATATATGCCTCCTTTCACACTACCATGGCGATCACTTCGATCATATCGCTGCCGAGCGTCTGAACAAGGACCTGCCAATAATCACCACCCCACACGCAACGCGGGCCCTGCATCACAAGGGCTTCCGCAACCTGCACAGCCTGAACACCTGGGATTCGGTCGATGTTTCCAAAGGCGAAGCCCGCATGCGCGTGACCTCGATGCCCGGCAGGCACGCACCTGGGCCGCTGGCCGCCCTGCTCCCGCAGGTTATGGGCAGCATGCTCGAATTCGGAATGCCTGGCAGCGAAACGCTCTACAGCATGTACATCTCCGGCGACACGCTGCTCATTGACGAGCTCAAGGAGATACCGAAGCGCTACCCGGACATTTTCCTCGGATTGTTCCATCTGGGCGGGACAAAGATCCTTGGGCTGCTCACCGTAACCATGGACGCCAAACAAGGCGTCGAGGCCGTGCGCATCATCCATCCGCACACGGCGATACCCATCCACTACAACGATTACACCGTCTTCAAGTCGCCTCTGGAGGACTTCAAGCGCGCCGTGGCGAAGGCGGATCTGCCCGTGGAAATGGTCTACCTATCGCACGGCGAGGCCTATGAATTCGAGGTTCCCGCCATGCAGGCCAGGCTGCGCGCGGCAGGCGGAGGATAGGACTGCTGCGGCCCCGGTCGAGGCCGGGGCCGTGTCTTCACGAGATCGATCGACAAGAGCCTACTGCGGCTGTTCCCGCTGGTCCTGGCTGCCGGATTGGCTGCCCTGCTCCTGCGTTCCCATCTCCTGCTGTCCCTGTCCGCTCTGCTTCTCCAGGCTCGTGGCCAAGGCTTCGGTGTGCATGACCACCACTTCGTCGCCCTTTTCGATCTTATCGAAGTTACGCACGCTTTCATCGACCTTCACTACCGCCGAGCCATCAGGCAGGCCCAGGGTCACGGTACGCTCCTGCTTGTTCACGTCCTCCACCATTGCGGTCACGGTCACGACATCGGCGACCGCCGCTCCCGGCCCTCCGCCTTCCGGCTCACCGTAAACGGTCACGGATTCGACGCCCGGAGTCGATTCGGTCGGGCGCAACAGGCCCACGGCCACGGATTCATAGTACTCGACGTTGATGGTATCGCCGGCCTGCACCTGGTCGAAGGCCTGCACGTCCTCGCCAACCTTGACCTTCACGCTCCCTCCGTCCTGCGTGGCCAGGGTGAGGATGCGCGCATCCTTGTCCACGGCCTGCACCGTGGCCTGGGTTTGGGCCGTATCGGTGTAGACCCTCTGCGGCGGCACAACCACCTCCTGCCCGGCCTGCAGGCCCTGATCGGTCCGGCCTGACGTTTCCGACCGGGGCTGGCTTTCGCCCTGGCCCTGGGAGCTTGCTTGTGCCCAGGCCTGCGCCACACCAAGAGAAAGGACCAGGAGCAATGCAAAGGTCAACCTGACAGCTTTCATGGTTCCTCCTTCTGACTTGCTGGTTGCCCGGCTCTCGGAATCGACCGATATTACGTCATCGCAAGGTCGCCGGGAACGGGGCCAGGGAGAAAGCCGCAGGAAGCTTTGCGGCTGCATTTCGGCAGCTTACGGAATAGCAGGCAGGGATCGACGGTGATTATATGCGGAAAGGATTCACAACGCTGCCGCGCAAGGCGGCGCACGACGCGGTCTTAAATCAAGATCACCCGCGGCGGAGCGCAGAGCCATACGATACCGATGGCGCAAGGCTTCTTTACCGTGTAGCAGGCACAGGCTGCACCTTCACGCCCTGCGACGCCGACTCGCCCCGCACGGACATGACCAATTGCCTGGTCACGCCGAGCGAAAGGAATCCGCGCGGCTCACGCGGCCACGACAGACGGTATAGCGAACTGGCCGCTGACTAAAGATCGACGATCGAGACTTCCGCGAGATCGATGGCGCGCCCCAGGAAGATGCTGCCCACACGGGCAAACCGCTCGCGCCCGTCCGTGGCAAGGAAACACGTCTTCCCCGCGTCCGGCCGATCCGGTTCAGGATGGCTCAGCCCGTGATGCACGAGCAGTTCCCGCACCTCCTGGGCTGTGGTCACGGCCGAGTCGATGACCGTCACCCCCTCCCCCGCCACCTTGGCGATGGCTCCGGCCAGCACCGGAAAATGCGTACAGCCCAGCACCAGGCTCGTCGGCGGCTCGTTTCCGAAACGCGCGAACAAGGGCTCCAGGTAGCGTTTAGCGATGCCCTCCACCAGAGGCCCTTCGGTCCAGCCTTCCTCGGCAAGGGACACGAAAAGCGAGCAGGCCGCCGCCTCGATGCGCATGTGCGGGCACAGTTCCCGGATCGCGTCCTGGTATGCCCCGCCCTGCACCGTGCTTTCCGTGGCCAGGACCGCGATGCGGCCGTTGGTATTGAAGGCGCAACCGGCCCTGGCCCCCGGCTTGACCACACCGACCACCGGAATGCCCGGATACGCTTCCGCCAGGTCCGGCAGCGCCGCCGCCGTGGCCGTGTTGCAGGCCACCACCAGCAGCTTCACGCCCTGCGCCACCAGATGCCGCGAGCTTTGCAGCGCATAGCGCACCACCGACTCCCGGCTCTTGGTGCCGTACGGCAGCCGGGCCGTATCGCCCAGGTACCGGAAATCCTCAGCCGGCAACAGCTCGCGCAGCGCCCGCAATACCGTTAGCCCGCCCACACCGGAGTCGAAGACCCCGATGGGCAGGCGGTTGTTGTTCGTATTCATGGGCGTGGTCATTATGCCGGGCCTGCAATGATGTCCAGTTGGGAGATGAGTAAACCCCTTATGCCCCATCGCTGGAGGCACTTTCTTAATCAGGCATCAAACCGTAATCACGGGTCTTCTTAAAGCAGCTTGTTTTAAGACGCCCGCTCCGGCGTTGACGGCGCAAGTGAATTGCGCCTACGCCGAAGCTAGCGACAAGCCATGCCGTTGCACGGCTTCCCGAGCATTTTCAAAGGCAAAATGCTCTATTTGGATAATCACCTAAATAGTTTTTGAAGATAAGCAGCTGCATCAAAGCCTTGCCCGGCCAGAGTATAGGCAAAAATGAAGCATGTAAGCGATATGAAACCAAATATCTTTTGCTTTTTACCAGATGCGCAAATTGCACAGGCAGCCAGATAAAAACCGACTGCTATTGATATAAGCAACATGACGAAGTTATAGTTCACGATTTCTCCTCTTTAGTGAAGCTAATGCAGCATATTAATACAATGATGATGCAACAGACAACGATACCACAGATCCTGCAAAATATAAAAGCAATCTGCAGAATCTAGCTATTATGCGAATACCATACGGACATCAATTACCGTGAGATACTGCGATAGGTTTTGGTGAGCCTTGAAATCATAATCGCCGTCTTTCGACGACAAGACTGGGAGAGTGTCATTCCTCCCAGTCTTGTGTAGCGCAGAAGTACAACGGCTTACATGACCTTGATGCCGGCGTCGTAGTACTTGCCGACGCCGTATTCGGCGCGGCGGAAGAACTTCTCGGCACTGGGGCCGATGATCTGCAGTTCGGGATGGCGTTTCTGCGTTTCCAGGGCGATGCGCATCTCCTGGGTGCAACCCGTGGAGAAGGTCGAATCCTTGCCCGACCATATGGGCGGCACCTTCTTGCCCATGAGCGCGAAACTCGCTTCCACGTCCTCCACGGTCTGGAAGCGCCAGACATCCAGCAGCCCGCTGCGCTGCACGCGCTCCCACATGAACATGAGGTCGTCGCCGTCCATGCCTTCCTCGAAATGCTCGCCTGGATTGATGATGAAGGCATTGTCCAGCTTGGAGCGCAGGTGCTGGACAAACGTATCCACCACGCGGGTCGCGGTCTTGGTCTGGCCCGGGATGGAGCCGATGATCGCGGAATAGAACATGACGGTCCTGCCCTGCTCCTTGGCCTCGCGCATATTCGCGATGATGCGGTCAGCCATTCCGGTCAGGTCGGCCTCGGTGAACTTGCGCACCGAGCGCGCCCTGGTCTTGCAGTAGAGGCGGAACTTGCCGTCCTTGTCGCGATGGAAGCTGGCGATATCCCGAGTGAACTCGTGGCTGCACTGGATCAGGTTCTGGAAATTGCGGCCTCCCTTGGCCAGCACCAGGTCGCACTCCTTCCAGGCCCGCGCGAAGGTCACGCTCGTCTTGTACAGGTTGAGCTGCTCGCGCGTGCCGTCGGAAATGATCAGGAAACGGTGCTCGCGCAGATGCTGCAGCAGGCCTTTCTTGGAGATGATCATGTCCGGGATCACGTGCGCACCGCTGATAAGCTCCTTGAGCACCGGATCACTCGCGATGTCCCACATGGTCGGAGTGGAGAAAAGGAAACCCGCCTTGAGGGCCAGCACGACCTGATGCCCCATGCGCAGGAGCCTGCGGATGATGGCCAGGTCGAACACGAAGCCGCCGCTCGTATCCGGCAGATACAGGATCTTCTTGGGCTCATCCTCCTCGGTGCCGAGCAGCAGGCGGAGATGGGAGCACTCGCCGCAGGGTTTCTGCAGCTCCTGCTCCACGTCGAGTTGCGAGGGCGAGGCATCCTCCCAGAGGGTGTTCATGGTGGACAGGTACAGGAGCCGCCTGAGTTCCAAGAAGTCCAGATCGCCGCGCAGCTCGCGTGTGTCCGTGCACACGGCGCATTCCGGCGGGCAGGAATGGATGAGCTTGTCCGTGGAGGACTTGCGCAGGAAATTCAGGGCACGCTGGTTTTCGCGCTGCTTGCGCTCCTCGTAGGGGTCTTCCAGGACGAGCTGGGTCAGCGCGATGCTCGCAAGGCGCTTGACGAGGCGCGAGGGGATCATGATGCGAGAGGCCAGGTGGTGCTTGAAGCGATGGCGGCAGTACTGGATGATGCGCCGCTCGGTATACTTGTCCAGTCCCCTGTGGCGCACGAGCTTGATGATGAAGCGCCAGATGCGATTGTACTCGTGAATGAGCTCCTTGGGCGGAGTCTTCTGCATGAGCAGGCGCAGGGTTTCGTCCGAGCAGGGAAAAAAGGCCTGGTCTTCGCCCAGGGCGACCATGAAGCGCAGTTGCTCGTCGGAAGCGACCTTCTCGGGATTGAGCAGGTATTCGACATTGTTCTCGGTCTTGAAGTGGTTGATCCACGCGTCGAGCTTGGGGTCCTTGCCCCAGCGCAGGTCCTTGGCGAGAGATATCTGCAGCGGGCCTGTCATGCGGTATCGCTCCGTGTAAGGCTTGCACGAGGCCCTGCCCCCTGCGGGAGACCGGTATGCGCCTCGGATTGTTTGATTTATGAGAAAACCTGAATCAAATTATCATGAAAGTCGACCGGGCGATAGTCGGGCCGCCAGGGCAAACCCGGCGGGGAAAGCCTTCCGGCTGGGGCGCATTGACTTCCCTTATGTGGGGGCATATCTGGAACCGACCAGTCAGTTCTGCTCAAGGAAGGAATCGTGCCGCCAAACAGTAAACGCGCCCTGATCATGGCCGCGGCGGAAAAGCTCTTCACCAGCCGCCGCTTCCATGAGATCACCCTGGACGATATCGCCCGTGAGGCCCATGTGGGTAAGGGCACCATCTATACCTATTTCCGTGACAAGAACGACTTGTTCTTCCAGGTCACGACCTCGGGCCTTGACGACCTGTGCGATCTTTTGCGCAGCAGGGTATCCAGCCAAGCTCCCTTTGCGCAGCAGCTTCAGGATGCCTGCTGCGAAGTCTGCTCCTTTTTTGCCAAGCGTCGCGAGTTGTTCCGCATGATTCAGTCCGAAGACGCTCGCATGGCCTTCAACCATGGTGACCTGCGCGAACGCTGGATGCACAGGCGTCTGAACCTGGTGGAAGCCATGGCCGATGTGTTGCGCCGCGGAGTGTCCGCCGGGCTCGTGCGAACCGACATCGTCCCGGAATTCCAGGCCGAACTCCTGCTCGGCATGTTGCGTGCCGTGACTCGCAGCGCGGGAGACCGCGTCGTTGATCCGCAACAGTACACGCTTATGCTCGACATGTTCATCAACGGAGCCCGCCTCGGAACAGCCCGGCCGCCCACGGGCGGTCCGCAGACCGCATCCGGCGCTCATCTGGAGTAGTCCATGGAAGTTGTGCAGGCAGTTTGCACTTGTGCAGCAAAAATTCTGAATATGTGCACCGCATTGCACAAAATGGAACAGCATCTGAAGAATGCACCTCTAACCTATTTATATTGCTAAATGATTATCGAAGGCACGCTCTATGCTCGGCTGGGCGACAGCACGTGGGAAATCGCGGGACGCTGAAGGAGCAAAGCCATCAATACCCAAACGATACGCATCGTCGGGAGGCTCATGGGAGCGGCTTGAGGCGGACTTTCCGTCTGATACGGCAGATGGGCCCTGTTTCTAAACGCTGGGTTCTTTGGCAACCGCAGGCCGCAATCGGTTTCCTTTGGAGTAGTATGTTCATGAAAAAGATGGTGCTTTTCGGATTTTTGCTGGCCTGCGCGGCTCTCATCGGCTGGAAGGTCTATGACAGGCTGACCGGCGAGGGACCGGCCGCGGCCCGGGGACGCAAGCCCGGCGCCGTGACCGTGGCCGTGCAGCCGGTGCGTACCGCGAACATGCGTCACACGGCGGAATTCACGGGCACCCTGCTGCCCAAGGCCCAGTTCGTCGCGGCTCCCAACGTGGCCGGACGCCTGGAGCGACTGCTGGTCAACATCGGCGACACGGTGCGCAAGGGTCAGCTCATCGCCGAGTTGGACAGCCGCGAGTACGCCGAGCAGGTTGAGCAGGCCCGGGCCGAGCTGGAAGTGGCCAAGGCCAATGTCATTGAATGCCGGAGCGCGTTGACCGTGGCGGATCGCGACCTGAGCCGGTCCCGGCAACTGCGCGAGGGCAATGTGGTCTCCCAGTCCGAGCTGGACAAGGCCGAGGCGAACTTCGATGCCTGCCGGGCCAAACACCAGGTCGCCCTGGCACAGGTGCGCCAGAAGGAAGCCGCCCTTGAGACGGCCAAGGTACGCCTGGCCTACACGCGAATTCACGCCTCCTGGGAAGATGGCGACCAGGAGCGCATCGTGGGCGAGCGCTTCGCCGATGAAGGCGCCACGCTCAAGGTCGGTGATCC
Organism: Pseudomonadota bacterium; assembly: GCA_023411815.1. Taxonomy (GTDB): domain Bacteria; phylum Desulfobacterota; class Desulfovibrionia; order Desulfovibrionales; family Desulfovibrionaceae; genus Desulfocurvibacter. The sequence continues at coordinate 8,234 of JAEYOJ010000058.1, read as the reverse complement.
CATCGTCTCGGTGGTGACCCTCGATCCCCTGCTCGCCGTGGTCAACGTCATCGAACGCGAATTCCCCCTTGTAAGGGTCGGCCAGACCGCCGAAGTGCTTGCCGACGCCCTTCCCGGAAAGATCTTCAACGGCCGTGTGGCGCGGCGAGCTCCCGTGCTCCAGGAATCCTCGCGCCAGGGGCGCGTGGAAGTGCTCGTGCCCAATACCGACGGCCAGCTTGCTCCCGGCATGTTCGCCCGTGTGCGCCTGGGTTTTGCCGAACGTAACGAGGTCACGGCAGTGCCGGTATCGGCCCTTGCCGTGCGCGATGGCCGGCAGGGGGTATTCCTGGCTGACACCGAGGGTCTTCTCGCCCGCTTCGTGCCGGTATCCGTGGGCATCACGGAAGGTGAATGGGCCGAAGTCACGGAACCGCGCCTCGAAGGCCTGGTGATCACTCTGGGCCAGCATCTGCTGGAAGACGGATCGGCCATCGTATTGCCCGGAGGCGCGGGCGGCCAGGAAGATTCCCCCGGCTCGAAGCCGGTAAAGAGCTGAGCGAGAAAGCAACATGCGCGACATTGCCAGATTCTCGGTTCGCCGGCCGGTCTTCACGGCCATGGCCACGCTCATCGTGCTCATCCTGGGCGGCGTGTCCCTGAGCCGCCTGCCCATCGACTTGATGCCGGACATCACCTACCCGACCCTGAGCATCAGCACGACCTACGAAAACGCCAGTCCTCAGGAGATCGAAACCCTGGTCACGCGGCCCGTGGAGCAGGCCCTGAGCGCCGTGCCGGGAGTCGAGGAAGTCACCTCGGTCTCTTCCGAGGGCCAGAGCAGCGTGAGGGTGACTTTCACCTGGGGCACGGACCTGGACGCCGCCGCCAACGACGTGCGCGACCGCCTGGACCGCATCCTGTCCAGGCTTCCCGATGGCGTTGACCGGCCGGTGCTGCGCAAGTTCGACCTGGCAAGCTATCCCATCCTTATCCTGGGCGCTTCCAGCCGCCTGGACCCAGTGCAGATGCGCCGCATTCTGGACGAAGACGTGCGCTACCGCATCGAGCGGGTGCCCGGCGTGGCGGCCCTGGACATCTGGGGGGGCCTGGAGCGTGAGATCCATGTCAACCTGCTGCCCGAGCGGATCAAAGCTTTGGGCATATCCCTGGACCAGATCGTCACCCGCATCAGGAATTCCAACCTGACGCTGCCAGCGGGCGTGGTCGAGAGCGGCAACCACGAGATCGCCATCCGCACGCCGGGCGAGTTCTCCAACCTGGACGAACTGCGCGACACCGTGGTGGCCGAACGAAACGGCGTCACCGTGCGTCTGCGCGATGTGGCCGAGGTGCAGGACGCCTGGCAGCGCGTCACGCGCATCGTACGCGTCAACGGCGAGCCGGGCGTACGACTGTCCGTGAGCAAGCAGTCGGGCACCAACACCGTGGAAGTGGCCCAACGCGTGCTCGCGGAGCTTGAGCGCATCAACGAGGACATGCCCCAGGTACGCATCGTGCCCATCGTGGACACATCCGTATACATCAAGCGCTCCATAACCAACGTGGCCAGCTCCACCCTTTACGGCGGCCTGTTCGCCGTGTTCGTGCTGCTGGCCTTCCTTCGCCATGTGCGCAGCACGCTCATCGTGGCTGCGGCCATCCCCATCTCCATCGTGGCCACCTTCATGCTCATCTACTTCGGCGGCTTCACCCTGAACCTCATGACTTTGGGCGGCTTGGCACTTGGCGTGGGCATGCTCGTGGACAACGCCATCGTGGTCCTGGAGAACATCCACCGCCTGCACGAGGAAGGCCGACCACCCAAAACCGCGGCGGTCCGAGGCGCTGGGGAAGTCGCCGCCGCGATCACGGCCAGCACCCTGACCACCCTGGTCGTCTTCCTGCCGCTCGTGTTCGTGCGCGGCATGGCCGGCGTCATGTTCAAGCAGCTGGCCTATGTGGTGAGCTTCTCGCTCATATGCTCCCTGGGCGTGGCCCTGACCCTGGTGCCCATGCTCGCCTCCACCATCATGGCCCCGAGCGCACCGCGTTCGGAACGTGCGGGATCGCTGCGCCGGCTGGCCAATCTCCTCGGACGCGGGTTCATACGTCTTGAGAACGAATACAAGGGACTGCTGCACTTCTGCTTGGCGCACCGCTGGCTGACCCTCGGCCTGGCCATCGGGCTCCTGGCGGGCAGCGTCGCCTTCATCCCCATCATCGGCGTGGAGATGATGCCCCAGACCGACGAGGGCGAGGTGCGCATCAGCGTGGAGATGGAAGCTGGGACCAAGTTGTCCCTGCTCGATCAGACTTTTGGCCCTATCGAATCCATCGTGAAGCGGTCAGTGCCCGAGGCCGAGAGCATCATCACCTCCCTGGGCGGCTCCGGCTGGCGCACCTCGGGCTCGCACCTAGGCGAAATGCGCATTAGCCTCGTGCCCCAGAACCAGCGCACACGCGCCAGCGAGGAAATCTCCCAGGCCCTGCGCAAGGAGTTCGCGCGGATTCCCGGCGCGACCATACGCGTACGTCCCGGACAGGGCCTGTTCATCCTGCGCATGGGCACGAGCGGCGGCGAGCAGCTCCAGGTCGAAATTCGAGGCTACGACCTGAAGACCGCCGATATCCTGGCCGAGCAGGTCAAGGCCATGGCCGAACGCATCCCCGGGGTCACGGACGCCCGGATCAGCCGCCAGAGCGGCAGCCCCGAACGCATGATCATGGTGGACCGCGCCAAGGCCGAGAGCCTCGGCGTACGCGTGTCCGACGTGGCCAACGCGCTGCAGACCGCGCTTTCCGGCACCCGCGCCAGCGGATTTCGGGAGGCCGGCGACGAATTCGACATACTCGTCCGGCTCAAGGACGCCGAGTTCTCGGATCTGCGCGACATCCTGGACCTGACGGTGACCAATGCAACCGGCCAGGCCGTGGTCCTGCGCAACCTCGTAACCGTGCGTCCCTCCTCGGGCCCCGTGAGCATCGAACGCCAGGATCAGGAGCGCATCGTGACCGTCTCGGGCAACCTGAGCGGCCGGGACATGGGCTCGGTCATCGCCGACATGCGCGCGGAGCTGTCCACGTTGCCTGTGCCACGCGGATTCAGCATCGGCTTCGGCGGCGATTTCGAGGAGCAGCAGGATGTCTTCGGCGAACTGGCCATGGGCCTCATTCTGGCCCTAGTGCTCGTGTACATGGTCATGGCCTGCCTCTACGAATCCCTTCGCGATCCCTTCGTGGTCATGTTTTCGGTGCCACTGGCCGTCGTCGGCGTGGTGCTCATGCTCTTCCTGACCCACACGACCTTTAACGTGCAGTCGTTCATCGGCTGCATCATGCTCGGCGGCATCATCGTCAACAACGCCATCCTGCTCGTGGACCAGACCAACCAGCTCCGCCGCGAGGAAGGGTACGGATTGCGCGAGGCCATCGAGGAGGCCGGCCGCCGGAGGCTGCGGCCCATCCTCATGACCTCGCTGACGACCGTCTTCGGCCTGCTGCCTCTGGCCCTAGGCCTCGGAGAGGGCGGAGAAACCCAAGCCCCCATGGCCCGCGCGGTCATCGGCGGCCTGACCAGTTCCACTCTCATCACCCTGGTCTTCGTGCCGGTCATGTACTCGTTCATCTCCGGCAACGAGCGGCGCTCCCTGGTCGAGGACGAAGCGGAGCCAGTGGAAGGCGGCCAGGCTGCGGCAGTGCTCGTGCCCGAGAAGGTGCGCGAGGACTAGGCCTCCGGCGGACGAAGCGGGAGCGGCCCTGAGCGGGGGAGGTTTGCCAGCGATGTGCGAAGCCTGCGGGGAATATGTCCGACGAAAAGGATGTTAGGAGCCTGTTGAAAAACAGGCTCTGCGGGCCAGGATGGCCTGCCGGATGCCATGCATCCGTGAGCAATGCTTGAGCTTTGCTCAAGCATTGCGGAGATGAAAAAAAGCCGGGACGGCTTTTTCAACAGTCTGCTAAATGCGGCAAGCCCATGGTGCGCCGGGCAAAAAGGCCCGGTAAAGACGGCAAGGGCGGCAATGATTTCTGGAGTTGCACCGGCTGGCCGGAGTGCCGGAAAACAGCATAGATGTGAGAGGAGCGGCCGTATGCGCCGCTCTCTTCCCAAATACGAGCAATCGCGACGCCAGTTGCACGGCTACAAATGCGCTATGGCGGTTTACTGAACAGTTTAATATTAACAAATCAACCTGTTAATGGCGTAGCTATGGTTCCTTGAGTTGCCGCTCGTTTCACATCCTAATGCGAATAGAAAATGCGACTATTTCATCATACTATGGCGTCATGCAGTGTATCCGTCATATTTCAAAGGCAGTGCAATGAAAGGAAGGAGAAAAAAAGCACTCGCCATGCTTGCTTTGCTTGTCCTTTCAGCCGCTGCTTTGGCCGTGGCCTTTCTTGCGCAGCCCATGTTCGGCACATCGCCCTCAGGCAGCCGCCTGGAGCGAGTATCCCGGTCCCCGCATTATACCTCCGGGCGGTTTTGGAACCTGGAAGAAACGCCCGTGCTGGTGAAGGAAAAAGGCTTTTTTGCGGATCTGCGCGAGGACTTGTTCAACCGCAAGGAGGGGCTGATACCCGATCAGCCGATACCTTTCAGCAAACCTGACCTCGAAGCCCTGGATCGAAGCCGCGATCTGGTGATCTGGTTGGGGCATTCCTCCTACTTTGCCCAGCTTGACGGGATACGATTTCTTGTTGACCCGCTTTTCAGCGCCTATGCGTCTCCGTTTTTTTTCGCCAACAAGGCTTTTCCCGGCTCCAACCCGTTCACGGCCGACGATATGCCGGAAGTGGATTTTCTGCTCATCAGCCATGACCATTGGGATCACCTGGACTACCCCACCATTGCGGCCCTACGCCAGAAAATAAGAAATATTATCGCTGGCCTGGGCGTCGGAGCGCACTTTTCCGGCTGGGGCTTTCCGGAGTCCATGATCCATGAGGCCGACTGGAACACTGCCCTTTCCTTCGGCGAGTTGAAAATCCATATCCTTCCGGCCAGACATTTTTCCGGACGCTCGTTGCGGGAGAACAAAACCTTATGGGCGGGCTTCGCCCTGGAAGGAAAAGAGCATCGCGTTTTTTTCAGCGGCGACAGCGGCTATGGCAGCCACTTCGCGCAAATTGGCGAAACCCTGGGCGGTTTTGACCTGGTTTCACTGGATGCCGGTCAATATGACGAAGCCTGGCCCTATATTCATATGACGCCGGAGGAAGCGGTTCAAGCCGCTGAGGACCTGAAAGCACGGGCCTTTATACCCGGCCATGTCGGCAAGTTCGCCATTGCCAACCACCGCTGGGACGAGCCGCTGAACAGGGTCGCAGCCGCAGCTCAAGAAAAAAACTTCCGGCTGCTTACGCCGCTGATTGGCGAACCGGTTTATCTGGATGAGGAAAAAACCGAGTATCCGGCTTGGTGGCGGGGGAAAAAGTGACGAGATACACGCTTGTCCTTCCGCTGCTTGGCCTCATGCTCAATCTTGCCGCCTGTTCGGAAAAGCGGGCGAGCATGCCCCTTGGCCAGAGCGATTTTGCGACGTATCGAACGGAAACGCTGGCCTGGCTGGAAGAACGCCGGGATTTTCAAACCCAGGATCGGGTCGCCGAGCTTGCCTGGAATGCGCCCAGGGAATGGCTGCCGGAACCGCCCCCGGAAAAAGGAATCTTGCTGGTGCATGGCCTGGGCGATTCCCCCTGGTCATTCACAGACATTGCTCCGATCCTTGTCCGCAAGGGGTTTCTGGTCCGCACCGTACTGCTGCCGGGGTGCGGTACCAGACCTTCCGACATGATCGGCGTTAGTGCGGATGACTGGCGGCGAGTGGTGGCGGAACAGGTTGCCGTACTGCAGCGGGAAGTCCACCATGTGTACCTGGGAGGCTTTTCCACCGGAGGCAACCTGGCTCTTGAATACGCTTACGCGCACCCGGAGATTCGCGGTCTGATCCTGTTTTCGCCGGGATTCAAATCCGACGAACCGCTGGATTTCCTGGCTCCGCTGGCCTCCTTGTTCTCGGACTGGCTGATGGACCCGGATTCGGGCTTTCCCCGTCAGGATGCCATGCGTTATGCCATCGTGCCCACTGACGGCTTTGCCCAGTTTTACCATACCAGCGCCTCCGTGCGGCGTCTTTTGCGAAAGAGCCCTTTTGACAGGCCGGTCGCCATCGTTCTTGCGGAGCATGATTCCGTGCTGGATGTGAACTTTATCCTGAACCTTTTTGATACGGCCTTTACCCATCCGCACAGCCGCCTGATCTGGTACGGCTCGCCGGTCGCGGGGCATTCGAAGCGTGTCCTTTTTCAACCCGACGCCCTGCCGGAATGGCGAATCAGCAGCTTTTCCCATATGGGCATGTTGTTTTCTCCCGCAAACGAAGCCTATGGCGTTGACGGCGCATACCGCATCTGCCGGAACGGCCAGCCGAAAGAAGATTACAGGAAATGTCTTGCTGGCGAGGAGGTCTGGTATTCGGCCTGGGGATATGTGCAAGAGGGCAGAACGCACGCGCGCCTGACCTTCAATCCCTACTTTGACTGGCAGGCGGATGTCATTCTGCGGGTTCTGGAGGGCGCGGAGGAAGCTCAGGCGACAGCGTCACGGCCAAAAGCACTCAAATAGGCGCAAAACATATCGGCCATGTTCGCGGCGTATTTTTCGATTTCCAACGGGGTTCGCGGGCTTTCTGAAAAGTTTTTTCCCACCGAGTAAAGCGTTGCCATGATCAAGTCACCGGCCAACACGCGTTCTTCTTCCGTGGCCGCAGGCAGGGCTTCCCGCATATAGGTCCGCACCGCCTGATGGCTTGAAGATCTGACCTCCCGCGCTTCGGGCGCATCACGATACAGCGGGGCTGCATCGTTCAGCGCCACCCGCATTTCGGCTTCCTCACATTCCGATCGGATAAAGGCATGCACAAGAGCGCGTAAGCGCTCAAGCGGAGGCTTTTGCGCGTCTTCAAGCAAGTCTTGCAACATTTCTGTCGTCTGCCGCCACTCGTCGTTCTGGAGTTGGAAGAGAATGGCCGCCTTGTTGGGAAAATACTGGTACAGCGAGCCGATGCTTACTCCGGCCCTTTCCGCGACGCGCGCCGTTGTAAAGCGGGCCGCGCCTTCCTTTTCCAGAACCTGAGCTGCGGCGGCCAGGATGGTCGCCACAAGCTCCGCCGAGCGAGCCTGTTTCGGTTTTTTTCGTGAAGAAATTTGAGGTGTTATACGTTCAGACATGTTCTCTTCACCGGTGCGCGGCAATGCGATTAGCAAAACATGAATAATTCGTCGTATTATAGCTCACAGCTATGCCACCATCAACCGTTAACTGGAGAAGAACCATGAACAGCCTGACCACCACGCCCCTGGCTCCCCTGCTGGACGCACTCCTCAAAGAGAATACGGCGTCAGAGACAAGACTCACGGAGCTTCAGCTTTCCAGAGAGGAACTGGACCGCCTGATGCGAAGCAAAACCGAGTACCGGAGCTTTTACGGGAGCCTGAAGGACATGCCGCTCGCCGTCTCACGGGAAACCGGCCTGCTCTTGTATATGCTGGCCCGCGCTTGCCGGGCGCGGAATATCGTCGAGTTCGGAACGTCCTTCGGCGTATCCACTCTGTTCCTCGCCGCAGCCCTGCGCGACAACGGAGGCGGCAAGCTCGTCACCAGCGAATTTGAACCGTCAAAGGTAACGAAGGCCCGAGAAAACCTGATCAGGGGCGGTCTTATCGACCTGGTGGAAATTCGGGAAGGGGATGCGTTGCAAACCCTGGGAGCCCGCCTGCCCGAGACTATAGATCTGCTCCTGCTGGACGGTTCCAAGGCCTTGTATTTTGAAATCCTGACTTTGCTGGAAAGCCGTCTCAAGCCTGGCACGTTGATACTGTCCGACGATGCCGACTACTGCCCTGAATATCTGGCACATGTACGCTCGCCCGCCAATGGGTATATGTCGGCCCCTGTCACGGACGGTGTTGAGCTTTCCCTGCGGCTCGGCTGAAAATTCAATATATTCCAGCAAGGAGTCGGAAATATGCCGCATATTCTATTATAGAGCATTTGCTTTTGAAAATGCTCTGCAAGCCATGCTCTCGCATGGCTTGCCGCTAGCTCCGGCCCAGGCGCAATTCACTGTCGAGCTGCTGGATGGCCTTGTTGATCTGCTCGGCGCCGGCGTTCTGCAGCCTGCCCGGGACCGCTTGCCGCCACCCGGGCTTGCGGGCCTGCCAGGGGGCGCGGCATGGCCGTGGTGCACAAA
>JAEYOJ010000096.1 GCA_023411815.1 Pseudomonadota bacterium | reverse complement strand
ATGCCGCCCTGCTCGGCATCAAACACCCGTCAGGTGCCGTAGATTTTCACGGCCCTGCCGAATAGGCGCTCGCTGGTGACCTTGCCGTAGACGAAGATCGTCTCGTCGCTGTTCACGGCACCGACGCTGACCCCCGGGCGGAGGGTGACGTTGCCCCCCGCCTTGACCGAATGGAGGCTCGCGTTGTCGCAGATGGTGGCGGTCTCCAGAACCCTGATCGGCCCTTTTATCTTGGCGTCGTGACCGATGACGATGCTCTCGGCCTCGATGAACCCGCCGACCGTCGAGCCGGGTCCGAGTTCGAGGCGGCCGGCAACGACCATATTGCCCCAGACGTGCGTCTCGGGAGGAGTGATAAAATTCCCGTCTATCTTCACGTTTCCGTCAAAAAAGGAACCTTTCGGTGCTATGTACGTGTCCCCGTGCCGGTAAACTTTCATGAAGATCTCCTGGCTAACAGCTCGGCCCGTAACCAGATAAAATTATCAGTGCGAGATTCTGAACATCAGAAGGCCGGACATCTTTTTGCCGGTCCATATCCACCGGACACTCACCCCGCCGACCAGGGCCGGGGGCAATACATGGTGATAGCCAGGGGAAAGCCGTCCCCCGGGGAGCGAGCCGGGACTCCATTCTTTTTCAGTACCTTCCCATCCAGCGGACCCTGGCGGGTATCGCCCTTGGGGGAGTGGGGAGTGCGACTGCCGGGACGGCAGGAGTGTGAGCACCGTCAGGTGCGAGGAACGGAACACGACCACCGTCAGGTGCGAGGGCAGCACCCCCTTCCCTGTTTCTATCCATCCCGGATATCAATAGTTCCCAATCCAGCCGGATAAAAAATATTGAGATACCGAAGTTCCCCCGATCATATCACCGCGGCAATCGCAAAGACCGCAAGCGCGGCGAACATGCCCGTCCGCAGGATCGATGTCGCACCGGACTCCCGGACGCAGCCCGGCGTCGTGCATCTAACACCCCGGAAGGCCCCGAAGATGATGACGAGATCCACGACCGCGATGCCGGCGAGATAAAAGAGACTCCACCAGTCGCCGGAGGGGAGAAGGCTCACCAGCACGGCACCGCAGGCGCAGGCGAACGCAAATATCCCCGTCTTCCGGACCCCGACGAGCATGGGAAGAGTGCGTGCGCCTCCCGCCGCATCCCCGTCGACGTCTTCCGCATCTTTCAGGAGTTCCCGTGCGATGGTCGCAAGGAACGTGATCGCCGCGAGCGAGAGGTTCCGGACGAGCCCCTCGATGCCGGCAAACGCTCCGCCGAAGAGGAAGACGCTCGCCGTCAGGTAAGCGACGGCCGCGTTGCCGAGGACGGGGGTGCGCTTCAGCCGGACGGCGTATATGATGAGGATGACCGAATTCATGATGGCGATCGCAAGGCAGAGGGTCGTCGTCAGGGTGGCAATCGCGATGCCCCCGACAAAGAGCGCCGCTGCATACGCCCTTGCACCGGCAAGGCTGATCTCTCCTGCCGGTATGGGACGGTCGGGACGGTTGATCCGGTCGATCTCAACGTCGCGGACATCGTTGATGACGTTCCCGCCTGCGGTGATGAGCGCGACGATCACGGCGAGCAGGAGCGACGGCGGCGTGAGCGTCCCGGTGGCGATGAGATAGCCGATGAGCGCGGTAAGGCCGGCAACGACGGCGTTGTGCGGACGGGTAACCCTGATGAATGCGGAGACGCTCATTCTCGAAGAGTTAGGTTCTATGGCGGAAGATAAATAACCAGAGGATTCGTCCGGAGCAGAATTGAGAGAAACAGCGGGCTTGGGGGGATTTGAACCCCCGGCATTCAGCTTAGGAGGCTGACGCCATGTCCGGGCTAGGCCACAAGCCCATACTTCGGAGTAAAAGTATTGCTCATGAGAAGGTATAAGGGTATCGAGCATCCACCTTTTTGGGAAGCATGGACGTTGTCGAGGTTACCGAAGGGAGAACCAGGTTTTTCGTATCCAGACAGGACCCTCACCTCCAGTTGCCGCCGGGAAGCGGCCCGGTCTTTTATAATACGCGCATGGAGATGAACCGGGACGCCACCGTCCTCCTGCTCGCCGTGCTGAAGCCGCAAAGTTACCTCGACGCGATGGGTGCGTCCGGTGCCCGGGGCCTCAGAGTGGCGCACGAGGTCGGGATACCGGTGACGATCAACGACTGGAACGCGAAAGCGGTCGATCTCGCCCGGCAGAACGTCGAGGCGCTGGGTCTCGCCGCCGAGGTGACCCACAGCGATGCAAACGTGCTGATGAGCGGGAGAACGTTCGATGCCGTCGATCTCGACCCCTTCGGGACGCCTGCGCCGTTCGTCGACTCCGCGGCACGGAGCGCCGGGAACTACCTCTTCGTCACCGCCACCGACACCGCGCCGCTCTGCGGGGCGCACCTGAAGGCAGGTATGCGCCGCTACTTCTCCCGGCCCAGGAACACCGAGTATCACGCCGAGGTAGGCCTCAGGACGCTCCTCGGATTCGTGGTGCGCGAGGTGATCAAGTACGACCGCGGGGTGGAACCGATCTTCTGCTACGCGCACGAGCACTTCCACCGCCTGCATCTCAGACTCAGGTACGGGGCGGCGGCGGCCGACCGGGCGCTTGCACGGATGGGCTACGTGATGCAGTGTGGAAACTGCCTCTACCGCTCCGAACAGGCCGGAATGCTCCCCGAACCCGAAGAGTGCCCGCTCTGCGGCGCGAACCTCGTGCCGGTCGGCCCTCTCTGGACGGGGAGGATCAACGACGATGCAACGCTTGCCGCGATGCAGGAAGCCCTGCCGTCGGTCACGGCCGGAACCGGGGCGCGGATCGGGCGGCTGCTCGCGACCTGCCGCCAGGAGCTCGATACGTCGAGCCACTACGACTACCACGTCATTGCAAAACGCCTGCGGGTCTCTCCCGGCGGGATCGAGACGGTCATCGAGCGGCTTAGAGCCCTCGGCTACCGGGCGAGCCGCGCGCACTACTCAGGCACCGCCCTCAAGACCGATGCGCCGCTCCCGGTCCTCGAAAAAGTGGTCAGCGGCGGGTGACGACGGTGAGGACGTCCCCGTCCGCGAGCTTGTGGGTGAGGCCGACACGCTGCGCGTCGTGTTTGGCCGAGTCGCCCCAGACCTTCGCGTAGCGGAACTTGTCCGCGAAGTCCCGGTGGAGGCGGTTGCAGACGTCCTCGACCGTTGCCGGGCTCCGGATGATCAGCGGCTCGTCCATATCCGCGGGGCCGCCGACCGGCTTTAAGTAGACCCGCATGAACCCCAGGTTATCGAATATGGCGTCTTTGAG
>JAEYOJ010000032.1 GCA_023411815.1 Pseudomonadota bacterium | reverse complement strand
CGCACGATCCAGCGAAGCGCGTTGAAGACCACGCGCAGGTTATGCCGGCGCTGATCGGAATCCTCAGGCAGAAGAGTAAGATAGGGTGCGACGAAGGACCACTCCTCGTCGCTTACGTCCGTGGGATAGGGCTTTGGGTGAGTCATGCTCACTCTATAAGCACTATCTACAGTTCATAACAGCCTCTTGTCTGGCCGTTGCTCTAATCAGGTTCTGCGGAAGCCGGTTCGACCTGTCACGCCATCAATCGTCTCTGCGCATCCGTTGGGTAGCTCTCAATACGGCTTTTTAGGCTGCAGCCCTGTAGTCCTGACCCTTGGCCAGCACGGCCCAGATGATGCGGGCCGTCTTGTTGGCCTGCGCGCCTATGGCCCGGTACGTGCCACGACGCGCGGCCACTCCGTTAAGCCACATGCTTCGCCCGTCCTGCTTGGCCTTGCTGTGTCGCACGACCGATCTCGATCCGTGCATGAGCAATTTTCGCAGGTAGACGTCCCCACGCTTGCTCAGGCCAAGCAGGCGCTGCCTGCCTCCTGTCGAGTGCTGCCTGGGCACGAGCCCAAGCCAGGCCGAGAACTCCCGGCCGTTACGGAAATCCTTGCCCTCGCCCACGGCGGCGACAACGGCCGTGGCCGTCAGTACGCCAACGCCAGGAATCGCCATGAGCCGCGCGCACGCCTTGGACGCCTTGCCCACTTCAAGCAGAAGCTTGTCGTACTTGGCGACACGCTCGTCCAACTCCACCAGCTCGGTATAGAGGTCGGAGAGGTAGTCTCGTTCAATGAGCGTCAGGCAGTTCGTAAGGTCCTCGCAGATTCGCGGAAGATGCGCGCGCACGTGCCGTATCCCCTGGGGAATGACGAGCCCAAGCTCCAGAAGAAGCCCTCTCGCCTGGTTGACAATCGCCGTCCTGTTGGCGACCAGGCGCTCGCGTATGCGGTGCAGGGCGAGTACGTCCTGCTGCTCCACGCTCTTGGTCGGCACAAAGCGCATGTTCGGCCTGGTGACGGCCTCGCAGATGGCCTCGGCGTCGTTGGCGTCGTTCTTGTCCCTTTTGACGTAGGGTTTTACGTACTGCGGGCTCATCTGCCTGACCATATGGCCGAGCTTTTCGATCTCCCTGGCGAAGTAATGGGCTCCGCCGCAGGCCTCCATGCCGACCAGGCAGGGCGGCAGATTGGCGAAGAAGGCAAGCACGTTCTCCCTGGAGAGCTTCTTGCGCAGAATGACCTTTCCTTGCCGGTCAACGCCATGCACCTGGAAGCTGCGCTTTGCCAGATCAAGTCCGATGGTGGTAACTCTCGACATGGGCCCGTCTCCTTTCTCGGCTTACTTGTTGTGGTAAATCAAGCCTACCGAGGTATATGGGGACGGGTCCATCCCATTAGATTTCTTTTAAGACGCCCGCTCCGGCGTTTACGGCGCAAGTGAATTGCACCTACGCCAAAGCTAGCGGCAAACCATGCCGACGCATGGCTTGCAGAGCATCTTCAATAGCAAATGCTCTGGGGGTTGCGAGGATTCAGAGGGCTTTTACTGCAGACGGCTTGCGGGGGGAATCGAAGAAGGCGAACCCTTGAGACCTTTGGGCGTACTGCCCATAGATTATGTGAAGGTTCGGGAGCCGGAGAGGCGCTCATCTTGTCGGGCCTGATCCGGGAGAGCCTCGTCTTTCCCGAGTCCTTCAGCCCGCTTTAACCCTCCGGCGTACCGGACTGAGGCTTGACGGCCGTGAGTCCCAAGGAGGCCAGATCCTTGGTCAGCCTGGCCTTGGCGTCGGCCGGTATGCGGAAGGCCAGGTCCATGGTGCCCACGCGCACGGTGAACAGCATGCCGCCGTCGCTGCCGGGAGCGATCTTGGCCGAGACGGCCTCGATGGGCTTGCCCACGTTGCGCGCGCCCTTTTCGATGTCCTCGCGCTGCGAAGGCGGCAGTTTGTCGGCCGCCATTTGCGCCAGCCCGGCCAGCAGGGGAACGAACCTGGCCATCTGCTGGTTGTCGAAGGCGATGGAAATGCGCTTGGCTTCGGTGGATGTCAGCTCCACCACGATGATGCGCCCATCGCTCGAAATGCCGCCGTGAAAGTTCTGGATATACTTCATGCGCAGGATCCGGAAACGAAACTGGTTGAAAATTGAATATGTTTTCAAAGGTTGCGTAGGAGAAACGTGGCCTGGAGTCAAGGCAAGAAGTGTTACGGGGCGCAGCCCGCCGTGGCAGGGATTTCCTTGGACGAATGCGTGAAACGGCCTGACGGGATGCGGCAGCAAGGCAAAGATGGTGGTTTCGCGCAGGCAAGCGGTTATGAAGTCGCGGAGCACTCCCGCGCCTGTCTGGAGCCTGCAGGGGCCTATCTGCGGGAGATGGCGGTGAGCTTCGCCTCAAGGTCGTCCATGTCCACCGGTTTCGGGACGTAATCGTCCATGCCGGCGTCCAGAAACCGCTCGCGGTCGCCACCAAGGGCATAGGCGGTCAGGGCGATGATGGGGATATCGGCTGGAGCCCCGGGAACCTGACCTTCGCGGATGCGCCGGGTGGCCTCGACCCCGTCCATCTCGGGCATCTGCGCGTCCATGAGCACGACCTCGTAGGGGCGCTCGGCCAGACGGATCAACGCTTCGCGTCCCGTGGCCGCCACCGTGACGTCGTGGCCCCGCGCCTTGAGCATTTCGGTGAGCACGAACTGGTTGATGGGGTTGTCCTCGGCCAGAAGGATGTTCAGCGGCCTGGACGGGACGGCTGTTCCGTGGCCGGCTGCCTCGGCCTGCTCCGTCCGTTGGTCCGCGCGGCCGAATTCGGCGGTGAAGTGGAAGGTGGAGCCGCGGCCCTGAGCGCTCTCGACCCAGATGCGCCCGCCCATGCGCTCCACCAGTTCCTTGGAGATGGTCAGGCCCAGCCCTGCGCCGCCGTATTTGGCATGGACCGAGGCGTCGCCGTGGGCAAAGCTCTCGAAGATGGCCTGCTGCCGAGCGTCCGGTATGCCGATGCCGGTGTCGATGACGCTGAAATGCAGGCGTTCGGCTTCCGGGCGCCCCGGATCGTCCGGCTCCCGGACCACATGCAGCTCGATTCGGCCGCGTTCGGTGAACTTGAGGGCGTTGCTCAGGAGATTGGTCAGCACCTGCCGTAGGCGGCCCTCGTCCCCGACCAGCCAGGACGGGATATGGGGAGAAACATCGAGGGCCAAGGCCAGGCCCTTTTCCTCCGCGATCATGGTCATGGGCCCGAGCACCAGATCCAGGGCCGCGCGCAGCTGGAAGGGTTTGCGCCGGGGTTCGAACCTGCCGGCCTCGATTCTGGACAGGTCTAGGATATCGTTGATGATGTCCAGCAGGGTTTGGCCCGATTGGCGGATGAGCCTGAAGTACTCCATTGCCTGCTTGGGACAGCGCCGCTCGGCGAGTTCCACCATGCCCAGGATGCCGTTGAGCGGCGTGCGGATCTCGTGGCTCATGCTGGCCAGGAATTCGCTCTTGGCCCTGGACGCTACCAGGGCCAGGGCCTTCTGGCTCTCCAGTTCGGCGATGCGCTCCTGCGACTCGGCGTACAGACGCACGTTTTCCATGGACACGGAGGCGGCGTCGGCCAAGGCCTGCAGCACGGTCAGCTCGCGTCGCGCGGGCCTGTGCCGCTTGGCCCAGTAGGCGCCGATGGCCGCCGAGGGCTCTTCCCGGTGCACGGGCACCACCAGCAGGCTCTTGACGAAAGTGGGTTCGTAGACACCGGGCGGAATGCGCGGGTCGGCGGAAATGTCCTCAATGGCGGCAGGCTGCTTGTGCAGCATGACCCAGCCGCCGATGCACTTGTCCATGGGGAAGCGCATGCCCTTGAAGAGCGGGCGTATGGTGTTTTCGTCGGCGTAATAGGACAAGTTCCCATCGCGCAGGATGAACGTGGCTCCATCCGCGCTCATGAGATCCCTGGCCGCCGTGCGGACCACGGCCGTGATGTCCCCGATCTCCCGCGCCCGCGAAAGATCCCGGCTGGCCTTGACCAGCCTTTCCAGGGCCTTCTGATAAGAAATGTCGTACGCCTTCATTGTCCTGCCTGTCGGAGATGGAAGAGCCAGGACATAATGGTATACTCGCCTTTCCCGCGTTTGCCAGGGAAAGAAGGGTGAACGGGATAAACGTGCTTCCGGTTCAGGAATTCGCGGAGTTCAGGAGTTCCTCGATCTCCAGCGGCTCACCGCGGGACGGATCGCGCTCAAGGCGCAGGGCCTGGCTGCGGCAGCGCGCCAGGCAGACGCCGCAGCCCATGCACTGCGGCTCGTTCACGCGGGCGAGACCGTTCCGGACTTCCAGCGCGCCGAAAGGGCAGGCCTGCGCGCAGGCACCGCAACCCGTGCAACTCTCGGCTTCCACCCGGCAGACATGGCCCGAGGAGGCCAGCATGGGCACGCCGCGTCTGTGGGCCCGCATGGCGCCGCAACAGCACGGGCAGCAGTTGCAGATGGCGTAGAAGCGGCCCAGCATGGCGTCCTTGAAAAAGGCATGGTGCGCGTGGCCGCGTCTGTCCTCTGCTTCGAGGATGGCCAGGGCCTCCCGCACGTCGATGCGCCGGGTGCGCTCGGGGTGGTGCTCCAGCATGAAGGAGGCGAACGGGTCGCCCACGATGAGGCACACGCCCAGAGGCAGGCAGGGATCTGGCGAAGCCGCGCGGCAGGGACAGTCCAGGGCCGCGATGAGCTGCGGGTTCCTGAGCACGATGTCGCGGGCCTGCGTATAGGGGATGACCTGTTCGGGCAGCTCCAGGCGCACCTCGCGCCCAACGCTGATGAGTTTGCGCGCCGACTCCAGGGGCATGGCCTTGCCGTGATACGTGTCGGCGAAGGCTTTCCCCGTGTCCTCGGCGGCCCTTCCCCGGTTCAGCAGCCCTGAAAGTTTGCCCAGGGTGGAGAGGAGCGGGTACAGCAGCCTTGCGGCCGGGTGCCGGCCGGTGGCCGTTGCGATGTAGAAATAGCACCAGCGGCTGTAGACATAGGCATGCAGCCCGTCCAAGGCGGTGAAGCCCGGCGTGCGGCGGGCTTCTTCCAGAAAGGCGCGCGCGGACGGCTTCAGGGGCAGGGGTATGCGCATGAAGGTTGATAGCCGGGAGGATGGGGAAAACGCAAGCCCGCCTTCCTTGCGCTCAATCCGCATCCGTATCCGCGCTGGACTGATCCTCTTCCTCCAGGGCCTGGATCTCCTCCCGTTCCTGCGGAGAGAGCAGGGAGCCGACACGCTCCAGGGCCTGTGGGCCGTATTCGTCGCAATAGCGCCGGGCGACCTCGGCATCCAGGGAGATGTTCACGCTTACATCGGCGATCTCGCAGGCCAAACCGCGCGTGGCGTAGTAGTCCTCGTAGGCCCGGCGAAACTCGCCTCGCCGCTCGCGGCATTCCGCCAGGGCGTTGCGGGCCCACATCCGCTCGAACTCGTTGGCGTCCTCTCCGACCAGGTCCTCCAGGCTTTCCTCATAAGGCCTGGCCGGGTCCAGCGGGCAATCCTCGGGCCGGTGCAGGCTGGCTGGTCCGCCTCGCCAGCCGGCGCAGGACGCCGTGAGCAGGGTGAGAATCGACAGCATCAGGGGTACGGCACACCGCATCATGATCAGCCTCCTTCTCGGTTGGGACCAAGCCCATCCCGGCCATTGTATCAGGCAAGGCGAAAAGGAGAAGCCGAATTCCGGCGGATGCGCGTAAGGCGGGCGGCGGCTTCCGGGGCCGAAGCGGACGCCCGGCCCTGGAAGCCGCCGATGTGTCAGACCTTCTGCTCGATCTTGGCGAAGCAGGGGATGCACAGGGTTTCACCCCTGAAGCGCCGCGTGCGTGATTCCATGGTCGGTTCGCCGCAGCGGGTGCAGGGCAGACTGTCGAGGATGGCCGCGGGCCTTGGCGGCAGGGACTCGATGGTCTCTATGCTGAACACGCTGTCCATGTCGGCGTTCAGAAGGTGTGCCCGGACCTTATCGCGTAACTCCCGCGAGCGGCTCATGTCCGCCTCGTCGGCCTTTTCGTCCACGATCCTTTTCATCAGTTCGCGCATCTCCGCGCCATGCGGGCCGTGGGCATCGGGCCGCAGCAGGGCGCGCAGGGCCTTGCCGTCGGAACGGCGGTAGAAGCTGAAGGCCATCTTGCCGTGGTCGCGGTGCACGAGGTTGCCCTTGCCGAAGGTGCAGCCCGTGAGGACCTGGATGGCGTCCACCCCGCACATGTCCGTCTCGGTCACGGCCACGATGGGGTTCTGGTCGTTGTGGCCCAGCTCGCGCAGGCACAGTTCGGCGGCGCGCAGGCCGATGGTCAGGCCGGGGCACTCGTGCCCGTGGAATTCGACGGTCTTGGCGATCTGCTCGGCGCTCAGGGAACAAGACATGCGGGTTTCTCCTCGTTTCAGACGTCCTTGGGAATGACGAGCGGCTGCCGGCCGTGGCGTACGATGTCCACGGCCACGCCGTACACGGCTTCGATGACCTCGGGCCGCAGTTCCTCGGGGGTGGTCAGGGCGTGGGCCCGGCCATCCTTGATGAACAGGAGCCGGTGCGCGAAGCGCAGGGCCGTGTTCAGGTCGTGCATGGTCATTATCGCCGCGACGCCGTGGCCCTCGACCACATGCCGGATGGTGCGCAGCACCTCCAGCTGGTTGCGCAGGTCCAGGGAGCTTGTCGGTTCGTCCAGTAGCATGACCCGGGGCTCCTGCACCAGGGCGCGGGCGATGCAGACCTTCTGCAGCTCTCCGCCGCTCATTTGGTCGATGGAGCGCAGGGCCAGACGGGCCAGCCCGACATGGCGCAGGGCCGCCTCGACCATGCGCAGGTCGCGGTCCGAGGCGCGCCAGCCCATGTGCGGCTTGCGGCCCAGCAGCACTGCGTCGAAGGCGGTCATGCGCCCGGCCTCGGCGCGCTGCGCCACGTAGCCCAACCGCTTGGCCACGTCGGTGCAGGCCATGCGGAATACGTCCAGACCCTCCACCAGCACCGCGCCGCCATTGGGCCTGTGCATGGCGTTGAGGCACTTGAGCAGGGTCGTCTTGCCCACGCCGTTGGGTCCGAGCACGGCCAGCATCTCGCCGGCCGCGAGCCCGAAATCCAGGCCATCCAGTACCTGGCGTCCGTCGTAATCGAAGCGCAGGTTCTCCGCGTGCAGGATCATCGGCGCCCCCGGATGAGCAGATAGAGGAACGTCGGCGCGCCCAGGAAGGCCGTGAGCACGGACACGGGCAGCATGTTCGGGGCCAGGACCAGCCGCGCGGCAGTGTCTGCTGCCAGCAGCAGCGCGCCGCCCAGCAGGCAGCTCGCGGGCAGCAGGAAGCGGTGGTCGTCGCCGACCATGCGCCGGGCCATGTGCGGGCAGACCAAACCCACGAAGCCGATGATGCCGAGAAAGGAAACGATGGTCGCCGTGAGCACGCAGGCCGCGAGCATGCCGACCAGGCGCACGCGCTCCACGCGCACACCAAGGCCTCGCGCAGTCTCGTCGCCCGCGTCGATGGCGTTGTAGCTCCAGCGGTTGGCGATGAAAAACACCATGGCTGGTCCCACGACCCCGGCCATGATGCCGATTTCGCGCCAGCCGGCGCGCGCGGTGTCGCCAAAGGTCCAGAAGACCATGGCCGCCAACTGCACGTCGTTGGCGAAGTATTGCAGGAACATGGTCCCGGCCGTGAACAGCGAGCCCAGGGCCACGCCTGCCAGGACCATGACCTCGGGCGTGGCCCCGCGCAGCCGCGCCACGCCCACGATGACCAGGGCCGCCAGCAGGCAGAAGGCGAAGGCGCAGGCCGTGGTAAGCCACGGGTTCAGGATGGTCACGGCCCCGGCGTTGCTGCTCTGCATGAGGCCCGAGCCCAGGATCATGACCGAAAAAGCAGCGCCGAAAGCCCCGGCCTGGGACACGCCCAGGGTGAAGGGCGAGCCGAGCGGGTTGCGCAGGATGGACTGCATGACCGCGCCGGCCACGGCCAAACCCATGCCGGCAAGGATGGCGGCCAGGGCCTGGGGCAGGCGGATATTCCACACGATTAGCGACAGGCGCGTGTTGTCGGCCTGGCCCACCAGCGTGCGCAGCACATCGGCCATGGGGATGCGCACCGCGCCCATGGATACGGCCGCCACCAGCAGCAGGACCGACAGGCCGGTCAGCCCGATCAAAAGCAGCGTCTTGCGGCCGATGTAGGCCGAGTACTCGGCCGGTATGACGCCATCCTCGAAATGGGGCACGGCTACTTCACCGGCACGGGCTGGAAGGCTTGGTTCCGGAACAGCGCGTTCATCTGTCCGAAAACGGGCTTGCCGACCAGGAAGGTGTATATCTCGTCCGCCTTGGTAGCAGGATCAACGTCCGTGAAGCGTTCGGGATGGAGTGTCTTGCCCACGAAGTAACAATCGGCGAAAATGGAACCGAAGTTTTCATTGTACCAGTTGAAGGGCAGCACGCCGAAGACCCGCCCCTCGCGCACGGCCGTCAGGCCGCGGTAGGCCGGGTCCGAGCGCAGCTCGTGCAGCCCGCCGGCCGAATCGCCGAGCTGAAGTGTGGACAGGTCGAGGAACAGCACGTCCGGGTCCCAGGCCACGATCTGCTCCTTGGCCACGGTGGCGTGCGTCAGGGTTTTGCCCTCAATAGCAAGGCCGGCGGCCAGGTTGCGGGCGTTGGTGAACACGAAGGGCGGGTAGGAGGGCTCGGTGGAGTGAAATCCGTGCGGCCCGCGCGCGGCGATGCCGCCCACGTAGCAGGACTTGCTCCGGCTGGCGGAAATGTCGCGCGTGCGGCGGGCCAGGTCTGACTGCAGGTCGTCGAAGTAGGCGATGACAGCCTCTGCCCGCCCGGTCCTGCCCAGCGCGTCGCCCATTATGCGCAACGCCTGGTTCAAGTCTTGACGATTCCGGGTGAGGTCGCCGTATTGGAGCATGACCACTGGAATGCCGGTTTTGGCCTGCAGCAGCTCTGGATCGTGGCCCACGTCCATGTAGACCTTGAAGATCACCTGGGGCGCCGGCTCCAGGCCGAGTATGCGCTCGGGATTGTCGTGGCCGCGGAACTCACCGAACACGGGCAGGCTCTTGAACTGCGGGTTGGCCAGGGCATAGGGCCGGGCGTCGAACTGGTTGCGCCGGACCTCGATATCGTCCACGGCCACGGCGCGCTCCTGCGCCTGCAGGTAGGTCAGCAGACGCAGACAGCCTGAACCCGAGCAGATGACACGCTCTACCTGGGCCGGAATGGTAACCTGGCGCCCCAGGGCGTCGGTGATGGTGCGGGTTGTTCCTGCCCAGGCCGTAGCGGTGCACAGGCAGAACAGCAGCGCGCACAGCAGTGAGGTGATGGGTAATCGGTTTAGGTCCATTTTTACCTCAAGCGTGTCTGTGTTATTAAAACGTAACTCGTGGCACAGTTATGTTTAGCGATTACCGTGCAGTAAGTCAAAGCGCAAGCAGCGCATCCGAATAGAAAGGAGGCGGCAAGCCTGCGCCTGGAAAGGGAGCCCAGTCGCATTGGCCGGCAAGGCATGTCCCTAACGTCGAATGCAGACTGGATGAAGGTATAGACTGAGGATGGGGTACGTCAGGCCTATGCACGATGGCCTACAGCGGAAAAGTGGAGTTTAGAGTGGCGCATGGGTGAGTATAAACATTGGATCAAGGCAAATTCTAAAAAAGAGGTTTTCTTGGTTGACGAGAGAAGGCGAAAGACATAGATAGCTCGTCCGCCGCGAGGGTGGGCCGGATCCCCGCAAGGGGAGCCGGCGGTTCTCTGAAAGCTGAATAGATCTTGGACCTTTACTTCCTGGTCGTAGGGGCCGCCCGGCAGGGCGGTGCGAA
>JAEYOJ010000162.1 GCA_023411815.1 Pseudomonadota bacterium | reverse complement strand
CCAGGGGAAGGGAAACCCCTTTTGCAAAAGGGGTTTCCCTTCCCCTGGCCGCCGGAGGCGTTCTCATCATGCTCATCGCTGGCATCGACATCGGCTCGCGCTCCATCGAACTGGTGGCGCTGAACGGCAAGGGCGTCGCGCATCGAGCGCGCACGGCCACGACCTTCGATCCGCTGGGTCAGGCCCGGCGCGTGCTGGCCGAGGTTCACGGCCGTATCGGGCTGCTGGTGGCCACGGGCTACGGTCGGGGCCTGATCGAATCAGCGGACCTGGGCCTGCCGGTGCGCACGCTGACCGAAATCAAGGCCTACGGCCTGGGTACGCACAGTCTGCATCCCGAGGCGCGCACAGTGCTGGACATCGGCGGGCAGGATACCAAGGCCATTTCGCTGCTGCCCGGCGGCAGGGTGGGGCGGTTCGAGATGAATGACCGCTGCGCCGCCGGCACTGGCAAGTTCCTGGAGTTCATGGCCACGGCCTTCCAGGTGCCGGTGGAGGAGTTCGGGGCTTTCGCCTGCCGGGGCAGCGGCGAGGTGCAGATCGGCAGCATGTGCACGGTTTTCGCCGAAACCGAGGCGACCTCGCTCATGGCTAGGGGCGAGCGGCCCGAGAACATCGCCCTGGCCCTGCACAGGGCCGTGGTCAAGCGCACCGTGGGCATGCTCGGCCGGGTGGGGCTGGAGTTCCCGCTGCTCTTCGCCGGCGGCGTGGCGCGCAACCCTTGCGCCGTGCGGCTCCTGCGCGAGGCCGTGCCCGGCGAGGTCATCGTGCCCGAGGAGCCGGACATGGTCGGCGCGCTAGGCGCCGCCTTGTGGGGCGCGCAGCAGGAGGGCGTGTTGTCGGTGTGACGCGGCTTACGCAGGGGCGTAGGCCCTTGCCTTATATTTCGTGCACTCCCGCGGGGCTCGTTGGGCTTACGCCGGAGTATCATTCTTTGCCTGAAGATTCCGCTACGCACTTCCACGTCGATGTCCACGGACATGGCCGGGACGGTGCCTCTTCATAATACCCCGACCGAAGGTCTTTCAATGTCTGGAAAGGTGACTTTCGAGGTTTCCTTTCGGTGCGCTCTTCCATAAAAGCAGTATATGTCCGACGGCATGCCGGGTATGGCCCGCGACATTCCTTTGCGCCATGCTATCTGGTTTTGAACGCATTCACGAGGATCAAAGGACTCTGGCACGATGACCATACTCTTTTACGACTGCTTCGCCGGAATCAGCGGCGACATGAACCTGGCCGCCATGATCGACCTCGGCGTGGAGCCGGACTACCTGCGGGCTGAGCTTTCCAAACTGGGCCTGGATCACGAGTTCGAGTTGCAGGTTCGCAGGGACTCCCGCAAGGGAATCGTCGGCACCCGCGTGGACGTGGTCTTGAAGAACGGCACGGACCACTCCCACGGCCATGATGACGCGCCGCATGAGCACGGTCATACGCACGGGCACGCGTATCATGACCATTCCCATCGTGATCACGCGGGTCACGATCACGCGTCGCAAGCCCATCAGGAACCGCATGCGCACCATCACGCGCACCGCAACCTCAAGGACATCGAAGCCATTATCGCCGCGAGTTCCCTGGGTGAAGACGTACGGGCCACCAGCCTGGCTATCTTCCTCAAGGTCGCCGAGGCCGAGGCCCATGTCCATGGCAAGGACATCCACGAGGTCCATTTCCATGAGGTCGGCGCGACCGACTCCATCGTCGATATCGTGGGCGCGGCGATCTGCTTTCATCGCCTGGGCGTCGATGCGGTATGGGCCTCGCCTGTGGAACTGGGGGGCGGTTTCGTGCGCTGCGCCCACGGCCTCATGCCCGTGCCCGCGCCGGCCACGGTGGAGATACTCAAAGGCGTTCCCACCACGCGAGGAACTGTAGGGCAGGAAGCCACCACGCCCACGGGCGCGGCCATCCTGGCCGCCTTGGTAAGCCGGTACACCGAGTCGCCCAAGCTGGCGATGGACAAGACCGCCTACGGCATCGGCCACCGCGACACGGACATCCCCAACGTCCTGCGGGTCCACCTGGCCCGGCCGGCGGAGCCCCCCGCCACCGCCTCGGCCGGCGGCACCATGGCTCCCGCCCGCCTTCTGCAGTGCAACATCGACGACATGACCCCGGAGATGCTCGGCGTGGTCATGGACCTGCTCATGGAGAGCGGGGCCATGGACGTGCACTTCACGCCCATCATCATGAAGAAGAACCGGCCGGCCACCTGCGTTTCGGTGCTCTGCTCCATGGGGGACGAGGAGAAGTTCAAGCGGCTTCTGTTCCGCCACACGACCACGCTGGGCATCAAGAGTTTTCCGCTGGAGAAGACCGTGCTCGCCACGGCCTTCGAGCGGCTGGACACACAGCTGGGGAGCGTGACCATGAAGAACGCCCTGCTGGACGGGAAGATCATCCGTTCCAAGCCGGAGTTGGAGGATTGCCGGGAAATCTCGCGGCGCCATGGCATCCCCCTGGCGGAGGTCTATTATCAGATAGGGAAGAGCCGGAAGTAGCGCCTGGCGACGCAGCCGCGTGAACAATACAAGACGGAATCGAGAGACACGCAAATGCATGATATGCTGAGAGAACTGCTGAACGGCATCAAGGCCGGCAGCCTGGATGTGGAGCAGGGGCTGGAGCGGCTACGCGACCTGCCCTTCCTGGAGATGGGCCACACGAAGATCGACCTGCACCGCCCCCTCAGGAACGGATTTCCCGAGGTGATCTATGCCGCGGGCAAGACCCCTGAGCAGGTGAGCGAGATATTCCAGCGCATGATGGGCCACGGCAATGTCCTGGCGACCCGTGTTCCGGAAGAAATGGCCCGTCATGTCCAAATGTCCTGTCAGCAGGCCAGGTACAATCCCCTGGGCCGGACCCTGACCTACGTGAAGGGCGAGGTCGCCTATCGGCAAGGGGAGATCGGCATCATCACCGCCGGCACCTCCGACCTCGCCGTGGCCGAGGAGGCTCGCGTGACCTGCGAGATGCTAGGCAGCCGGGCCTGGATCATCTCCGACGTGGGCGTGGCCGGCATTCATCGGCTCCTTGGCCGGCTCGACGAGATCCGCAAGGCGCGGGTCCTCATTGTCGTGGCCGGCATGGAAGGGGCTCTGGCCAGCGCCATTGGCGGGCTCGTGTCGCAGCCGATCATCGCGGTGCCCACCTCGGTGGGCTACGGCGCGGCCTTCGGGGGAATTTCCGCCCTGCTGGGCATGCTCACCTCCTGCGCCAGTGGGGTGACCGTGGTGAACATCGACAACGGATTCGGTGCGGCCTGCGCAGCCTGCAAGATCAACAACCTATTTCCGGCGTAGTCCCGCGCCGATCTGTCCAACTCAGGCTGCCACGGCGCCAAGCCCATGCAGCCCATGCATGGCGAGAGGGCGGGCCGTCCTGCCTCGCGCCGTCCTCCCGACTCGCGGATCCGTAGCCCTAGCCAACACGAGTCCATCGGCCACCGCAGATATTTGCGAAATACGATCCTGCACAGCTTTGTCCATCGGCCGCGAAAGGCAATCGTTCTTGTCTGCGGCCAGGGGGGCGTGCGCGGTCGCCTTGCGCCGCAGGCCGAGAGCCGAATCAGGGACGACAGCCTGCGTTGTTCCGATAAATACTGTTAGATTTATTGAATGAGAAAAGGCAGTTGCCGCCACAATGGCGAAGGCAATGGCGTTCGAGCCGCAGTTGACTGGAGGGCTTTCGTCGGGAATAGCGATAAAACGGTAGACCATCCTGTCATTGCATAATATTGCAGTGGATAAGGCAAAAGACCTAGAGAGCGGGCACACAAAACTTTAAATCACGGCAGGAAAACTGTTAAGCCAATGATATGGCGATATTGCTCCATACGAATTTAAGCCGAAGTTTGTGCCTTCCATGCACAAGTGGTGGCGCAGTCGAGCTATGCCATGGAGAAAGAAGAGGGACAGTATGAAAATTGCCGTTGAAATATCTATCTTCGGACACGTGTTTTCTGAGGTCGTTGATTATCCCGGCACTCCGAAAAGTCACGCGGAAGTCATCCAGTGGCTCCTTCGCCAGACCGACTTCAAGTGGGCCGAATACGAGAGCGCCTCGGCCGATGACAAGCTGCTCTACCACCTTGAGCAAGGGCCTAAGCAGTGAAAACGGCGTAATGATCTGAGGGGCGGACCTTCTATGCGGCGGATGCTCCGAATTGAGGGGTCGGCCGACGAAATCCCGGCCTATCCAACGGAATACGCCGGGCTTGCCCGGATTGGAGCAAGTCCATACTGGATCGCTCTCACGTACCTGCAGGGCGGGAGGGGGCCCTGCCATGCCGAGCCAGCCTCAATTTTACCAGGCCGGGAATGTCGTTGACGGTGTT
Organism: Pseudomonadota bacterium; assembly: GCA_023411815.1. Taxonomy (GTDB): domain Bacteria; phylum Desulfobacterota; class Desulfovibrionia; order Desulfovibrionales; family Desulfovibrionaceae; genus Desulfocurvibacter. The sequence continues at coordinate 8,490 of JAEYOJ010000162.1, read as the reverse complement.
GCTGAGCCCTGAAGCTGGGCCGGGTAGAGGGCAAGTGCGAGAAAGGAGTTGTAGTCGCCTTGCGCATGTGGATGCTTGATCCAAAACTGATGTGCGATCAGCACTTGCTCGGTGAGCACGGCGAACTGCACAAGTTTCTTCACTGCTGGTGCAAGCGGCACGGCATTACCGGGCGTATCGCCGGAAACGCCATGGAGCCGCTTGGCTACAAGGCGCGACATGACGAGCTTGCCGAGGAGATGCTCCGACGCGGGTTCAAGCATGAGTCGCCGCTGGAGCAGCCGGACTTTAGCTACCTCCCTTCAGAACAGCGCGAATACCGCGTGGACCGGCAGGCGTCGCTGGTGTTGCTGCGGGAGCGGTGTCCAGCGTGTGCGGCAAGAATGGCGGGCTTAAACAAGAAAACGGCGATCTCGGAGTGAGCGGCTGGGCTGCTTTGCACGGCATGCCCACGGGCATGGCGTGGAGCGATTTGCCAACGGGCGGGAATGTCCTGGGTCAAAATGAAAACGCTCCAGGCTGAGAGCTTGGAGCGTTTTGACCCCAGGATTTGACCCTGGAAGTATGGCTAAGGTGTCTTTTGGGTCAAACACCTTGATTTATCTGGCGTCCCCAAGGGGGTTTGAACCCCTGTTATCGGCGTGAGAGGGCACGCGCAACCCTACGCCTGCCAAGAATTTCAGCAGGTTGCGCTTGCATCAGACATCAGGAATTGCATCAGAATACATCTGTGGGGATATCCAAGAGGGTATCCAGGCAGAAAAAAGAAGGCCCAGCAGGGTGGAAGCTGCGGGGCCTAGAGAAAATCGTTGGCGTCCAGAGCTTTTCTAGCTCTCTGGCCCGCTTCCGTCAAGGAGGTGTGGCTTGAATCAAAACCTTTCCGCTGCCCTCGACTACCTGCACCGTGGGATGTCCGTCATCCCGCTGGTTGAGCGCAACAAGTTTCCCCTAATCCCCTGGGCAGAGTTTCAGAATCGCCGCCCTTCAGAAGCCGAAATTCGGGCTTGGTTCGAGACGCTGCCTGGTTCGCGGGTCCACTACTGGAGCAAGGACAGCGAGCCCAAGGTCATCCTTTTTGAGATGGACCCCGCCCTTCCACCAGCTGGATGGTGGGCTTTCCTGGAAGGCCGTGACCCCAAGCACGTCAAAACCAAGACCTGGCCCAAGTCTCCGAATTTGGGCCTAGCCACCGGCTCTATATCTGGCGTTATCGCCGTGGATGCTGACGGCCCTCAAGGCATTCAGTGGGTAAAGGATCACATGCCCAAGACCGGCGTTTATCAACGCACGGGCAAAGGCTGGCATGCCTTCTATCGGCAGAATGGCACGAAGGTGCCGAATACCGTGCGCCTGGTGCCTGAAGTGGATGTGCGCGGCGACGGTGGCTATGTGGTCATTGCCCCGAGCATCCATCCAAGCGGCCGCAAATATGAATTGGAGATCATGGAAGGTGGCTGGGACAACTTGACCAATTACGCTGTCCCAAAGTCTGTCCCACCTGTCCCACCTATAGAGAATGGGACAGTGGGACAAAACGAGGAAACCAAGTCAGGACAAGGGCTTACGGCCGAAAACCGTGGGACAAGCCTGGGACAAGCCGTGGGACAGCGGGACAACATCCCGCAGGGACAGCGCGACGACACGCTCACGCGCATGGTAGGCCACTGGTTCCACAAGGGGCTTGAGCGTGACGAGGTATTGACCCTGGCCAGGATCGCCAATCAGGAGCGGTGCAAGCCTCCGCTGCCTGACGCCGACGTGCTGCGCATTGTGGACAGCATCGGCAAGCGTGACCAGGCGAACGCCCCGATACCTCCTCAGGGCTTCACCCTGTCCGAGCTTATGGAGACCGAGTTCCCGGAACCGAAGTGGGCCGTGGACGGCCTGATACCTGAAGGACTGACCTTCATTGCCGGTAAGCCCAAGTTGGGCAAATCCTGGCTGGCTCTCTCCCTGATTGTTGCCATTTCAAGCGGTGGCAGGGCTCTCGGGCAAATCGACGTTGACCAGGGCACAGCCCTATATCTTGCCCTTGAGGACACGCCCCGACGCATGCAAAGCCGCTGCGCTATGGTCCTGCAAGGCTCTACGGCTCCGACCAGCGCCCATGTCTTCACCGCGTGGCCACGAATGGGCGAGGGCGGAATCTCCCTTCTCGACAGGTTCCTTTCTGAGCATTCAGACACGCGCATCATTGTCATAGACACCTGGGCCAGGTTCCAGCCCCGGCGCTCGGGCAAGGCCAAGGGGAACCCCTACCTCGACGACTACGCCGACGCTGGCCGGGTGAAGGAACTGGCTGACAAGCACGGTGTGGCAATCGTGGTCATTCACCATACCCGCAAGGCAGACGCCGAAGATTCATTCGACATGGTGAGCGGCACAACCGGCCTTACCGGTGCGGCTGATACAACCATGCTCCTGGATCGCGCCAGGAACCAAGCCGATGCCATCCTGAAGGTTACTGGCCGCGACATTGACGAGCGCGAGCTTGCCCTTCAGCTCCACAAGGAAAGCATGACCTGGCAGGTTCTCGGGGATGCCGAGGACTACAAGCGGACAACCGAGCGGCAGCGCATCATTGAGGTTATGCGCGAGACTGGCGAGCCGATGAAACCGGCAGATATCGCCATGGAAATGGGCATTGCTCGTGACAAGACCGGGAGCATTCGCCGGCTCCTGGTTAAGATGCGCGACCAGGGCGAAGTGATCCAATCCGAGTACGGCAAGTACATCCTTCCAGAGAGCAGGAGTAACACCGGTAACAGTGGTAACAGTTCACTGGGAATGCCCGTCATTACTCAAGAAAAGCTGTTACCGGTAGAAAAAACAGGTGGTAACAGTGCAAGTCGGTTCAAAACTGTTACCGGTGTTACCACTGTTACCGCTCCTATGGATGACCTTGACGAGGTGGTGATATGAGCGCGGCCCTTCCCTTGCTCAAGGAGGGGCTTCGCCTCTCCCTTGTCGGCAACGATTTGAAGGTGAAAGGCTTGGCTGACCTGGAACCCGAACAGAAGGGCGAGGTTCTGACCTACGCCAGGACCTACAAGGAAGCCATCATAGCGGAGCTACAGGCCGAAGCCCTTGCCGCATATCGTCAGCTTCAGGGGCTCATGCGCGAGCATGCCGGGTGCCGGATCCACGTCTACACGACTAAGCCCGAGCCTCAGTTCACCTTACGTCAGCCCCCGGAATGGTACGCGGACGGCTTCGCGGAAGTGGTCTTTGACTTGTTCCTGAAGGCGGCCGGGATCATCGGCCAGGAATTGCGGACGGCCGGAGCAGTCCGGTTCTAATACAAGCGGCCCGACCTGGGACGAGCCAAGCCGGGCCTAACCATCAACCGTAAGGAGATACGGACAATGGCTGAAGTGAAAGTAGTCAATGTGGCCAAGGATGTCATTCCCGGCGAGCGTCATGGAATCTCCGACGTAAGCGAGGCTTATGCCGAGTGCCTAGACGTGGTGCTCGATGAGCCCTTGTGGACCGTTGCGGCCTACCTGCGCCAGCTTGAGCAGTCTGCAGACGAAGACCTCTCCACCTGCGGGCGCGTGGGCCTGGAGCTGATAGAGAATGCCCGGGAGAAATACAGTGCCATTCGGGGAGCGTTCGAGTCAGCCATGGGGCGCACCAATGTCGTTAGATGCACGAAAAGCACCATCAATTCCCCGTGGGCCCCTGGCGACATTGTGCAAATCGAGATCGTAGAGAAGTAGCAACCCGCGGCCCTGGCTTCGGCTGGGGCCGCTACAAGAGGACTACATGGCTAAATGGCCCTACAATACAGACCGCTGGCAGCGCCTACGCAAGGCGAAGCTATCCGCTGATCCCTTGTGCGAGGTGTGCAAGCCCAAGCTCGTGCCCGCGTCCCATGTAGACCATAGGCAGGCCATCAATGACGGCGGCGACCCGTGGGCCTGGGACAACCTCAGTTCATTGTGTGCGTCATGCCACAACAGGAAGACAGCCAAGATGGACGGGGCCTTCGGCAACCCCAAGCGCAAGGGCTATGGATGCGATGAGCACGGACGCCCGCTTGACCCTGGCCACTGGTGGAACAACAAGGAATAATTGAAAAATCTCTGAGAGCTGAACGCCTGGACCGAGGGGGGCCCCTCAATTCAGAGTTAGTTCGAGGTGAACATGGGAAAACGAGGACCGAAGACCGGCAGCATGAAGGCCGCCGCGAAGATAGCCAAGCCGACATGGAAGGGCAAGCCGCCCTGGCAAAAGAAGGGCCTGACGAGGGCTCAGAAGGTCATTGCTTTCATCGAATGCCTTCCGATCACCTCAGGCATGCACGCTGGCCAGAAGATGCGCCTACGGCCCTGGCAGCGCGAAATAATCGAGGCCATCTATCGCACTGGCGAGGATGGACGGCGCATCGTGCGGACTGCCCTTGTGACAATGCCTCGAAAAGGAGGGAAATCGGCCCTTGCCGCTGGCCTGGCCCTGGCTCACCTTATCGGCCCGGAAGCCGAGCAGCGCGGCCAAGTCTATTCGGCAGCGGCAGACCGTGACCAGGCGGCAATCATCTTCCGCGAGCTGGAAGCCATCATCCTGGCCGTTCCCGAGTTCGCGGAGCGGTGCAACATCAGGAGCTTCAACAAGCAGATTGAAGACGAGGAAACCGGCAGCGTCTATTCCGCCCTTTCCTCGGACGCCCGGAAGGCCCATGGCCTGAGCCCGTCCTTTATGATCTATGACGAGCTGGCCCAAGCGCCTAACCGGCATCTTTATGACAACCTGACCACTGGCACGGGCGCGAGAGCCGAGCCGCTTATGGTGGTCATCAGCACGCAGTCCAGCGACCCTAACCACATTATGAGCGAGATTGTGGACTACGGGCAAAAGCTCCTGGACGGCAGTTTGCCCCCGGACCCGAGCTTTCACGCGACCATCTACGCGGCCCCGGAGGACGCCGACCCCTGGAGCGAAGACACTTGGCACGCCTGCAATCCGGCCCTCGGAGACTTCCGAAGCCTGGATGAAATGCGCCAGTTCGCGGAGCAGGCCAAGCGCATACCGGCCAAGGAAGCGGCCTTCCGCAACCTGTACTTGAATCAGCGGGTGGACGCCGAACAGCGTTTCATCGGCTCCGCTGATTGGGACGCCTGCGCCGGTACGGTGGACCCGAGCGACCTGGAAGGCCGCCCATGTTGGGCCGGGCTCGACCTGTCCAGCACAACCGATCTTACGGCCCTGGTGCTCTACTTCCCCGAGGACGGCGGCGCGGTTCTGCCGTTCTTTTGGGTGCCTCAGGAGCGCCTTGCCGAGCGCGAGGACAAGGACCGGGTGCCCTATCGCCTGTGGGCGGATCAGGAGCACATAGAGCCCACGCCCGGCCGCGCCATCGACAAGCGAGCCGTGGCCATGCGCCTGGCTGAGATAGTCAGCCGCTTCGACCTTCGCGGCGTGGCCTTTGACCGCTGGCGTATGGCTGACCTGAAGAAGATCCTCGAAGATGAGGGCATTGAACTGCCCTTGAAGGATTGGGGCCAGGGTTTCAAGGACATGGGACCGGCCGTTGACGTGCTGGAAAGCCTCATCCTTGACCGCAAGTTGAAGCATGGGGCTAATCCGGTCCTGACGTGGAACTGCGCCAATGCCGTCGTGACCGTGGACCCGGCAGGAGCCAGGAAGATAGCCAAGGACAAGAGCCGTGACCGCGTTGACGGCCTGGTGGCCCTGTGCATGGCCGTGGGCCTTGCCAGCCGAGAGCCCGAGCCGATCAAGTACGACTTTTCGCGGCCGCTTGTTCTAACAGCCTAATATGTAAGGATAATAAAAATTATCATGCTGGGCTTGCAAATGCCTAATCATTAGGTATTATGCGCTGACTGGAGCGTGAGATATGCCAAGTTTTCTGTCCATTGAAAAACAACCGAAGCTGAAGCGCATCAGTTGCAGCGAGTACGAGGAACCTCAGTTCAAACTGGGGGAAATCGCCAATATCGCGGCAATCGACGCCTCCCCTAAGGATATTCAAAACTGGACGGCCAGGGGATTCCTTACGCCTTCCCAAGGAGCCCCGCGCAAGACCAAGCTCTACTCGCTCAAGAACGTAGTGGAAGCCTCTGTCATCGGGCACCTCTCGCAAGTGAACCCATTCAGCGTTTCTAGTGAACTCGCTTGGGCTTTTGCAAATCGAGCAGGTTGCCTCTTGTCAGAAGGATATGACTTCTTTCACGCATGGGAAGCGAACTCTTTCATGCTGTATTACTACACTGTTCAAGCTGATGGATATGAGAGAGGGGTCTACATAAGCAGAGAAGACCTTGCCAAGGTTATTCTTGGAGAAAAGGCTATCCCTGGTGTTGTTGGCTCTGAGAAGCGTTTTTTTGAATGTGACGATCTCATCTTCCGCGTTCTCTGTAATTACGTGGAGATGAAGAAATAGTTCCCGCATCTGCAACCCGCCCTCGTCTCTTACTGGTGCGCGGCGCATCAGCGAGTGGCCCTCGGATTAAGACGGCGGGTAGAAGGCTCTGGATCGACTGGCAAGGGCCACAACGCCGCAACTTGAAACCGACCACGGCAACCGCCGGGCCGACATACAAGGAGCAACAGAATGACGAAAATGCGTGACTTTCAGGAAGTGCGCGCCCGGCTCGTGGCCGAGATGCGCCAGCTCACCGAAGCCCCTAAGGGCGACGGTGGCGACCTGTCCGCCGAGCAGTCCAAGCGTTTCGACCAGCTCAAGACCGAGCTGGAGGGTATCGAAGCGCGGATGCAGCGGCAGGCCGTTGTTGACGAGGCCGAGCGCCGCATGCAGGGCGAGAAGATCACCGGCAGCGGTGACGAACGCCTTGACGAGGAGCTGCGTTCCTTCTCCCTGGTCAAGGCCGTGGCCAGCCAATGCCCCGATCTGAACGTGGACGCCGGGCGCGAGCGCGAGCTTTCCCAAGAGCTTCAGCGCCGGAGCGGCCGCAAGGCTCAGGGCATCATGGTGCCGCTTCAGGTCTTTGAAAAGCGCGTGATGACCACGGCCGCCCCTGTGGCCGGTCCTGGCTCCAACCTCATCGCCGTTGACCACCTGGGCAACCAGTACATTGACGCACTCCGGGCCGCCCTCATCGTGCGCCGCTTGGGTGCCCGCGTCCTGAATGGCCTGGTGGGCAACGTGGACATTCCCAAGCTCAAGGCCAGCTCGACGGCCGGATGGGTGGCCGAAAACGCTGCCCTGAATGCCGCTGACATGCAGTTCGGCAAGGTCTCCATGACCCCGAAGCATGCCGGGTGCCTGACCGAGTTCAGCCGCAACATGCTGATGCAGACCTCGCCGGACATCGAGGCCCTTGTTCGTGACGACTTCGCCAAGGTGCTGGCCGCTGCCGTTGACCGCGTGGCCATCAAAGGCGGCGGTACGAGCGAGCCCACGGGCATTCTCGGAACGTCCGGTATCGGCAGCGTGGACATGAGCGCCGGCGCGACCTGGGCCAAGGTGCTGGAGTTCATCGAGGCCGTGGAAAGCGACAATGCCGAGGGCACGGCCTTCGCTACCACCCCCAAAGTGGTCAAGCTCCTGCGCTCTACACTGAAGGTTGCCGATGACGCTGCGGCCGGGTTCATCATGGAAGGCCCGCGTCAGCTCGCTGGCTATCCCGTGGCCGTGTCCAACCTGGTTCCGGCCAACCTGGGAGTGGGGACCGACCTTTCGGCCCTGATCTTCGGCAACTGGTCGGACCTCATCATCGGCTACTGGAGCGCCTTCGATCTTCTGGTGAACCCCTACGAGTCCACGGCTTACAGCAAGGGCAACGTCCAGGTGCGCGGCATGCTCACCATGGACCTGGCCGTCAGGCATCCCGAGAGCTTCGCCGCCGCTCAGGACATCACCACGGCCTAACGATTGCGAAACGGGGCTTCGGCCCCGTCGTCCAGGTGTGGCGGCCTGGGCCTGAAGAGCAGCCAAAGGCAAATACGATGAAAAACATGGAGCGCCGAGCAGTAACCGAGCTTCAGGCCAAGGGCCGCAAGCTGACGGGCTACGCGGCCATTTTCGGGCAGGAAGCGCGTATCGCTGACTTCTCCGAGGTCATCATGCCGGGAGCCTTCACGGTGAGCCTGAGCGGCCGTGACGTGCTGGCCCTGGTGGACCACGATCCGGCCAAGGTGCTGGCCAGGACGAAAAGCGGCAGCTTGCGATTGCATGAGGATGACCGAGGGCTCGCCTTCGAGCTGGACGTGCCCGACACGCAAGCGGGCCGGGACGTACTGACCCTTGCCGAGCGCGGCGACCTTGGCGGCATGAGCTTCGGCTTTACCGTGGCCCGTGACGGCGAGCGGTGGGACGGCAAGCGCCGGGAGCTGCGCGCCGTGACCCTGCACGAGATCAGCGTGGTATCGGCCTGGCCCGCCTACGAGGGCACGGTGGTGCAGGCCAGGAGCAAGCAGCCGGTGCGCCTCTCCCTGGCCCGGCGCTACATGGAGACCGTGCGATGAAGATACTTGACCGATTCTTCCCCAAGCGCGAACAGCGTGCTT
>JAEYOJ010000005.1 GCA_023411815.1 Pseudomonadota bacterium | reverse complement strand
AATACTCTCACTCAGCGTTGTGTTCACTTTTGTGTTAACCCATTAACGTCTTATCTGGGGAGGTTTTTGCAATGTCGATTGGACTCCTTGCCTTGGTCGCTACCGTACCCATCGCTTTGGCGCTGGTGCTGATGGTCGGCATGCGCTGGCCCGCCACGCGCGCCATGCCTGTGGCCTGGCTGGCCGCAGCAGTGGGCGCCCTCGCCGTCTGGAACCTGCCGGTCGGCTACGTGGCGGCGTTGACCCTTCAGGGCTTCATCACCGCCATCGGCATCCTGATCATCGTCTTCGGCGCGATCCTGATCCTGTACACGCTGCGTGACAGCGGCGGCATGGAAACCATTCAGTGCGGGATGCAGAACATCTCGCCTGACATGCGCGTACAGGCCATCATCATCGGCTACCTTTTCGCCGCCTTCATCGAAGGCGCGGCAGGCTTCGGCACTCCCGCCGCCCTGGCCGCCCCGCTCTTGCTCGCCCTGGGCTTCCCGCCCCTGGCCGCGGCGGTCATCTGCCTGGTCTTCAACTCCTTCCCGGTCAGCTTCGGCGCGGTGGGCACGCCCATCATCCTGGGCCTGAGCTTCCTGAAGGACCTGGTCGCCAAGGCCGTCGCCAGCGGCGTGCCGCTGAACTTCAGCAACATGGAATCCTTCAACATGCTGATCGGCCAGTGGGTTACGCTCCTGCATGTGCCCATGGCCTTCATTCTGCCCATCTTCATGCTGGGCTTCATCACGCGTTACTTCGGACCCAACCGTTCCTGGTCCGACGGCTTCCGCGCCTGGAAGTTCTGCGTCTTCGCGGCCGTCGCCTTCTCCGTTCCCTACCTTGTCTTCGCCTGGTTCGTCGGTCCCGAGTTCCCCTCGCTCATCGGCGGCCTCGTCGGCCTGGGCGTGGTGGTCTGGGGCGCCAAGAAGGGCATCGCCCTGCCCAAGGACGGCACGTTCACCTTCGGTTCACAGGCCAAGTGGGATCCCGAGTGGACCGGCTCGGTCAAGGCTTCCGAGGGCTGCAAGTTCCAGGCTCACATGAGCCAGTTCCGTGCCTGGCTGCCTTACATCCTCATCGGTATCATCCTGGTCCTGACCCGTATCCCGGATCTCGGACTCAAGGGTTGGCTCGCAGCCCAGAAGATCGCCTTTGACAACATCCTGGGCTACGCCAGCGTCAAGGCCTCCATCGACTACCTGTATCTGCCCGGCACCATTCCCTTCATGTTGGTGGCCATCCTGACCATCTGGCTGCACGGCATGCGCGGCGAAAAGGTCAAGGCCGCCTGGAAGGACTCCTTCGTGCGCATGAAGAACCCGACCATCGCCCTGTTCTTCGCCGTTGCGCTGGTATCGATCTTCCGCGGTTCGGGCATTGCCGACCAGCTGCTCAACCCCAACGCCTACCCCTCCATGCCGCTTGCCCTGGCCCAGGCCATGGCCGGCATCGTCGGACAGGCCTGGCCCATGTTCGCCTCCTTCATCGGCGGCCTGGGCGCGTTCATCACCGGCTCCAACACGGTCTCCGACCTGTTGTTCGCCGAATTCCAGTGGGGCATGGCCACGCAGCTCGACCTGCCGCACCAGCTCATCGTGGCCGCGCAGGTCGCCGGCGGCGCCATGGGCAACATGGTCTGCATCCACAACATCGTGGCCGTGTGCGCCGTGGTGGGCCTGTCCGGCATGGAAGGCGCCATCCTGAAGAAGACCTTCTGGCCCTTCGTGCTCTACGGCCTCGTCGTGGGCGTGATCATCTCGCTCATGAGCTTCGTCTTCTTCCCCAATCTGTTCTAAACTAACGGGGGCGGGCTTCGGTCCGCCCCCTATAAAAAGCACCGGAGGGTGATGATATGAATAAGAGCCCCGATTCCTTGAAGAAGGAATTTGAGGCCATAGTCGGCAAGGAAAACGTGATGACTGCCGAGGCCGACCTTCACAGCTACTCCTATGACGCCGCCGTGCTGCCCAGCCAGGCTCCCGCCGTGGCCGTGCGCCCCGAAACGAGCGAAGCCCTGGGCAAGGTGGTCAAGTTCTGCAACGATAACAGCCTGCCGCTCACCGTGCGCGGCGCCGGCAGCAATCTCTCGGGCGGCACCATTCCGGAAAAGGGCGGCGTCGTCGTGCTGACCGGTGCGCTGAACAAGATTCTGGAAATCAACGTCGAGGACATGTACGCCGTGGTACAGCCCGGCGTGGTAACCGCCAAGTTCGCGTCCGAGGTCGCTTCCAAGGGACTGTTCTATCCGCCTGACCCGGGCAGCCAGGCCGTCTCGACCCTCGGCGGCAACGTGGCCGAGAACGCCGGCGGCCTGCGCGGCCTCAAGTACGGCGTGACCAAGGACTACGTAATGGGCGTGGACTTCTTCGACGTGAACGGCGAGCTGATCAAGACCGGCTCCAAGACCGTCAAGTGCGTCACCGGCTACAACCTGGCCGGGCTCATGGTCGCCTCCGAGGGAACCCTGGGCGTATTCGAGAAGATCACCCTCAAGCTCGTCCCGCCCCCGCAGGCGGCCAAGGCCATGATGGCCGTCTTCGGCGACATGGTCGCCGCATCGCGCGCCGTCGCCGCCATCATCGCCAACAAGATCGTGCCCGCTACCCTGGAAATCATGGACAACTTCACCATCCGCACGGTGGAGAACTTCCGCAAGGCCGGACTGCCCGTGGACGCCCAGGCCCTGCTGCTCATCGAGGTCGACGGCCACCCGGCCATGGTCGAAGAGGACGCCCAGAAGGTCGAAAAGATCTGCAAGGAGCAGGGCGCCAGCTCCGTCAAGGTCGCCAAGGACGCCGCCGAGCGCGCCAACGTCTGGCAGGCCCGGCGCGACGCGCTGCCCGCTCTGGCCCGCGTGAGCCCGACCACCGTGCTTGAGGACGCCACCGTGCCCCGCTCCAAGATCCCGGCCATGATGCAGGCCCTGAACGAGATCGCCAAGGAGTTCAAGCTGCAGATCGGCACCTTCGGTCACGCCGGCGACGGCAACCTGCACCCGACCATCCTCACGGACAAGCGCAACCACGAAGAGTGGCACCGCGTTGAAAAGGCCGTGGACGCCATCTTTGACCGCGCCCTGGCCCTGGGCGGCACGCTCTCGGGCGAGCACGGCATCGGCCTGGCCAAGTCCAAGTACATGAAGCTCGAATGCGGCCTGGGCGCCCTGGATTACTCGCGGCGCATGAAGTCCGTGCTCGATCCCAAGGGCATCCTCAATCCCGGCAAGATCATCGGTTAGGAGGGGCACGACGTGGCTGATATTCAAGAATTAGCGGGCATGCTCAAGGAGCTGGACGATCAGCTCGTGGGCTGCATGCGCTGCGGCATGTGCCAGGCCGTATGTCCCCTCTTCGCCCAGACCGGGCGCGAGGTGGACGTGGCCCGCGGCAAGATCGCCCTGCTGGATGGTCTGGCCAGCGAAATCATCAAGGACCCCGACGGTGTCAAGGAACGCCTGGACCGCTGCCTTTTGTGCGGCACCTGCGAGGCCAACTGCCCGAGCGGCGTCAAGGTTCTGGACATCTTCTTCAAGGCCAGGGCCATCCTCACGGGCTACCTGGGCTTGTCGCCGGCCAAGAAGGCAATCTTCCGCGGCCTGCTGTCCAATCCCAGGCTGTTCAACCAGCTGCTCTCCTTCGGAGCCAAGTTCCAGAAGCTGTTCACCAAGGAAGTGAACGACCTGCTGGGTTCGTCCTGCGCGCGCTTCCAGGCGCCCATCGTGGGCGACCGACACTTCAAGGGTCTGGCCGAGAAGCCGTTCCACAAGATCGTGCCGAGCCTGGACACCCCGGCGGGCAAGAGCGGACTGCGCGTGGCCTTCTTCCCCGGCTGCGTGATGGACAAGATATTCCCCAACGTGGCCCAGGCTGTGCTCAAGGTCATGGATCACCACGGGGTGGGCGTGTACATGCCGCCCAATCAGGCCTGTTGCGGCATTCCGGCCCTGTCCAGCGGCGACACGGACACATTCCAGAAGCTCGTGGCGCTCAACCTGGATGTCTTCAGCAAGGGCAAGTTCGACTACTTCGTTACGGCTTGCGCCACCTGCACCGCGACGATTCGCAAGCTCTGGCCGCGCATGGCCGATCGCTTCGACTCCCGCGGCCAGCTGCGCGAAATATCGGACAAGACCATGGACGTGAACCAGTTCCTGGTGGATGTCCTCGGCGTCAAGCCCGAGAAGCAGGCCGGTGGCGGCAAGACCGTCACCTACCATGATCCCTGCCACCTCAAGAACTCCTTCGGCATAACCGCCCAGCCCCGCGCCCTTCTGGCCGGACTGCCCGGATACGCCTTCAAGGAAATGGCGGATGCGGGTACCTGTTGCGGTTGCGGCGGCAGCTTCAACCTGCAACATTATGACGTTTCGGCTCGCATCGGCGGCCGCAAGGCTGAGAACATTATCGCCAGCGGCGCTGAAACCGTGGCAACCGGATGCCCGGCCTGCATGCTCCAGATCACGGACATGCTCTCCCAGAAGGGCGCCCGCTGCCGCGTACGGCACGTAATGGAACTCTACGCGGAATCGCTAGGCTAATCTGCTCGGAGGCAGCATGTCCAAGAACTTGTACATCACCGGTACCGAAAGCCGTACAGGCAAGTCGGCCATCGTGCTCGGTGTCATGCAGCTCCTGCTGCGCGACGTGCAGCGCGTGGCCTTCTTCAGGCCCATCATCAGCACGCCGTCCAAGACCAAGAAGGATCACGACATCAACCTCATCCTTTCCCAGTTCTACCTGGGCATGCGGTATGAGGACGCCTACGCCTATACGATCCAAGAGGCCCGCGATCTGGTGAACAAAGGCCAGCATACGGCCATGCTGGAGACCATCCTCAACAAGTACAAGGACTTGGAATCCCGCTACGACTTCGTGCTCCTTGAGGGCACGGATTTCCTCGGCGGCGACCCTGCCTTCGAGTTCGACATCAACGCTGTAATCGCCTCAAACCTCGGATGCCCGGTGTTGCTGGTCTCCAACGCTCAGAACAAGAGCGAGGAGGAGATCATCAGCTCCACGCATCTGGCCATGGACACTTACCTGCAAAAAGGCACGGAGATCCTGGCCGTAGTTATCAACCGCGCCGACATCAGGGACGCCAGACGGGTATTGTCCGAGCTGCGCAAGGCAGCCAAGGGCATGCTCTTCTATGTCATTCCCGAGATGGCCTCCCTGGGCAAGCCCAGCGTGGCCGAGGTCCAGAAGTGGCTCGGCGCGGAAGTGCTCTACGGCCAGGATCGCCTTGAAACCCTGGTCGACGACTATGTCATCGCGGCCATGCAGGTGGGCAACTTCCTGGACTACGTCGGCAAGAGCAGCCTGGTCATCACTCCGGGCGACCGATCAGACATAATCCTGTCCACCTTCGCCTCGCGCTCCTCGGCCGCGTTCCCGGACGTGGCCGGCCTGGTGCTCACCGGGGGCCTGCGGCCCTCCAAGAACGTGGCCAAGCTCATCGAGGGCTGGACCGGCGTGCCCCTGCCCGTGCTGCTGGTCAAGGACCATACATACAAGACCGCCCAGGTGCTCACGGACCTGTACGGCAAGATCGAGCCCGAGGACCAGAAGAAGATCCAGACCGCACTGGGCTCCTTCGAGCAGTGCGTGGACACGGAGGAGCTGCGCGGCCGCCTCATCGCCGCCTGTCCGACCAAGATCACGCCCAAGATGTTCGAGTACAGCCTCATCCAGATGGCCAAGAGCGCCAGACAGCATATCGTGCTGCCCGAGGGAACGTCAGACCGCATCCTGCAGGCCGCGGACATTCTCCTGCGTCGCGGCGTGGCCGACCTGACTCTGCTTGGCGACGAAAGCAAGGTGCGCACAAAGATTTCGCAGCTCGACCTGAACCTGAACGGCGCCAACCTCGTCGATCCCGTCAGGTCGCCCCTTTTCGAGGAGTACGTGAACACGTACTACGAGCTGCGCAAGCACAAGGGCATCAGCCTGGAGCTGGCCCGCGACCTCATGTCCGATCCGACCTATTTCGGGACCATGATGGTCCACAAGGATCATGCCGACGGCATGGTCTCGGGCTCCATCACCACCACGCAGCAAACCATCCGGCCCGCCTTCGAGTTCATCAAGACCAAGCCGGGCATTTCCACGGTTTCCAGCGTGTTCCTCATGTGTCTCAAGGACCGCGTGCTCGTGTTCGGCGATTGCGCCGTGGTGCCCAACCCGACCGCCCCGCAGCTCGCGGAGATAGCAATTCAGTCCGCGCATACGGCCGAGATATTCGGCGTAGTCCCGCGCGTCGCCATGTTGTCCTACTCCACCGGAACCTCGGGCAAGGGCGAGGAGGTCGAGAAGGTTATCGAGGCTACGCGCATCGCCAAGGAAAAGGCTCCTGAGCTGCTCATCGAGGGTCCGCTGCAGTACGACGCGGCCATCGACCCCGAAGTAGCCCAGACCAAGCTGCCAGGCAGCGCTGTCGCCGGACAGGCCACCGTATTCATCTTCCCGGATCTCAACACGGGCAACAACACCTACAAGGCCGTGCAGCGCGCAGCCGGAGCCGTGGCCATCGGCCCCGTGCTGCAAGGCCTGAACAAGCCGGTCAATGACCTCTCCCGCGGCTGCACCGTGCCTGACATCGTCAATACCGTGGCCATCACGGCCATCCAGGCCCAGTCCAAGCCGTCCAAATCCAAAGTCTGCTAAGGAAGAGCAATGAACGTACTGGTCATCAATTCGGGGAGTTCCTCCATCAAGTACCAGCTCCTGGACCTGGCTACCGGCTCCGTTCTGGCCACGGGACTGGTGGAACGCATCGGCGAAGCCACGGGCAGGATCAAGCACAAGAACGCCCCGGACAGCGCGCGGGAGACCGAAACGGTCCGCGAACTGCCCATCCCGGACCACAAGACCGGCATGGGCCTCGTCGCCGAGCTGCTCACCGAGCCGGGCAAAGGCGTGGTCAAAGCCACCTCCGATATCGATGCCGTGGGACACCGCATCGTGCAGGGCGCAGCGTACTTCAGCGCCCCCACGCTGGTGGACGACGCGGTTCTCGCCAAAATCAAGGAAGTCGCGCCCCTCGCGCCGCTGCACAACCCCGGTCATATCGTCGGCATCGAGGAATCGCGCAAGCTCTTCCCGGGCATACCGCAGGTAGTGGTCTTCGATACGGCCTTCCACCAGACCATGCCGCCCGAGGCCTACACCTACGCCCTGCCCTACGAGTACTATTCCGAGCTCAAGGTCCGGCGCTACGGCTTCCATGGCACATCGCACTTCTATGTGGCCAAGGAAACGGCCAAGCTCCTGGGCAAACCTTTGCAGGAGTGCAACATCATCACCCTGCATCTGGGCAACGGCTGCTCCATGGCGGCGGTGCGCCAGGGCAAGTGCGTGGACACGTCCATGGGCCTCACGCCACTGGCCGGTCTCATGATGGGTACCCGCTGCGGCGACATCGACCCGGCCATCCTGCCTTTCCTGGCCAGCCAAAAGGACTTGTCCATCCAGGAGATGGATCATGTCATGAACAAGCAGAGCGGTTTGAAGGGCGTGTGCGGCTTCAACGACATGCGCGACGTGCACGCGGCGCGTGAAAAGGGCGACGCGCGGGCTCAGCTCGCCTTCGACATGTTCTGCTACCGCATCAAGCACTACATCGGTGCGTACTACGCGGTGCTCGGCAACGTGGATGCCCTTGCCTTTACGGCCGGCATCGGTGAAAATGACGAGCATGTGCGGGAAAAAAGCTGTGAGGGCTTGGAAGCCCTCGGCATCGCCATCGACTCCGCGGTGAATCTCAAGCGCGCCAAGGGCGCCCGCGACCTGAGCAAATCTGGCAGCCGGGTCAAGGTTTTCGTCGTACCGACCAACGAAGAGCTCGAGATCGCCACGCAAGTCATGGATCTCATCAAGGCGGGCTAGCCCCGCTGTCCGCCGCCGGTGGGCAATGTCCGCCGGCGGCATCTACCCTGGGGAGGAAATATGCAACTTACTGAGATGACGGACCTGTTCCGACAGAAGGCGGAACTGGTATCCGCCAAGGTTTCCGAGGTCGCCACCCTCAAGGAGGCCTACGAATACGCCGTGGACATCTGCGAGAAGAAGCAGGCCTGTCAGCTGCTCGTATCGGGCTGCGAGGAGAACCTGTCGCCCAAGGCCGAGGCCCTGTGCGAAACCAAGCCCGCGGCGCGCATCATCGCCGCGCCCGGCATGCGCAAGAACCTGTTCGCCGAATTCAAGAAGGTGGCCGACGATCGCGGCATCATGCTGATCGAATCGGGTCTGCGCAAACACCTCGGAGGCATCGACATCGGCTTCACCATCGCCGACTACGCCGTCGCCGAAACCGGCTCCGTGGTCCTGGACTCTTCCAGCGAAGATCTTAGATTGGCTACGATGGTCAGCGAAATCCACGTGGCCGTCGTGCGCAAATCCACCCTGCGGGCCACCACCAACGCCCTGGAGGCCGAACTCAAGGCCCTCATGGTCAAGGACGGCAAGGCCCCCAGCTATCTGGCCTTCGTTACCGGAGCAAGCCGCACGGCCGATATCGAGCGCGTGCTGGCCCTGGGCGTCCATGGCCCGCTTGAGCTGCACGTGCTGCTTTGGGAGGATAAGAAGTAATGCAGGACGCAAAAGACCTGAAGGAATACCGCGAGCATATCAAGTCCGCGCTGTCCAACGACTTCCAACGCCAAGCCCTGGACAAGTTCGCCAAGGCTTATCCCGTGGGCCGAGCCAACGCCTTCAAGGGCCATGACGTAAAGGCCCTGATCAACGAGGTCGCGCGCGTCAAGGACGCCGGCATCGCCCGCCTGGATGAGTTGTACGACGAGTTCAAGCGCAAGGCCGGAGCCTTGGGCGTCAAGGTCCATCTGGCCAAGACCGCCCACGAGGCCAACGAGATCATCGCGCGCATAGCCCAGGAGAACGGGGTCAAGAAAGTCCTCAAGTCCAAGTCCATGACGGCCGAGGAGACCCATCTCAACGATCACCTTGAAAAGTACGGCCTGGAAGTCACCGAGACCGACCTAGGCGAATGGATCATCCAGCTGCGCAAGGAAGGCCCGACGCACATGGTCATGCCGGCCATCCACCTCTCGCGCCATCAGGTGGCCGACCTCTTCTCGGCCGTGACCGGCGCAGCCCAGGAAGTCGACATCGACAAGCTGGTCAAGGTGGCCCGCCGCGAGCTGCGCGCCAAGTACGTGGAAGCCGACATGGGCATCTCGGGCGCCAACTTCGCCGTGGCCGAGACCGGCTCCATCGGCATCATCACCAACGAAGGCAACGCCCGGCTGGTGACCACCCTGCCCCGCGTGCACGTGGCCCTGGTGGGCCTGGAAAAGCTCACGACCACCCTGGACGACGCGCTCAAGATCATCCGCGTGCTGCCCAAGAACGCCACAGGCCAGAACATCACGTCCTACGTGACCTGGATCACCGGAGCCAACGAGTGCGCCTCGTGCCCCGACCAGAAGAAGGTCATGCACGTTGTCTTTCTGGACAATGGCCGCAGCAGCATGGCCAAGCACGAAAGCTACAAGGAAGTCCTGCGCTGCGTGCGCTGCGGAGCCTGCGCCAACGTCTGTCCCGTGTACCGCCTGGTGGGCGGCCACGAGTACGGCGACGTGTACATCGGGGCTATCGGCCTCATCCTGACCTACTTCTTCCACAGCAAGGAAAAAGCCAAGGCGCTCGTGCAGAACTGCGTGAACTGCCAGGCCTGCAAGGAAATCTGTGCTTCGGGCATCGACCTGCCGCGCATCATCAAGGAAGTCTACAACGACATCCTGAACGAGGAAGGCCATCCCGCGGAGTCCAAGGTTCTGGGCCTGGTGCTGAAGAACCGCGCACTCTTCCACGGCCTGCTGCGCACGGCCAAGTTGGCCCAGAAGCCGCTCAAGGCCGATCAGGGCTACCTGCGCCATCTGCCGCTCATCTTCTCCAAGGAGCACAACTTCCGGGCCCTGCCGGCCATCGCCGACAAGCCCTTCCGCGATCGCTGGAACGAGATCAAGCACAGGGTCTCGCCCGCGAACCCGCGCTACAAGGTAGCCCTCTTCTCCGGCTGCGTGCAGGACTTCGTGTATCCCGAGCAGTTGGAGGCGGTCGTCGATCTTCTGGAAGGCAAGGGAGTGCAGCTCGACTTCCCCATGGCCCAGACCTGCTGCGGCCTGCCCGTGCGCATGATGGGCGAGTTCAACGCGGCCAAGGACGTGGCCGAGCTGAACGTGAATGCCTTCGACCAGTCCAAGTATGATTACGTGCTGACCCTGTGCGCCTCCTGTGGCGGCTACCTCAAGGAGATGTATCCGCGCGTGCTCACCGAGGGCGGCAAGATCCCGGTCAAGGCCCAGCAGTTCGCGGACAAGGTCATCAGCCTGAGCGAGTTCATGGCCAAGGTGCTCAAGATCGACCCGGCCGAATACCAGGGCCAGGGCAAGGTCACCTTCCACAGCCCGTGCCACCTGGCGCGCGGCATGAACGTAAAGGAAGAGCCGCACGAGGCTATCAGGGCCTCTGGCCACGAGTTCGTGCCCATGGAAGAGGAGCACGTGTGCTGCGGCTTCGGCGGCACCTACTCCATGAAGTTCCCGCAGGTCTCCAAGGAACTGCTGGACAAGAAAATCGCCAACATCAAGGCCACCGGCGCCGAGGTTATCGTCACGGAATGCCCCGGCTGCACCATGCAGATCCGCGGCGGCCTGCATAACAAGGGCAGCAAGGTCCGGGTCATGCACACCTCGGAGCTGCTGGCCAAGGCCCGCAAGAAAAAATAGCGCCCCCAGCCTCCTAACGGAGGCCCTCACACCCGAGCCCCGGCCGCAAGGCCGGGGCTTTTACGTTCTGTCGAGACCCAGAGCAGATTGCCTTTAAGACGCCCACTCCGGCGTTTACGGCGCAAGTGAATTGCGCCTACGCCGAAGCCAGCGGCAAGCCATGCCGACGCACGGCTTGCAGAGCATTTTC
>JAEYOJ010000161.1 GCA_023411815.1 Pseudomonadota bacterium | reverse complement strand
TTGAAAACCTCATCGACAACTCGCTCCGGCACGGCGAACGGGTTACCCGGATACGCATCTATCCCGAAGAGTCCGGCCGGGGGATCAGCCTTGTCTACGAAGACGACGGCATCGGCATTCCCCATGCAGCAAAAGAGAACCTCTTCGAGCGTGGGTTCGGGCGGAAGACCGGGTTCGGGCTCTTTCTTACCAGGGAGATCCTCGGCATCACCGATCTCTCCATACGGGAGACCGGCGAGCCCGGGAAGGGTGTGCGATTCGAGATCGACGTCCCGCCGGGGTTCTATCGCTTCACCGGTCGCGGCCAAGCTCGGTAAGTTTCATCTCGGCCGTGCCGAGGAGGTCCTCGCACTGTTTGACGAGGAGCGCACCCCGTTCGTAGATGGCGATGCTCTCCTCAAGGCTCGTATCGCCGTCTTCGAGTTTCCGGACAATTTCCCGCAGTTCTTCCAGCATCTCTTCAAAGGTCTTCGTCATACGTTGTCTCCTCCACGACGGCTTTCGCCCGGCCGTCCACCATCCTGATCGTCACGCGCTCGCCCGGTGCGAGGCTCGCGGCGCTCCTCGCGACCCTGCCGCCCGCCTCGACGATGCAGTATCCCCGCTCCAGGATCGCGAGCGGGTTCTTTCCTTCGAGATTGGCGCGAACCTCCGTGAGGGCGGAGCGTTCCCGCTGCATCCGGGTGACCGCCGCCCGGCGGAGCAGGTCGTCGTGTTCAGCGAGGCGCTGCATCCGTTCGTTGATGCGGCGCGCAAGCCGTCCGGGGCGCATGCGCTCCCGGAGATCCTCGACCTCGCTCTGTGATGCGGCAAGGCGGCTGTGGACGAGCAGGTGCATCCTCTCCTCGCACCCGGCAAGTTCCCGGAGCACCTCCCGGCGTTCCGGCACCGCACGTTCCGCCGCCGCGGACGGGGTCGGCGCCCGGAGGTCCGCGGCGAAGTCGCAGAGGGCGGTATCCACCTCGTGCCCGACGGCGCTGATCACCGGCGTTCTGCACGCCGCGACGGCCCGCACGACGTCCGGGTGGTTGAAGGGGAAGAGATCCTCGAAACTCCCCCCGCCGCGCCCGACGATGATCACGTCCACAAGCCCGTCGATCCGCCGGATCGCCTCCGCGATCTCGACGTGCGCCCCCTCCCCCTGGACTGCCGTCGGGGAGAGGACGACTTCCGCCGGGTAGCGCCGGGAGATGATCGAGAGGATATCCTTCACCGCCGCGCCGGTCGATGAGGTGACCACGCCGATACGTCGTGGGAAAAGGGGCAGAGGCCGTTTCCGCCCGGGATCGAAGAGCCCTTCGGCGTCGAGTTCCTGTTTCCAGCGCTCGACCATGAGGTGGCGTTCGCCGAGGCCCGCCGGGAGCATCTCCCGGACGATCAGCTGGTACCTGCCGTGAGGCTCGTAGACCTCCACGGATCCCCAGGCGAGGACGTCCATGCCGTCTTTGGGTGCGAACGCGAGCGTTGAAGCGGAGGTGCGCCACATAACGCAGTTGATCACCGCGGAATCCCTTCCGTTTTGCTCGGAGAGCGAGAAGTAGCGGTGGCCGGAGCCGTGGTTCTTGTAGTTGGTCACCTCCCCCCGCACCCAGATCTGGCGCAGGCGTGCGTCGTCGAGGAGGTCGCAGATGAGCCCCGAGACCTCCGAGACCCCGAAGATCGGGGTGCCGAACCGCTCCGGGCCCGTGGAATGACCGCCGAGCATCATCACAATCTATTAGACCGATGGTTTATATCAAGTAGTGTTATGGGTCGTTTCGCCGTCTCGACCATGTTCTTCCACGAGTATCCCTGCGACCATATCTTCGACTACGTCGCCGAATCCGGCCTTGATTCACTTGAGTTCTGGGTCGAGACGCCGCACTTCTGGCTTCGCGACCGTCCTGAAGGCGAACTTGGCCGGTGCATCGCGGGCCACCCGGAACTCTCGCCGATCACCGTCCACGCCCCGTCGCTGGACCTGAACCCCTGCTCCATCAATCCACGGGTCGCCGAGATCTCGGTCGACTACGCCGTCGAGGCCGTCCGGATGGCGGAGCGGATGGGTGCCGCCGTGGTCACCGTCCACCCGGGGAAGCGGACGGCGAAACGCCACCCGAGCGCCTACGACTACCGGCGGTTCGAGGCATACATCGCCCGGCTCCGGGAGGGGGCAGAGGGGATGCGGGTGTAGGTGGCGAGCGAGAACCTGGAGCCCCGGGTCAACGCCCTCCTCTCGACGGCGGAAGATGCCGCCGAGGTGCTCGAGCGGGAACCCTGGCTCTGGTTCACGCTGGATATGGGACACGCCATGATGACGTCCTGCGACGAGGTAATCCGGTTCATCGACCTCTGCATCGAACGAACGGTCAACGTCCACGTCAGCGCGCTCGGCGGGAACGGGCGGCCCCACCACCCCATCCATGATGATCCGGAGGCATTGCGGGTGCTTGCGGAACTTGCCGACCGGGGCTACGGCGGATACCTCACGCTGGAACTCGAGGACATGGTCTTTCCCGGGGCGCTCTCGTCCGAGGAGAAGGTCGTGCTTCTCTCGCGTGAATCGGAGGCGCTACGAGAGGTATTCCCGTGAAG
>JAEYOJ010000101.1 GCA_023411815.1 Pseudomonadota bacterium | reverse complement strand
AGCCCGTGAACTGGGCCCAGCCCTTCATGGACAGGGTCTTGGTGATGGCGGCCGTCAGCGTGGTCTTGCCATGGTCGATGTGACCGATGGTGCCGATGTTTACGTGCGGCTTCTTCCGCTCGAATTTCGCTTTACCCATGGTAAGTACCCCCTACTGGTTCCGACCTCATCGAGAGTCTATCGTTTTTACCAAATTATATGCTGTGGAGCCCACGACCGGAATTGAACCGGTGACCTCATCCTTACCAAGGATGTGCTCTACCTACTGAGCTACGTGGGCATGTCAAGACTGGAGCAAAGCTTGCGAAGAGAATGGTGGAGCGGGAAACGGGACTCGAACCCGCAACCCTCAGCTTGGAAGGCTGATGCTCTAGCCAATTGAGCTATTCCCGCATTCTCTGTAGTCAAACAACAGGTTTGACCCGCCTCCTACAGTCTGCGCCGCTAGTTTGCATGGTGGTGGGGGGAGGATTCGAACCTCCGAAGGCATACGCCGACAGATTTACAGTCTGTTCCCTTTGGCCACTCGGGAACCCCACCCAATTACTGGAGCTGGCGATGGGACTTGAACCCGCAACCTGCTGATTACAAATCAGCTGCTCTGCCAATTGAGCTACGCCAGCGACAATCGAACTGCCGTTTATATACGCAGACTCATTAAATGGCAAGAGCAGTTTCAGGACTCGCTCCCCATCAAACTCCATATGAGAAAGAACGAGAATCTCGCCTCAAAGCGGAATCCCCTTTGGGATCGCCCTGCAGCGAAGCGTGTCTTTATACACTTATCTTTCGACACGCAACCCCCGGAGGCAATTTATTTTCAGCGACAGCCCCAACGGGGTCCACTTCGTCCTCAACCCGCCCCCAAAAACAAGGTCCCGCCACGTTTGTGGCAGGACCCTACGGATCATTCAAGATGATCTCAGCCTGACAAGCAGACTTAAGCCAGGGCTGCCGCCGAAGCGGTAACCATCTCCGGCTCGACTTGGACACCTGCCGCGGGATCGAGTCCAAGGGAGACCTCTTCAAGATACTCCTCGGCATTCGCCCACAGGTGCCTAAGGAAGGCATTGTTCAGCGCATGACCGCTGGCGAATACAGTGAAGCTGCCCCAAAGCGGGGCGCCAAGTACGGCCATGTCGCCCACGAAGTCCAGGATCTTGTGGCGGACGAACTCGTCCGAGAAGCGCAGCCCCTCGGTATTGACCACGCCGTAATCATCAAGAACCACGGCATTGTCCAGGGAGCCGCCCAAGGCAAGCCCGTTCTTGCGCAGATACTCCACCTCGCGCAGGAAGCCGAAGGTCCTTGCCTTGGCCAGCATTGAGGAGAAGCTCTGCGGCGTGATGTTCATGGCCAGGTTTTGCCGTCCGATCAGGGGATGAGGAAACTCGATGGTGTAATCCACATGGAAGCCGTCGAAGGGCTCGGCACGGATGAACTTGCCATCGCGCTTGAACTCCACCGGCTTGGCCAGGCGGTAAACCTTGCGCCGAGCCGAAAGCGTGCGCTCGCCGGCCATGCGCAGGAGGTAGACGAACGAGGCTGCGCTGCCGTCCATGATGGGAATTTCCGCACCTTCGACGTCAACCAGGATATTATCGATACCCAAGCCGCGCACGGCGGCCATGAGATGTTCGACCGTGGCCAGGGAGTCGCCGCCCTGCCCCAAGGTGGTGGCCAGACCCGTTGCAACGACGGATTCGGGACGCGGAGCGAGGAACCTGCGGCCGGATCCGTTCTGCAGGGCAAAGAGAATACCGGTGTTTTCACCCGCCGGGCGCAGTACGAGCCGCACCTTCTTGCCGCTATGAAGTCCTATGCCTGAGCAGGCTACGCTCTTATGGATTGTCTTTTGTAACATGTGGCCTCCGCACGCCTTAGAGCAAGAAGCATGCCTCGTGATATGAAACCTGTTAAGCGTGCAATCAAGGCCTTTCCCAGTCGTCACTCTGCTAGGCGTATGATGCAAAACCACCACACTGTGACCTCTTTTCAACATGAAGGCCTCACTCCGGTGAGGTCATCATGATGCCCCGGGTTTGACTGCCGCGACAATGCGATCATGCCCGGATAAATCACGCAGAACACGGATTCTACGGAAGCCTGCGTCGCCCAATATGCGCATCAGTCGGCTTCCCTGCGACCATCCCATTTCGAACAACAAGTGACCGCCGGGCAGCAAAGCCTCCCAGGCCCGCATGGCCAAGGCGGGATACAGCTCCAATCCGGACTCCCCGCCGATCAATGCCGAGCGGGGCTCCCAGGCCAGGACGGCTGGCTCGACATCGGCGAGCTCGCCTTCACCGATGTAGGGCGGATTGGAAACGATGCAGTCGAGGCTTCGAGGGCGAAAAAGGGCAGTCATGAAATCACCCTTAACGACACTGACCCGCGAGTCAACCTCATGCCGGACGACATTCTCCCGCGCCGTGCGCAAGGCTACGTCGCTCGTGTCCACCAACACCCCCTGGGCACGGGGGAACACCACGCCCATGGTCACGCCCAGAGCCCCGCTACCCGTGCCCAGGTCCGCGTAGCGCAGACAAACATCCGGAGCGAACAGGCGCCGTACTTCCTCGACGATTCCTTCGGTTTCTGGGCGGGGAATGAGCACGCCCGGCCTGACCACGAAATCCAGACCATAGAATTCGCGCTGGCCCGTGATATATGCCAGGGGTTCGCCCTTGGCCCTCCTGCGGACCAAGGCCCAGATGCTCTCGGTTTCGACGACGGTCAGGCTACGTTCGGAATGCAAAAGCAGGTCCATGCGCGAACAGCCGAGTACGAGCGCGACCAGGACCTGGGCGCTCAGGCGCGGGGCATCGACCCCTTGTTCGGAGAGACAGGCGGAAACCTCGTGGACCAGACCACGCAAGGAAGGCGTCACGCCGAGGCGGCCTGCTGCTTCAAGGCTTCCGTCTGGTAGTGGCCGATGAGCGCCTCGACGATCTCGTCCAGGTCGCCGTCCATTACCGCGGACAAGCTGTAGAGCGTCAGGTTGATGCGGTGATCGGTGATCCGGCCCTGGGGGAAATTGTAGGTGCGGATGCGGCCCGAACGGTCGCCGCTGCCCACCAGGAGACGCCGGGCGGCATCCTCCTCGTTCTTGCGCGCGTCCTCCATGGACTGCAGGATGCGCGAGCGCAGCACCTTCATGGCCTTGGCCTTGTTCTTGATCTGGGATTTCTCGTCCTGGCAGGTGACCACTGTGTTCGTCGGCAGGTGCGTGATACGCACGGCGGACTCGGTCTTGTTCACGTGCTGTCCGCCAGCGCCCGATGCCCGGTACACATCGATGCGCAGTTCGCCCGGATCGATCTCCAGGTCCACTTCCTCTGCCTCGGGCAGCACGGCCACGGTCACTGCCGAAGTGTGGATGCGGCCCTGGGCCTCGGTGGCCGGCACGCGCTGCACCCGGTGGATTCCGGACTCGTACTTGAGCCGGGAGTAGACGCGATCGCCGGAGATCGAGGCGATGACTTCCTTGAATCCGCCGGAGGCCGACTCGTGCTCCGAGAGCATCTCGACCTTCCAGCCCGCGCGCTCGGCGTAACGCATGTACATGCGGAAAAGATCCGCGGCGAACAGCGAGGCTTCCTCTCCGCCGGTGCCGGCCCGGATTTCCAGGATGATGTTCTTCTCGTCCAGGGGATCCTTGGGCAGAAGCAGAACCTGGAGCTTTTCCTCCAGCTGCGGCAGGGCCTGCTTGATGGACGCGATCTCGCTTTCGGCCATGGCCCGAATCTCCGGGTCGGCGTCGGCGAGCATTTCGCGGTTGTCCTCAAGATCCTTGGATAGCCTCTTGAACTCCTGAAAGCAGGCCACGACCTGAGCCAGATCGGACCTGGCCTTGGTCAACTTCTTGTAGCGTTCCTGGTCGTTGAAGATATCCGGCGAGCTGAGCTGGGATTCCAGATCCGCGAACTGACGCTCCAGGCTCTCTAGCTTGGCGAACATGACTGGCGTTTTCCTTCCACCGCGCCCTGCAGGGCGGCAATGGCCACTTCCAGGTGGCTGTCATCGGGCTCGAACGTGGTCAAGAACTGAAGCAGCATCCCCGGGCAGCTCATGAGCTTGCACATGACGTTGTCGTGAAAGCGACCGGCCATGCGGATGAGCTCATAGGCGATCGAGCTGACAGGCACCATGAGCAGGAGTTTGACGATGATGACATAGGCCTGCCTGAACACGGGGCCGGACGGCTCGTACACGGCCATGGCCAGGGGCACCAGCACGGCGAAGAGCACGATGCTGAGCGCCAGGACGAAAAGCAGGAAGGCCGTGCCGCACCGCGGGTGCAGCCGGCTGTATCCGCGCACCGCCTGGGGACTCAACTCCACACCCTTTTCGTAGGCCCAGATGGTCTTGTGCTCGGCTCCATGGTACTGGAACACGCGCCTGATGTCGGGCAGCAGGGAAATGCCGGCCACATAGCCCAGGAAAAGGGCGAACTTGAACAGGCCGTCCCAGGCGTGAAAGCTCAGACTGTTCACGTCGCCCGACAGTCCCCACCACTTCATCAGCAGCGAGAACAGGTGCGGCAGAACCACGAACAGGCCCACGGCCAGCCCGATGGACAGGAGCAAGGTGCCGGCCAGGGCCCAGGAGCTCACCTCGCCGCCCTCGTCCTCCTCCATGGCCACGCGGGCTGAGAAGTTCAGGGCCTTGATGCCGTTGATGAGCGTTTCCAGTAAGATAGGGAAGCCGCGAACGAACGGTTTGCGCAACCACGGATGAGTGGTCAGGGAGAACCATGGCCGCACCTCGACCAGAATCTCCCCGCTCTGCTTGCGCACGGCAATAGCCAAGCGGTCCTTGGAGCGCATCATCACGCCCTCCATGACCGCCTGTCCTCCAACCGTTGTCGCTGCCGTCAGCAGCGCGCGAAGGGCTTTGGGCAAGAATTCCTCGCTCCGGGCCAAAGGCGGAAACAGTCCCGGGCGGCCGAAGCCGCCCCGAACGCCCGTATCCTAGGCCTCGTTTTTGTCGAACTTGGCGTACTTCTTTCTGAAACGATCGATACGACCGGCGGTGTCCACGAAACGCTGCTTGCCGGTGTAGAAAGGATGGCAGGCGGAGCAGATTTCCACGCTCACCGTGTCACCCTTTTTGGTGGTCAGCAGATCAGCCTCGCCGCCACACTGGCAAACGAACTTGGCCTTATGCGTCTGGGGATGGATATCCTTTTTCATTATATTCCTCCAAGGAAGGTCTCGCGAAAAGAAAGGTCATATATGCCCCTTTCGCCGATTTGACAAGAGCGTTAGGCGCGTCCTCGACGAAAGGACGATTTGGCTCGTGCCGAAACCTGGCATTTCCTCTGTCTTTCGTGCAAACTGCTGCGCTGGCTCAACCATGCAACCAGGAATGACGCAGCATGTCCCATATGCTTCTCTCTTCTTTGCTCGAAGACATTCTCGAGCAGTCCCTCCCGGAGTTGTCTCGCACCGAGAATCTCGACGCACGGACGATTCGTGACCTGGTCCTCGCTGGCCATATGGTCCTGCTGACCAATCCCAACCACCCTGAAGTCCGGCCAACGCTCGTCGGTCAGCCTGCCGGAATCAAGGTCAACGCCAATATCGGCACCTCGCCGCTCAGAAACGACGTGGGCAAGGAGCTGGCAAAGCTGCGTGTAGCCGAATCAGCCGGAGCCGATACGGTCATGGACCTGTCCACCGCAGGCGACTTGACCGCGATCCGCACTGACATGCTGCGGGCTACCCGTCTGCCGCTGGGCACGGTCCCCTTGTATGCTTTGGCGCAAACCGTGGTCGAAGCCGGGCATGATCCGGCCGAGATCACCGAAGACCAGATCCTGACCGAAATCCGTGCGCAGGCGGAACAGGGCGTGGATTTCATGACCGTGCATTGCGGTCTGACCATGCGCGGCGCGGAACTGGCCTCTCGCGAGCGCAGGCTTCTTGGCATCGTTTCGCGCGGCGGCTCCATCATCGCGCGCTGGATGGCCAGGAACGGCCGCGAGAACCCCTTCCTGACCCGCTACGACGACATCCTGGACATCGCCCGCAAGCACAATGTGGTCCTGTCGCTGGGTGACGGGCTCAGACCCGGAGCTGGAGCCGACGCCGGCGACGCTGCGCAGTGGGACGAAGTCGCCGTACTTGGCGATTTGCAGCGTCGCGCCATGCAGGCTGGGGTGCAAGCCATGATCGAGGGGCCGGGGCATGTGCCCATGGACCAGGTCGAGGCGCAAATCCGGACCATGAAGCGACTCGTGAACGGTGCCCCGCTCTACGTGCTGGGTCCCCTGGTCACGGATTGCGCGCCGGGTTACGACCACATCGCCGGGGCCATCGGCGGCGCGCTGGCTGTGCGCGCCGGGGCCGACTTCCTGTGCTATCTGACTCCGGCCGAGCATCTCACGCTGCCCGATGCCGAGGACGTGCGCCAGGGTGTCATGGCCTCGCGGATCGCGGCGCAGGCGGCCGCCACGGCCATGGGCCGCTCCTCGGCCCTAGCGCGCGAGCAAGCCGTGTCCGAAGGACGCAGGGATCTGGACTGGACCAAGCTGGCGGAGCACGCCCTCGACCCTTGCGAAGTCGCCCGGCGACGCGCCGAGCATTCCGGCGAGAAGGAATGCGCCATGTGCGGCAAATTCTGCGCCATCCGAATGCTCTCGGACGTGTAACCTTTGGCCCCCCTGCGCCATTCCTTACGCGGGGGGGGCCAAATCATCCTCGCCGGTTCCGCTGCCGGAGGTTGATCGCCAGGCCTCTTTTGGTAGAATGACCCTTGCCTCTCGAGCCGCCAACCAGTCACCCGGAGGTCGCCCATGCACACCCTCGTCCTGCTGCGCCACGGCCAATCCACATGGAATCTGGAGAACCGCTTCACGGGCTGGACCGATGTGGGCCTGAGCGACGCCGGCGTCAAGGAGGCCCATCTGGCCGCCAGGCTGCTCATGGACGACGGCTATACCTTCGATGTCTGCCACACCTCGGTGCTCAAGCGGGCCATCAAGACCTTGTGGATCGTCATGGAGGACATGGACCTCATGTGGCTGCCGGTTCAGCGCACCTGGCGGCTCAACGAGCGCCACTACGGCGCGCTGCAAGGGCTGAACAAGGCCGAGACGGCCCGCAGGCACAGCGACGAGCAGGTGCACATCTGGCGCCGCAGCTACGACGTGCCGCCGCCGGTCCTGGACCCCTCGGACCCGCGCTTTCCGGGCAACGATCCGCGCTACAAGGATTTGTCCGATGCCGAGCTGCCGCGCACGGAGAGTCTCAAGCTGACCATCGAGCGCACCCTGCCCTACTGGTTCGAGACCGTCATTCCGGACATACGGGCCGGCAAGCGCGTGCTCATCTGCGCCCACGGCAACAGCCTGCGCGGTCTGGTCAAGCATCTGGACCGCATAAGCGACCAGGACATCCCGAACCTGAACATCCCCACGGGCGTCCCGCTGATCTACAAGCTGGATGCCGACCTGCGGCCGATGGAGAGCTTCTATCTGGGCGACCAGGAGGAGATCCGCAGGGCCCAGGCCGCCGTGGCCTCACAGGGTAAGGCCTGAGCCGAAAAGCGGTCCCGCCGCGCCTGCCCGCTTGCCTTCCGCGCCGGACCGTGCCATGGCTCGGTTCATGCCGACGCTTTCCCATCGCCTTCTGGACTGGTTCACGATCCACAAAAAGCCTCTCCCCTGGCGCGAGAACAACGAGCCTTACCGCATCTGGATCTCCGAGGTCATGCTGCAGCAGACCCAGCGGGACCGCGTCGGAACCTATTTCCGACGCTTCCTGGAGCGCTTTCCCGACGTGGCCAGCCTGGCCGCCTCACGCGAGGACGACCTGCTCAAGCTGTGGGAAGGCCTGGGCTACTACTCGCGGGCGCGCAATCTGCGCAGGGCGGCCGCCATCATTATAAATGAACACGGCGGCGTTTTCCCAGATACGCCGGAGGCCCTGCTGGCCCTGCCGGGCATCGGCCGCTACACGGCCGGGGCCATCCTGAGCATCGCCTACAACAAGCCCGAGCCCATCGTGGACGCCAACGTGGAGCGCGTCTTCGCCCGCGTGTTCGACCTGGACATGCCTGTCAAGGACAAGACCGCCAGCGCCTTCCTGTGGAACAAGGCCCGCGAGCTCATACCCGAGGGGCGGGCCAGGGAATTCAACCAGGCCGTCATGGAACTCGGCTCGCTGGTCTGCCTGCCGCGCAAGCCGCGCTGCAGCACCTGCCCCATCCAGCCGCACTGCGAGGCCCATCGCCTGGACATCGTGCTGGAGCGGCCCGTGCCAGCCAAGGCCAAGGAGTACATCCCCCTGGACGTGGCCACGGGCGTGCTCGTGCACCAGGGACTGATTTTCGTGCAGAAACGACCGACGGACGGAGTGTGGGCCGGACTGTGGGAATTTCCCGGCGGGAGCATTGAATCTGGTGAGACGCCCGAGCAGGCCGTGGTCCGGGAGTACCGCGAAGAGACCGAATTCGAGGTCAACGGCCTGGAGAAGATCGCCGTGGTGCGCCACGGCTACACCAAGTATCGCGTGGCCCTGCACTGCTACTTCTGCACGCTGGCCAACGGCAGACGCGAGCCCGTGCTGCATGCGGCGCAGGAAAGCCGCTGGGTGCGCCCCGAGGAGCTGGCTAGCCTGGCCATGCCGGCCGGCCATCGAAAGCTCCTGGATTTGCTCGGCAGCGACCTGCGCTTCGCGGAACGGCTCAAAAAGCCATGATGGACAGCCCGTAAGCTGACCGCCTGGACACTCGCCTCCCAACCGGCCTACGCCGCACGCGGACAATCCGCGTCGCGCACGATCCATCGCGTGCCCAACCTGGCATAGTCGGCGGCCCGGGAGGCTTCCCAATGCCCCGCCGACGTCCCTTTCTTGGCAACCGATACGTCATTACCACCAAGGCCTCGAACCATATTGCGTTCGTCGCCCGAAGGGGCTAGACAACTGGCGTCGGTCTTGGCCGAACACCCTTCAATCCGACTCCGCACCAGCGGACTTCACTTGCAGCCGGAGAACTCATGCGAGCTCTGCTCGTTTCCTTCATTATCATCGTGGCCCTGGCCTGCGCAGCGGGGGCCTTGACCTCCTTTCCCGGCAATCCGTGCGGCATGAAACGTCAGGAGCTGGCCGCCATGGCCGGGCAGATGATCCTGGTCGGCTTTCGCGGCCTGGAGTTGGACGAGGGCAGCGTCATCGCCCAGGATGTGCGCAGCGGCCGGGTAGGCGGCGTCATCCTCTTCGATTACGACGTGCTGCTGAAGAGCCCGGTGCGCAACGTGCAGAGCAAGGCCCAGCTGGCCCGGCTCACGGACGCGCTGCAAGATCTGGCTCCCCAGCCGCTGCTTGTCGCCGTGGACCAGGAGGGCGGCAAGGTGGCCAGGCTCAAGGAGCGCCACGGTTTCGCCGCTTCGCCCTCGGCGGCCGCGCTGGGACGCGGGACGCCCGACAACACGCAGAGCATCGCGATCGCCCTGGGCAGGGAGCTGGCCGCCTGCGGCATCAACCTCGACTTCGCGCCCGTGGTCGATGTGAACGTCAACCCCGGCAATCCGGTCATCGGACGCCTGGAGCGCAGCTTCTCGGCGGATCCCGAGGCGGTGGCCGATCACGCCGAGGCCTTCGTGCGCGGCCTGCACACGGCGGGCGTGCTGTCGGCTCTCAAGCACTTTCCCGGCCACGGCAGCTCCACCAGCGACTCGCATCTGGGCCTCACGGACGTAAGCGCCACCTGGAGCGAGAAGGAGCTGACGCCCTACAAGCGGCTCCTGACGCAGGGCTTGGCGGACATGATCATGACCGGCCACCTGTTCAACTCCGCCCTGGACCCCAGCCATCCTGGCACCCTTTCGCGGAACACGGTGCAGGAACTCCTGCGCGAACGGCTCGGCTACACGGGCGTTGTCGTCTCCGACGACCTGCAAATGCGCGCCGTGGCCGATCATTACGGGCTGCGCGAGACCATACGCCTGGCCCTGGATGCCGGCGTCGACATCCTTCTTTTCGGCAACAACCTGAGCCACGATCCGCTCATCGCCCGCAAGGCCCAGGCCGTCATCCTGGAGCTTGTAGACTCGGGCGAACTGTCCTGCCAGAGAATCCAGCAATCTTATGAACGCATCATGGCCCTGAAGGCGAAACTTCCCGCGGGCAAGCAGGACTGACAGTGCAGAATGCGAGGAATGGAGATTGCATGTATGCGCAACGCGGCCAGGAACATGTCAGAATTTCCGTTTCCCTTTGGCTCGTCGATGCGTTATGCATTTTCAAACAATGCTTGATATCTCCCAGTGAACCGAAGCTCCTGAGGGGGAGGACTACCTATGCCTTATGATTCAAACATGCGCATCCTCATCGTCGACGATTTCTCGACCATGCGGCGCATCATCAAGAACATCCTCAAGCAGATCGGCTACAACAACATTGTCGAAGCCGACGACGGAACCACGGCTTGGGAGATTCTCAATCGCGAAAAGATCGACTTCGTCATCGCCGACTGGAACATGCCCAAGATGAAAGGCATCGACCTTCTGCGCAAGGTCCGCGACAGCGAGGAGTTCGAGGATCTGCCCTTCCTCATGGTCACGGCCGAGGCGCAGCAGGAAAACCTCGTGGAGGCCATTCAGGCCAAGGTCTCCAACTACGTGGTCAAGCCGTTCACGCCCGATGTCCTGAGCCAGAAGATCGAAAAGATCCTCGAGAAATACAAGTAGACAGATTACTTTTAAGACGCCTGTTGCGGCGTTTGCGGCGCAAATGAATCGCGCCTATGCCGAGGCCGACTGCTAGACATGCCGACGCATGGCCAGCAAAGCATTCTCGAAAGCGAATGCTCCAATCGGCCGGTTAGCCTTCTTTCGCCGACCCGCGCGTTCTCACGCGCGGGTCGGCGTTTATCCCGTCAGGTTTTCAAGCTCCCACGATAATCGTCCAGGCTGGCGATGCCCAGCCTCTCCATGAGCGCGGGCAATTCGGCAGCCATGCGGAAGGCGGCGTCCGGCCGCATGAAGTTGGCCGTGCCCACCTGCACCGCGTGCGCGCCCACCAGGATGAACTCCAGGATGTCATCGGCGCTGGCGATGCCGCCCACGCCGATGACCGGCACGGACACGGCCCGGCAGACCTGGTGCACGCAGCGCAGCGCCACGGGCTTGACGGCCGGGCCGGACAGTCCGCCGTAGACGTTGGCCAGCCGGGGCTTGCGCGTGCGGATATCCACGGCCATGCCCGTCAACGTGTTGATGCACGAGAGCATGTCCGCGCCGCCGTCGACTGCGGCGCGCGCGGCTTCGCCGATGTCCGTCACGTTGGGCGAAAGCTTGACGATCACCGGCTTGTTTCCGGCATTGCGCTTGACCTCCTGGGTCACGACGCGTATCTGCCCCGGATTCTGGCCGAAGGCCACGCCGCCTTCCTTGACGTTGGGGCAGGACACGTTGACCTCCAGGGCCGCCAAGCCGTCGGCCGCGGACAGCACCGCGGCCAGCTCGCCGAATTCGCGGGCGTCGCAGGCGTAGAGATTGGCCACCACGGCCGTCTCCCGCCGGGGCAGGAAGGGCAGCTTGTCGCGCAGGAAGGCCTCTGCGCCGATGTTCTGGATGCCGATGGCGTTGAGCATGCCGCAGGGCGTCTCGGCGATGCGCGGCATGGGGTTGCCCTGGCGGGGCTTGAGGGACAGCCCCTTGACCACGATGCCGCCCAGGTCCGCAAGGCTCCCGTAGCGGGCGAACTCCAGTCCGTAGCCGAAGGTGCCCGAGGCCGTGAGCACCGGATTCTTGAGCGTCAGGCCCGGCAGCCTGACCGTTGTGTCCACTGCGCTCATGGCTTGCCTCCCAAAGGTGCGGCGTCCTCGGACAGGAATACGTCCTCGGCCCAGAAGACCGGGCCATGGGTGCAGGTCTGCACGAGCTGGTTCTTGCCGTTACGGGCCACGCAGCCCAGGCAGGCCCCTACGCCGCAGGCCATGCGGTTCTCCAGCGAAAGCTGGACTCTTGCCTTGAGGGTCAGGGCCAGTTTGCGCACCGTGCGCAGGAAGGGCTCCGGGCCGCAGGCCAGCACGAGCCCGCCATGGGCGTATTGGCGCATGGTCTGGCCCAGGTGCTCGATGAAGCGGTCCAAGTCCCCCGGATTCTGCTCGCGCATGGCCTCGGTCTTGCCCAGGCCCGCGAAATCGGCCAGCGGGTAGCATTCGCCAGGCAGGCGATGGCCGAAGAGCAGCCTGACGTTTTCCGGCCTTGGATGCCGCGCGGCATAGCCCACAAAGGGCGCGATGCCAATGCCGCCGGCCAGCAGCAGGGTCGGCTTGTCCGCCTCCACGGCGAAGCTGTTGCCGAGCGGCCCCCAGACGGTCACGACCTGACCCGACCGCAGCTCGGACAGCCTGCGCGTTCCGCGGCCGATGGCCTGCACCAGCAACCGCAGCCCCTCTTCGCGCACGTCGGCGATGGACAGGGGACGGCCCCAGACGAGATCCAGGCCCCATTCGGGCGGCCGGAGCATGACGAACTGGCCGGGACGGAAATCCCAGCCCGGAAGCGACAGGAGGAGTTCGAAGAGCGGCGGAGCG
Organism: Pseudomonadota bacterium; assembly: GCA_023411815.1. GTDB lineage: Bacteria > Desulfobacterota > Desulfovibrionia > Desulfovibrionales > Desulfovibrionaceae > Desulfocurvibacter. The sequence continues at coordinate 25,306 of JAEYOJ010000101.1, read as the reverse complement.
CCCTCCCCTCCTCCGCAAGGCGTCACCCGGACGACCTTCAGGTCCTGGCAATTGTTGCGGCTTGCGGACATATCGGTCTATACCTTTTCCCTTACTGGTTGAACATCTTACGCCCCAGGGCGAGCGAGCATAAAATGAACAGGCGATTCCCGCAAATCCTGGCTCCGGCCGGAGACATGCAGTCCTTCCTGGCCGCGATCTCGGCCGGCGCCGACGCCGTGTACGTGGGCCTCAAGCATTTTTCGGCGCGAATGCAGGCCGCCAACTTCTCCCTGAGCGAGCTGGCGGCCATGAAGCGGCTGGCCGAACGCCGAGACGTCCGGCTCTACGTGGCCATGAACACCCTGGTCAAGCCCGGCGACGCCGAGGCCGCCGGCCGGCTCATCGACCGCCTGCGCAAGACCGTGGCCCCGGACGCGCTCATCCTCCAGGACCTGGCCATGGCCTCCCTGGCCCGCCAGGTCGGCTTCGGCGGCGAACTGCACCTGTCCACCCTGGCCAACATATCCCATCCGGCCGCCCTGGTCTGGCTGCGCGAAAAGCTCGGCGTGGACCGGGTCATCCTGCCCCGCGAGCTGTCCATCGACGAGATAAAGGCCTGCGCCGAAGCCTGCCCGGAGAGCCTGAGCCTGGAGGTCTTCGTGCACGGCGCGCTGTGCTACGCCGTCTCCGGGCGCTGCTACTGGTCCAGCTACCTGGGCGGCAAGAGCGGCCTACGCGGCCGCTGCGTGCAGCCCTGCCGCCGTCGCTACCAGCGCAAGGGCCAGCCCGGACGTCTGTTCTCCTGCCGCGACCTGAGCCTGGACGTGCTGGTCAAGACGCTCCTGGACGTGCCCGAGGTGAAGGCCTGGAAGATCGAAGGCCGCAAGAAGGGCCCGCACTACGTCTTCTACGTCACCAGCGCCTACCGCCTACTGCGCGACGAGGGCGCGACGCCAGATGCGCGCAAGCAGGCCCAGGACCTGCTGGAGCAGGCCTTGGGACGGCCCGGCACGCACTACTATTTCCTGCCTCAGCGCAAACAGGAGCCCGTGAACCTGCAGGACCAGACCGGCTCGGGTCTGCTGGTGGCGCGCGTGCCCAAGGGCGGCGAGGGAACCTTCGCCGTCAAGCCGCGCGTGGACCTGCTGCCCGGCGACCTGCTGCGCGTGGGCTACGAGGACGAACCCTGGCACCAGATGGTCAAGGTGCCCAGGCGCATTCCGCGCAACGGGACCTTCGACGTGAAGCCCCAGGGCAAGCGTCCGCCCAAGCCCGGCACGGACATCTTCCTGGTGGACCGCCGCGAGCCCGAGCTGGTCGCGCGCCTCAAGGAGCTGGAGAAGGAGCTGGCGGAGATCAAGGTTCCCGCCAAGTCGGCCTCGAATTTTTCGCCCAAGCTGCCCGCGCCGGCCGCCAAGCGTGGAAGGCCGAGGCTCTCGCAGGTATACCGCCGCCTGCCCATGGGCCGCATCGAGGGCGAGGCCGCCGTCTGGCTGCGCCCCGGCATGCTGCGCGAGATCAGCCGCACGCTCGTTCCGCGTTTGTGGTGGTGGCTGCCGCCGGTCATCTGGCCCGACGAGGAAGCCGAGTGGATCAGAGCCGTGACCCAGGTAGTCACCTCCGGCGGCAGGCGGCTGGTGCTCAACGCGCCCTGGCAGATGGCCCTGCTGGAGAGCCTGCGCAGGAACTCCACGGAGATCTGGGCCGGGCCGTTCTGCAACCTGGCCAATCCCCTGGCCCTGCAGGAGCTGAAGCGCCTCGGCTTCTCGGGCGCCATAGTCAGCCCGGAACTGGCCCGCGAGGACATGCTGGAGTTGGGCAGACAAAGCCCACTGCCGCTGGGCATGGTCATGGAGGGCCTGTGGCCCCTGTGCGTGTCGCGCACCCTGGCCGAGGAAGTTAAGCCCAACGAGCCCCTGACCAGCCCCATGGGCGAGATCGCCTGGGTGCGCCGCCACGGCCAGAACGTCTGGGTCTATCCCGGCTGGCCCGTGAATCTCGCGGAACACAGGCCGGAACTGGAAGCCGCCGGCTACGAGCTGTTCGTGCGCCTCAACGAGCCCCTGCCCCCCAACGTGCGCGCCGAACGTTCGGCCAGCACCTTCAACTGGGGGCTGACGCTTTACTAGCCGAAGAACCGGAGAGGAGCCGAGAAGGCAGGCTCCTCTCCGGATTTGCCACGCATTGCTTGCCGTCCCATTTCACAGCCCGATTCGTGCCGCCTCCTGCCTGGCCATGTCCATGAAAGACCTGAGTACGGCGCAACACCACTTGTCCCTGTGCGTGATCATGAGCACGGCTGTCTCCAGGCGAGCCTCGGGGCAGTCCACGACGGCCATGCGTCCGGCCTGCGCTTCCTCGTTAGCCACGGGCCCGGGCAGCAGCGTGTACCCGATTCCTCCGGCCACAAGGCGCTTGAGCAGCTCCATGCCGGCGATTTCGGTAAGGCTTCTTGGCGTCAGCCCCTCGCCGGCCAGCAGCCGCTCGAATGGTTTGCGGTAGCTGCAGTCCGAAGTCCCGAGCAGCAGCGGCTGGGCAGACAGGTCATCCAGGGATATGCGGCCGTTGATGGTCAATGCGTGGTCTGGCGCGGCCACGGGGACGATATCCACGCAGCCAAGCCGCTCCGCCAGGAGCACAGCCGCATCCACCGATTCCGCCAGCAGGAAGGCCAGGTCGTAGACACCCTCGAAGAGATCCCGAGGCAGCGATTCGACGGAGCAGGCATGCAGGGCCAGGCGGATGTCCGGAAAGGCTTCCCGGAATCGGCCGAGCAGGCAGGGCAAGAGCATGAGCCCCAGACTTTCGGGCATGCGCAACTTGAGCGTGCCCTGGCGCACACCCTGGGCCGTGACCCGCTCGCGGGCCTCGTCAGCCAGGGCCAGCAGCCTGTCGCAATAGCCGAGCAGCTCCCGGCCGGCATCGGTAAGAAAGAGCTTCTTCCCCCGACGGTCGAACAATCGGTTGCCCAAATCCTGCTCCAGGGCCTGAATCTGGGCCGAAACGGACGACTGGGCATAGTGCAGGACATTGGAGGCCTTGTTGAAGCTCATGAGCGTGGCCACGGTACGGAAGGTGCGCAGGTGTCGAAGCTCCATCCAGGCCCCTGTGATCGTTGTTTGCGATATGGCTTATGGGATAAAATCGTTTTACTCGATCGCAACACCTCCAGTATCGTCTCTCCACAACAAAGTGAAGCATCGCACGGAGGAGATATGAACGGGATCGATGTGGCGGTAAGAGCCGGTGAGTTGTTCGAATCAAAGGGGCTGTTGTGTGCCGAGAGCGTCCTGCAGGCCCTGTGCGAGCGCAATTGCGCGCAGGAGTGGGCGGGATTCGCCCCGCGCATGGCCAGCGGATTCTGCAGCGGCGTGGGCCGCACCGGCGGCATGTGCGGCGCGCTTTCCGGCGCGGTCATGGCCCTGGGGCTGCTGCACGGCCGCGACTCGGGCCAGGCGTCCCTGGAGACGGTCTACGCCATGGTCCAGGAGCTGACCGCTGAATTCCAGGAGCGCTTCGGCGCGTTGACCTGCGCGGAGCTGACGGGCGTGGACTTCCGCACGGCAGAAGGACAGCAGGCCTTCCGTGAGCGCAACCTGAAGCTCGAGCTGTGCATCCCCATGGCCCGAGCCTCTGCAGGCGTGGCCCAACGCATCCTGGACGACTTCGGAGACGCGGCCGCCAGATGAGGCGGGGCATGAGCATGGTCCTGCTTCCCGCTGTCGCGCATGGCTGGAAGCAGGTCCTTGGCAGCCGGGGGCAAAGGGCGTAGAGGCTGCTTCTTCACGCACGACAAGCCAAGGGGTTCCCCGTGCCCGCCATCTACGTAAAGCTGGTCGCCTCCATGATCATCTGGGGCGGCACCTGGGTTTCCGGCCGCATCGTGGCCGGGGCCATGGAGCCGTTCTCGGCGGCCTTCCTACGCTTCCTGACGGCTTCCGTCTTCCTCTTCCTCATGACCATGCGCGTGGACAAGCGCCCTCCCATCCCGCGGCGGGAGCACATGCTGCACGCCCTGCTGCTGGGTCTCACGGGCGTGTTCGCCTACAACGCCTTCTTCTTCTCCGGGCTGCGCAGCGTGCCGGCCGGCAAGGCGGCGCTCATCATCGCCAGCACCCCGGCCGTCATGGCCGTCTTCTCGGGCCTGTTCCTGAAGGAACGGCTATGTCGCTGGCATGCCGTGGGCATCCCGCTCTCCCTGAGCGGAGTATTCGTGATCATCTCGCGCGGCGATCCGCTGGCGCTGCTGGAAGGCGGACTGGGCCACGGCGAGCTGTACATTTTCGGCTGCGTGGCGGCCTGGAGCGCATACTCGCTGCTGGGCAAGCGGGCCATGGCGGCCATGTCGCCGCTCACGGCCGTGACCTGGTCCTGCATCATCGGCTGCCTCCTGCTGCTGCCTCCGGCCCTGGCCGAGGGGCTTGCCCACACGGTCTGGTCCGTCAGCCCGGTGGTCTGGGGCAACCTGCTCTTCCTGGGCGTCATGGCCACGGGCCTCAGCTTCGCCTGGTACTACGAGGGCATCAGGGCCATCGGGGCCAGCCGGGCCGGCGTGTTCATCAATCTCGTGCCCTTGGCGGCCATCGGCCTGGGCGTACTCGTGCTGGGCGAGAGCGTGACCTGGACCCTGGCCGCGGGCGGGGCCATGGTCATTGGCGGAGTCTGGCTGACCAACCGGCGGCCCAAACCTGTCAGGACGAGCGCCGGGGCGGCGCAGCCCGAGCGCACGGCCCGATGAGGCCCTGAACGAGCATGTCCGGAAGGCCGCGCCCTCCGGACATGCATTCGTCGCGTTTCCCGAGCCGCGCCGTCACGCGAGACGACACCGCTCGGCGGCGTCATCTCGCGTAGGCGTACTGTTCCTGCTCCAGAGCCTCCTTGCAGTGCACGCACAGCGTGGTGGTGGGAAAAGCCTTCAACCTTGCCGGCGCGATAGGCTCACCGCACTCCTCGCATATGCCGTAGGCACCCTCGTCCAATTGACGGAGGGCGCGGCGGATGTCACTGGCGCGCTGGCGGTCCCGCTCGCGCAGGGCAAGCAGTATCTTCCTGTCCGTTTCCTGGGACGCCACATCGACTGTATCGGCGAAAGCCTGGAAGCCGTCCGCGAGCAGCTCCAGACTGCCCGTGCGGGCTTCTTCGATTTCCTGCAGAGCCAGGGCGAGGCTGTTCCTGATTTCTTCCGTGTCTCGGGTATTCATGTCTGCGCCTCCTTTCTGCGGTTGAGCAATCCGATCCCGTCTACATCCCCCATGTTGTCGCTGCATGAAGCTCTGTTGCCGGTCTGGTTACCGGCCGCCGCATGTCCGGGCAGCATGTGATTCCCCGGCGCACGAGCGGTCGCCGCGCGGGAATCAGGGACCTTCCTGGATATGCCAGACACACATTCGCGGCAAGGGGGTCGGCCTGCTTTTTCCCGTTCTCCGCCTGACGCAGGCGCGAGCCTGGACAAGCCTCACATGGGCGGATAGAACGCGTATGCTTGGAGAAGGAGGCTGCACGTGGTCGAAAATACAATACTGGGACGCAGGCCGGGATTCTGGGCAGCCCTGATCATCTTGGGAACGGGTCTGGCCAGGCTGGTCTTCCTGATCAGCGGGCAACTTGACCTGGTCATGGACGAGGCGCAATACTGGGACTGGGCCCGGCGGCTGCAGCTCTCCTACTACTCCAAGCCGCCGCTCATAGCCTGCATCATCGCCTTCTGGACCGGCATTCTCGGAAACACGGAAATCGGCGTACGCGCCGGAGCCCTTGTCGGCGCCGCGACAGCCCAGACGCTGCTGTACTTTGGCGTGGCCAGACTTTTCGGAAGACCCAAGGCGGCTCTGTGGGTGCTGGTCATCGCCTCGACCACGCCCCTCTTCCTGGCCTCGGGCCTGCTCATGACCACGGACAACCCCCTGCTGGTCTGCTGGCTGGGCGCGCTGTTGTGCCTTCTCGCGGCCAGCCAGGGGCAAGGCGGCGCCTGGCCATGGCTGGGGCTGGCCGTCTGCATGGCCGTAGGGCTGCTGGCAAAGTACATGATGCTGGCCTTTGTCGGCGTGGCCCTGCTCCATGGATTGATCCTGGGGCGGGCCGGACTCCTGCCCAAGGGGTTCTGGCCCAGGCTGGCGGCGGTGCTGACCGCCGGAACGCTCGCGGGCCTTGCGCCGGTCATCGTTTGGAATCTCGAAAACGGTTTCGTTGCCTTCAAGCACGTGGGCAACCTGGCCGGAGTGAGCGGCAGCCGGTCCCAGGCCTTCCTGCGGCCGGAGAAGCTGCCGGAATACGTGGGCAGCCAGATCGGCCTTCTGAGTCCCTGGTGGTTTGCGGCGGTCCTGGCGGGCTCATGGGCGGCCTTGCGCCAGATCCGGGGCAAGAGCCACCCGCCGCTGGGGCTGAGCCACGCCCAGGCCGCCCTGCTCGTGGCCGGCTTCTGGCCCATGTTCGCCTTCTTCCTGGTCTGGAGCCTGCACACCAAGATCGAGGGCAACTGGCCCGCCATGTGCTACGCAAGCGGCTTGATCTCGGCGGGGTTCTTCTGGCACTGGTTCTGGAGGGAAGGGAGAGGCGCGCTGCACCGGACAAGAAAGGCCTGGCCCGCGCTCGCGGGGCTTGTCTTCCTGCTCCTGCATGTTCAGGGAACGTTTCCCCTTCCCCGCGATTATGATCCGGCCCTGCGGCTCAAGGGCTGGAACGACCTGGGGAACAAGCTCACGGAACTGCGGCAGGCGAGCTTCGCGGACCCGTCCAGGGTGTTCTTCTTCTCAAGTGCGTACGATACCACGGCTGCGCTGGCCTTCTATGCCCCGGGCCAGCCCTTGACCTACTGCGTCAATCTGGGGCGGCGCATGAACCAGTACGACCTCTGGCCAGGACCGCAGGACAAACTCGGCTGGGATGCCGTATTCGTCGAGCGCAAGCCGGATCGATACGTTTCCGGCCCGTTGCTGGGCATGTTTGACAGCGTCGAGACGGTGTATTACCGCACGCGACACAAGGGCCGGCCAGCCCAGGAGTTCATGCTCCTCGTGTGCCGCGGCTTCAACGGCCACTGGCCTCAAGGCCCCACGGGGGATTTCTAGGATTCATGCATGTCTTGTGAATATGTCTGCGCTCGATGCGCATCCATGGGCCCAACCTGCTGCCAGCTCGCGCCTGGGCAGGAGGAATTCTGCTTTCCGCTTTCGGACATCGAGATGGACCGCATCCGCGATTTCGTGGTCAACAAGGGCTGGTTCGCGCAGGAAGCCAATTCCTCCGCCTTCGTGAGCCACGTGGCAACGCTCTTTCCCGGCGAACAGAAGCTTGTGGAGGAGTTGTTCCATCCCCGCAAATTCCACTTTCGCCTGGCCGTGGACTCGTCCGGCAAGTGCACTTTTTTGTCCGACACGGGCTGCAGGCTTCCCACCGAGGCCCGGCCCTACTACTGCCGCCTCTTCCCCTTCTGGGTGAGCGGCGGAGAGCTCATGGTCCTGGGAGCCGATTGCCTGGCCCGCCGCGAAGCACGCGGAATGGCCATGCTCCTGCGCGGATTCACCTTGACCCCAGCCAAGGCGCGCGAATTGCACGCCAGGCTGCGCCTAGCCTGGGGACTTCCCCCGGAGCGGGGCCTGCCACGGCCAATCGTCAGCTTTGCGAGAAGTAACAGATGAAAAAATTCCTGCTCGTCACCCTTGTCATCGCAGCCTTCGGCATCACGGCGCTGGCCGCCGGAGCCGTGGGGCTTTACGTCTGGGCCTCCAAGGATCTGCCCGGCTTCAAGCGCATCGCCGACTACAATCCGCCCCTGGTGACCACGGTCTATTCGCGTAACGGCAAGGTGCTCGGATATTTCTTCAAGGAAAGGCGTTTCCTGGTCACACTCGCCGAAATGCCCAAGTTCCTGCCCGAGGCCTTCCTCGCCGCCGAGGACTCCGGCTTCTACCAGCACGACGGCGTGGACACCATGGCCATCGTCAGGGCCTTTCTCGCCAACATGCGCGCCGGGGGCATCCGCCAGGGCGGCTCGACCATCACTCAGCAGATCATCAAGCAGCTCCTGCTCTCGCCCGAGCGCAGCTACTCGCGCAAGATCAAGGAAGCCATCCTGGCCTACCGCCTGGAGCGCTACCTGACCAAGGAAGAGATCCTGACCATCTATCTCAACCAGATCTACCTTGGCGCAGGCGCCTACGGAGTGGAGGCCGCGTCCCGGGCCTATTTCGGCAAGAACGTGAACGAGCTGACCCTGGCCGAGGCCGCCGTGCTGGCCGGCCTGCCCCAGGCTCCGTCCAACTACAATCCCTATCAGCACCCCGATGCGGCCATGAACCGCCAGCGCTACGTGCTGGGCCGCATGCTCGACTCGGGCTGGATCAAGCGCGAGCAGTATGAGGCAGCCCTTGTGGAGCCCCTGACGTTCAAGAGCATGCCCGACCCCTCCTGGAAGCTCGGGGCCTACTACCTGGAGGAAGTGCGGCGCTGGCTCATTGATCGCTACGGCGAGCAGGCCGTCTACGAAGGCGGGCTGCACGTGCGCACGGCCCTGGACATGTCGCACCAGGAAGCCGCCGAGCAGGCCCTGCGCAAGGGGCTTGAGGAATCGGCCCGCCGCAGGGGCTGGGAAGGCCCCGTCATGCGCCTGCGCCCCGAGGAATACTCCATGTTCCTCTCCGACGAGGCTCTGCCCGCCGAGGCGCTGGAAACCGGCTCCTGGCTCAAGGTCCTCGTGTCCCAGGTCTCGCCTCAAGGGGCCGTTGTGCGTTTCGGCGACTTCACCGGCGAAATCCCCGTGGCCCAGATGAGCTGGGCCCGCTCGCCCGACCGGGAGAAATCTCCCGAGGAGGCTCCGCCCGTGACCGACGCGACCCTGGTTCTCCGAGCGGGCGACGTGGTCATGGCCGAAGTGCTCAGGAAGCCTGCCCAGCCGGGCGAAGCTCGCTGGAGCCTGGCCTTGCGGCGAGAGCCTGGCGTCGAGGGCTCCTTGGTGTCCATGCGCCCGGACTCGGGCGAAGTGCTGGCCCTGGTCGGCGGCTATTCATTCTACCGCAGCCAGTTCAACCGAGCCACCCAGGCCCAGCGTCAGCCGGGCTCGGCCTTCAAGCCCATCGTTTACTCCGCTGCCCTGGACAACGGCTACACCCCGGCCAGCGTCCTGCTCGACGCCCCCGTGGTCTACACCGACGAAGTCACCTCGCAGATATGGAAGCCCGACAATTTCGAGGGTGTGTTCTACGGGCCCACGCTCCTGCGCACGGCCCTGGTCAAATCGCGCAACCTGGTGACCATCCGCATCGCCCAGAAGATCGGCATCAGGACGATCATCGAGCGGGCCAGGGCCATGGGCCTGGAGTCCAACTTCCCCCAGGACCTGTCCGTGGCCCTGGGCTCGGCGGTCGTCACGCCCCTCAACCTCTGCCAGGCCTACACCGCCTTTGCCCGCGGTGGCTCCTACATCAAGCCGCGCATGGTTCTCGACGTGGTCAGCGCATGGGGCGAAAGCCTGTACGCTTCGCAGCCCGAGACCGTCGAAGCCATCAGCCCCCAGACCGCCTATATCGTGACAAGCATGCTCAAGGATGTCGTCCAGAGCGGCACGGGCTGGCGGGCCAAGGTCCTCAAGCGGCCCGTGGCGGGCAAGACCGGTACGTCCAACGACGAGCGTGACGCCTGGTTCATCGGCTACACGCCCTATCTGGTCACGGGCGTGTTCGTGGGCTTCGACACCAACGAGCCCATGGGCAAGTACGAGACCGGAGCGCGAGCCGCTTCGCCCATCTGGGTCGACTACCGCGCTGCCGTGGAAGAGCAGTTCCCCTTCCAGGACTTCCCCCGTCCGGCAGGCGTGACCATGGTGAGCATCGATGCCCAGAGCGGCCTGCTCGCGGGACCGAACTCCACGGAAAGCCTGTTCCTGCCCTTCATGGACGGCACGGCGCCCACGCAGGTGGCAACCGGTACGGATTCACTCGCGCCCATGGGCATAGCGCCGGCCGAGGGCGAGGATCTGTTCAAGCAGGTCTACTGAGGCGCGACGGGATGACTGCAATGCGCACGCATCGTGATGACGTGGAGCCGTACCGCACCAAGGACGGCTCCACGGTGCGCGAGCTCATGCATCCGGCCGCGCATGCCGGGGCGCGCAACCAGAGCCTGGCCGAGGCGCTGGTGGAGCCGGGCGGCAGGACCATGATTCACAGCCACGCAAGAAGCGAGGAACTCTACCATGTGCTGTCCGGCCAGGGCGTCATGCTCCTGGCCGGGGAGCGTTTCGCCGTGCAGCCCGGAGACACGGTGCTCATCCCTCCCGGAACGACCCATGGCCTGGAAAATCCCGGTCCCGACAACCTCATCGTCCTATGCTGCTGCGCGCCCGCCTACAGCCACGAGGATACCGAGCTGGCCTGATCGCCTCGGCTTTGCCGTCCCGCTTCCCCCAACCTGCGCATTGACACGCCCCGTCGATTTCCTGCTATGATGTCGGCATACTGGCCGCTCGGGATTCGCCGAACCTGCACCGGCGCCCGGCTCCTTCAGCAGACAAAGGCGCGCAAACGGCATGACTCGCGGATTACTGCTCCTGCTCCTTTACATCCTCGTGCTCGGCTCCCCGCTTGCAATGTCCTTGGCTTTGTCCCACGAGACCACGCCATCCTTACTGTATGAACTGGGCCGGGGTCTGGCCTTGTCCGGCGCGACGCTGCTCCTGCTGCAAGTCGTGCTGGCGGCCAGGCTCAAATGGATCGAGCGGCCCTACGGTCTGGACATGCTCCTGCGCTTCCATCGCAACATGGCCCTGCTCGGCCTGGCCATGCTCGTTGCGCACCCGTTCTTCCTGGTCCTGGGCGGGGCAGGCTGGAGCCTTCTCTGGAGCCCGAGCACGCCCTGGTACATCACGGCCGGGCGGCTGGCCCTGCTCGTGCTGGCCGTCAATGTCGCGGCAAGCCTCCTGCGCCGCAGGCTGAAGATCCGGTTCGAGCGCTGGCGGTTCGCCCACGACATGCTGGGGCCACTGCTGCTGGTTCTGGTCCTGCTGCACGGCGTCAACGCCGGCCAGGACCTCAAGGCGGGCCTCATGCGCACGGCCTGGTTCGCCTCCTTCGGAACCATCTTCGCGCTGTTCGCCTACCATCGGATCGTGCGCCCCACCCTCCTGAGCCGTCAGCCCTACCGCGTGGTCGAGGTCCGGCCCAAGGCCGAGGGCGTCTGGATGATCCGTCTGGCTCCGCCCAAGGGACACAAACGCTTCGACTACCTGCCCGGACAGTTCCAGTTCCTGACGCTGCACCGCCACGGCCGGGGTCTGCCCGAGGAGGAGCACCACTTCACCATCTCCTCCAGCCCCACCGAGACCGGCTACATCGCCTCGACCATCAAGGCCGTGGGCGATTTCACGGCCACCATCGGCAAGACCCGCCCCGGCGACACGGCCACGGTGCACGCGCCCTTCGGCCGGTTCTCCTACCTGCTTCACCCCAGGGACACGGACATGGTCTTCATCGCCGGCGGCATCGGCATAACCCCGCTGCGCAGCATGCTGCGCCACATGCACGACACGTCGGCGCACCGGCGCACCCTGCTCCTTTACGCCAACCGCCGGGAGCAGGACATCGTCTTCCGCCAGGAGCTGGACGAGATGGCGGCCGAAAGCAACGGGCGGATCGCGGTGGTGCACGTGCTGAGCAAGCCGGAGCCTGGGTGGCAAGGGGAAGCCGGCCATATCGACAAGGATCTCATAACCCGCCTGTGCGGCAAGGATATCCCGCGCAAGGCCTTTTACCTCTGCGGGCCGCCCGGGCTGGTGCGCGCCCTGCTGCAAGTTCTGCGCAAGCTCGGCGTGCCCGAACGGCGGATTCGGCTCGAGTACTTTTCCTTCCTGGATTGACAGGCGAGAGGCTGCCCATGCGGACAACTGCGCTTCGTAACGTGACCTTGATCACTGCCGGACTCATGGCGGTCATGGTCCTCACCTTCGCCTGGTACCGGAGCGAGTCCGGTACGTCCGAGGACGTGTCCAGCCTGGGAGCCGAGGTCTTCAACGACCGCTGCGCCGGCTGCCATCCACGTGAATCGGTGCAGGGCGGCTTCGGTCCCGGACTCAAGAACCTCTCCGCGCGCGGCAACCTGCCCGTGAGCGGCAGGCCCGTTAACGAGGCGAATCTGCTGCGCCAGCTAAACGAGCCCGTTGGTGTCATGCCCTCGTTCAAGGACATGGACGCGAAAAGCAAGTCGGCGGTGGTCGGCTATCTGCTGAAACTGTAGCCCTTGAGCCGAACCAGGGACGGCGACCCCGGGGTTGAGGAGGAGAGACTCAAGCCTCTTGCCGTCATGCGCCCGTCTTCGACCGAACGCGCCCACCCCATGACGCTCCACCGGCGCCAGACTTTTTCCACGTGAACCGGGGCCGTCATGCCCGCTGCATGTCCAGACTGTCCGGGGAAAGGCATGCCCCCGCCCTGATGCATTCACCTGCCAGGACGCACTTCCGCGTCCTGGCAGGATTTCTTTGACAGGGTGGAGATTCTGTCCGAAAATCATGTCGGCGAGAAACTGATCTAATGTCCGGGCTTCCCCGACAGACCGGCTTTACATTCTGGCGGTGATGATTACTTGGGAATCAGTCCTCAAAAGAAGTGGAGCATGATGCCTAAGAAACACGCGAACGATCTTTTGTACGCGGAGTGCAGCCGGTGCGGACGGCCCGTGCTGCTGGAGCCGGATCAGACGACCGACGTCATCCTCTGGTCCGGGGTGAACCCCCTGCAGCTCGACCTGAGCTGCATGATCCTTTCCGACGGTTGCCCCATGTGCGACCCCGGCGTGGAGTACTTCCCGACCCACATCGTACGCCTCAAATCCGAAACCGCATACGAAACGGGCCGCCCCCTGCGATAGGGGCCGCCCGTTTTCAGCTTCATGGGCAGGGCCGGTACCCGGACCTACCAGCTTCCAGCTCTCTATAGCGGATTACTTTTGAGACGCCCGCTCCGGCGTTGACGGCGCAAGTGAATTGCGCCTAGGCCTACGCGGCGGCAAGCCATGCCGACGCAAGGCTTGCCGAGCGTTTTCAATAGCAAATGCCCTACTACTTGCTTGCCAGCTTCTCCGCGGCCTTGGACACGTCGAGACGGAACTCGCCGCGCGCCTTTTTGATGGCCGAGGCGACCTCTTTATCCGCCAGCGCCAGGATTTGCGCCGCCAGCCAGGCCGCATTGCGCGCGCCGGCCTTGTCCAGGGCCACCGTGGCCACCGGGAAGCCCGGAGGCATCATGACCGTGGACAGCAGCGCGTCCATGCCGCCCAGGGCCGAGGCCGTGACCGGAATGCCGATGACCGGGCGGATGGTACGCGCGGCAACTGCTCCGGCCAGGTGCGCGGCCATGCCCGCGGCGCAGATGAACACCTGGCAGCCCTTCTCTTCCAGCTCGTCCACCAGCTCGGCCGTGCGCTCGGGCGTGCGGTGCGCCGAGGTCACGGTGTACACGCATTCGATGCCCAGCTTGTCCAGCACGTCCTTGCAAGGCCGCACAGTCTCCTCGTCCGAGATGCTGCCCATGAATATCGCGACTTTAGCCATGCCCGACTCCTTTCACGTCCTTAGATTCGTTCCAGTTCTTCCTTGGTGCGCTCGTTGCGCAAATCACCCGTGTTCAGCGTAGCCGCCGGCTCGAACAGGAGCACCTTGACCTCCCGGGGAGCCACGGGCTGATGCGCCACGCCGCGCGGCACGATGCAGAACTCTCCGGGGCCGAGATGCAGGTCGCCGTCGTCCAGGCGCATGATCAGCTCGCCCTCGACGACCAGGAACAGTTCGTCCTCCGCGTCGTGCGTATGGCGCACGAACTCGCCTTGCAGACGGGCCAGCTTGACCAGTTGGCCGTTTAGTTCGCCGACCACGCGCGGATTCCAGTGATCGTGGAACAAGGCGAACTTCTCGGCTAGGTTTACCTTGCCCACGCCCATCATACACCCCTTCCGAGGCCTTTGACTCCGATGTCGCGGCGAAAATACGATTTGGGGAACTTGATGCGCTCGATGGCCTTGTAGGCCAGCTTCTGGGCGGCGGCCAGATCCTGGGCCAGGGCCGTGACCCCAAGCACCCTGCCGCCCGACGAGATGACCAGGCCGTCCTCGCGCCGGGTGCCGGCCTGGAAGACCTTGACGCCGGGCAGCTCCTCGGCGTTGCGAATGCCTTCGATGCGCATGCCCTTCTCGTAGCTGTCCGGGTAGCCCTGCGCGGTCATGACCACGCACAGGGCCGTGTCGTCCTTCCAGCGCACCATGGCAGGATCAAGCCTGCCCTGGGCGCAGGCCAGCATGACCTCGGCCAGGTCGCAATCCAGACGCATGAGCAGCGGCTGGCATTCGGGGTCGCCGAAACGCACGTTGTACTCCAGGACCATGGGGCCGGCTTCGGTCATCATGATCCCGGCGTACAGCACGCCTCGGAAAGGATGTCCGGCCGCCTTCATGTGCCGGACGATCGGCAAAATGACCAGCTCGGCAGTCTCCTCCCATTTGGAGCGCGGCAGCACCGGGGCAGGGCTGTACGCGCCCATGCCGCCCGTGTTGGGGCCCGTGTCGCCCTCGCCGATGGCCTTGTGGTCCTGGCTGGACGGCATGAGCGCCACGCGCTCGCCGTCGCAGAAAGCCAGGAAGGAAGCTTCCTCGCCCTCCAGCAGGTCTTCCACGAGCACCTTGCTGCCCGCGCCGCCGAACCTGTTGGCCACGAGCATCTCCTCCAGGGCCTGCTCCGCGCACTCCGGCGTGCGGCACACGGCCACGCCCTTGCCGGCGGCCAAGCCGTCGGCCTTGACCACCAGCGGGCCGCCACGTTCGCGCACGAACTCGCGCGCGGCCTTGATGTCCTGGAACATGGCGAAACCGGCCGTGGGCACGCCCGCCTCGCGCATGACCGTCTTGGCGAAGAGCTTGCTGCCCTCCAGCCTGGCGGCGTAGGCATCCGGGCCGAAGCAGGGGATGCCCGCCTCGGTCATGGCGTCGGTTACGCCGAGCACCAGCGGGAGTTCGGGGCCGGGCACCACGAGGTCCACGCCGTTCTTCTTGGCGAAGGCCAGCAGGCCGCGAATATCGTCGTCCTTGATGGCCAGGTTCTCGCCTGCCTCGGCCGTGCCGCCGTTGCCCGGCGCAATGAACACCCGCTCCACGGTCGGGCTTTGGGAAAGCTTCCAGGCCATGGCATGCTCGCGGCCGCCCGATCCGATCACCAGTATGCGCATCTTGTCCACCGCCTCCTAGACTACGGCGTGGCCTTGTTGCGTGCCCGCCGTATGTAATATGCAGATGAGAATGAATCCGTCGTTAGCCGTCTGCAATAGCCAAAGCGGCTGGCAATGGCAAACGCCTGATTTCAAGCCCGACCGCGTCCATTATGAGTTGACCCGGACATGGAAAAGGGCCACCCTCGGCCGATGCGATCCCTGGTCAGCCTGCCCTTCGAAGGCTACGAAACATCCGTGGCCCAGGCCCTGGACGCGGTCGGCGCGGCCGACGTCCTGGCGAGGCAGAAGCGCGTTCTGCTCAAGCCCAACCTGGTCACGGCCTCGCCCTTCCCCGTGACAACGCATCCGGCCTTCACGGAGGCGGTGCTGACGTATGTGCGGGCCTGCTCCCAGGCGGACGTGCTCATCGCCGAAGGCTGCGGCGACGCAAGGCGCGAGACGCCGGAAATCTTCCGCTGCCTCGGCTACGACGAGCTGGCCAGGCGGCACGGGGTGCCGCTCGTGGATCTCAACCAGGAAGTGTGCCTGGCCGTGAGCGAGCCCGGCATGACCGTCTTCCGGGAACTGCACCTGCCCAAGCTGGCCCTGGACAGCTTCATCATCTCCCTGCCGGTGCTCAAGGCCCACTCCATCGCGGGCATGACCGGGACCATCAAGAACATGATGGGCTTTCTGCCTCCATCGATATATCAGGGCGACTGCGGCACCTGGAAGAAAAACAGCTTCCATGCCCGCATGCAGGCCTCGCTGCGCGACCTGGCCCTGTATCTCCGGCCGGACCTCACGGTCATGGACGCCAGCGTGGGCCTGGCCCAATACCACCTAGGCGGCCCGGCCATGGAGCCCCCGGCCATGCGCATCCTGGCCGGCTTCGACGCCTTGGCCCTGGATCGCGAGGCGGCGCGGCTGCTGGGCCTGGACCCTCAATCCATCGGCCACCTGTCGCCTCAGCCAAAGGATGGCTTTCGTCACAATCATTGACGGCTTCGCGCTCCCTCTGCATTTTGGCTGATACACCCCAAGGAGGGTCTATGCAGCGGCGCGAACGCAGAAGGTGGCAGCGGTTCGACGTTCTCCAGGAAGGCGTGAGCGCCTGTTCGCTGCTGGACAAACGCGGCAATACGACGCACATGCTCATCCACGATATCGGCATGGGCGGTGTCCGCCTCATGCAGACCGAGAACGAAAAAGTGCCTGACGCAGCCGCCGGCGCTTTCTTCACCTTGTCCGAAAGCTGCCTGCCCCGTTTCGGAAACCACCTGGAAGGCCGCAGGGTGCGCATGGTCTGGGCCAACCACCGGACCTGCGGCTTCCGTTTCGATATCCCCCTGTTCGGCCGGCCGTCGGGACTGCGGCGGATCCTGACCGGCCTGCAGGTCCTCGGCAAATCCGTTCAGCCCAGCTCTCTCCTGACGCGCCTGGCCACCCGCCTTGGAGGGCGCTGAACTCAAAGGGCCGGTGCACTTCCGGCGATGTCCCGCAAGCTCCATCGCCTTGTGACTCAAGGCCTGCCAAGTCGGCATGCGGCATGTGTCCATCCATGTCCATCCAAGGTAGCACACGGCTCCTGGAGCCGCGGCAAGCGATCCATGATTCCTTTCCGGCAGATACCGCGGCCGGTAGAAACGATGGATCAGCCTGCTATCGCCCGCTCAGCGAACAGCCTTGCAAGTCATTCAAAGTGCATGCACTATTCTGGCTCTCTTTGTGCATATCTCGTGGATTATTACAGATAACCGCTGACGGGCCGCAAAAACCCATGGGCATGATCGCCTTTGGGGGCGCGGTGAGGATATGGTATGCGCGTGTTCCAGTCTTTGTTCATACTGGCTGTGCTATGCGTGGCTGTTCACGGTTTCTGTGCCGATCAGGCGGAACAGAATGCCCTTCCGGACGGCGAGGCCGCCTTGCTGCTCGCATCGGCGCGCACCCGATTGGAACGGATAGGCGTGGTGCACATTCCGCCAAGGCTGCCGACGTCCGAGGCCGGCGGTTCGGTCATGCCCGGCGCGGAAAACCTGGGCAACCTGTCGAACATCGAAGAGCGCTACGAGCTTCTGGACGAGGTCGAGACCGACCTGCGCCGGGTGATCTCCAGCCAGCCGAGCGCCGAGGCCTACGACCTGCTCGGAATCACACGGCTGCTGCAGCTCGATCCCGAACGGGCCGCCTCGAAATTCCGCATCGCCATGAGCCTGGAGGGCCCGAGCCAGGAACGCTACAACTATCTCATCACCGCGCTCATCGAGGCCGGCCGCCTGGACGACGCGCACATAACCGTCGAGGAGTACATCCGCGCCTATCCCGCCGACGAACTCCAGGGCCTGTACATGCTCTCCAACATTTACCTGTACGCCATGGATGCCGAGGCCATGGAAAAGACCGCCAGGCGCATGCTCGTGATCGCCCCCGACAACCTCGACGCGCTCATCACCCTGGCCAGCGCCGATGCCGTGCGCGGAGACTGGGAAGAGGCCGGGCGCAAGTTCGAGGCCATCGTCGCCCTCCATCCCGAGGTCGGCGAGGATCTCGACCTGCTCAGAGAGCGGCTCTTCGTCCTCCAGCCTTGAAGCAAAGGAAGGATTGCAAGGCGGCTTGTGTCGCGCATCCGACGCAAGCCGCCTGAACGCGAAGCGGTATCAGCGCCCCTTGGCCAGGGCGTCCATGTCCTTGAGCAGCCGGAGCAGCTTCGGCAGGTCCGAGAAGGGCAGCATGTTCGGCCCGTCGCAGGGGGCCTTGTCCGGGTCAGGGTGCACCTCCATGAACAGGGCGGCTACGCCCGCGGCCACGCCGGCCCGCGCAAGCGTGGGCACGAACTGCCTCTGGCCGCCGCTGCAGGAGCCCTGGCCGCCGGGAAGCTGCACGGAGTGGGTCACGTCGAAGACGACCGGCTGGCCGGTCTCGGCCATGATCGCCAGCGAGCGCATGTCCACGACAAGGTTGCCGTAGCCGAAGCTCGCTCCCCGTTCGCAAAGCGCTATCTGGTCGTTGCCCTCCTCCACGGCCTTGGAAAGCACGTTCTTCATGTCCCAAGGCGCCAGGAACTGTCCCTTCTTGATATTCACGGGCTTCCCGGTGGCGGCCACGGCGCGGATTAGGTCGGTCTGGCGACAGAGGAAGGCCGGAGTCTGCAGCATGTCGACCACCGCGGCCACGGGCGCGGCCTGTTCGGGGCTGTGCACGTCCGTGAGCACGGGCACGCCGGCCTTCTCGCGCACCTCGGCCAGGATATCCAGGCCTTCTTCCATGCCCACGCCGCGAAAGGAACTCAAGGAGGTCCTGTTGGCCTTGTCGAAGGACGACTTGTAGATGAAATCCACGCCGGCGGCCCCGAAGATGTCCCGGAGCTCCAGGGCCGTGCGCAGGGCGAAGTCCCGGCCCTCCATCGCGCAGGGGCCGGCGATGAATACCAGGGGAAGGGAATTGGACATCAGCACCGGTTTGCCGGGCGCCGATATGCTGATCTGCTTGTTCTGCATGCTGATCACCACGGATTGAGGTTCGCTTAAATATTCGAGGATTGGCGGAAGAGCATCACGCTAGCTGGCGTCATTGCCTGCCGCAGTTCGCTTTCAACAGGAGTATGGGTTGGTGCCCGGACTACCGGTCAACCGCCGAGCACTGTTCGTACGCCAAGGCCGCCGCATAGTCGAGGGGTAGGCCAGCACGCAAAAGGCTCCACCCGTTTCCGGATGGAGCCTCTCCAAGTCGTATTCAGATAAAGCCGCGGCCTCAATCCTGCTGCAACTCCTCGATGATCCGCTTTAGTTCCAATGACATACTCGCCAGCTCCGAGACCGCGCCGGCCGACTGGGTCATGGCCGTGGCCGTTTCGGAGGCGATGCGGTTGACCTCGTCCATGCTGCGGCTGATCTGCTCACTGGCCGCGGACTGCTCTTCCGAGGCCGTGGCGATGGCCCGCACCTGGTCCGAGGTGGACTCGACCATGCCCAAGATGTCGCGCAGGGCCTTGCCGGCGTCCACCGCCAGGCCAGTGCTCTTGTCCACTGCGCCGCCGGCCTGCTGCATGGCCTGTATGTTCTCGCGGGTCCCGTTCTGGATGGCCTGGACCGCCTCGCCGACCTCCTTGGTGGCGCTCATGGTCTTCTCGGCCAGCTTGCGCACCTCGTCAGCCACCACGGCGAAGCCTCGTCCGGCCTCTCCGGCGCGGGCGGCTTCGATGGCCGCATTGAGGGCCAGCAGATTGGTCTGGTCCGCGATATCCGTGATCACGTTCATGATCCTGCCGATACCCTCTGCCTGGGCTCCCAGTTCGCCCAACTTGCGAGTCATGGCCTCAGAACGCTTCTGGACCTCGCGCGTGGCATCCACCACGTTGGACACCACGCCGGAGCCCTTCTCGGCGTTCCGCCGCGCGCTGTCCGCGCTGTCGGCGGCCTGGGACGCGTTGCGGGCGACCTCCAGGACCGTGACGTTCATCTCCTCCATGGCCGTGGCCGCCTCGGCGGTCCTGTCGCGCTGCACCTCGGAACCGCGGCTGGACTGCTCGATCTGGGCGGCCAGCTCCTCGGAGGCCGAAGTCACGCGCTCGACGATATGCTGCAGCTGCCTCGCGGCATGAAGCCTCCCCTCGCGCCGCGCGCGCTCGGCCTCCTGCCGCGCCGCATCCGCGTCCCGCAAGGCGTCCTGCGCCCTGCGGGTCTGCTCCTCGGCCTCGCGTGTCTTGGACTCGGACGTGGCTATCATGGCCTTGAGGGTGTCGACCATGGCGCGCAGGGATGCGGCGAGCACGCCGACCTCGTCCTTGCGCTGAATATCCAGGCGTTCATCCAGGCGTCCCTTGGCCACCGCCTCGGCGAATTCCATCGTCCTGCGGATGGGGGCGGCTATGCTGTGCGCAATGGCCAGAATGACGCCCGCCAGCAGGAGCATGGCCAGAACGCCCATGATCAGGGACATGGTTCGTATGCCATCGGCTTGGGCCATGACCTTTTCCATGGGCACGGTCACGGCCAGGCTCCAGGGCGCCTTGCTCTCGCCGATGTCGAAAGGCACGAAAACCGTGAACTGCTCGGCCCCGTCGGCGTCATGCCAGAATTCCGTGACGGGTTGTCCATCGCGCAGGGACTTGCGCAGCCCCTTGCCGGCCTCGGAGGAAAGGTGATCGGCCGCGGGCTTGAGCACGAGCTTCCTGTCGGGGTGGGCCACAATGGAGCCTTCGTTGGAGACGAGGAAGGCATGGCCGGTTTCATAGGGCTTGATGGCGCGGATCATCTCCTGAAGTTCGTCGATTATGATGTCCATGCCGGCGACGCCCACCGTGCGGCCGTTCTTGTGGATGGGCACGGCCACGCTGGTCATGAGCAGGTTGACCGTGGAGTCCTCGTACGGCTCCAGAAGCGTTTCGCGGCCCGTGCCCATGGGCACGGTGTACCAGCTTCCGAGGTTGGCGTTGCCGCCGTGGCTCACGGCCACGCCGCCCTGTGAATTCTTGTAGATGTACGAGCGGTAGCGGCCCTTGTAGACCTGCTCGTGCTCGGCCTCGCGGCCGTCCAGGGCATTGGGCTCGAAGGTCACGAACACGCCGAAGACATCCTTGTCGCGCAACAGCACGCTCTTGAGATACTCGTCGAGCACTGCCCGGTTGACGCTCTCCGGATGCCGCGCAGCCGTCTCCATGACCGCGGCCATGACCCGCGAGGACTGCATGGCCCTGTCGAGCCGCTGACGGACCTCCTGTCCGTGGCGATCGGCCAGTTCCTGGGTGTAGCGCAGGGCCGATTCCCGCGACACGTCACGCACCCTGGCCACCACGATGGTCACGGTCAGCGCGAATACGAACAGCACGACGGCGCAGATCGGCACCAGAATCCTTGAACGCAACTTCATGTTTGCGAGCATGCCTGCCCCTCCTGGGCAGATATCGATGCAACAGAAGTGCCATGCCACTTTAACGCCACTGGTGCACGGTTGCAAAGGCAGTGGAGCAAATGTACGAGTCAAATTATCCCGAGAGGTTGCTTCACTCCGAGAGGCTTAGATATGCTACTTTCGTCAAAAACACTGTTTCATATGTACAGAATTATACAATTTGCATTTGCATCAACTTACAGTGTTTACAAGCGCTTGCCATAACTGCTCAATGATCGGCCACGTCCGGCCCATCTTCCGCCCGGGGAATTGTTTTCCCTGGACTTTCCACGGACCCGCGCAACGCCGGAGGCGGCGGAGCATATTTCCTACCATTACGCTCCAGAAAAAAAGCCGGCGCAAGGCATGCCTCACGCCGGCTTCTCGCGTCATGTCCGACGCCGGAACAATCCAGACAGACTACTCCAGGAATCTGCCCGTCACCGACTTCTCATCGGCCCTGATCTGCTCCGGCGTGCCTTGGCTGACGATGCGGCCGCCTGACTCGCCGCCGCCCGGTCCCAGGTCGATGACCCAGTCCGAGGCGCGGATGACGTCCACGTTGTGCTCGATGACGATGACCGATGCGCCCTTGTCCACCAGCTGGTGCAGCACGTGGATGAGCTTGCCGACCTCGTGCATGTGCAGGCCCGTGGTGGGCTCGTCCAGGATGTACAGCGTGCCGGGCAGGCTGCGCTTGCCCAACTCGCGGGAGATCTTGATGCGCTGGGCCTCGCCGCCGGACAGGGTCGTGGCCGGCTGCCCGAGCTTGATGTATTCCAGGCCCACGTCTTCCAGCACGGACAGGCGGCGGTCGAGCGCAATGTGGTTCTTGAACAGCTCGCGGGCCTGGCGCACGCTCAGGTCGAGCACGTCGGCGATGCTCAGGTCCTTGTAGTGCACGTCAAGCGTCTCGCGGTTGTAGCGTTTGCCCTTGCACACGTCGCAGGTAACGTACACGTCGGGCAGGAAGTGCATCTCGACCTTGATGACGCCGTCGCCCTGGCAGGCCTCGCAGCGCCCGCCGCGCACGTTGAAGGAGAAGCGGCCCGGCTTGTAGCCGCGCGCCTTGGCCTCCTTGGTCTCGACGAAGAGGTTGCGCACCTCGTCGAATATCTTCGTGTACGTGGCCGGGTTGGAGCGCGGGGTGCGGCCGATGGGCGACTGGTCGATGGATACGATGCGTTCGATGCGCTCGGCTCCGGTGATGCCGCGGATCTGGCCCGGCTCCTCCACGCGGATGCCCTGGGACAGGGCCAGGTGCTTGTACAGCGAGTCCACCACGAGCGAGCTCTTGCCCGAGCCCGAGGGGCCGGTGACGCACACCAGGCAGCCCAGCGGGAAGGCGCAGTCGATGTCCTTCAGGTTGTTCGTGGTCACGCTGGACAGGGTCAGATGGCCCTGGGGCTCGCGGCGCGTATCCGGGGTCTCGTTCTTCAGTTCGCCGCGCAGGTACTTGGCGGTCAGGGTTTGCGCGCCGTTCATGAGCCCGGCCGTCGGACCGGCGAAGACGAGCTCGCCGCCCAGCAGGCCCGAGCCGGGCCCAAGCTCCAGCACATGGTCGGCCTCGCGGATGGTCGCCTCGTCGTGCTCCACCACGAGCACGGTGTTGCCCCGGCCCTGAAGACTGCGCAGCGTGGACAGCAGCCGCTCGTTGTCGCGCGGGTGCAGGCCGATGGACGGCTCGTCGAGCACGTAGGTCACGCCCACAAGGCCCGAGCCGAGTTGCCCGGCCAGGCGGATGCGCTGGGCCTCGCCGCCGGACAGAGTGGCCATGTTGCGGGCCAGGCTGATGTAGTCCAGGCCGACGTTGACCAGGAAGCCCAGGCGGTGGGTCAGCTCCTTCATGAGCGGCTCGGCGATGAGCCGCTCGTGGCCCTTGAACTCGCGCTCCTGCAGCCAGTCCAGGGCGCGCGATATGGGCAGCGAGGTGAACTCGAAGATGTTCTTGTCGGCCACGCGCACGGACAGCACCTCGTCCTTGAGCCGCGCGCCATGGCAGGCCGGGCATGGCGCGGACTGGCGGAAGCGCGACAGTTCGTCGCGCCAGATGTGGCTTATGGACTCGCCCATTTCCAGCAGCGACACCACGCCCCGCCAGCCCAACTCCTTGTCGCCGTGAAACAGGTGCTGCCAGGCCTCGGCCGAAAACTTGCCGATGGGCGTGGACAGGTCGAAGCCCCACTTGCGGCCCAGGCGTTCAAGGTCCTCGCGGTAGCGGGCCATGACCTTGGGGCTCCTCCAGGGCAGCAACGCGCCCTCGGACAGGGACAACCCCTTGTTGGGAGCCAGCAGGTTGGGCTCGAAATACTCCACGCTGCCGATGCCCAGGCAGCGCTGGCACGCGCCCTGGGGCGAGTTGAAGGAGAACAGCTGCGGCGAGAGCTTGGGCAGGCTGATCCTGCACGTGGGGCACACGGACTGGGTGGAGAAGACGCGCTCCTCGGTCTCGCCCGGCCCCATGGTCGCCACGTACAGCCGCTCGCCGCCGTAGCGCAGGGCCAGCTCCACGGAATCCGCCAGCCGTTTGCGCATGTCCGGCTTGGCCACCAGGCGGTCCAGCACCAGGTCGATGGTGTGCTTCTTGTTCTTCTCCAACTCGGGCACATCGTCGATGCCCAGCACCTCGCCCTTCCTGCCGCCCAGACGCACGCGCACGAATCCCGCGCGCTTGAGCTTGGCCAGCAGGTCCTTGTGCGTGCCCTTCTGGTGCTCCACGAGCGGGGCCATGAGCATGAAGCGCGTGCCCTCGGGCAGGGCGGAAATCTCCTCCACGATCTGGTCGCTGGTCTGGGCCGCGATGGGTTTGCCGCACTGCGGGCAGTAGAAAGTGCCCAGGCGGGCGTAGAACACGCGCAGGAAGTCGTAGATCTCCGTCACGGTGCCCACGGTGGAGCGCGGGTTGCGCGAGGTGGTCTGCTGCTCCAGGGAGATGGCCGGGGAAAGGCCCTCGATCTTGTCCACGTCGGGCTTGTCGAGCTGGGGCAGGAACTGGCGGGCGTAGGCCGAAAGGGACTCCACGTAACGGCGCTGCCCCTCGGCGTAGACGATGTCGAAAGCCAGGGTGGACTTGCCCGAGCCGGATGGCCCGCAGACCACGACCAGCTCTCCGCGGGGGATATCCACGGTCAGGTTCTTGAGGTTGTGCTGCCGTGCGCCTTCGATATGGATTGAATCCTTGAGAACGGGATCCTTGCTCACTGTCGCCTCATGGGGCGCGGCTGAACCGCGCGGAAGCGCCGGGCGCTCGGGCGGACCCGGGCGATCGCGGCGGTGGTTGTCGGGGGAACGGGTAGACAGCTAGCTAGAATAAGTTCTTCGGCCGGAAAGGCAAGCCTGGAAAAATGGCGGCCGAACGACGAGCGGAGAATCGCCGTTCGGCCGGAAGGCGGAGGACGAGGCGAGGAGATGTCAGATCCAGGTAATTTCCGCGCCGTATGACGGCTCGTGTTCGCCGAAGGCCCTGGGGTATGCGGCCTGCCTCGACGCGGCCGCGAGGGCCTGATTTACGGGCGCAGCGGCAGGCTGTTCCTGCGTCAGCCTGTCCTGCATGCCCGGTGAGGCCAGCAGGTCATCGCAACGCTCCCAGCTCTTGATGTGGCCCGCGCATCCCCGGTAGTTGCAGAAGTAGAGATACATGCTCAAACACTCCCTGCTTTGTTTCCCATAGCAATTCAATTCACCCAGCCCTATTCGCTCCCTTAACACTTCCAGGAAAAAATGCACGTAAAAATTTCATGCAAGACATCCGCTGCCGAGTCCAAGGACTCGGATTGCTGCCCATGCGCGACTCACCACGACATAACAAGCCGCATGCGCACGAATCTGTCTTGCACGGCCGGCCCTATCCGGCGCGACTTGCATGCGGAAGCATGCATTCCGCCCCTGCCTGTTCGTGCGACACACAATGCCGTGCAGCTGCACTTGAAAGCCGCAACGTAACGCTTCCGCCACAAATGAAACCGCCCACGGAGGCAAGTGTTTCTATGGCCGGTCAAGGAGGTGAGGCCGGAGGCAAGGTTAGCGTCCGCGCCGATCCGTCAATCGGCGCATGCTGCTGAAACGATCAGGAGTCCCATGAATGTAACCCGGCGATGGGAGTGGAATCTGCAGAAGAAAAGAAAGGCGCTTTTCGCAAGGATTGTTGCTCCAAGCGCCTAGTTTGCTATACTTGGAAGGTTGCTCACTCCAACAGAGGAGGGCCTTCTTGAACTGGCGCGACCTTCTTCAATCGATACAGGCCTTAA
>JAEYOJ010000097.1 GCA_023411815.1 Pseudomonadota bacterium | reverse complement strand
AGCCCGTGAACTGGGCCCAGCCCTTCATGGACAGGGTCTTGGTGATGGCGGCCGTCAGCGTGGTCTTGCCATGGTCGATGTGACCGATGGTGCCGATGTTTACGTGCGGCTTCTTCCGCTCGAATTTTGCTTTACCCATGGTGAGTACCCCCTATTGCTGCTTCTTGATGATGGCTTCCGCCAAGTTGGCGGGCACCCGCTCATAATGGTCGAACTGCATGGTGAAGGTCGCCCGACCCTGGGTGCGGGAACGGAGGTCGGTGGCGTATCCAAACATTGCGGACAGTGGCACCATGGCCCGGATAACCTGTGCGCCGCCGGTCGCCTCCATGCCGGAAACGCGGCCGCGGCGGCCGTTCAGATCGCCCATGACATCGCCAAGGTACTCCTCGGGAGTCACGATCTCAACGGACATGATGGGCTCCAGCAGGATCGGGTCGGCCTTCTTGATGGCCTCCTTAACCGCCATGGAACCCGCGATATAGAAAGCCTGCTCCGAAGAGTCGACGTCGTGGTAGGAGCCGAAGACCAGCTCGACCTTGAGGTCGACGATCGGATAACCGGCGAGGACTCCGCCCTTGAGGGCGTCGATGATACCCTTGTTGACGGCCGGAATGTATTCCTTGGGAATCACGCCGCCCTTGATGCCGTCGACGAACTCGTAGCCCTTCTCGCTGTTGGGCGAGACCTCGAGGACAACATGGCCGTACTGGCCGCGGCCGCCGCTCTGCTTGGCGTACTTGGTGTCCTGCTTGACCGGCTTGGTGATGGTCTCGCGGTAGGCCACGCGCGGAGCGCCCACATTGGCGTTAACGTTGAACTCGCGCAGCAGGCGGTCGACGATGATTTCGAGGTGCAGCTCGCCCATGCCGGCGATCAGAGTCTGGTTGCTCTCCTCGTCGGTGGTCACGCGGAAGGACGGATCTTCCTTGGCCAGCTTGCCCAGCGCATCCGAAAGCGAATCGCGGTCAGCCTTGGACTTGGGCTCGATGGCGACCTCGATGACCGGCTCGGGAATGGTCAGTGACTCGAGCTTCACGGCACGCTTGAGATCGCACAGCGTGTCGCCGGTGGAGACGGCCTTGAGGCCCACCGCGGCGACGATATCGCCGGCCCAGGACTCCTTGATCTCCTCGCGCTTGTTGGCGTGCATCTTGAGCAGGCGGCCGATGCGCTCTTTCTTGCCGGTGTTGGCGTTGAGCACGGTCATGCCGGTCTCGATGTGACCGGAGTAAATACGCAGGAAGGTCAGGTGGCCGACGAAGGGGTCGGTCATGAGCTTGAAAGCCAGCGCGGCCAGGGGCTCGTTGTCGTCGGTCTTGCAGACGATGCTGTCGCCCTTGTCCGGATCCACGCCGACCATCTGGGCCACGTCGAGCGGAGAAGGCAGGTACTCGACCACGCAGTCGAGCAGGGGCTGCACACCCTTGTTCTTGAAGGCCGAGCCGCACAGGACCGGAGTGATGGCCATGGCGATGGTGGCCTTGCGAATACCGGCCTTGATCTCGTCAACGGAGAGAGTTTCACCGCCGAGATACTTCTCCATGAGGCCCTCGTCCTCTTCGGCGATGGCTTCGATGAGCTCAAGGCGCATCTCCTCGTACTGATCCATCAAATCAGCGGGGATGTCCTCGTAGCGGTAATCCTTGCCCATGGACTGGTCGTCGAAATAGATGGCCTTGCCCATGACCAGGTCTACCAAGCCCTTGAACTCATCCTCGGCGCCGATGGGCAGCTGAAGGGGCACGGGCTTGGCGCCAAGGCGGTCCTTGATGGTCTTGGTGGCGCGGAAAAAGCTGGCGCCGATGCGATCCATCTTATTGATGAAGCAGATGCGGGGCACTCTGTAACGGTCAGCCTGGCGCCAGACGGTCTCGGACTGGGGCTGAACGCCGGCTACGGCGTCGAAGAGGGCCACGGCGCCGTCAAGGACGCGCAAGGAGCGCTCGACTTCCAT
The DNA here is from genome assembly GCA_023411815.1 of Pseudomonadota bacterium. Taxonomy (GTDB): domain Bacteria; phylum Desulfobacterota; class Desulfovibrionia; order Desulfovibrionales; family Desulfovibrionaceae; genus Desulfocurvibacter. The sequence goes on along the minus strand of JAEYOJ010000097.1, from coordinate 12,915 downwards.
GGTGAAGTCAACGTGACCCGGCGTATCGATGATGTTTATGCGATGATCCTTCCAGTAGCAGGTGGTGGCGGCACTGGTGATGGTGATGCCGCGCTCCTGCTCCTGAACCATCCAGTCCATGGTGGCCTGGCCGTCATGGACTTCGCCGATCTTGTGCGAAACGCCGGTATAAAAAAGAATGCGCTCGGTGGTAGTCGTCTTACCGGCATCGATGTGAGCCATGATGCCGATATTGCGCTGCCTGCCTATGGGTACAATTCTCGCCACGGTCTATACTCCCAGCCTACCAGCGGTAATGCGCGAAGGCCTTGTTGGCGTCCGCCATCTTGTGCACGTCTTCGCGTTTTTTCACAGCACCGCCGCGGCCATGGTAAGCGTCCAGCAACTCGGCGGAAAGCTTGCTGGCCATACCCTTCTCGCCGCGGGAGCGGGCGTAGTTGATAAGCCAGCGGATAGCCAAGGACACCTGGCGATCGGGACGAACCTCGACGGGAACCTGGTAGGTCGCGCCGCCGACACGGCGGGACTTGACTTCCAGGTGGGGCTTCACGTTGCCCAGAGCCTTCTCGAAGGCATCCAGGGGCTGATCGCCCGTCTTCTCACCGAGGAAATCCATGCACTTGTAGAAAATTTTCTCGGCCACACCCTTCTTGCCCTGCAGCATCAGCCTGTTCATGAAACGGCTGACGAGCACGCTGCCGTAGAGCGGATCGGGAAGCACTTCGCGAGTGGGAACCGGACCTTTACGGGGCATATCAACTTCTCCTTACTTGGGCCGCTTGGCGCCGTACTTGGAGCGGCCCTGGCGACGATCCGCAACACCGGCGGTATCCAGAGTGCCGCGCACGATGTGGTAGCGGACACCGGGAAGGTCCTTCACACGACCTCCGCGGATCATGACCACGGAGTGCTCCTGCAGGTTGTGTCCCTCGCCGGGGATGTAGGCCGTCACCTCGAGGCCATTGGTGAGACGCACACGCGCGACCTTGCGCAAGGCCGAGTTCGGCTTCTTGGGAGTGGTCGTATAGACGCGGGTACAGACACCGCGACGCTGCGGACAAGCCTGCAGCGCGGGAGTCTTCTTGCGCTTGACCTGCAGCTCGCGCTGCTTCCGGACCAGTTGGTTAATCGTGGGCATGAACCTAACTCCGTACTTTAATTTAACGTGCCTCAAAGGCCATGCGGCACAATCAGCGCATTGCCACTTTGAGCGCCAACCGCCACATATGATAAAATACTCGCTATTCCCGTCTGGCCGCCCATAACTCCCCTTGGGGTTGCCCGGATGGAAGGTATCGCCGGGCCGGGAACGAATCGCGGTAAACCGCGCTGATCCCCTTGGGTTATCGGGCCTGCCGTGCCGAAGAATGTCCGCGGTGATCGGGACCGTCGGCAGGAATATAAAATCGCCCCGCTTACGGGACACGCTCTTATATACGTTTTTTTTTGGATTGCAAGAGGCAAATCGAAGCGAATCGATTTTTTTGCCGCCCCGCATCCGGGCGAGCCGCCATTCCGGGCTCCGCCCCAACGGCAGACAGGACAAATCCGCCGAATAGGTTGCCTTCGAGAGCGTTGGTCCTTACATAAAGCCTACCCCACTTTCCTGCAAGCGAAGTTAACGATGAACACACACATCCGTACCGTCCGCCCGGTCTGTCTGCTGGTCGCGGTGCTTCTGCTCCTGCCTTTCGCATTCGCGCCGAGGTCCAGCTGGGCCGAACCGTCTCCTGCCGGCAAGGGCAAGAAGCGGAACATCCTGTACATCAACTCCTATCAGAACGGCTACATCTGGTCGGACACGATCCTCGACGGCATCCGCGAGACCCTCGGGAACAGCCGGCTGAACATCGACCTGCAAGTGGAATACCTCGACGCCAAGAAACATCCTGATCACGCCGTGCGCGAACAGTTGCGCAGCCTCATGGCCGTCAAGTTCAGCGGCATCAACTTCGACGCGGTGATCGCCTCAGACAACGACGCCTTCAGCTTTGCACTGGAGCACCGCCAGGAGCTTTTCCCAGGCACTCCGCTGGTTTTCTGCGGAGTCAACCATTTCGAATCCAAGGTCATCATAGGCCAAGCCCTTGTCACCGGCGTCCTCGAGCAGACGCGCGCGGCGGAAACGCTGGAGCTTGCCCTGCGCCTGCATCCCGGTCGCAAGCGCCTGCTGGTCATCGGCGACGACTCAACCACTGCCGTGGCCATCGAGGCCCAAGTCCGCGAGGCCATGCCGCAATTCGAAGGCCGGCTCGAATTCGACTATCGCAGGGTGCGCACCAAGGAGGAGCTCGCCCGAGTTGTGGCCACGTCCGACCGCAAAACCATCCTCTTCCACATCCCTTTCTATATGGATGAAGGCGGGACGTTCCTGACACCTTGGGAAGTCCAGGCCGCCATTGCGGAGATGACCGACGCGCCCATCTACAGCGGGTGGGTCTTCCTGCTCGGGCACGGCATGGTGGGCGGCATGCTCCTCTCCGGCGAGCATCAGGGCCAGTTGGCGGCCCAAATGGTCCTGGACATTCTGGGTGGGAAATCGCCGGACGACATCCCCACGCTGGAGCGCACCGACGAACTGTACTATTTCGACAACAACGTCCTTGCGCGTCACGGCATTGCTCATGACCAGCTGCCGGCCGGAAGCATCATCATCAACCAGCCCAAGCCCTTCTACGAGCTGGAAAAGCCCGTCTTCTGGACCATCATGGCCAGCCTGGGAGTGCTTACGGCCCTGCTCTTCTTCCTGGCCCTGAACATCCGGCAGCGGAAATATGCCGAGCTCAGGCTCAAAGACCAGCTCTCCTTCATGCAGCTGCTCATGGATACGATCCCCATGCCGATCTATTTCCGCAGCAAGTCCGGGACATTCACCGATTTCAACAAGGCCTTCCAGCGCTGGTTCGGCACGGACCGCGATGCCCTGAACGCAACGCTGCCCAAGGAGATCAAGGCCGCGGGCGGTTCGCGCCTGCGCAACCCGGGCACACTGTCCGACGAGGCCGACACGGAACTGCTGTCCAGACCGGGAGTGCGCGTATACGAGCAGATCCTGGAGAGCGTGGACGGCCGGCGCCACAACGTGCTCGTGCACAAGGCCACTTACCGCAACGCCCGCGGAGAGGCCGAGGGCCTCGTGGGCGTGCTGTACGACTTCACGGATCGCCACAGGGCCGAGGAAGAACTGCGCCGCGCCGAGGAAAAGTACCGCTCCATCTTCGAGAACTCGGCCCTGGGCATTTTCCGTGTCACCGCCGACGACGACTGGCTGGACGCCAACCCGGCCCTGGCCTGCATGCTCGGCTACGAGTCGCCCGCGGCGCTCATGGCCTCGGGCCGCACGATTCTTGCCGACCTGCATTGCGCCGATGTGGAGGCCTTGGCCGGGAATCCCATGGACCGCACGGGCGCCGCGGCCTTCGAGTGCCGCCTGACGCGCGCCGACGGCCAGGAACTCACAGTGCGCGCGTATCTCCGGTCGGTGGTTTCGGAGGACGGCAGCACGAACCGCCTGGAAGGCATCGTCGAGGACGTGACCTCGCGCCGCAAGGCCGAGCGGGATCTGCGGGATTCGCAGAAGATGCTGCGCATGGTCCTGGACAACATACCGCAGCTCGTCTTCTGGAAAGACAAGGAGCTGCGCTACATGGGCGCCAACAGATCCTTTGCCGATTTCTTCGGCCTGCCGGACCTGAACGCCATCATAGGCAAGACCAACCGCGACCTGCTCGCCCGCGAGATCGACGCCCTGGCCGCCGAAAGGCTTGACGCGGAAGTCATGCAGACCAACCACGCCTGTCCGCGCACTCCCCTTGAACTCAAGCTGGCCAACGGCGAGATGGTTATCCTGGAGCTGACCAAGCTGCCGCTGCACGACTACGAGGGCCGGGTCATCGGCGTGCTCTCCACCGCCGAGGACGTGACCCGCAAGGTCAGCCTGGAACGCCAGCTCCTGCAGTCCCAGAAGATGGAGGCCATCGGCACGTTCGTCAGCGGCATCGCCCATGACTTCAACAACATCCTGACCACCATCATCAATTCCGCCGAGCTGGCTCTGCTGGATCTGCCGGCAGAATCCGAACCGGCGGAGGACGTGCGCCGCGCCTTGAACGCCGCCCAGCAGGGCAGCCATCTTGTGAGCCAGATCCACACCTACAGCCGGCCCACGCGCGAGGGCTTCCTACCCACGGAGGTCGCCTCGACCGTGCAGCAGGCCCTGGGGCTTATTCGCGCCAGCCTGCCCGGAAACATCCGCCTGCGGGAGGATGTGGAACCAACCCTCGGGCTTTGCCTGGCCGATCCGACCCAACTGCGCCAAGTGGTCATGAACCTGTGCACCAACGCTTTCCAGGCTTTGCGGGATTCCGGTGGAATCATAGAGGTAGGCCTGCACCGCGTTGAACTGCCACCCGAGCGGGCCGACCTACTCGCCTTGACGCCCGGCGAGTACCTGTGCTTGAGCGTATGCGATAACGGACCCGGCATCCCGCCTCCCATCGCGCCCAAGATATTCGACCCCTTCTTCACCACCAAGAGCATGGGCGAAGGCACGGGTTTGGGACTGGCCGTGGTTCAAGGCATCGTCAAGGGTCATAAAGGAGCCATCTCCCTGTCCAGCGAGCCATGGACCATGACGCGCTTCGAGATATTCCTGCCCTACGAGAGCGAGGACGCCCAGACCCGGGAGCCGTCCGAGCGACCCGCGCCCAGGGGCAGCGAACGCATCCTGTTCGTGGAAGACGACCTGGACCAGCTGGGAACCATTCCCAAGGTCCTCGGGCGGCTCGGCTACAGCGTCGTGGCCTGCCGCGGAGCGGACGCGGCTTCCGCCGCCCTGTCGGCGGATGGTGAGGACAGCCGATTCGATATCGTGGTAACCGACTTCGACATGCCCGAAATGACCGGAGTTGATTTCTCGCGCACCTTGCAACAGATTCGCCCGGACTTGCCGGTGATCCTGGTTTCTGGCAGGCGCAGCGCGATCGACGCGGCCAAGGGAGTCGGCAATATTCGGCACGTTTTGGCCAAGCCCTACAGCGGCAGGAGCCTGTCCGAGGCCATACGGGCAGTGCTAGACGAGGTTCCGGCGGAGGTTCAGCAATGATGATGGTCGACAAGGCTGGGAGTGCGGACATGCCCACGGTGCTGGTCATCGATGACGATCCCCAGGTAAGCCAGACCCTGCAGCGCATCGTGGCGCGCATGGGCCTGTCGAGCCTACGCGCGGCATCGCTGGCCGAAGGCCGGAAGCTGCTGCACGAGCACGAGGTCGAAGTGGTGTTCCTGGACGTGCGCCTGCCGGACGGCAACGGGCTGGACGCCTTGCCAGGGATCATCGGCGCCCCTTCCTCGCCCGAGGTCATAATCCTCACGGGTCAGGGAGATCCCGACGGCGCGGAGCTGGCTATCGAGGGCGGTGTCTGGGACTACCTGGTCAAGCCCACCTCCATAAAGGATACCATGCTCAGCCTGGAGCGCGCCCTGAAGTACCGCCAGCAGAAGAAGAGCTGCAAGCCCGCGCCCGTGGCTCTAAACCTGAACGGAGTCGTGGGCTCGGCGCCGGGAATGCGCGCCTGCTTCGATCTGGTGGCCCAGGCCGCCCGCTCGGACGCGGGCGCGCTCATCATCGGCGAGACGGGCACCGGCAAGGAGCTGTTGGCCCGTACGATCCACGCCAACAGCGCTAGGGCGAGCCGTCCCTTCGTGGTGGTGGATTGCGCCTCGCTCACCGAAAACCTGGTGGAGAGCGCCCTCTTCGGCCACAAGAAAGGCGCTTTCACGGGCGCGGACCGCGACAGCATCGGCCTCATACGCATGGCCGACGGCGGCACCCTGTTCCTGGATGAAGTGGGCGAGCTGCCCTTGACCATCCAGAAGGCCTTCCTGCGCGTCCTGCAGGAGAAACGCTTCCGCCCCCTGGGCGACGTGCACGAGACGACCAGCGACTTCCGGCTCATCGCCGCCACAAACCGCGATCTCGCGGCCATGGTCGAGCAGGGCGACTTCCGTTCGGACCTGCTCTTCCGGCTCAAGACCATCCACATAACCATCCCGCCCCTGCGTGAACGGCCCGATGACATCAAGTCCTTGGCCATGTACCACGTCAATCGTCTCTGCGACCGGTACGGCGTGCCCAACAAGGGTTTCGACCCGGAGCTGTTCGAGTATCTGCGGGCTTACCCCTGGCCAGGCAATGTGCGCGAGCTGTTCAATGTGCTGGAGATGGCCTTCGTCTCTTCCGGCGAGAGCAAGGTGCTTTACGCCATGCACCTTCCCAACGAGGTGCGCATCGCCGTGACCAGGGCCACTCTGCACAAGGGCTGCCGGCCCCAGCAGAGCGACGCTCCGGTCAATGCGCCGGCGGCTCCGGCATTAGCCGGCACCGAGGCGGAGCGTTTGACCTTGCGCGAATACAAGACCGCCATGGAGAAGCACTACCTGGAAGGGCTGGCCGCCACGTCCGGCAACGATCTGGAAGTCATGCTGTCCGCTTCGGGTTTGTCCAAGTCGCACCTCTACTCTCTGCTCAAGAAGCACGGCATCATATTGAAAACTGAGTAGCGGGTTCGCGGACCATTATTCTTTTTTTTCGGAATACACCCCTGACTTCCAAAATAAAGGACTCGACAGCCAAGGCTCGCCTGCCTGCACCCCTGCGGAGCTGTTCCTCATTTCCGGCCCTGTATGATCAGCGTATTTATGCTAGCTTGGGCAGAAGACACTTTTCTTCTTTTTCGGAAGCAAGGCGGACACCGCGGTAAGCGGATTGTGAAATATAACCCAATTTGTTGACTTTTAAGCACTTTTTTTCCATAGTGCCATATGGCACGCTTCTTGTTTTAGGCTTCCTGGATACTGTTCCCGAATCAAGAAGCGGTTCGGCGTGCCGGCAAGGGTCCACCGAGCGCCGAGGGATGGAATCGTACGGGGAAGCCCGACTTTTCTTTTTCCCCTGCTTTGCTAATCTGTGAAGGACTCTGGCGACCTCACTATTCTCCAGGCTGGCGGGACCAGTGACCACATCATCTTTTCAGCGTGAAGGAGCATCGTATGGGTAAAAAAATGATGACCACGGATGGCAATACAGCGACGGCGTACGTGGCGTATGCCCTGAGCGAAGTCGCCGCCATCTACCCCATTACGCCTTCCTCGACGATGGGCGAGGAGGCTGATGATTGGGCTGCCCAGGGCCGCAAGAACATCTTCGGGCAGACCCTGACAGTGCGCGAGATGCAGTCCGAGGCCGGCGCGGCCGGTGCGGTGCACGGCGCCCTTGCGGCCGGAGCCCTGACCACGACGTTCACGGCGTCCCAGGGCCTGCTGCTGATGATTCCCAACATGTACAAGATTTCCGGCGAGCTTCTGCCCACCGTCTTCCACGTCTCGGCCCGCGCCATCGCCGCGCACGCCCTGTCCATCTTCGGCGACCACCAGGACATCTACGCCGCGCGTCAGACCGGCTTCGCCATGCTGGCCGCCAGCTCCGTTCAGGAAACCCACGACATGGCCCTGGTGTCCCATCTGGCCGCCATCGAGTCCAGCGTGCCCTTCCTGCATTTCTTCGACGGCTTCCGCACCTCGCATGAGGTCCAGAAGATCGAGGTCCTGGACTACGCCGACATGGCCGGCCTCGTGAACCAGAAGGCCCTGGCCGAGTTCCGCCAGAAGTCCATGAATCCCGAGCACCCCCACGTGCGCGGCACGGCCCAGAACCCGGACATCTACTTCCAGGGCCGCGAGGCAGCCAACCCGTACTACCTCAAGGTGCCCGGCATCGTGGCCGAGTACATGAAGAAGGTCGCCGCCCTGACCGGCCGCAACTACAAGCTCTTCGACTACGTGGGTGCTCCCGACGCCGAGCGCGTCATCGTGGCCATGGGCTCCTCCTGTGAAACTATCGAGGAGGTCATCAACCACCTCACGGCCAAGGGCGAGAAAATCGGCCTGGTCAAGGTCCGCCTGTACCGGCCCTTCTTCCATGAGGCCTTCTTCGAGGCCCTGCCCGCCTCGGCCAAGGTCATCACGGTCCTCGACCGCACCAAGGAACCCGGCGCTCCCGGCGATCCGCTCTACCTGGACGTCTGTTCGGCCTTCGTGGAGCGTGGCGGCGCCATGCCCAAGATCCTCGCCGGCCGCTACGGCCTGGGTTCCAAGGAATTCAGCCCGGCCATGGTCAAGTCGGTGTACGACAACATGTCCGGCGCGCAAAAGAACCACTTCACCGTGGGCATCGAGGACGACGTGACGCGCACCTCGCTGCCCGTGGACCACGCCTTCCCCGACACCACGCCCAAGGGCACCATCCAGTGCAAGTTCTGGGGCCTGGGAGCCGACGGCACGGTGGGCGCAAACAAGCAAGCCATCAAGATCATCGGCGACAACACCGACCTGTTCGCCCAGGGTTACTTCTCCTACGACTCCAAGAAGTCGGGCGGCATCACCATCTCGCACCTGCGCTTCGGCGAGAAGCCCATCCAGTCCACCTACCTTGTGAACCAGGCCGATTACGTCGCCTGTCACAACCCGGCCTATGTGGGCATCTACGACGTCCTGGAAGGCATCAAGGACGGCGGCACCTTCGTGCTCAACTCGTCCTGGAGCAGCCTTGAGGACATGGAAAAGCACCTGCCCTCCGGCGTCAAGCGCACCATCGCGAACAAGAAGCTCAAGTTCTACAACATCGACGCGGTGAAGATCGCCACCGACGTGGGACTGGGCGGCCGCATCAACATGATCATGCAGACGGCCTTCTTCAAGCTGGCCGGCGTGCTTCCCTTCGAAAAGGCCGTGGAGCTGCTCAAGAAGTCCATACACAAGGCCTACGGCAAGAAGGGCGAGAAGATCGTCAAGATGAACACCGACGCCGTGGATCAGGCCGTCAACGCCCTGCAGGAGTTCAAGTGCCCGGCTTCCTGGAAGGACGCTCCGGTCGAGACCAAGGCCGAGCCCGTGACGACCGAGTTCTTCAAGAACGTCGTCAAGCCCATCCTGACCCAGCAGGGCGACAAGCTGCCGGTGAGCGCCTTCGACGCCGACGGCCGCTTCCCCCTGGGCACGAGCCAGTTCGAGAAGCGCGGCGTGGCCATCAACGTGCCGCAGTGGGTGGAGGAGAACTGCATCCAGTGCAACCAGTGCGCCTTCGTCTGCCCGCACAGCGCCATCCTGCCCGTGCTGGCCAAGGAAGAGGAGCTGGCCGGCGCTCCGGCCGGGTTCACCGCCCTGGAAGCCAAGGGCAAGGAGCTCAAGGGCTACAAGTTCCGCATCCAGATCAACGCCCTGGACTGCATGGGCTGCGGCAACTGCGCCGACATCTGTCCGCCCAAGGAAAAGGCCCTGGTCATGCAGCCCCTGGACAGCCAGCGTGACGTGCAGGTGCCCAACCTCGAATTCGCCACGCGCATCCCGGTCAAGACCGACCTCCTGCCGCGTGATTCGCTCAAGGGCAGCCAGTTCCAGGAACCGCTCATGGAATTCTCGGGAGCCTGCTCGGGCTGCGGCGAGACGCCCTACGTGCGAGTCATCACCCAGCTCTTCGGCGAGCGCATGTTCATCGCCAACGCTACGGGCTGCTCCTCCATCTGGGGCGCCTCTGCTCCGTCCATGCCCTACAAGACCAACCGCCACGGCCACGGCCCTGCCTGGGGCAACTCCCTGTTCGAGGACGCGGCCGAGTACGGCTACGGCATGAACATGTCCATGTTCGCCCGCCGCGCCCACCTGGCCGAACTGGCAGCCAAGGCCATGGAATCCGACGCCTCCGGCGAGGTCAAGGAAGCCCTGCAGGGCTGGCTGGCCGGCAAGGAAGACGCCATCAAGTCCAAGGAGTACGGCGACAAGCTCAGGAAGCTCCTGGCTGGCCAGAAGGACGGCCTGCTCGGCGAGATCGCGGCCATGTCCGACCTGTACACCAAGAAGAGCGTGTGGATCTTCGGCGGCGACGGCTGGGCCTACGATATCGGCTACGGCGGCCTGGACCATGTGCTCGCCTCGGGCGAGGACGTGAACGTCTTCGTCATGGACACCGAGGTCTACTCCAACACCGGCGGCCAGTCCTCCAAGGCCACGCCCACGGGCGCCGTCGCCAAGTTCGCGGCGGCCGGCAAGCGCACGGCCAAGAAGGACTTGGCGCGCATGGTCATGACCTACGGCTACGTCTACGTGGCCACGGTCTCCATGGGTTACAGCAAGCAGCAGTTCCTCAAGGTGCTCAAGGAGGCCGAGTCCTACCCCGGCCCCTCGCTGGTCATCGCCTACGCAACCTGCATCAACCAGGGTCTGCGCAAGGGCATGGGCAAGAGCCAGGACGTCATGAACACTGCGGTCAAGTCCGGCTACTGGCCTCTGTTCCGCTATGACCCGCGCCTGGGCCTGCAGGGCAAGAACCCCTTCCAGCTCGATTCCAAGGCCCCCGACGGCTCCATCGAGGAATTCCTCATGGGTCAGAACCGTTTCGCTGTACTCGACCGGGCCTTCCCCGAGGATGCCAGGAAGATGCGCCGGCAGGTGGCCTTCGAGATCAACGTGCGCTGGAAGGAACTTGAGCGCATGGCCGCCACGAACGTCTACGATGCCTTCATGCCGTTGACCGACAAGGCTCCTGGAGCCGTGGACTTCGCCGAGGGCGCCGAATTCTGCGCTCGCGACGATACCCCCTGGATGGCTCGCCCGCAGTCCCACGACGGCTGTGATCAGAGCCGCGCCGGCACGACCGAGCAGCAAGAAGAGCTGAGGAAGAAGACCGGTCAGCAGACGAAGAAGTAACGCACCGGCCGGAATAGGCCGTTGTTGAATGGTCCCGGCCGGAACCGGTCGGGACCGCAGCCTCGCAGAACAAGGCGGGCGCTCCGCTTGGGAGCATGGCGCCCCGGAGCGTCCGCCCTTTCAATCCCTGGGTCTTGAGCAAATCGACGGAGTTATTCTCGGAATGCAGTGGGTTCAGGAATACAATCCCTTGGGGAATATCCTCCTGTCCGCCTTCGTGGCGGCCATTCCCCTCTGCATTCTCTTTTACATGCTCGCGGTGAAAAGGAGCAAAGGGCACTTGGCGGCCCTTGCCTCTGCCGCGGCTGCCGCCTTGCTGGCCATTGTCTTCTGGGACATGCCCGCCAGGCTGGCGCTCGATGCCGTCGCTTATGGCGCTGCCTTCGGCATGTTCCCGATCGCTTGGATCATCGTCACGGCCATCTGGACCTACAACATGACCGTTGAATCCGGCGAGTTCGAGATCATCAAGAACTCTCTGGCGAGCATCACGGAAGACCGCCGCCTGCAGGCCCTGATCATCGCTTTCGGCTTCGGCTCCTTCATCGAGGGCGCGGCCGGGTTCGGGGCTTCCGTGGCCATCACCACGGCCATGCTCGCAGGCCTCGGGTTCAATCCTCTCTACGCGGCGGGCATCTGTCTCATCGCCAACAGCGCTCCGGTGGCCTTTGGAACCATCGGTATTCCCGTTGTGGCCGCGAGCAATGCCTCGGGCCTGGACATGATGGCCATCAGCCGGACGGTCGGCAGGCAACTGCCCCTGCTCTCGCTCGTCCTTCCCCTGTGGATCTCGGTGGCCATGTGCGGCTTCCGGCGCTCCATGGAAATACTTCCGGCCATCCTCGTCGCAGGCATATGTTACGCTGGCACACAGTTCCTTATTTCCAACTTCGTGGGCCCGCACCTGCCCGATATCGTCACTGCCTTTGTGACCATCGCCGGGTTGAGCCTGCTGCTCAAATTCTGGCAGCCCAAGTCCATCTGGCGCTTCGCCGGCGATAATGAGGCTATACAGGCGCGCGCCGAACGCATTCATTCCCGCACAGCCATAATGCGTGCCTGGCTGCCCTGGTTGATACTATCCCTTGCGGTTTTGCTATGTAGTCTCGAAGGCATCAGGAACTCCCTGAATGCCATCTTCCTCCTGTCTTTCGATTGGCCCGGCCTGCATGGCGCGGTACTCAAGGGCGCACCGGTTTCAGCTATCAACACGCCCTATCCGGCGCATTTCACATTCAATTTTCTCTCGGCGGCGGGCACAGCCATCCTCTTCTCCGGCCTTGTCTCGTCGCTCATCCTTTCCCGTTATGGGCTGGGAAAGGCAGTGGCCTGCTTCGGGCGCACTGCCGTGCAACTCCGTTATCCCATCGCGACTATCATCATGGTATTCGGCTTGGCCTACACCATGAGCTACTCGGGCATGAGCTCGACTCTCGGACTGACCATCTCGGGCACGGGGTTCCTGTTTCCGTTCCTTGCATCCATCCTGGGCTGGCTCGGCGTCTTCCTGACCGGCTCTGATACGACTTCGAATGCGCTGTTCGGCGCTACACATAAAATTGCGGCACAGCAGATCGGAATCTCCCCTGAACTGTGCGTCGCGGCCAACGCCTCAGGCGGCGCGACGGGCAAGATGATCGCTCCGCATTCCATCTCCACGGCCACGGCCGCGGCCAGGCTCGCGGGACGCGAGGGAGATGTGTTCCGCTTCTGCCTGTTTCATTCCGTGGCCATGGTCCTGCTAATGGGTCTGCTGACTCTCTTGCAGGCGCACACCAGGGGCTGGCTGCTGCCTTGATCCTAGGAACGACGACAACAACGAGGGCGAGTGCCCTTGTCAATATACGACACCGAAGCAAACACGCGTCAGGAGCACATAAGACAGTCATGACGACAACTACCCTCCTCGGAAGCGAATTCCCGAAGGCTGGCCTGTCGGCTCTGCACAGCTCCTCTCTCCGCTGTCGCGGAACGATGCGCGCGACCGCCGGTCTGGCCCCGGCTGATGTTCGCGACACCCGCGGCACAATACTCTCACTCAGCGTTGTGTTCACTTTTGTGTTAACCCATTAACGTCTTATCTGGGGAGGTTTTTGCAATGTCGATTGGACTCCTTGCCTTGGTCGCTACCGTACCCATCGCTTTGGCGCTGGT
>JAEYOJ010000148.1 GCA_023411815.1 Pseudomonadota bacterium | reverse complement strand
GCGGGCCCGCGCCCCCGCGCCAGGGGCCGCTGCCCATGAAGGTCGGGAAATCTGCCCGATCGCCGAAGGCGGTCTAAGGCCTGAACGAATAGCTCCATGTCTCGGTGAGCACGTCGGAACCCTTTTGCAGGAAGGCGCGCAGTTCGACGGGGGGGCGCCGTTCGGCCAGCATCTTGTCCAGGGTCGAGGAGCCGTCGGGCAGCACGAGGAAGCTCAGCCGCCAGCCGCCCGTGGCCTGGTTGCGCATGACCTGCTGCTCCAGGAGCTTGCCACCCTCGCCGACGCTGATCACGGCCATGACCGGATCGTCGGCCGCGAGGCCTCCCAGCGCGCCGCCCTCGAAGTCCACCACGAAGAGCCTGCTGCCGGTTCGCGAGCCGCGTCCTGCGCGCGTCGAAACCGCGTAGCCGGCCGGCGGGCGGCTCTCGGCGTCGTTCCGCCAGTGCATGACGTAATCGAAGGACACGGGCACTCCGGGTTTGGGCATGCGGGCCGGGCACCAATAAGCCACGATATTGTCGTGCATCTCGTTGGGCGTGGGGATCTCCACCAGTTCCAGCCTGCCGGGCCCCCAGTCGCCGCGTGGCTCGATCCACAGGTCAGGACGCTGGTGGTAGTGGGCTTCCAGGTCCTGGAAGGAACCGAAGTCGCGGTCCCGCTGCAGCAGGCCGAAGCCGCGCACGGACTCGGCCTCGAACGAGGAGATGGTCAGATTCTTCGGATTCTTGAGCGGCCGAAAGAGCCATTCGTCCGAGGAGAAGCGTATCTGCAGGCCGTCCGAGTCGTGCACTTCGGGACGGAAATCGTCCAGGTCATCGGGCCGGGAGTTTTCGCCGAAGAAGTACATGCTCGTGAGCGGCGCGATCCCCAGTTTTTCCACTTGCTTGCGCAGGAAGAGCACGGTCTTGACCTCGACCTCAGTGGACACGCCCGGCTTGGCCACATAGCGGTACGCGCCGGTGACGCTCGGGCTGTCCAGCAGGGCGTAGATGGTGAGCCGGGTATCCTGGGGCGTGGGCTTGACGATCCAGAACTCGCGGAACCAGGGGAACTCCTCGCCCCGGGGCGATGCGGTGTCCACGGCCAGCCCGCGCGCGGACAGTCCGTAGTACTGGCCCTTGGGCACTGCGCGCAGGTAGCTAGCGCCCAGGAAGACGAGGAACTCGTCCTTGTAGTCGGGCCGGTTGAGCGGGAAGTGCACGCGGAAACCGGCAAAGCCCATGTTGGACGGGATATCGGCCGCGAACTCGTTGCGGCCGTAGTCGAACATGTCCGTGTCGAAGCCCAGGCGGCTCACCCTTCCCTGGTCCACGACATTCACCTGCACGCTGCGGTCGTAATAAAGGCCGGGATGGAAGAACTGCAGCTCGAAGGGCAGGGTTTCCCCCCGCCACAGGGATTTCTCGGGGCGGAAGCGGATATCCCTCCAGGCGTCGTAATCCATCTTGAGCAGGAAGTCGGGGACCTGCTTCCTGGAATCCTCGTAAGGTGCCACGGCCAGACCAAGGGCGCGGGCCACGACGGACTCGAAGGAGAAAACGACTTCCTGTTCCCCGGCGGGCTTTGCCGTGGAGACGCTGTTGGGGTGAATGGCCAGGAGCAGAAGGACGAAAAGGGCGATTCGCAGAAAGGGCGGAGAGCTCCGCACTGCTTTCCGCGAGCGAAAGCGGAACAGACGCATAGGTAACGACTCCTTGACGAATAAGCATGATCGAGCCCGGAAAGTGTGCGCCCTTCACCTTCCGGTCCCTTGCAGTGCGAGATCACTTGTCCTCAATCACCCATAAAGGTCAAGTCCTTTCTGTTGCTGGAAATAAAGCCTTCGGCGACATCGGTACGTAGCGGATGCGCATGGCGTCGGGTCTTGCCGGCCATGTCCCTCTCGCCCAATGGCGGCCGGGCGCGAACATCCTGAAGAAGTGTATCGTAGCGCATGGTCACCTCCGTGCCGTCATGCGTTTCCGCTCAACAGCGAGTCGAACTCCTTGGGCAGTTCCGATGCCACATCGTCGATTTCGCCCGGCTCGATCGCCTCGGTCAGGGTTCCCAGCACCGCCCGGCTCAGAACAGCCGCCTCGTCGTGCGCCACTCCGCAACGTCCTTGAACCCGGCGCACGAATTCCTCCACGCCGAAGCCCTCCTGGCGATCGTCGGTCATGAACGGCGTCCTGAGTTCATTCGGCAACAGCGCCGAAAGATTGCGGCGCTGTCCCCGGCTGATGCGCTCGCTCAAGGTCGTGAGCACGGAGATGGCGGCCGTTGCGGAAGCCTCCCGCGAGGGTGCGCTGGAGCGTTCCTGCACGCGCTGGACGAATTGGGAAAAATTCATGTCGCCTCCTGTGGCATTGTCGTGCGATCGCCACAATAAGGGGTCCAGGCGGAAGTGGCTGTCGGCGCCCGGGCAATTCCGGTGTCGGACGGAATCCCATGCGGACCGTGGGCGCGCCGGCTGGTGACCGGGGCGGGAAGACGGCAGGCCGTGCCTAGGCGGTCAAAGGCTCGGAATGGCGCTCGGCGGTGTGGTGGCCGGACTGAAAGCGGATGGCGAAGGCCGTGCCGGGGCCGGGCAGCAGGTCGATGCTGCCGTCGAGCTGGCGCACCAGGCTGACCACGAGCTGCATGCCCAGGGTTTCGGTGGCCCGGATATCCAGGTCCGGAGGGAATCCGACGCCGTCGTCGCGCAGGACCAGCGTGACCAGTCCGTCTCCGCCGCGGGTCATGTCGATGCGCACCTCGCCATGTTCGCGGTCCTTGAAGGCGTGCTTCAGGGCATTGGTGAACAGCTCGTTGATGATCAGGCCGCAGGGGACCGCCAGGTTCACTGGCAGGGAGATGTCCTGGATGTTCAGTCGCAGGGCGACTGTCCGGCCGTTGGACATGTTGGCCAGGAGAATGCCCAGGAGTTGGCGCAGGTAGCGGGACAGGTCGATGCGCGCGAGGTCCGTGGACTTGTAGATCTCCTCGTGCACCAGGGCCATGGCCTGGACTCGGTTGCGGCTTTCGGTTAGCAGCGCGGCCAGTTCCGGGTTGCCCGCGCTGGAGGCTTGCAGGCTCATGAGGCTGGAAACCACCTGCAGGTTGTTCTTGACGCGGTGATGGACCTCCTTGAGCAGGATTTCCTTCTCGGCCAGGGACGCTTCCATGCGTGACAGGGCTGTCCGGCGTTCGATCTCCGATGCCACGCGAGCCGAGAAAATGGCCAGCACGGACCGCGTGCGCGCTTCGTCCTGCAGGGGTTTGTCGTCCATGACCGCGATGTGCCCGATGGGATTGCCACGGCTGTCGTGCAGCGCGACGCCCAGGAAACTCTCCAGGTTTTCGCGTCGCAGGGTCGAGCTGGCCGGAAAAGCCTCGCCCAGACCTGACGGGACCAAGGCCACGCCTTGTTGAGACACGAGTCCGCACGGCGTTCCCTGGAGCGCGTATTCATCATTTTGCAACGGCCTTCCCCGTCCCCAGAAAGCCAGAGGTCGGGCGCGGGTCGGCGGGGAATCGACGTAGGTGCTGATGAGCGCGTGGGAGGCTTCCAGGGCTTCGGCCAGGTGCTGGGCCATGGCCGCGAAGAATTCCTCGCCCACGGAGGCTGCGGTGGCCCGAACCATGTGGCGCAGGGCCTCGTCCATGCGCCGCTTGTCCGTGATGTCCTGCAGGAAGCCCACCAGGCTGCGTGCCGTTCCGAATCCGTCGCGTACGGGGTAGGCGCGCAGGCGCATCCAGCGGGTTTCGCCGTGCGGCGACTGGACCAGGCGGAACTCGGCTTCCATCTGCACGCCTATCCGCCCGGAGCGCTCCAGGGCGTTGCGCAGGCGCTGGGCGTCCTCATGGTGAACCAGATCGAGGAAGTCCCACGGGCGCAGGCCGAACCTGGCGAGGTCCCGCCCGAGAATCTGCCGCGCCGAGGGGCTGACGTAGGTCAGCTTGCCGGAGGGCAGTTCCATTATGGAGAATACCTCTTCCATGTTTTCCACCAACTGCCTGAAGCGCTCACGGCTGGCGGTCAGCTCTCGCTCGCGCCTGCGCACCCGCAGGGCCATGCCCCGGAAGGTGTGAAAAACGCGCAGCAGCTCCTTGGACGACGCCTTGCGGGACGCGTCGGCCTCCTGCTCGCCTCGGGCAAGGCTGCGCATGGCTTCCGCGAAGGCGGCCAAGGGGTGCACGATATGCCGGTCGAGGCTCAGGCGGAGAGACAGGGCCAAGGCGCAGAAAAAGAGAAATGCCGCCGTCAGCAGCACGCCCAGGAACATGAAGGCAGGCCCGGCGACTTCGGCAAGCGGCTTGACGATGAGGATGCGCCAGCCCGTGAGCGGCACCGGCAGGGCCGAGGCTATCACGAACGAATGGCTGTCCTGGTCGCGGGCCAGGATGAGCCGGCCTCCCTGGTCCGCCTTGTGAAATATCCCGTCGCCGCCGATATTGTCCTGGGTCATGACCCTGCGCATGTCCGGATGGGTGATGAGGTTGCCGAAGGCGTCGGTGATGATCAGGTTGCCTTGGTCCGGCACGAGCAGGGCGCTCATGTGGTGCTGGAAGGCTTCCAGGTCGAGTTCGCCAACCAGCAGCCCTTCCCCGATGCGTCTTCCGACATACAGCACGAGACTGCCCGTCTCCTGGGACGGGACGGGGCGCGACAGGATGAGCCGGTCGGCTCCTCCGGCATCGAAATTCAGGCCGAAATGCTCCCCTTCCGCCCCGGTCGGAGATGACGCCAGGATGTTGCGCTCCTGATCCACGAGCATGATCTTGCGGAAATGGGGATCGAAGCTCAGCACGGAAAAACGCGGCTTGTCCGCTCCGTCGTTTCGGGCCATGTATTGCGCGCCGATCGAATCCAGATGAATGAAGGCGTCGTCCAGGTAGACTTCGACGTACCGGGCTATGGAGCCAGCAAAGGCTTTGCCCTCGTGGGAGAAATTCTGGATCATCCTGTGCAGCCCGAAAGCGCCCAGGAGAAGTATGGCGAACAGGCCGGGCAGGACCAGCCAAAGCAGGATGACCCTGTTGAGTAGGCGCGACAGTGGCCGCGGGGGCGTCATTGTTCGAGGCTCCGAAACACGGGGGGTGCTTGGCGCGGACCAGGGCGTCAGACCGTTACCGCGTGCCTCGCGGCAGGCCGGGGCGCCAGGTTCGCTCAGGCCGAATCCGTACCACCAGTCAGTCCGGTCCGCAACCGAACCATCTTATTCGCGGGGAAGATAGTGTTGAGGCATTCCCCCGGCTCGATGTCTCGCGCTCGAGCCGGAAAGGCCGTGCGCCAGCGGGAACCCCGCCATGGGTGACTTGTCGCTGTCCACCGTTCCATTTCGCTCCGCATCCGACGAGCCGCTGCTGTCCCGCGCAGCCGTCACCGGATGGGGGGGGAACCTCCTGGAAGGCTCTGGCGGGCAGACGGCGCGCTCAGCAAATCATGGCCCAGGGGCCTCCGGGGACATGGGGCGCCGCTTTGCCGGAAACGCGAGCAGGAAGCCATCTTGCGGCTATCCTTGCGGCCGAGCATGTCCTGTATCAGCAAGGTCGCCGCGAGAACCAGGTACACACCCGCGATGGCTAGCAGGATGATCAGAAGATCGGTTCCGCTGTCAAAGTGTGCCATGGCCGTTCCTCCTTGCCTGATGGGAAATCCCTCCTCGAATTAGAGCATAGTCGGAGCCCGGTGAATATGCTGTAGGGGAGATGCGTTATTGCCGGTAGGACATTTCCCGGCGGCGGAGGCCGCGCCGTCATGAAAAGTCCCCGGCAGCATGAGGCTGCCGGGGGTGGGGGGGAGGGTGTTATTCCACCCGGGGGGGAGTCGGGCGGAACGATCGTGGTCACCAAGTCGCCCAAGACCGCCTGTTTTTTGGATGGACATGGGCTAGTCGTCTATATAGCAAGGGGCTTGTCAAAGAATATGTCGGACGGATACTTTATTTCATGTAGGAAATATCCCAGGTTCGTTTTATACAGGGTGCAAGACTAATGCATGTTGGATGTGTTGGCTGAAAATTCATTCTACATTATTACTGTAATACTAGAAAATTATCTCATTCATCATTCGAAGATTGATCGGAGTGTGTAGCTGGCTATGTTTATATGAATTGGGATTGTCCCTAATGGGCATTGGCTTTGGTTCTCATGCGTTGGACGTCGGTTTTGGAGCCAAGACCTCGGCCGTGGTTATGGCCACGGCGGTAAGGGGCGTCGCCAGGGCGACGCCCAGGAGCCCATACAGGGCTCCCAGTATTATTTGTGCGAGCAGGAGAGTTACGGGGTGCAGATGGACGGCCTTTTTCTGGATCAAGGGCGTTATGAAGTAGCTCTCCAGGAACTGGACAAACGTATACAAGCCAAGCACCCACAGGACCATGGCAAAGTCATCGGACAGGGCCACGAAAAGCGCGGGCAACGCGGCGAGTATCGGGCCGACGTAGGGAATGAAGTTGAATGCGCCGGCGATGAAGCCCAGGGACAGTGCCAAGGGCATGCCCAGGAGGAACAGGCCCAGGCCGGTGAGCAATCCCACGAAGGTCATGTCCACCAGCCTGCCCACGAGCCAGCGCCAGAGTGTGGTGTACAGCTCGTCCACGAGATCTTCGGCCCGCTGCCGGGCACGTTCGGGCAGGAAGCGCTGGAGCGCCCAACGCCAGAAGCCCGGCATTGCCGCGAGGTATATGCCGAGGAAGAGGATGATCACCAGGCTGGCCACGAAGCCGAAAAGGCTGGAAAGGACCCCGAGGGAGCGTCGCCCGACTTCGCCGAACTGGTCGCTGAAGTCGGACAGGTTGAGGCCTTCGCCTTTCTCGGGGAGGATGGAGCTGCCCAGGCGCGTTCCGCGGACCATCTCCAGGATTTCGTTCCAGCGTTCGGGCAGCTGGCTAATGAACTGACGCAGTTCCAGGAAAACGCTGGGCAGGACGAGCCAGGACAGAAGCGCGGCCAGCGCCAGCAAGAGCGCCCCCGTGAGCGCGAGGCTCCAGCCGTAAGAGAGCGGGGTGTATCCCTCGATGATCTCGGCTATCCCGATCAGAAAGACAGCCAGCAGAATACCGGCGAAAGCGAGCAGGAACGCTTGCGGCAGGATGAGGAAGACCACGACCGGAGCCGCCATGAGCCCCAGGGTGCCCGCGATTACGGCGGTCTGGGCGGCAAGCCGCCGGGCATCAATGTCCACGGTCTCCTTCCGGCGTGCCCGGGGACAGCGGTCCGGGCTCGCGCATCCCGAAGAGTTCCTCGTACTCCACGGGCAGGCCGTGCAGGACCTTCTTGATGTAGGCTTCCGACACGGCGTCCTTGAGCACCCCGGCCACTGCCTTGCAGCGTTCGAGGGCCTCGGGGTAGCCGACCTTCATGCGCTTCTCCGCCCGGTTGTAGAACTCTTCCAGGTCATAGCGGTCCGTGCCCCGGTCGCAGGGGAACATGTTCTTGAGTTCCGCGGGCAGTTGCGCCTCCAGGCCGTCCCGTTCGGTCCTGGGCAGGCGTTCGCCCAGGGTGCCCAGGAAGGCCTCCACCGTCTGCTCGGCCTCCCGGCGGGTGTCGATGCCTGCCCGTTCCTTGACTGACTCGACGAACTGCTCGTATCGCACGCGTCCTCCCGTGTTGTTGCAGATGGTTCCGCAGGCAGCATAACCGCGGCCAGCGAGCCGGAGTGCAGGCCAGGTTCTGATTCTTTTGTCCAAGGGCGTCCGACATCGCGCAGGAGGCATGGGCTTCGCGATGCGCAAGGCTGTGAGAACCGATGGAAACCTTAGCGGCTGGCATCCGGTGAGAAATCGCGGGCAGGCGAAAGCCCATGCGCAGGAGGATGGGAAAAAAGGGTGAAACAACCGAGGAAACGTGGCCGAAGAATATGCGGCGAAAAGTCGGCCGGGTCGTTCGGAACTAAAATCCGGCCAAGGGGAGGGTAAACCTTGGCCGGATTTTATGGAGGGTAATCCCCGCAAGGATTAAATAATTGCTAGCTAAAAGTAGGTGAAATTGCAAGGACAAACTCTTGTTTTCAAGCCTACGGCACAGTCGGCTCCAGCTTGGGGAAACCGGGCGAGGAAATCAGGCTGAGATCCTCGCGCACCCACAGGGCCGCCGCGCCGGGACTCCGGGCGAGAAGCTCCATCCCGTGTTCCGGACCCAGCACGAGCAAGGCCGTGGCCAGAGCGTCGGCCGTTTCGGCGTTTTCGGCGATCACGGTCACCGCCGCGCCGCCCGAGGCCGGGGCCAAGCCGTGCGGATCAAGGACGTGATGGCGCCGCCCCTCGCGCCTTGGGTCATGGTCGGCCGCGAAACGCCGATAATCGCCCGAGCCGCATATGCCGCCTTCGCTCGTCAAAATGGAGCCGAGCAGCCCGGGACCGCGCGGGTTCTCGATGCCCACGCGCCACACGCGCGGCCCGAAGCAGTACACGTCACCTCCGGCCTCCACGATGCCGGCGGCCACGCCCGTTCGCCGCAACAACTCCACGGCCGCGTCGATGATCGCGCCCTTGGCCAGGCCGCCCAGATCCAGGGCCATGCCTGGCTCGGGCAGGAACACCGTGCGCAGGGCCGGGTCCAGCACGACCTTGCGATAGTCCACCAGTTCCCGGCGCGCACGGGCGTGCCACGGGTCCAGTCCCCAGTAGGCCGGGACGCGGCTCACGGTTCCCACGCTGATATCGAAGGCGCCGCCCGTGAGCCTGCCCCAGGCCAGGCCGCGTTCGATGATGCCGAAGGCCCCGGGGCTGACCAGTACCTGAGCCCGGCCTGCATTCAGGTTCACGCGGCCCACGGAGCCGTGGGGGTTGCGCAGGTCAAGATCGGCCTGCATGGCGCGGATGAGCGCGTAGGCCTTGTCTGCCGCGTAGTCTGCCGCGTGCCTGTCGCGGGTTTCCAGGCTCAGGCGGACGATGGTGCCCATGGCCAGGTCGGCATAGTGGAATGTGGGAGCGCCGGTGGTTGCGGTGACGTCTCCGCCGGCGGAGGACAATCCAATGGCGGACGAAAGGGAGCCGCGCTGCAGCGGAAGGGCGGCAAGAATCAGGGCCAGGGCCGTGACTCCGGCCGATGCCGGCTTGCGCGCCGCCGTGGGCAATGCGCCGGCGAGCAGGGGCAGGCAGCATGAAACGCCGCACAGTCCTGCCAGGCCGAGGGCGGCCTCGGGAGTGCCGAAGACGCGCACGGCCAGGATGCCGAGCAGCGGACCGGCCACGAAGCCCAGGCTGGCCGCGGACTGGTACACGGCCATGAGCGTGGCCCGATCCGGACCGGAGGACGCGGCAAGCCCCAGGGAGGCGGGCAGCGAGGCGGCCGAGCCCGCGCCGATGGCTAGTCCGGCGGCGGCCACGGCCCAGGCCGTGGAGGGCAGCAGCGGCAGGGACAGCAATCCCAGGGCGCTGGCCAGCATGCCTCCGGCCGCCCAGCGCAGGGCATGCGGTCCGTCGGCGGGCCGCCCCGTGAAAGACAGTCCCAGGCAGACCGCAAGGTTCGGCAGGCTGAAGAGCAGTCCGAAGAGCAGCGGATCGCGCGGCAGGCTGGCCGCCAGGAACATGGGCAGGAACGCCGCCCAGGCCGCGACACCCAGCGCGCGTCCGGCCACTGCCGGCAGCAGCCGGGCGGCAAGCGGCTCGGCCAGGACACTGCGCAGCGCGGGCAACAGGGGTTGCCGTACCAGGTCGCTGCGGCGTGGGATAAGACTGGATGAGCTGCGCGGGTCCAAGGCGTCGTTACGCCCTGGCGGAATGGGTTCGGGAAGCGCAAGGCCCTTACCGCTCATTGCGCGGCTATCCCCTGGCTCGCTTATCCCTCGTGGCTTCACCATAAGAAAGAGCAGGGCCGCCGCGAGCATGCCGGCCGAGAGAAAGGCCAGCACGGCCCGGATGTCCCGTCCTGCCAGAAGCATCGCGCCCAGGAGCGGGGCCAGGAGAAAGGCCGCCTGGCTGGCCAGGGCGGCCTGCGCCAGCCGCCTTCCGGCGGGCGCGGCGGGGGTTGGCCCGGCGGCGGAGGCCAGGGCCAGGGGTTTACTTGCCCCGGCGCACAGGCCCAAGCCTGCCTGCACGAGCAGCAGTCCGAGTTGGGCGTGGCCGGACCTTTCGGCAGCCAGGAAGAGCAGCGGCAAGGCCGAGGCGAGCAGGCAGGCCAGGGCCATGAGCCTGCCCAGGGAAGTTCCGTTACGGCCCTGAGCGTGCGGAAGGCTCGTCAGGCCGTCGGCCAGCCAGCCCGCCACGGGCGCGGCCGCGAACTTTGCCAGGAAATAGATTGAAAAGGCCGCGCCTATCCAGCCCGCTCCGGTCGGGGATGCCGGGGGAGCGGAGGCGAGGCCGCCGGCGATGAGCGGGTAGGCGAAGGAGAACGCGCCCGCGGCCAGCCCGGACACGGCCAGGCCCGCCAGCAAGGCGGGCATGCACGGCGGGCGCGGCGCGGCGGGATCGGTCATGACTGTTCCTCGGGTGAATTCCCCTCAATCCACCATGCTACTCGGGCGCAGGAAGGCCGGTACGGAACTCTCGGCCGCGACGCCCAGCGAGCGCACCACGTAGCGCACGGTCTCGGCGTACAGGCCGGGCACGTCATAGGGCGTGATCATGGTCGTGCGCACCGCGCCCACTATGTTGGAATAGACCAGAAAGGCGGTTTCCGCTTCGGGCAGATCGGGATTGATGGAGCCGTCCTGCTGGCCCTGGCGCACGAAGGTCTGGATGGCGCGGATGATCTCCATGAACTTGTCGGCGATACGCTCCCGCTCCGAGGGCAGCTCGACATCACTGAAGGGAGAGCAGCGGATGAGCACCGGGAATATCTTGCGATGCTCCAGGGTGAAGGCCAGGTAGCTCTCCACGAACAGGCGCACGCCGTCCAGGCCGTTGCGGGCCGGCCGGGTCTTGCGGCTCACGAAGGCCAGCAGGTCGTCGATCATGGAGAAGCCCGCGGTGATGAACAGGCTTTCCTTGTTGCCGTAGTAGTGGGCGACAAGGCCGAAAGCCACGCCGGCTTCCTGGGCGATCATCTTCATGGTCGTGGCCGAGTAGCCGTGGCGACCGAATATTTCCTGCGCCGAGTGCAGAATGGCCGTTTTTTTTGGCATGCAGTTGTCCTGTTGCGCGGATTCCTCGGTGAGTGGCGGAATAGAATCGGTCAATGACATTGACTTACCGTTCATGTGAACCATCTCACATTTGCCGAGAATATATTTACGATATGTTTCCTTCTATGCTAGCGCTTTGTGCGACATGTTTAAGCCCAAGGCAAGTGATAGTATCCGGCAAACCGGAAAGGCTGTCTGAAATGGATGGCCTTGCTAAGTCATCATTGTTTATCTGGTGTTGATTGACGGATCAATCAGGCGGGGATATATGTCCCGTGATCGTGACAAGTTTGTTAATATAATCAAAACGACATTCATGATCAGCGCCCTTGAGGCAAAGCCAGGCAGGCTCCCAGGCTATCGCCGGGTCTGCCTGTCGCCAGGAGGCGGTATGCGCGCGTACAACCACAGCAGCCGAGCCCACGAGGTCCACGTGGCCGGCCCCGTGAACGGGACCGAGTCCCCGGGGCGAGGCGATGCGGGCTTGCGGCCGGATGCGCCGGATGCGCCGGATACCGGCGGGCCCGGGCTCATGGTCTCGACCACGCATCTCCTGGCCCGTCTGTCGACTTTTTCCGCTTCCTTCATATCCCATCGCTGTTTTCATCGAATTCTCCGTATCCAGAGCGCTCAGGTTCCCGCCGGGAGCAGACAGCCCGCGCGAGCCGCAATCCAGGTATGCACGCATTGTCCCGCGCGGAGACACGTCCGCGCCGTATCGCTGTCCCGGCAAGAACGGCTGAAACGGCCGTATCCGGACGCGACACGCGGATCCGCCTTGGCGGTCCGCTCCGATTACTTGGGCTCGTAGGCGTCGGCGCCTCCAGTCCAAGCCGCGACGCATGTCCGCGCCATCCAGCAGGGTGGCGCCCGGGCTTGGCCCGTTTCGCTCAACGCGGCGTTGCGCGCCGCAAGCTGGAGGTTCGTTCATGTCCACTTACGTTACGGCCCACGTAGCGCGCCCCACACGCAGGGACGCCTACTACGACTGGCTGCAGATGCTCACCGGACTGGGGCTGGTGGCCTTCATGTGGTCGCACATGGTGCTGGTCTCCTCGGTGATCGTCGGCCCGGGGGTGATGAACGCCATCGCCGATTTTTTTGAATCCACCTACATGGCCCAGGTGGGCGGCCCGCTCGTCTTCCTGGCCTTCCTGGTGCACTTCGTGCTCGCGGCGCGCAAGATACCCTTCCGCTTCGAGGGGCAGCGCCTGATGGCCGACCACGCCCGGATGCTCAAGCACCGCGACACATGGCTGTGGCTGGTGCAGGTCGTTTCGGCCATGGTCATCCTCATCCTCGGCGCCATCCATATGTGGGTAGTGCTCAACGATCTGCCCATCACGGCCCAGAAGTCCGCGGCCCGCGTGCAGAGCGGCTTCTGGCTCCTGTTCTACGCAGTGCTCCTGCCCATGGTGGAGCTGCACGTGTCCGTGGGCTTCTACCGCATCGGCGTCAAGTGGGGCTTCATCCGCAGCGACAACCGGGCGGCGGGCAAAAAGCTCGAATACGGGCTGTTCGCCCTGTTCATGACCATCGGCGTGATCACCCTGATCCGCTTCGCAACCCTGGCCACCGTCCTGGCGGAATAGAGGGGAGACATCATGCAGACCTATTTTTCCGATCTGCTGGTCATCGGCGCGGGACTGTCCGGCGAGCGCATCGCCGTGGAAGCCGCGGGCGCGGGTTTCGGCGTCAACGTGCTGTCCATCGTTCCGGCCCGGCGCTCGCACTCCTCGGCCGCCCAGGGCGGCATGCAGGCTGCGCTCGGCAACTGCGCCATGGGCAAGGGCGACTGTCCCGACGTGCACTTCGCCGATACGGTCAAGGGCTCCGACTGGGGCGCTGACCAGGAAGTGGCGCGCATGTTCGTGGACAACGCGCCCATCGAGATGCGCCAGCTGGCCTTCTGGGGCGTGCCCTGGAACCGCGTGGTGCCCGGCAAATCCACCTTCTTCAAGGGCGGCGAGCAGTTCGAGAAGATCGAGGAGCAGGACAAGGAAGGCCTCATCACGGCCCGCGCCTTCGGCGGCACGGCCAAGTGGCGCACCTGTTACACCTCCGACGGCACGGGCCACGCGGTCATGTGCACCCTGGACAACCGCTGCGCCCAGCTCGGCATCAACGTCTTCGACAAGAAGGAAGCCATCGCGCTCATCCATGACGGCGTGAACTGCCTGGGCGCGGTGGTGCGCTGCCTCAAGACGGGCGTGCTGGAGGCCTACGTGGCGCGGGCCACGGCCATCTGCACCGGCGGCTTCGGGCGCATCTACAAGGCCACGACCAACGCCGTCATCTGCGACGGCGGCGGCCACGCCATCGCCATGGACACGGGCCTGGTGCCGCTCGGCAACCCCGAGGCCATCCAGTTCCACCCCACCGGCATCGTGCCCACGGACATCCTGGTCACCGAAGGCTGCCGCGGCGACGGCGGCACGCTCCTTGACGTGAACAAAGAGCGCTTCATGCACATCTACGAGCCGGAAAAGGCCGAGCTGGCCTCGCGCGACGTGGTCAGCCGGCGAATGACCGAGCACATGCGCGCCGGCAAGGGCGTCAAGAGCGCCTACGGCGAGCACCTCTGGCTCGACATCCGCCACCTGGGCGACAAGCACATCTCCACCAAGCTGCGCGAGGTGGACGAGATCTGCCAGAACTTCCTGGGTGTGGACCCGCGCGTGGACCTCATCCCGGTGCGGCCCACGCAGCACTACACCATGTCCGGCATCCGCACGAACAAGGACGGCGCGGCCTACGGCCTCAAGGGCCTGTTCTCGGCCGGCGAGGCCGCCTGCTGGGACATGCACGGCTTCAATCGCCTGGGCGGCAACTCCCTGGCCGAGACGGTCGTGGCCGGCGGCATCATCGGCAAGAAGATCGCCGAGTTCCTGCAGGGCCACGAGGTCAGCTTCCCCACCAGGACCATCCGCGAGGCCCTGCGCGCGCAGCAGTCGCGCATGGAGGCCATCGTCGCGGGCAAGAACGGCCGCGAGAACGTCTACAAGGTCCGCGAGGCCATGCAGGACGCGCTCATGGACGGCTGCTTCGTGTTCCGCAACGGCAAGGATCTGGAGCGCACCGTGAACGTCCTCCAGGAGGTCATGGCGCGGGCCAAGGCCGTGGGCCTCAAGTCCAGCGGCGTCGGCGCCAACCCGGAGCTGTCCGCTGCGCTCAAGATCCAGGGCCAGGTCAAGCTCGCCCTGTGCATCGCCAAGGCCGCCCTGGAGCGCAAGGAAAGCCGCGGCTCGCATACCCGCGAGGACTACCCGGAACGCAACGATCGCGACTGGCTCAAGCGCACCCTGGCCTACTGGCCCGAGGGCGCCAGCCTGCCGCGCCTGGAGTACGAGGATCCGACCCCTTGGTACGAGCTGCCCCCGGGCGAGCGCGGTTACGGCGGAGGCAAGATCATTTCCGCCGACGCGGACAAGATCGCCAAGTTGACCATCAAGCCGGGCGCGAAGCAGCCGGCCGAGGCCGCCAAGGCCAAGAACTCCAACTAAGGGGAGCCGACGATGGCCAGAAATCTCCAGTTCGAGATATTCCGCTACAATCCGCAAGATCCCGGGTCCGTCCCGCACATGCAGCAGTACGTTCTGGACGAGACCGAGAACATGACCCTGTTCATCGCCCTCAACCGCCTGCGCGAGGAGCAGGACCCGTCGCTGCAGTTCGACTTCTGCTGCCGCGCGGCCATTTGCGGGGCCTGCGCCATGGTCATCAACGGCAGGCCCAACCTGGCCTGCAAGACCAAGACGAAGGACCTGCCGGTCGAGATCACGCTCCTGCCCCTGCCGGTGTTCAAGCTTGTGGGCGATCTGTCCGTGGATACGGGCGTCTGGTTCCGCCAGATGTACGACAAGGTCGAGTCCTGGGTGCACACCAACAAGACCTTCGATCCCAAGGCCCTCGAAGAGCGCATGGACAACGCCGTGGCCGAGCAGATCTACGAGCTCGAGCGCTGCATCGAATGCGGCTGCTGCGTGGCGGCCTGCGGCACGGCGCGCCTGCGTCCCGACTTCCTGGGCGCGGCGAGCCTGAACCGCATCGCCCGCTTCGTGGTCGACCCGCGCGACCAGCGCTCGGACCGGGACTACTATCAGCTCATCGGCAACGACGAGGGCATTTTCGGCTGCATGGGCCTGCTGGCCTGCGAGGACGTGTGCCCCAAGGGGCTGCCGCTGCAGAACCAGCTCGGCTTCCTGCGCCGCAAGATGGGCATCACGGCCCTCAAGCGGCTGTTCAAGTAGGGGGAGAATGATGCGCGAAATTCCCGCACAACAGATCATCGATACCGTGGCCGAGATGTGCGTCTCGGCCAACCGCTACCTGCCGGCCGACGTCAAGCGAGCCTTCGACGCCTGCGCCGCCGCCGAGGATTCGCCGGCGGCCAGGGAGGTCTTCCGCCAGCTCAAGGAGAACTACGAGCTGGCCGAGGAGACCGGCCTGCCGTTGTGCCAGGACACGGGGCTGGCCGTGTTCTTCGTGGATGTTGGCGACGACGTGCGCGTCACGGGCATGAACCTGCGCGAGGCCATCAACGAGGGCGTGCGCAAGGGCTACAAGGACGGCTTCCTGCGCAAGTCGTCCTGCGACCCCATGACGCGCAAGAACGTGGGCGACAACACGCCGGCCATCGTGCACTTCGACCTCGTGCCCGGCGACAGGATCAGGATCAGCTTCATGGCCAAGGGAGGCGGCTCCGAGAACATGAGCCGCGTGACCATGCTCGCCCCGGCCCAGGGCTGGGAAGGCATCAAGAAATTCGTGGTCCAGCGCGTGGCCGAGGCCGGCCCCAATCCCTGCCCTCCGACGGTGCTCGGCATCGGCGTGGGAGGCACTTTCGACTACGCGCCCATCCTGGCCAAGAAGGCCCTCATGCGGCCCTTGGACGTAGCACATCCCGATCCCAAGATCGCGGCCATGGAGCAGGAGCTGCTGGCGGCCGTGAACAAACTGGGAATCGGCCCCATGGGCCTCGGCGGCAAGACCACCTGTCTGGGCGTGAAGATCGAGATGCGCCCCTGCCATTTGGCCAGCCTGCCCCTGGCGGTCAACGTCCAATGCCACTCTTCCCGACACAAGGAGGTGGAGATCTGATGGCGGAATATTCGCTCAAGACGCCGCTGACCGATGCGGACATCCAGAAGCTCAAGGCCGGCGACGTGGTCAAGCTCACGGGCACCATCTACACGGCCCGCGACGCGGCCCACAAGCGGCTGGTGGAGACCCTGGACAAGGGCAACGAGCTGCCCTTCCGACTGGAAGGCTCGCTCATCTACTACGTGGGACCCAGCCCAGCGCCTCCGGGCCGGCCCATCGGCGCGGCCGGGCCGACCACGAGCTACCGCATGGACACCTACGCCCCGCGCCTGCACGGCCTGGGCCTCAAGGGCACCATCGGCAAGGGCAAGCGCAGCGAGGACGTCAAGGCCGCCCTGCGCGAGCACAAGGCCGCCTACTTCGGGGCCACGGGCGGCGCGGGCGCGCTGCTCTCCAAGTGCATCACCGCGGCCAAGGTCATCGCCTGCGAGGACCTCGGCCCCGAGGCCATCCGCGAATTGACCGTGAAGGATTTCCCGCTGCTGGTCATCAACGACTGCCACGGCGGAGAACTGTACGCCAAGCCGGACCTGAAGGCCGCCGGGCTTGAATAGACCACGCTGAGATAGGTTTGCCGCGCGCGAGCGCGCAGGAAAAAGGGAGGATAAGATGGCTCTCTATACGAAGCAGGAAGCGCTGGAGTATCACTCGAAGGGTCACAGGGGCAAGGTCGAGGTCGTTCCCGTCAAGCCGTGCAAGACCCAGAAGCACCTGTCCATGGCCTACAGCCCCGGCGTCGCCGAAGCCTGCCGCGCCATCCATCAGGACCAGTCCAAGGTTTTCGAGTACACCGGCCGGGCCAACCTCGTGGCCGTGGTCTCCAACGGCACGGCCGTGCTCGGCCTGGGCAACATAGGCCCGCACGCCGGCAAGCCGGTCATGGAGGGCAAGGGCGTCCTGTTCAAGGTCTTCGCCGACGTGGATGTCTACGACATCAACCTGGACTGCAAGGACCCGGACAAGCTCATCGAGATCGTCAAGGCCCTGGAGCCCACCTTCGGCGGCATCAACCTGGAGGACATCAAGGCCCCCGAGTGCTTCTACATAGAAGAGAAGCTCAAGGCCATGATGGACATCCCGGTATTCCACGACGACCAGCACGGCACGGCCATCATTTCCGGCGCGGGCCTCATCAACGCCCTGGAGATCAGCGGCAAGCGCGTGGAGGACATGAAGCTCGTGGTCTCCGGCGCCGGAGCCAGCGCCATCGCCTGCACCAAGTTCTACCTGAGCCTCGGCATCCAGAAGGAGAACGTCTACATGTACGACTCCAAGGGATTGCTGCACGAGGGCCGCAAGGACCTGAACGACAGCAAGAGGCTCTTCGCGCAGAAGAAGGACGCCGGTTCCCTGGGCGATGCGCTCAAGGGCGCGGACATGTTCCTTGGCCTGTCCGCGGCCGGAACGGTCAGCAAGGACATGGTCAAGGGCATGGCCAAGAACCCGATCATCTACGCCTGCGCCAACCCCGATCCCGAGATCCCCTATCCGGACGCCAAGGAAGCCCGGCCCGACGCCATCATCGGCACAGGCCGTTCGGACTTCCCCAACCAGATCAATAACGTGCTCGGCTTCCCCTTCATTTTCCGCGGTGCCCTGGACGTGCAGGCCAAGGCCATCAACGAGGAGATGAAGATCGCCGCGGCCAAGGCCCTGGCCGCCCTGGCCAAGGAACCCGCCCCCGACTACGTGTGCCAGGCCTACGGGGTCAAGGAGTTCAAGTTCGGCACCGATTACGTGATTCCCAAGCCGCTCGACCTGCGGCTCATCGAGTGGGAATCCACGGCCGTGGCCAAGGCGGCCATGGACACCGGCGTCGCCCGCCAGACGATCACGGACATGGAGGCCTACAAGACGGCCCTGAGGGAGCGCCTGGCCGCGTCGCGCAAGCGCGTGGAGGCCTTCGTGGACAGTTACGACCTGGATATCTAAGTCGCTACATTTTGCTGAAATGTATTGGCAACCGGTTATAAACAGTAATTTGTGACAACCCGCGCGCCTCGCGCGCCCGTTCGCGGCCCGGCGGACAGGGCGCGCGGGGGCGGCGCGGCTTAAATAGAGGAGTGAGGCATGTAACGTCCCCCCGCCAGGGGGCAAACAAGGGGAGGTCCCGTGAACGAGTCTCGGCAAGGCCAAAGGATCGGCTTTTTCCTTGGCCCCATCCTGTTCATCATCATGTTGTTGCTGCCCGTGCCCGAGGGCATGAA
>JAEYOJ010000135.1 GCA_023411815.1 Pseudomonadota bacterium | reverse complement strand
GATCGAGAGGATCGTATCGACGATTTTACCGACGATTGCGGTTCCCGGACTCTTTCGCCGTCCGCTTTCGTAGTCGCTGATAACTGAGGGAGAGACCTCCAGTCGCTCGGCAAGCAATCCCTGCGGGATGTTGAAGCTCTGCCGCCACTTCTTGAGGGCCTGACCCGGTGAGTCCGAGAGTGTGATTTCTCCTGCCATTTTCTCGGCAAGCTGATGCCGCACTCCGGATTTCATGCAGGTACTGTCAGCACCCCCGACTTAAATAATTAGCGTATCCCACATCGACATTTCACGAAGATCGACGAAGCGGGATCGTTGCGCAACCCGTATATAGTATGCATCTCAATTCTGATACAATGGTTGAAGCGGAAGACCTGCAGTCCTTGAAGACGATTGCCCTGCTCGGCGGGTGCCGCGGGCCAATCTGGCTCTCGTCGCAGTCGCTCGGCAACGTTCTGGATATCAGCCCCCAGACCGCTTCGCGGCGGCTGATCGCGCTTGAGCGGCAGCAGTTCGTCGTCCGAACGATGAAGCCCGACGGCCAGTATGTCGCCGTCACCCGCGAGGGCGAGCAGGCGCTGAAGCGGGAGTACACGGATTACGTCCGGATATTCAACCCGGATCAGAGGGGGTACACCCTGACAGGAACCGTGATCAGCGGGCTCGGTGAAGGCCGCTACTACATGAGCATCCCTCATTACAAGGAGCAGTTCGGTGAGTGTCTCGGGTTCGAACCCTTCCCCGGAACCCTGAACATCAGGCTCGATGCAGCGAGTATCGAGGTCCGCAAACTGCTCGATCACGCCGGCTGGATCGACATTCCCGGATTTACCGCCGACGATCGGACGTTCGGCGGCGCACGGGTGCTCCCCTGCCGGATCAGGGGGCAGAAGTGCGCGATCGTCGTGCCCTCCCGCACCCATTACCCGGAAGATATCATCGAGGTCATCGCCGGGTGCGAACTTCGCAAAGCCCTGAACCTGAACGATAACGATACGATCGAGGTGGAGATTACCCATGATTGATGCAGCCATACAGGCCCTTGCCAGGGGCGAATTCGTCCTGTTATACGACTTTGACAACCGCGAGCGCGAGACGGATTTCGCGATCCGCTCGGATGCCGTCACGCCCGCCCACATCCGGCAGATGCGTAAAGACGGCGGCGGGCTGATCTGCACGGCGGTCCATCCCGAGGCTGCAAAGAGGCTCGGCCTGCCGTTTGCGCACGAGGTCCTGCGGGCCTGCAGCCTCGTTGAGAGGGACGGTGAGGTCCCTTACGACCCGAAGAACCACTCCTCGTTCTCCCTCTGGGTGAATCACCGCGAGACCTATACCGGGGTCACCGACCGTGACCGGGCCCTGACGGTCACCGCCATCGCGGACGAGGTGAGAAAGTCGCTCAACGGCGGCGGCCATGCCTTTGCGGCGCATTTCCGGACGCCGGGCCATATGGCGCTCCTCAGGGCCGCCGACCGGCTGCTTGACGAGCGGCGGGGGCAGACCGAGCTCTCGATCGCGCTCGCGACCATGGCTAACATCACCCCGGCGGTCACGATCTGCGAGATGCTGGACGACGAGACGGGGTTTGCCCTCTCGAAGGAGGGTGCGATGGAGTATGCGAGAAAGCACGGGCTTGTCTTCATCGAGGGGAAGGACGTCCTGGAGCGGTGGGAGTCGGAGAAATCGCAATAACACCCGCTTCTTTTCGTTCCTCCCCCGCAAAACCCGCCTCCCGAAAAGTATTCCCGGATGCCTTTTTGCACATCCCCCGTAACGTGCTCGGGCTCTCCAGTTGCGCCGCAAAACGGCACGGCGCGGGTGTTTTCAAAAACAATATATACGATTGTACGGCACCATAATCGGATGAAAAGAGATGCTGTGGCATACTTGAATACGAGAAAGAAGGGGGATTTCGCAGCACAAAA
Source organism: Pseudomonadota bacterium (assembly GCA_023411815.1). Classification (GTDB taxonomy): domain Bacteria; phylum Desulfobacterota; class Desulfovibrionia; order Desulfovibrionales; family Desulfovibrionaceae; genus Desulfocurvibacter. The sequence continues at coordinate 1,250 of JAEYOJ010000135.1, read as the reverse complement.
GAGGGATGTCGAGGATTTTTGCAAATACCGGTTTCAGGTTGTTGAAATCTTCCACGATCACCGGGCAACTGCAACGCCCCCGGAGAAGCGGAAGGGTTTTTCAGAGATGCTGGAGTATTGCGCCGCCAACAACTGTTCCGATATCATTATCCCCGACCTTGCAGGCCTCGCGAGGGACCCGGACGCCGGGCTTGCCGCACTCAAAACCTTGAACGAGCACTACACCGTCTACTGCGTGAATAACGATTTCTTCGGGTTCCGGGACGACCCGAAGGAGAGGGGAGCGGCGATCGGAAACTTCATCGAGTATATGGAGCAGTACCGCGAGAGCGGCCGGAAAGCCGCCCCGGCCGTCGCGAAGAAGACGAAGAAAGATAACGGGCGCCCCATCGGACGGCCGAAGGCGCTCAACGAGGGGCAGGTCGAGGCTCTCCTCACGGTACGGCAGGCCGGCACGAGCATCAGCCAGATCTGCAGGATGTTCGACGTGAGCAGGAGCACGGTCAGCAAGATCCTCGCGGACTACCCGGAACTGAAGGGGGAGTGGAAGGGCGTCCGGCAGGAGCCGGAGGAGTGACGTAGTCAAAGGGCACCTGGTCGGCAAAGAGGATGCTGACCCCTCTTTTCGGCCGGAGACGGTTGATGACTGCCACGAACCCCCACGTCTTCAGGGGTATCGTTGAACTCGCCGTCCAGAACTGCGATGATGTGATCGAGCTGGAGGTTCTCACCGGGATCAGGGAATCCTGAATCCTATCCCACAGGCGCGGGTAGTTGACACCCGGAAAGCCGTTCCGGAACCGATACCGGGTTGGGAGATCCGTTTACGGACGGAACACTTTTTTCCACGATTGGCATTTTTAGACCCCGAAAGGCAAGAAATGCGATTTTTCCTATTTGGATCATTTCAGCAAGTCTAAATTGTGCAAAAAGGATATAACTGAATGATATGCCTTCTGAGGGCCGAAACGTTCACCGTTCCGGGAAACTTCGAGGTTTCCGCAGGTATACGATCCTGGTTCTTGCATTGATCCTGATCACATGGTCACCGGTGCTTGCCGGCGATGCCGGACCTTCCTTCGAGAGCGGAACCGTAGATCGTGTGGAAGTGGAAGCATTTTTTGATGAGGCCGTACCGGCAGGACTGGCGAAGTACAACATTCCAGGTGCCACGGTTTCTTTCGTACAGGATGGGGAACTGATCTTTTCCAGAGGGTACGGGTACTCCGATATTGCAAACAGAACGCCCG
>JAEYOJ010000022.1 GCA_023411815.1 Pseudomonadota bacterium | reverse complement strand
ACCGGGTCCGGCATGCCCCGGGACAAGCTGACCAGACTCTTCCAGCGCTTCAGCCAGATCGACAACTCGCCAGCCAAGAAGGCCGCGGGCACCGGCCTCGGCCTGGCCATCTGCAAAGGACTGGCCCAGGCCCTTGGAGGCGACATCAGCGTGGAAAGCGAGGTGGGCGCGGGCAGCGTCTTCACCTTGCGCATTCCCATGGAAATCGCGCCACAGACGACCGTCGCAGGGTCCGTGAGTCAACCTTTTGCGCCTCAGCCCGGCTTGCGCGTTCTGCTGATCGAGGACGACCTCATCAACCAGGTCTACATGGATCACTTCCTGCGCAGGGAGGGCCACGCACCTGCTCTCGCGGTCGATGGCTCAAGCGCCCTGGCCGCCCTGGCCCGCGAGCGCTTCGACGTGGTGCTGACGGACATCGAGATGCCCGACATGGACGGCGTCGAGATCCTGCGGCGCATACGTGAGGGAGAGGGAGGCCAGAACTTCAGCGTGCCGTTCATCGCCTTGACCGCCCATGCCATGAAGGGCGACCGCGAACGCTTCCTGGCCTTGGGCATCGACGGCTATGTATCCAAGCCCGTGGAGCTGGAAGCGTTCAGGGCCGAGTTGCGCCGGGTGCTGGCCTTGGATTGAGGCTTGGAAAATGGTTCCCGCATTCTCGCATTCAGCGTCCTATTTTGCCTTGAAGCGACTTTGCGGATAGGACTTCACCAACCTGCCCTTGGCGTCGAAGAGCATGACCTGGTGGTACTCCCAGTTGATGTTCGGGTTGCTCTCCGTGATCCAGGAGCAGTAGGTGCGGCCGTCGGACTTCTCGTCGCAGGCATGGGGCGGGCCAAGTTCGGCCACGACCTCGTCGTAGGTCCTGCCCTGGATGGGCTGCATGCAGCCTGCCGTCCAGAGCAGAACCGCCAGGGCGGCCATGGCCGAGAGCGCCAGTGTCGCGCGTGTGCCGACTTTCCAGATCACTTGACGACCATGCTCCCACCGTCCCGCCACGACCGCATCTTCACGGCAGGTTTCCGCTCGTCCCGTTCTTCGCGGCGAAGGCCGCTCGGGAAGGACGCACCCCTTCCCAAGCGTCCTTCCGGTCCGCCTAGGCCATGTTCTGGGCCACGACCTGCCAGTTGATGAGCTTGTCGAGCACGGTCTTGACGTGCTCGCCGCGCTTGTTCTGGTAGTCCAGGTAGTAGGCGTGCTCCCAGACGTCCACCGTGAGCAGGGGCTTGCCTTCCTTGACCAGCGGATTCACGGCGTTGGGCGTGGTGACGATCTCCAGCTTGCCCTTCTTGTCCACCAGCCAGGCATAGCCGCTGCCGAACTGGCCTTCGGCTTCCTTGACGAACTTGTCGCGGAAATTCTCGTACCCGCCGAAAGAGGCCTTGATCGCATCGGCGGCCTTGCCCGCGAACTCGCGGCCGCCCGGCTTGAACTGATTCCAGTAGAAGGTGTGGTTCCAGGACTGGGCCGCGTTGTCGAAGAGCTTCTTGTTCTTTTCCTTATGCGCGGCGCGGATGACCTCGACCAGGGGCATGGCCGCGTACTTGCCGCCCGCCACCAGCTCGTTGGTGGTGTCGTAGTATTTCTTGGTGTGCTTGCCGTAGTGGAACGAGACGGTGCGGGCCGAGATGACCGGCTCCAGGGCGTTCTCGGGATACGGCAGCGGCGGCATGGGGAAAGCTTCCTTCTTCTGCTGACCCTGGGCCATGACCAGGGGCGTCCAGCCGGCCATGGTCACGCCCGCCAACGCCGCGGCCGCCGCCGTGGTCTGGAGGAAACGCCTGCGACTCAAATGTGCTGACTGCGTATGCATGTTCACCTCCGCTCGGGTTCCTGGTTTTCCCAGCATACGAAATTCGCACGCCCGCGCCGGGCTGTCAAACCGCCGTCTTGTCCGAAGTGTGTTCCGAATTCACAAACCCGCCGTAAATCCGCCATACTCCCGCAACGCATTCCGGGGGAAGGGACTCAAGGCCCGCAGCGGGCCCTTTCCACCCTATTCGCACAAGGAGAAGCCACCATGGATTGCCGCAAGCGCAGACTGTTCCTGGCGAAACTGTTCCTGGCCGTGGCCGTGGCCGGCGCGCTGGTGCTCGGCCCGGCCGAGGCCATGGCCGCCAAGGCCAAGTACGTGTTCCTGTTCATCGGCGACGGCATGGGACTGCCCCAGAGCAACGCCGCCGAAATGTACAAGGCCTCCCTTGCCGGTTTCGACAAGCCCGGCATCGTGAAGCTGAACTTCAACGAGTTTCCGGCCCAGGGCATGACCACGACCTACTCCATCGACTCGCTCATCACCGACTCGGCCGCGGCCGGCACGGCCATGGCCTCGGGGGTCAAGACCACCAACGCCGGCGTGGGCGTGGACGGCCTGAACAAGCCGGTCAAGACCATCGCCGAAATGGCCCGCGACGCGGGCTACAAGGTCGGCATCATATCCAGCGTGTCCCTGGACCACGCGACTCCGGCCGCTTTCTATGCGCACCAGCCCACGCGCAAGAACTACTACGAGATCGGCCTGGAGCTGGCCCAAAGCGGGTTCGACTACTTCGCGGGCGGCGGCTTCGTGGACCCGGACGGCAAGAAGTCCAAGCTGCAGGGCGACAAGGTCAACGTCGTCGAGAACGCCAAGAAGGCCGGCTACACCTTCGTCAACGATGCGACCGGCTTCAAGGCCCTCAAGCCCGGCAGCCGGAAGGTGATCTTCGTCAATCCCCGCCTGCAGGACGAAAACGCCATGGCCTATGCCCTGGACAACGTCCCCGGCGACATCACCCTGGCCGACCTGACCGCCAAGGGCATCGAGCTTTTGGACAACAAGAACGGCTTCTTCATGATGGTCGAGGGCGGCAAGATCGACTGGGCCTGTCACGCCAACGACGCCCTGAGCTCGATCAAGGATACCCTGGCCTTCGAGGAGGCAGTGGCCCAGGCCATCGAGTTCTACAAGAAGCATCCCAAGGACACGCTCATCATCGTCACCGGCGACCATGAGACCGGCGGCCTGACCCTGGGCTTCGCCAGCACCAAGTACGAGGCCTACTTCTCCCGCCTGAACGGCCAGAAGGTCTCCTACGTGGCCTTTGACCAGAAGTTCAACGCACTCCTGAAAGCCGCGACCAAGCCGAGCTTCGAACAAGCTCTGGCCATGGTCGAACAGAACTTCGGCCTCAAGGCTGCCGGCGACGCCAAGGATCCCATGCTGCTCAAGGATTACGAGCTGGCCTCGCTCAAGGACGCCTTCGCCCGCGCTCTGGCCGGAGAGTACGAGAAGTCCAAGAGCGAACAGGAATACCTGCTCTACGGCGGCTACAACCCCTTCAGCGTGACCGCCACGCACATCCTGAACCAGAAGGCCGGCCTGGGCTGGACCTCCTACTCCCACACCGGCGTGCCCGTGCTGACCACGGCCATTGGCGTCGGCTGCGAGAAGTTCAACGGCTTCTACGACAACACGGACATGTTCCTGAAAATGACCGAGACCATGGGCCTCAAGTCCAAGGTCATTTACCTGTCTAAGGCTAATTAGAGCGTTTCGTTCAAGAGCTGGGTAGGGCGTTGCTCTTCCCATACCCCAGCACCAGGGCCTTGTCAGAGACAAGGCGCGCCCCTGGGCCCGCGCGGTTCAATTGCGAACTGCATGAGCCGACCGGCTTTTGCCTCGGCGCAGAAACGGAAATCCCGCCTATTCCGATCCGGCCGGTTCCACCGGCCGGATCGGAATAGGGGGTCCAGGGGATCGCACACCTGGCGGGAGGAGTTCGAGGAGAGCTCCGCCCTCCTCAAGATTCTGCAGTCCCACGAATTTCAGCACAGGATACGAAGCCATGCTTTTCCCACGCATCGACTGTAAACGCGACATGCTCCTGGCCCTGACCTTTCTGGCCCTGACAGCCGTCCTGCTCCTTCTGCCCACGGGCTTCCACGGCCGCCTGCAGGGACCGTCCGAACGCGTGCGCGGCGAGGTCGTGGCCGTGGACAGCTCGCGCGTGCAGCAGTTCGGCATCGTCAAGGCGGGCTTCCAGGCCGTGGAATTGCGCCTGCTGGAGGGCAGCCATGCCGGAAGCGTGGTCGAGGCCCACAACGAGCTGCTCGGCAAGCTGGACATGGACAAGATCTTCCAGGTCGGCGACACGGCCCTGGTGGTGCTGACCCTCGACGAAGGCGGGGCCGTCGTGCGCGCCGTGGCCCAGGACCACTACCGCCTGGACACCGAACTGCTCCTGCTGGGCCTGTTCGCCCTACTGCTGACGGCCTTCGCGGGCTGGACCGGGCTCAAGGCCCTGCTGTCCTTCCTCTTCGCCGCCGTGGCCATCTGGAAGCTGCTCATACCCGCCCTTCTCCTGGGCCATGACCCGGTCCTGGTCAGCCTGGGACTCACGGCCCTGCTCACGGCGGTCATCATATTCCTCGTGGCCGGCGCGACGCGCATGGGTCTGACGGCCTTCCTGGGCGCGTTCCTGGGCATAGCCACCTGTTGCGTCCTGGCCTTCGCCTTCACGGCCAGGCTCAAGATCCACGGCGCGGTCATGCCGTTCTCGGAAACCCTGCTCTACTCGGGCTTCGGACACCTGAACCTCACGCGCATCTACATCGCCGCCGTGTTCCTGGCCGCCTCGGGCGCGGTCATGGACCTGGCCATGGACGTTGCCGCCAGCCAGAACGAGCTGGCCTGCAGGCGGCCGGACCTGACCCGCCGCGAAATCCTCGCCTCGGGACTGTCCGTGGGCCGAGCCGTGGTCGGGACCATGACCACCACGCTCCTGTTCGCCTACTCCGGCGGCTACATCACCCTGCTCATGGCCTTCATGGCCCAGGGCATACCTTTGGAGAACATCTTCAACCTCGTGTTCGTATCCGCCGAGATCCTCAAGACCCTGGTGGGCTCCTTCGGGCTGGTCGCCGTGGCCCCCTTCACGGCCCTGGCCGGGGCGCTGCTCCATGTGCGCCAAGCGCCACATTTGCGTTCCGTGGATGTTGTGAGCCACAACATCTAGCGGTCAAACGTCAGGTTCGGCAGTTTTGGGTTCGACCATGGCAGAACGCCTGAAAATGCCCTACACTTCAACATGCCCAAGACATCCCGCTCATCCCGCACATCCAGCGACCATGCGCGGCACATGACTCCAGGCGCCGAGGCGCGGCTCATCCTGGCCGAGAAACGCACCTGGCTGGCGGTCATGCGCACGGGCATCGCCCTGCTGGCCCTGCCCTTGTCCGTGCTCGGCCTGCTCGTGGCCTCCTCGCGCCATTACGACCCCGGCAAGGTTCTCTGGCTGTTCGTTCCGGTGCTGGTTCTCAGTGTCCTGCTCATTATCACCGGCGCATATCTCGTGGTCCGCGCCTTCATCCACCTGCATCGCAACGACGCCAGGCTGCACGAACTAAAGCGCGAGCGACCTGAGATCTCCAGGCTCGTGGATTAATCTCACTGTTTGCTGCTCGCCCGAAGGCGAGCATTCCTTTCCGACTTGGCGGCCCATCACCTGCCGTCGATCTCTACGCTCCGGTTGCGTGGGCGACTTCCTGTGCTATTGTGGCGCGAAAACATGCGCCGGCCGTGCCGGTCGGCTGGGGAGGCAGCATGGCCATGGTCTTCGATGACAGGACAGACGCGGGAAGGAAGCTGGCCGAACGGCTGGGCCAGTACAGGAGCAAGCCGGACGTGCTCGTCCTGGCTCTGCCTCGGGGCGGGGTGCCCGTGGCCTACGAGGTCGCCGAGACCCTTGGCGCGCCGCTGGACGTGTTCCTGGTGCGCAAGCTCGGCGCGCCCGACAACGAGGAGTTCGCCATGGGCGCCATCGCCACGGGCGGGGTGCGGGTCATCAACGATTACGCGCTGCGCCAGATGGGCGTGACCACCGAGGCCCTGGCCGCGGTCGCCGCCCGCGAGCAGCGCGAACTGGAGCGCCGCGAGTCGCTGTACCGCGGCGACGAGGTTGAGCCGGACATCGCCGGCAAGACGATCATCCTGGTTGACGACGGACTGGCCACGGGCGCGACCATGCGCGCGGCGGTGCTGGCGGTCAAGGTCAAGAAACCCAGGAAGGTCGTCGTGGCTGTGCCCACGGGCTCGGCCGAGGCCTGCCACATCCTGTCCGCCGAGGCCGACGAGGTGCTCTGCCTGGACGTGCCCACGCACTTCGGCGGCGTGGGGGCCTGGTACCGCGACTTCGCCCAGACCAGCGACCAGGAGGTCCTGGATCTGCTGCGCAAGGCCAGGCAAAGCAAGGCGGCCTGAGCTCTTACGGCTCGCGGGCGAACTTGAGAGGGGCGTCGCCCCTCTCAAGACTTCTCCCCACCAGGGGGCGACGGCCCCCTGGACCCGCGAAGCCATTTGCAAAGCATCATGAAATGAGGGGTGCAGGGGAATTATTCCCCTGCCGGGTGAGGGTCCGGGAGAGGGCGGCGCCCTCTCCCGGTTTCCGTGCGCTGTGCGTTAATGAAAGGCGGACTGGATGCCGAAGGGGTCCTTGATCTCCTGCTCGGGCTTGCCCATGAGCTTCTTCTCGCCGCGCTCGTCAACGTACTTGGCCAGTTCCAGGTCGATGGTCGCCGGAACCTGCACGCCGCCCTGGGCCAGCATCTGGCGCAGCAGGGCCTCGGACTTGCCCGCGAAGGCCACGGAATCGCCCAGGATGCGCAGGGTCTCCGCCGGGTTGTGGAAGCCGACGGAGTTCTCGGCGCCGATGAACAGCTGGCGGTAGAAGGCCTGCTCGTAGAACTCCTTGGCCTGGTCGTAGAGCGTCTGGTCGAACTGATTGCCCTGCTTCTGGGAGTTGTGGGCCAGTTCGAAGAGCTTGGCCGCCGTGGCCGTGCCGTATCCGGCGCGGAGCATGAGCGAAATGGTACGGTCCTGAATGTTGATGACGCGCTGCTTGAGCCAGTCGGTGCTTTCCGCGTGGCACTGGCCGCAGGCGCGCAGGTCGGCCTTGAGCGGGCTCATGACGCGGTGGTCGGAGACCTTGTACACGCCGACCTTGGTGTAGGGCATATGGCAGTCGGCGCAGGAGGCCCCGGCCTGCCAGTGCGTGCTCTGGTTGGAGAAGAGCTCGAACTCGGGATGGCGCATGAAGGCCATCTTGAAGCCCGTGACCGTCTGGGTCCATTCCTTGTTGTTCGGGTCGCTGCGGATCTTCTGGATGATGTTCTCGACGCTGATGTTGCCCCATTTGCTCGTCTGCCAGGGGAAGTAGATGCCGTCGGACTTGCCTTCGGGCGTCTTGGTGATGTTGTAGGTCACGTGGCACTGGGCGCATACGGCCGAGCGCATCTCCTGGTGCGAGAGCTTCTTGGGGTCCGCGCCCATGGAGTCCATGGCCTTGACCAGGGTGAAGCCGCGCGAGATCTGCAGGGTCATGTCCCTGTTGTTGTGGCAATCGATGCAGGCCACGCCGAGTTCGCGTTGCTCCTCGGGGATCTGGTTCACGACCTCGATGAAAGGCTTCATGTAGTAGTCGACGCCCATCTGCTCTTCGAGCATCGGCGCATAGGGGCTTTTGCAGCTCAGGCACACGCCGCCCGCGCCCACGCGCTTGGCGTCGATGTCGAGCTGGTCGCGGACCATGTAGGCGTGCCCCCTGGGCTCGTTGTATTCGATGCCGAAGCCCCAGCCGTTGAACAGCAGGGCCATGTACGGGTACATGGACAGCTTATCGTAGGTGATCCTGTCCGCGTCGAAGCCCATCTTGTACTTGCTCTTGCCTGGAGGCGTGGGCTCCTCGGTCTGTTTCCAGAGGTTGTACTCCACCGGGTAGGCCTTGCCCCACAACGTCGGATCGATCGTGCCGTCGGGTATCTGCACGGGCTGCACCATTTGCGGCTCATCCGGCGCACAGGCCCATAACGCCGCGAGCGCGACGAGCAGAACGCAGAGTCCAAGCAATTTCCTCTTTTCCCTGACTACCATGACGCTCCTCCCTGGCTATTCTCTCTTCCCTCTCGCGAGGCTGTTCACAGTGTCATCCTGGGGCCGGTCAGCCGGTGCTGCAGCTGACGGTGGCAATCCCAGCAGTTGCGGTCCTTGTCCATCATCCTGTCCACGGTCGCGGAATGGCAGCGGATGCAGTTTTTCTGCACGAAGCCCTGGCCATGCTCGGATATCTCTATGCGCTCCGGAACCCGGCCGGAATAGAAGAACACCACGTCCTTCATGCCGTCGATGGACTTCCAGATGTAATATGTGGCCAGATTGTCATGCGGCAGGTGGCAGTCCACGCAGCGCTCCCGGCGATGGGCGCCCTGGTGCTGCCAGGCCTTGTACTGCGACTGCATGACGTGACAGGAGGAACAGAACTCCGGACTCTCGGTCCGGGCCATGAGCTGCGGCGGCCCGAAGGCCAGGAACAGACTCACGGCGACCAGAACGACGCCCGCGATCAACATATATTTCAGTTTCAGAAATCTCCTCAGCGCCATCGCAGCCCCCTTTTCCGCTTCAGGCCAATGGAGACAGGCCCGGAAGCGGATTGCGGCCCTCCACGCCCCGGCGGACGCTCAGAGCCGGAAGAGGAAAACGGTTTTTCTCTCACCCTGCCCTCCCATAGTCTTGGCGTGCCTGTTAACGCGACACCCTGATTCCTCACGTTGGAACGAATGTAGACCAAAGATGGGGGGAAACGCAGCTTTTTTTCAGTCTCTACAATTTGACACCGGGGTCACGAGCAGACGCGCCAGACTGGACACCAGGCCATGATTCCCGATGTTGCAGCGCAGCTCCATCTCCTTGAGGTAGAGATAGTAGGTCTGGGGCGAGAGGCAGTGGTAGCGGGTCATCCACGCTTCGACGAAATCCATGAAGCCTCCGGCCCGGTCCAGGGGCAGGGTGTGGTCCACGAATCTGTGACCGAACGCGCCCCTGGCGCGCTTGCAGCAGGAGAAGACCAGGCCTTCATGCCCCTGGAAAGGCCCGGTGTAGAGCAACGTCCGCCAGCACTTGAGGGGCAAGTCCATGCCGAAGACGTCCCTGGCCTTGGCCGGGGCGAACAGGCGCACGCGAACCTCGCCGCTCTCCCGCGTGACATGGAACACGGGCGAGCGGCACTGCGTGCAGTGCATCTGCACGTCCTCGTTGCTCACGTTGGGACAGAAGGACACAGCCTCGCCCTGGTCGTCCAGGAGCAGAGCCGCCTCTTCGGGGCTTGCGGCGAGGATGGCCAGACGCACGGTGTGGCAGGCCTTGAATGCCGTGGCGTAGCTCAGGGCCAGGCGCTGGGCGATGTCCTCCACGGGCAGGCCCTCCGCGAAATGGCGCAGCAGCGCGAGCCAGTACTCGGGCGGCAGCTTGACCCGGTCCAGCCAAGCGCCGGCGAACTCGTTAAAGGTGTAGCGGCAGGCGCGGCAGCGGAAGCGGCCGTCGCGCAGGGCGTAGGCGCCGGGCCGGCCGCAGCGGGGGCAGGCCACGCCGTCGGCGCCGCGCAAGGTGCGTAGGAAGAATTTCGCTGATGCTCTCGTGATGCGCCGAGGAGCGCATTCCGCATCGTGCGCTTTTGCGTGCAGGACCGCTTCCATCTCTCCCGATCCCCGATTGATGGCTGTAACATCCGGCAGGACAATGAATCGCTAGCATGGAACGCATGCGAGAGGAAAGCCCGGCGTGGGGATTCGCCTGCAAGTTCGGGTCTCGCGGCAAGCTCCGCAGCCGTTCATCGATTCCTTCCGCACTAAACCTTGGCCCTGCTCCGGCTTTGCGCAAAAAACGGGCCGAGGTTTCCCCCGGCCCGTCTAAATCAATGCACGTGGACTTAGCCCCTACTCGTCTTCCCAGTGGATGCACTGCACGGGGCAGGTATCCATGGACTCCTCGACTTCTTCCTTGCTGGCGCCCTCGACGTCCTTGACGTAGGCCTTTTCGATTTCCGGATCCATGGCAAAGGCACCCGGTGCGATCTCCACACAGGATTCGCAGGCAATGCATTCGTCCTGGTCCACATAGAACTTGCGAGCCATTGATGCCTCCTTGGCCTCGGACGCCCGGCCGGCGACGATTTCGGAACTGCGCCTCGTATGCGCCCTGTTTATTAGAACTGCGCCGCGAGCCTGTCCTGCTCCACGGCCCTACCTTGCCTCGTAATAACCATTTCTTTCACCGGCACGTCAACACCCGATACACGCAAGGCGGCATCGACGATCTGGGTCAGCGTGCCGCAGCAGGGCACCTCCATGCGCGCGATGGTCAGGCTGCGGGGCCGAGCCTCGCGGAAGATGGCGGCCAGGCGCTGCACGTAGTCCTGGGCGTCGTCGAATTTCGGGCAGCCGATGAGCACCTTGCGGCCCTTGAGCAACTCCTCGTGGAAGCGCGGGTAGGCGGCGGGCACGCAGTCGGCGGCCAGGAGCAGGTCCGCGCCCTTGAGGAACGGGGCGTGCGGCGGGACGAGCCGCAACTGCACGGGCCAGTGGGTCAGCTCGGACTCGGCCGGCTCCTGGCGCGGCTCGGCCTTGGGAGCCGGCTTGCGCGCGAACTTGCCGCCGCTGCACGGGCAGCCGCCGGCCTGCTCGGCACCTTCGACCGGAGCCGGCTTCTCGCGGCTGAAATCCTGGATCATGCTGCCGGGGCAGCCGCAGCCCATGGTCTTTGGCATGGATTGGGGCATAGCCTTGGGCATGGCCTGCAGTTCGGGCTTGGCCGCGGGCTTCTCGAACACCTCGACCTTGCCGCCCGGGCAGCCCTTGGCAACGGTCCTGGCCCCGGCCTTCTCGGCCTCGGCCGTGCGGCGCACGTGATCCATGGCGGCCTCCTCGTCGAACTCCTCGGCCTCGCGCTCGATGATCTTGAGCGCGTCCTGCGGGCAGTGGCCCAGGCAGGCTCCCAGCCCGTCGCAATACATGTCCTTCACGACGCGGGCCTTGCCGTCCACGATAGCCAGCGCGCCCTCGGCGCAGGACGGGATGCAGTTGCCGCAGCCGTCGCACTTGCTCTCGTCGATCTCGATGATCTTGCGCAGCACCTTGCTCATGTCGTTCTCCTTCGGGCTTTGAAATATTTGGTCGGAACCTCTGTTCCGCTCCCTTTCGTGATTCCCATTTAACACTTCATAGGCGCGCGTGAAGTGACGCACGTCACGTCGAGGCAAGATATTTCCATCCGGACCGGCCGATCCACGGAAGCTGACGGGAATGTTGAAGTAGTGGAACTGTCGGCAAGGCAGGAATCCCGTATCTCAGGACAATCCCGCCATGCCGTCCCGGAGACAGCCGGCGACAGGCGTTTCGCCTCACTTCCCAACGAGGGCACCATCCTGATTCCGTGACATGCCCGCCGGAAGTGATCTCATCATGCCACCGGCCTGCCGTCGCGTGCATCGCCATGCCGAGCGATTGCAGAATCGCAGGGTACCATTGCGAAACAGCATGGATATCGCGCTTCGCTCACGTCATAAAAGTGACGGCCTCTTACAATGGATTTATCCCGCAACGGCATGAAAGCCGCATGAGAGTCTTCAAGCTGGACTTTTACCTATTTGAAACTTGTGGTTAAATGTCTTTTGGGTTTAATGTGCCTGTCATTCATGGAACCGACAATCCACTGCAGGCATGATCAAATCCAATATTATGAGATTGGTTATCCATTCTTTGGGGAATAAGGATGCTGGCTAGCCGATTTTCATGATCTGGGGGAAACGTATGGGATTGGTCCTCAAGCTGAGCAAGGATACCGTCATTCAGGTCGGAAACAGAGTCCAGGTCCTCTACAAGGGAAACCGGAAAACCATTGTCGTGGACGGGCAGATCGAGCTTTCGTTCAACGAAAAGAAGGTCTGGATCGAAGCCCCCGAAAGCGTGCAGATCGTGCGTGAAACGCTGGACAGCAACCAGTGAACGCCCGAAAGCCCATCCATCCCGCGCCGCAGCCAATAATGCTGGCATAGCAATTGCTTCAATATTCTCACACTTTGGGCCATCGAACATCTTCCGCCGCGTAATCCGCTTTGCCCCGACCGGGCAGCCGGATGCTTTCGCAAGGCGAGCCGGGATTTTCGTGCAGCCCACAATTCAAGCGAATTGAGCAAGAGCTGAAGTACATCCACCCCTGGCGAACACAGGGAGGCGTTTCTTTACTTCGTCGTGCTTTTTGGAGGCACCGCCGAGATGGATTTATACGGAGTCCGCATCCAGCATGCGTACATGCCGTTCCAGTCCGGCGTTCTGAGTATACGGCCTTTGCCTCATGGCCATTGCCGCGTATGCGGCCAACATTCAACACACTTCTACGTCGAGGAGTACGAAAATGAAGAAACTCACCGCTCTGCTTTCCACCGTTGCCCTGATGGCCCTGCTCTCCGGTTGCGCCAGCACTGCTCCCGTCGGCGGCCTGTTCACCGACGTGACCCTGCCCCACACCGCCAATGACGACTTCAAGTCCGCCAAGGTCGGCAAGGCCGAGTGCAAGTCCTTCCTCGCCCTGGTCGCCACCGGCGATTGCAGCATCCAGGCCGCTGCTGCCAATGGCGGCATCAAGAAGGTCAGCCATGTTGACTGGAAGGCCAACAACATCCTGGGCATCATCGGCAACTACACCACCACGGTGTACGGCGAGTAGTCCATCCGCATGCCCCTGTCCGTCAGGCCTTGAGGCACGCTTGTCCGGGCGCGCTTCACGGCGGGCGGCATGACCCCGCGGGTCTCCTGCGGAGTCCTCGCCTGCCAAGTCTGACGCGCATGCAGGCCTTTATAAGCATTGCGCTTGGATGAAACCAAGCATGAGGGCGGCTTACCACTTGGGCCGCCCTCTTTTTTCGCCCAACTCCCGACTTAGTGCCGGACCGACCTCGGGGCGACAAACGCAAAACGGCCGGGAGCCGCCTATCTGGGATAGGTGCTTCCGGCCGCCACAGCGATCGCCTCTCTTGTAACCCGCCTCCGCCGGCGGGCGGGCCAGGTGAAATCGGCTCGCGCGGGACGCGCGCTTGCGCCTATCTGGCGATCATCGAGCGCAGGATCTCGGCGCAGTTGCCCGCGTTGTCGCTCATGGCGTCCATCTGCTGGACGAAATGGATGAGCTGGTAGATGTCCTTGAAATCCCGGTCCTGGTTGTAGATGGCCGCGATGAGCGGGCCCTTGGCCTTGAAGACCTTGTCGCGCTGGCGGCGCACGGCGCGCAGCTTGTCCTTTACCGCCTGGCGGTCCAACTCCTCGGCGTAGATCAGCTGGATGGTGGACTTCAGGGCCGGACCCAGCAGGGTCACGCTGGACATGACGTCGTCCAGGAACAGGACCATGCCCTTCTGCGTGTCGGCGGGAACCTCCACCACGCGCATGGACAGCCAGGACAGCCCCTCCTGGGCCGCATCCAGGATGTTGTCCTGGGCGCGCGTGTAGTTGAGGAACAAGGTCTTGTCCACGGGCATGAACAGCCGGCGCGGCATTTTGTTGCGTATGGAGCGCTTGATCTTGTCGGCCTCGCCCTCCAGACGGTCCACCTGCTCCACGAGTTCCTGGAACTCGCGGCATGTTCCGCCCGAAAGATAGCACTCCAGGGATTCGTGAATGAAATCCACGCAGGAGTGGATCTTCTGGTAGTGGTCGATGAGCCCGTCCAGGGGCGATGTCGGGGTCAGCAGCCCGAACATAGGCAGGCGCAGGAAACGCATGAGAACCTCCGGGTAGGCGGCGAAATAGCCGTCCGCCTAGACTATGATACTTCCTAGCTTACGATCCATTCAAGGATGCGGTAAATGACCATGCTGGTGAAGGCGGCGGCCGGCACGGTCAATACCCAGTAAATTACGATGCGGATCAGCACGCCGAAGTCCACGGCCTTGAAGCCTCGGGCCAGGCCGACGCCCGTGACCGCGCCCACGGCCGCGTGGGTGGTGGACACGGGCAGGCCCAGGTTGGAGGCCACGAGCACCGTGGTCGCCGCGCCGATGTCCACGGCGAAGCCGCGGGTGTTGGTCAGGGTGGTGATCTTCTCGCCCACCGTGGCCATGACCTTATGCCCCAGCAGGGCGATGCCCAGGGCGATGCCCAGGCCGCCGATCACGAGCATGAAGAGCGGCACCTCGGCCTTGGCCACCAGCATGCCTGTCTTGGCCAGCACGTACACCGCGGCCACGGGGCCGATGGCGTTGGCCACGTCGTTGGCGCCCTGTGACAGGGCCACGTAGCACGAGGTGAATACCTGCATCTTGCGGAAAACCTGCTCCACGCCCTCTGCGCCCGTTCCCGGGTCGGGCACGAGTTTCTCCAGGCCCCGCCGGCTGACGAACCAGGCCAGGGCCATGCCGGACAGACATGTGGCCGCGATGGCGAAGGGACTCAGGTCCAGCCGTTCTCCGAAAGGCGTCTTATAGAAAAAGGACACCAGGATGAGCCCGCAGGTAAGGGCCATCCAGATGGCGCCCCATTTCTTGGCCTGGCGGATGAAGTCGTGGCTGACGAAGATGGTCTTGCGGATATGCGAGAAGATGAGGAAGCCGATCGCGGCGGCGAAGAAGGGCGAGATGATCCAGGACATGACGATGCCGCCCATCTTGAGCCAGTTCACCACTCCCGGCCCTCCGGCCAGGAAGCCGAAGCCCAGGATGGCCCCCACGATGGAGTGCGTGGAGGACACGGGCAGGGCGGTGAGCGTGGCCACGAGCACCCAGACTCCGGCCGCCAGCAGGGAGGAGAACATGCCCAGCGTCAGCACGCGCGGGTCGGAGATGGCGGACGCGTCGATGATGCCCTTGCTGATGGTGGCCGTGACCTGCGAGCCGAGGAAGACCGCGCCGATGAAATTGAGCAGGGCCGCGATGAGCACGGCCTGCCGCACGGTGATGGCCCTGGCGCCCACGGCCGAGGCCATGGAGTTGGCCACGTCGTTGGCGCCCAAGGCAAAGGCCATGAGCAGCCCGCCGCCCATGGACAGGAAGAAAAACAGATCGTAGAAATCCATTCCCACTCCCGAGAGGAAACGCGGCGCGCGTGCCCGCAAACCGCGCGAATCCGGCTAGACAAGGAAAAAGCTCCC
>JAEYOJ010000139.1 GCA_023411815.1 Pseudomonadota bacterium | reverse complement strand
GCCCTCTTCGCCGCCTACACCCAGGCGGTCGGCCTCTCGGTCATCGACGTCTCGGTCCCGAACGTCTTCATCGGCGTCCTGATCGGTGCGATGCTTCCCTTCCTCTTCTGCTCCATCACGATGATGGCAGTGGGGAAAGCTGCCTACAGCATCGTCCACGAGGTCCGCCGCCAGTTCAAGGAGATCACCGGCCTCATGGAAGGGAAGGCCGACCCTGACTACGCCTCCTTCATCGCCATCTCCACCCAATCGGCGCTGCGCGAGATGATCCTGCCCGGCATCCTCGCCGTCGCCGCGCCGCTCATCGTCGGGTTCGTCCTCGGCACCGAGGCGCTCGGTGGCCTGCTCGTCGGTTCGCTTGCATCCGGGTTCCTCCTCGCCGTCACGATGGCGAACGCCGGCGGAGCCTGGGACAACGCAAAGAAGTACATCGAGCAGGGCCACCTCGGTGGAAAAGGTTCCCCTGCCCACAAGGCGGCGGTCGTCGGCGACACCGTCGGCGACCCCTTCAAGGACACCTCGGGCCCCGCCATCAACATTCTCTTAAAACTGATGTCCATGGTCGCGCTGGTCTTCGCGCCGCTGATCCTGGTCATCTAATCTTACTCACTTTTTTGGCAAACTCACCTGCGCCGGAACCCGCACGGGCGCGGCTATACTATTGCGCTGCTCCGGCACAGGCATCTGCGGAGTTGTATTCCGGATTCCGGCGACAAAATACTGCAGTTTTAGTACCAGAACCGTCTATTTTATAAAGTACATTTGTTTAAACTTAAATAATTATGAGTAACGTTGTCAACTTCCTCACCGCCGGCGTCTTCGGCGGCACCGCCCTTCTGGCATTGAAGAGTGGAGTCGGGTGCGGGCTTTCGGGACTGCGAACGCGCGAGACGCTCTGTCTTGCATCCGTGTACGCGTTCACGGCGCTTATCATAGGAGCGGTCGTGGGCAGCATTCCGGTAGACGCAACAGAGCAGATCGTCGGGCTCGGCGTTGTCATGCATCTCGTCATCGGGCTCGCGCTCGTCTATTTCGGCATCAGAACGAAGAAGGCGTGGCTGTCAGACCGGCAAGACATATCGTGTCGGACGTTTCTCCTGATGTCACTTCCCTGCCCGGCATGCCTTGCAGCAACATTCCTTTCGTGCCTCATCTTCACCGACATCGCCGGAGTGAGCGGCGTTGCGGCGGGCGCCGTTGTCGGGGGCGTCTTTCTTGTAGGAACCCTGGTAGGGGGAGCTGGCACGAGCTGGATTACAAAAAAAGCCAACATGAAAAACCCCTCCACCCTGGGTAACGTCATGCTGTTTCTCGGTCTCTTCTACCTGCTCTGCCTCCTCCTCGTCCCGGCTTACCTGCAGGCGCAGGATGCGCCGGCATTCGGCATCGCAACGGATCCGGCCGGCATGCTCCTTGCGCTCGTCCTGATGACGGCTCTGATCGCGTTCGGGGCGCTCGCCGACAGAATCCGGCACACCGTGGATCATGGAGGGAGATGATGGACCTATCGACACTGATCATGGAGACCATGTTCACCCTGTCCGGGGCACTGCTCTATCCTGCAATCATACTGCTTCTTGCCTTCGTTGTCTGGACACTGACGGCTCTCGGCCAGTTCATCTCCGAGTATTCGGGAAGAACACGGAGCCTCGAACGGCTCAGGGACGGGTGCCGGGAGACCCAGGCGCTCGTCCAGGCCGGGTCGTACGGCGAGGCCGCAGAGACGCTGGCGGCGTCGGGGTCAAACCCGCTTCTCAGATCGTTTACCGGCGACCTTGCGAAACTCCTCGACGACGACCGGTTTTCGATCGAGTCGGAAAAACTCCTTCAGGACTACGAGATACGCATTGCAGCTGAACTGGAACGGCTCAAAGTCCTGACGCGGACAGCTCCCATGCTCGGGCTCATGGGAACGTTGATACCCCTCGGCCCCGCGCTGATGGGTCTTTCGGCAGGGAACGTCGAGACGCTGGCGTCCAATCTGGTCATCGCATTCAGCACGACGGTGCTCGGGCTGTTTGCCGGAGGCATCGCCTACGCCATCATGCTGACGAAGCGCCGGTGGTACCTGCAGGACTTGAGCGACATGGAGTACGTGGTGAGGATGGTGGGATGAGAAGACGACGCATCATCCTCGACGACGAGGACGAAGACCCTCTCTCCGGCGTCGCCAACCTCTTTGACGTCGCTATGGTCTTCGCCGTCGCCCTCCTGGTCGCGCTCGTCGTCGCCTACAACGTTCCCGAGCTCCTCGACGATGAAGCGGACCTCACGGTGGTGAAAAACCCGGGACAGCCGAATATGCAGATCATCATCAAGGAAGGCAAGACGCTCAAGGTGCTGAATATGACCGAGGAACTTGCCGGCGGCCAGGGCAGCCGCATGGGCACGGCGTACCGTCTGGAGAGCGGCGAGATCATTTACGTTCCCGACGACGGGGACGCGGATAACTAACTCTTTTATCCAGAAACCGGCCTCTTCCGCCGCTTCGATGCGTAACGTATATTAGCAATCAAGCGTACTTGATCTACCTAAACATTACTTTACTATCTACCCGGC
>JAEYOJ010000053.1 GCA_023411815.1 Pseudomonadota bacterium | reverse complement strand
CCCCGGACCCATCGTCATGACCACGAACTGCATCCAGAAGCCGCAAGGAACCTACGAGAAGAACATCTTCACCACCGGCCTGGTGGGCTGGCCCGGCGTGCCGAGCGTTCCGGCCGACGCCAGCGGCGCCAAGGACTTCTCGGCCGTCATCCGCCGCGCCCAGGAGATGCCCGGCTTCACGGACGAGCTGGACAAGGGCTCGGTCATGGTCGGCTTCGCCCGCAACACCGTGCTCGGCGTGGCCGACAAGGTCATCGACGCGGTCAAGACCGGGGCCATCAAGCACTTCTTCCTCGTGGCCGGCTGCGACGGCGCCAAGCCGGGCCGCAACTACTACACCGAGTTCGTGGAGAAGGCCCCCAAGGATACGGTCATCCTGACGCTGGCCTGCGGCAAGTTCCGCTTCTTCGACAAGGACCTGGGCACCATCGGCGGCCTGCCGCGCCTGCTCGACATCGGCCAGTGCAACGACGCCTACTCGGCTATCCAGATCGCCGTGGCCCTGTCCAAGGCCTTCGGCGTGGGCGTGAACGAGCTGCCCCTATCCATGATCCTGTCCTGGTACGAGCAGAAGGCCGTGGCCATCCTGCTGACCCTGCTGCACCTGGGCATCAAGAACATCCGCCTCGGACCCACGCTGCCGGCCTTCCTGACGCCCAACGTGGTCAACTTCCTGGTGCAGAACTACGACATCAAGCCCATCAGCACCCCGGACGAGGATTTGAAGGCCATCCTGAGCGAGCCGGCCGTGGCCTAGCCGAACACGCAGCGCAAAGCCTCACACCAGATAACGGAAAGCCCCGCCGGACGTACATCCGGCGGGGCTTTCCCGTTTCATGGCGAACTTGTCGGAGGTGCCTACGGCGGCCAAGGAGGCCCTTTATCCGGATAGACCCTTGGAAACCCCGCCAGGAGCGGACGCGCCCCTGGAGCCGCGCAATTCATGCGAGAAGCGGCTCGGTCCCTACCCTGTCCCGAATCACACTCCGCGCCAAGGCCAGCCCTCGGGCCGGCCTTTCATTGCCGAGGCGGTTCACTTGCCGGCAGGCACCAACCGCAGGAGCAGGTCGCCGCGTTCGCTGCCGGAACCGTAGGCATCGGTCTCCGAGGTCAGCACGTAGAGGTAGCCGTCCGGCCCGTCCTCCACGTCGCGCAGCCGCCCGAAGCGGTCCTGCAGCAGGAATTCCTGCTCCACGGGTTTGCGGCCGTCGAACTTGACCCGCACGAGATTCTTGCCGACCAGGGTGGCGAAGAAGAAATCGTTGCGCCAGGTGGGGAAGGCCTGGCCGGTGTAGAAGGTACACCCGGCAGGGGCGTTGGCCGGAGTGTATTCCAGGATCGGCGACTCCATGCCTGGTTTTGTCTCGCGATGATGAATGACCGGCCAGCCGTAGTTCTTGCCCGCCTCGATGATGTTCACCTCGTCGCCGCCGCCCGGAGCGTCGTTCCAGGACGGGCCGTGCTCGGTCTGGAAGATGAGCCCGCTGACCGGGTGCACGGCCATGCCCTGGGAGTTGCGGTTGCCGTAGCTGAAAATTTCCGGCTTGGCGTCCTTGCGGTTCACGAAGGGGTTGTCCTCGGGCACGCCGCCGTCGTCGTTGAGGCGCAGGGTCTTGCCGTTGAGCTGCATGAGGTCCTGGGCCCGGTCGCCCTCGCCCCGCTCGCCCACGGTCACATAGAGCTTGCGGTCCTGGCCGAAGGCGAGGCGGCTGCCGTAGTGCTTGTTCTTGTCGTTGTCCACGGGCGTGCTGCGGAAGATGACGCGCATGTCGGTCAGCCTGTCGCCCTCAAGCCTGTGCCGCGAAACCTGGGTCATGTCGCCGCCGTCGGTCTGAACCGAGTAGCTCAGGTAGACCCAGCGGTTCTTCTCGAAGTCCGGGTGAAGCACGATGTCCAGCAGGCCACCCTGGTTTTCGCTCTTGACCTTGGGCACGCCCGAGAGATGCCTGGCCGGTCCGCCCTTGGCGTCGATGACGCGGATGCGCCCCGGCTTCTCGGTGACCAGGATGCGCCCGTCGGGCACGAAACAGATGGCCCACGGGCCTTCCAGGCCGTCAGCCACGGTCTCCACACGGAAGCGGTGGCTCTGGGCCTCGACGACGGGAGCCTCCCGGCCTGCCACGCGCGCCTTCAGCCAGGCCCAGGCGTCGTAGGCTTGGGCCGCCGGGGCGAGCAGCAAGATGACGGCCAGGCCGGTGATGGGAAAGATGAGCTTGTGCATGGCGCAACTCCTACTCCGTTGTCGGTTGAGCGGGAGTTCCCAGGATAGCACGAAGACGACCGGACGGAAGCTATTTCGGGCGTCACGGTAAGGCTCGCCGCCTGTTTCGGAAGGACTGGGGCTCTGCAGATGACGTCTCGCGCGGACTCGGCCCGATGCAGCCCGCCATATGCTGTACGGGCTGCCCATCCAAGAATTCGAGCGAGCCAATACACGGGGTCCAGGGGGCCTCGCTCCCTGGCGGGTGAGGGTCTGGGAGAGGGCGGCGCCCTCTCCCAGCTCTTGGCTTCGTTACAGCAGCCAGACGTCGACCAGGCTGCCGGCCTTGAGGCCTTCCAGCCGGGCGTCCATGACGATGAGCCCTTCGGCCTGCAGCATGGTCTTGAGCAGGCCGGACTTGCCCAACCTGGGCAGGGCCAGGGGCGGCTGTCCGGGCCGCTGCTGCAGGCTCACGCGCAGGTAGTCCTCGCGGCCGGCCTTGGAGGCCACGTTGCGGGCCAGCTCGGCCTGGCGCATGGGCCTGCGCGCGGGGTCGAAGGCCGACGCATCGCCGGCCAGGTGGCGCAGGAAGGGCATGCCGAAGGCGTGCATGACCACCTGGGCCGAGGTGACCTGTCCGGGCAGGCCCCAGACCGGCTTGCCGCCCACGCTGGCCAAGATGGTCGGCTTGCCCGGGCTGACCTGCACGCCGTGCGCGAGCACGCGGCTGTCCGGGAGCTTGCCGATGGCCTCCACGGTCAGGTCGCGCGTGCCCACGGAGCTGCCGCCCGAGAGGAAGAGCATGTCGCATGCGTCCAGGCCGCGCCGCAGGGCCTCCACGATCGTGTCCAGCCGGTCGGGCACACGCTGCATGGCCACGGGCTCGGCCCCGGCCTCGGCCGCCAGGGCGCAGACGGCCACGGTGTTCACGTCGCGCACCTGACCCAGGCGCGGCGTGGCGCTGATATCCACCAGCTCGTCGCCCGTGGACAGCACGGCCGCGCGCGGCCTGCGGTGCACCAAAACAGAGTCGATGCCCAGGGCGGCCAGGAAGCCGATCTCCTGGGCGCGCAGGCGCGTGCCGCGCCCCAGGGCCGTCTCGCCCGCCCTGGCGTCCTCGCCGCGCAGCATGACGTTGTCGTGCGGGGCCAGTGACTTGCGTATCTCGATGGTCCCGCCGCCCAGCTCCTGGGTGTGCTCGACCATGACCACGGCGTCGGCGCCCTCGGGCAGGATGCCGCCGGTGGTGATGGCCGCGCATTCGCCCGGCTGGATGGCGAAGTCGGGCGCGGCGTCGATGCGCACGGTTCCGGCGCTCTCCAGGTAGGCCGGGTTGCCCTCGGACGCGCCGAAGGTGTCGGCCGCGCGCACGGCGTAGCCGTCCATGGACGAGCGGTGCGCCGGGGGCAGGTCCTCGCGCGCCGCGACGTCCTCGGCCAATATGCGGCCGTGGGCCGCCGCGAGTCCGACGCGCTCGGCGGCGAGGGCGGGGAAGGAGGCCAGTATCTCCCGAAAGCGGGCCGTAGAGATGACTTCGAAAAATCCGTGGGGCATGCGGGTCCGCCTTGGCTGCGGGTTCGTAGAATCTTGAGGCGTGTCTACAGGACCAATGAGATACGATACTCGGCGGGGAGGGTCTAGAGGATTGGCTTGGTTAGCGTAGATTTCGGAAACCACTCGAACTCAAGTGCGAGATGGCCTCGTTTGAAAACAAAAAGGCCGCCTTGCGGCGGCCTCTTCAATTCAGTCTTCCCGGCTTCGGCTAGTTCACGCCGTTGCCGATGCGGCCCCAGCGGATGTCGCTCATGCCGCCCCAGGACCAGTAGATGACCCAGGCCTTGCCCAGGATGGCTCCGCGGTCCACAGTGCCCCAGAAGCGGGAGTCCAGGGACTCGTCGCGGTTGTCGCCCATGACGAAGTACTTGCCGACGGGCACGGTGATCTCCGGCATGTTGTCGCGCGGGCCGGGCAGCGAGCGCGGGTCCGTGTGCTGCACGTAGGGCTCGTCGAGCTTCTGGCCGTTGCGGTAGACGACCTTGTCGCGGATCTCGATGGTGTCGCCGGGCAGGCCGATGACGCGCTTGATGAAGTCCTTGGACGGGTCCTGCGGGTACTCGAAGACGATGATGTCCTGGAACTTGGGATCGGACAGAGGCAGGACGGTCATGTCAGTGAAGGGCAGGCGCACGCCGTACTTGAACTTGTTGACCAGCAGGTGGTCGCCGATGAGCAGGGTGTCGAGCATGGAGCCCGATGGGATTTTGAAGGCCTGCACGACGAAGGTGCGGATGAAGAAGGCCAGTATCAGGGCGATGATGAGCGCTTCGACGTATTCCTTGAAAACCTTGGCTCTGGGATTCATTGGTTGTCCTTTCTCGCTTGTGCGGCGCGACGCGCTGCCGATGGGAGCGACGCGCGAATGGGGGGTTACTCCTCGTCGGCCTTCAGGGCGGCAAGGAACGCTTCCTGGGGAATTTCCACGTTCCCCATCTTCTTCATGCGTCGCTTGCCTTCCTTCTGCTTCTCCAGGAGTTTGCGCTTGCGGCTTATGTCGCCGCCGTAGCACTTGGCGGTGACGTTCTTGCGCATGGGCGCGTTGCGTTCCCTGGCAATGATCTTGTTGCCGATGGCCGCCTGGATGACGATCTCGAACAGCTGGCGCGGGATGGCGCGCTTGAGGCGCAGGGCCAGCTGCCGTCCGATGCGGGCGGAGTTCTCTCTGTGTACGATGGTGGACATGGCGTCAACCGGGTCGCTGTTGATGAGGATGTCCAGCTTGACCATGTCCGAGGGCCGGTAGTCGATGACCTCGTAGTCCATGGAGGCGTAGCCGCGCGTCAGCGACTTGAGCTTGTCGAAGAAGTCGAAGACGATCTCGGCGAAGGGCAGCTCGTAGGTGATGATGACCCTGTTGGTGGACAGGTATCTCATGTCCTTCTGGATGCCGCGCTTCTCCTCGCAGAGTTTGAACACGCCGCCCACGTAGTCGCCCGGCACATGGATCTCCATGCGCACGTAGGGCTCGTAGAAGGTCTTGATCTTGGTCGGGTCGGGAAGCTTGCTCGGGTTGTCGATGTAAAGCTCCTCGCCCTTGACCGTTTCGAGCTTGTAGACCACCGAGGGTGCCGTGGCGATGAGGCTGGCCTCGAACTCCCGCTCCAGGCGCTCCTGGATGATCTCCATGTGCAGAAGCCCCAGGAAGCCGCAGCGGAAGCCGAAACCCAGGGCCTGGGAGGTCTCGGGCTCGAAGGTGAAGGCCGCGTCGTTGAGCTGGAGTTTTTCCAGGGCCGCCTTGAGCAGCTCGTACTCGGCCGGCTCGGTCGGGTACAGGCCGCAGAAGACCATGGGCTTGATCTTCTTGAAGCCAGGGAAGGGCTCGGGCGTGGGCTTGTCCGGCGTGGTGATGGTGTCGCCCACGCGCGCGTCGGTCAGCTCCTTGATGGAGGCGGTCATGAAACCCACCTCGCCCGCGCCCAGGTTCTTGACGGCCACGGCCTCGGGCGAGAACACGCCCAGGCTCTGCACCTCGAAGGAACGCTTGTTGGAGAACATCATGACCTTCTGCCCCTGGCGGATGGAACCCTCCAGGATGCGGAAGAGCACGACCACGCCCTGGTAGGAGTCGTACCAGGAATCGAAGATGAGCGCCTTGAGCGGAGCGTTGTCGTCGCCCTTGGGCGGCGGCACCAGTTCCACGATACGCTCCAGGACCTGCTCGACGTTCTGGCCGGTCTTGGCGCTGACCTCCAGGGCGTTGTTGCAGTCCAGCCCGATGATCTCCTCGATCTCCTGCTTGATGCGCGGCACGTCCGAGCTGGGCAGGTCGATCTTGTTCAGGACCGGGATGATCTCCAGGTTGTGGTCCAGGGCCAGGTAGACGTTGGCCAGGGTCTGGGCTTCCACGCCCTGGGTGGCGTCCACCACGAGCAGCGCGCCCTCGCAGGCGGACAGGCTGCGCGAGACCTCGTAGCTGAAGTCCACGTGGCCGGGAGTGTCGATGAGGTTGAGGATGTAGTCCTTGCCGTCCGCGGCCTTGTAGGGGATGCGCACGGACTGGGCCTTGATGGTGATGCCGCGCTCGCGCTCCAGCTCGAGCTTGTCCAGGAACTGCTCGCGCCGCTCGCGCGCGCTGACCAGGCCGGTGATGTCCAGGATGCGGTCGGCCAGCGTGGACTTGCCGTGGTCGATATGCGCGATGATGCTGAAATTGCGAATGTTCTTCATATGCCTCGCACCCGGAGATCGGGCGGGACTTTTAGCTTTTGGCCTGCTCCAGGCACAGCTCCTTGACCCGCGACGCGATGCGCGGGATGGCCGCGCTCACCTCGGGGCTCATGCGCTCGTCGAAGACTTCGGGGATATAGCCGGTCTGGACCACCACGATCTTCACCTCGATGTCCGTGTTCAGCGTGAGCTCCTTGAGCAGGTTCACGGTGGGGAACATGTGCAGGGAGAAGTCATTGATCTTCTTGGGATCCATGTGATCCACGTCGATCTCGAAGATCTCCCCGGGCTGGCGGCCGTGGGCCGTGGTGGCGTCGACAATGATAATCCGTTGAGGCTTGGGGTCAATGTTGATGAGATCGAAGAGCATCGAGCGTATGGTCGTGCCCGCATCGAGCAGGGCCACGTCTTCCCCGAGGTCCGTATCCTGTTCCAGGAGCTCGATGACGCGCGGCCCGGCCGCGTCGTCGCCGATCAGGGTGTTGCCGCAACCGAAGACAACCACCCGCGAGGTGAACATCTTGGACCAATCCATATCCGGCGTCTCCCATAGGAAAATGGCCCCCTCGGGGGCGCTGAACCCACACCTTCTACGGCATTTGCCAAGGGGAGTCCAATCCTAATGGAAGCCCCTAACCATCCGCCGGAGCCGAATCCGCCGAGCGCGGAAGCCAGCCGCCTGTAACGATAACGACACACAGGTCGTCATTTTTCTTCTAGCCAAGCCATGCGCCGTGCATTAGGTTTGCTAATCGAATAATCTCTGACGTGCGGCGCCATGCCGCTTTCATGCCAAATATGCAGACACTGCGCCGCAAGACCGTGTTCTCGGCCCTGCTCGTTGGAGTCGGCTACTTTCTGGGCGGCCTGCTCGGCACCGCCCTGAGCTTCCAGCCCGACCACATCGCGACCTTCTGGCCGCCCAACGCCGTGGTCCTCACCGCCCTGCTCCTTACCAAGCCTCGCGACTGGTGGCCCTACCTGGCCGTCGTGCTCCCGGCGGAGATGGCCACGGACGCCCTGGCCGGGATCGGACCGGCCACCGCGCTCGGATTCGCCCTGGCCAACATCGTAGAGGTCCTCACCGCCGCGCTGCTGCTGCGCCGGTTCACCAGCCTGCCCTTCCGTTTCGAGAACCAGCGCTACGTCGCCCTGTACATACTGTGCGCGGTCGCCGTGGCTCCGCTGGTCGCATCACCGCTGGGGGCCGCCACGGCGACGCTCGGCCTGGGCGGTACGTTCCAGACCAACTGGGCGCGCTTCTTCATGGGCGACGCCCTGGCGCAACTGATCGTCACACCGGCGCTCCTGTCCTGGATCGGCTTGGCCGGGAGCGAACGCACGCTGACGCCCGCCCGCGCGGCCGAGTTCGCCTTGACCATGACTCTGCTCGCGTCCGTGTCCTGGCTCGCCTTCGACGGTCCGGGCGGCGAAGGAATCGGGGGCGTTCCCTTCCTGTTCCTGCCCTTGCCTGTCCTGCTGTGGATCGCCCTGCGCATGGGCGTCTGGGGTACCTCCACGGCTACGGCGCTCGTTTCCATCCTGGCCATCTATTTCGCGGTGGACGGCTCCGGGCCTTTCAATGCGCCATATCCGGCACAGAACGTCTTCGGTCTGCAAATCTATATCGTCTGCGTGTTTCTGCCGCTTTTGTTCCTCTCCGCCATCATAGAGGAACAGCGCCGTACGCGCGCCATGCTCCAGGCCGCACACGACGGACTGGAGGAGACCGTAGCCCGCCGGACAGGCGAACTCGCCCAGGCCAACGCGTCCCTCCAGAAGGAGATCAAGGAACACAGGGAGAGCGAAGAACTCTT
>JAEYOJ010000137.1 GCA_023411815.1 Pseudomonadota bacterium | reverse complement strand
CTGATCGACCAGCTTGGCAAGGGAGGGCGGCTGGTCGCCCCCGTCGGGCCGCGGGAATGCCAGGATCTCGTCAAACTCATCAAACGTGAGGGGAGAGTGGAGACGATCCCGCTCGGCGGCGTCTGCTTCGTGCCGCTGATCGGGCAGTTCGGGTGGCAGGGAGAGGTGTCCCCGTGACGGTCTACGACATCACCCGGGCCCTCTCCGAAGACGGCATCCTCTACCCGGGTGACGTCCGACCCCGGTTCCGCGAGATCGACAACGGGCAGTATCGCGTGACCGAGATGACCATCGGGAGCCATACCGGAACGCACATCGACGCCCCGTCGCATTACATCGAAGGAGGAATGACGGTCGACGAGATCCCGCCCGCGGTGCTGATGGGGCCCGCACGGGTGCTCGACTGCAGCGACGTAAGGGAGGTCATCGAACCCGGCCATCTTGCCGGCCGCCTCGACGGCACGGGAACGATCCTCGTAAAGACCTGGTTCTCGGGGCGGCGGGAGTTCGATCCCGGGTACCCGTCACTCTCCCCCGAAGCGGCGGAGATGATCGTCGGGGCCGGGATAACCTGCCTCGGGACCGACGCTCCGTCGATCGAGTCATATAACTGCGACGGTTCCGTCCACCGCCGGCTGCTCGGGAGCGGGCTGGTCATCCTCGAACTGCTCGATCTCTCTGCCGTGCCGGAAGGGGACTACTTCATGACGGCGCTTCCGATGCGGCTCAAAGGTGGCGACGGGTCGCCCGTGCGGGCAATTTTATCGGATACGGAGGAAAAATCATGAGTTTCTGGCACGATGCAATCGAGAGACTGGAAACAGTCCTCGCGGACAGCGGGTGCGAGGACGGGATCGTAACGCTCACCGTGAACCACGACGCGGATGCCTGTCAGTACCCCAAAGGCGTCACTCTGGAAGGACGCTTCGGCGGGCGGAGCGGGCAGTTCGTCACGAGCGAGCCGGTCCGGGCGAACACCCGGATCTCCTTTATGTTCGGTGCGCCGCTCACGAATCAGAAGCAGCGGGGCGCGGCGGGCGCGATCGTCAACACCGTCTCGGCGTTCCTCTGCCTGGCGCGGAGACTCCGGCCCTGCACCCCCGACTGCTACGCCCCCTGCCTTGCGGAACTCTCCCGCGAGGTCGCGGGAAAGAAGATCTATCTCGTCGGCCCGATGCCGGTGCTCGAGCGGGCGCTTCAGAAACAGATCGTCGGCGCACCGGAGGCGGCCGACATCCTCCTGGTCGGCGGGGACGGCATGGCGAGCGATGCGGGGGTCGCCTGCATCGACGAGTACCGGGAGAAGAAACGGATGATATTCCTCGGACCCTCGGCCGCCGGGGTCAGCGGACTTATCAATCTCGAGCACTGGTGCCCCTACGGACGATGAATACCTTTTTTTAGGAAAGAAAGGATTATACAGGAGTATGCTTTTCGGCTCTTCCGGCATCCGGCAGGAGTTCGGCCCCGGCCTCGTCGACCTCGCGCTCCGCGTCGGAGCGGCGATCGCAGCCGGAGCCCCGGGGATCGCCGTCGGCCGGGACACCCGCACGACCAGCGAACTGCTTGAGCACTGCGTCGTCTCCGGGATGCTCTCGTCCGGTGCAAGCGTTTATTCCTGCGGCATCGCGCCCACGCCGACGGTCGCGCACGCTACGCGGAACACGGACGCGGGATGCATGATCACCGCCTCCCATAACCCCGAGTCCTACAACGGGGTCAAACTCCTCAACCCGGACGGGTCGTCGTTCACCCTCCGGCAGCAGGCGGCGATCGAGGACGGAGTCACGGGCACACACTGGAGAACCTGGGACAACCAGGGGCACGTCCGGCCGATAGACGCGGTTGACGCACACCGGGAGGCGATCCTCGATAAGGTCAGCCTCTCGCGCCCCATCACGGCCGTGCTCGACTGCGGCAACGGTGCCGGAAGCGTCATCACCCCGGACCTCCTCACCGCGGCCGGGGCAACCGTGATCGGCCTGAACTGCAACGTCATGGGAAGGTTCGCCCGGCCGTCGGAACCGCTCGAGGCAAACCTCCCCTACATCGGCGAGATCGTCCGGCAGCGGGACGCCGCGTGCGCGGTGATCCACGACGGCGACGCCGACCGGATGATGGCGTTCGACGAGCGCGGCCGCTATATCGACGGAGACCACCTCCTCATGCTCTTTGCAAAGTATCTCGACCGCAAGCGCGTCGTCACTACCGTGGACGCCTCGATGGCGATCGAGGAGGTCGCGGAAGTCCGCCGCACGCCGGTCGGCGACAGTTTCGTCTCCGAAGAACTCCTTTCCTGGGGAGACTTCGGCGGCGAAGCATCGGGAAGCTGGATCTTCCCCGAGCACTCCTACTGCCCGGACGGGGTCTACGCCGCGGCCCTCCTCTGCGAGATCGCGTCGGAGTGGTCGATTGCCGAGGAACTCGACCGGATGCCCCGCTACACCCTTCTCCGGGAGTCATATCGCATCGCCTCCCCGCGGGAGGTCATGGGGGCGATGGGAGCAGACGAGCCGACGCACGGAGTCCGGTGC
>JAEYOJ010000092.1 GCA_023411815.1 Pseudomonadota bacterium | reverse complement strand
AAGATCGGGTTGTTCATCTTCGCGAGCCGGTATATCGTCGAGAAGATCCTGAGACCGTCCTGGAACGGGTTCAGTTTCGTGACGGTGCCGGGCCTTGCCAGGTACCGGACCGGGACGACCGTGACCTGCTGCCCGTTCCTCACCGCCTCGACCGCCATCTCCGTCTCGATCTCGAACCCCGCCTCCTTGAGAGTCATCTGCCGGATCGACTGGAGAGTAAAGGCGCGGTAGCCGGAGAGGATATCGCTGAGGTCCTTCCCGTGCGCTATCCGAAACATCACGTTGAGGAGCTGGTTGCCGAGGAGGTTCAACCGCGTGAACGCTCCATTTTCGGGATTGGCGAGGCGATCGCCGATGACGTGATCGAATCCCCGGCCGAGGGGTTCGAGCATCTTCTCCGCGTCGTCCGGCGAGTAGGTGCCGTCGCCGTCGAGCATGAGCACGTAGGGCTTGTCGATGATATCCACGGCCTCGATGATGGCGTTGCCCTTTCCCTTCCCCGTCTGGCTCCGGACAACCGCTCCCGCGGCCCGCGCGATATCGGGTGTGTTATCGGTGCTGTTCCCGTCCATGACGAGGACGTGGGGAAAACCGCGCTGTCGGAAACCTTCGACCAGCTCGCCGATCGTCGGGGCCTCGTTTAACGTTGGGATGAAGATACAGACCTCATCGTGCTCGACGTTCATTGATGTACTATATCCGATTGAGCAACATAAGGACTTCGCATGCACGTAGCCAAATCGGGGCTCCGTGCTCTCGGTATCGCCGAGAGTTATTCGGGGCGGGAGGAGTCCACCCTTGCCGGCGTCGTCATGCGAAAGGACCTCCGGATCGACGGAGCGGCCTTCGCCCGGGTGACCGTCGGCGGATCGGATGCCACCGATGCGGTCGTCCGGCTCTTCACCCGTCTCGCCCGACGGGACATCAACCTCCTGATGATCGGCGGGAGCGTCATCGCCTGGTACAACATCATCGACCCGGCGGCGGTGCACGCCGCGACCGGTCTTCCCGTCATCGTCGCCACCTATGAGGAGTCGGAGGGGCTCGACGAGGAGATCCGCCGCCACTTCCCGGGCGACGACGAGAGGCTTGCGGCATACCGGAAGCTCGGCGACCGGCTTCCCGTCCGGCTCCGTTCGGGGTATACGCTTTTTCTCCGCTCATACGGCATCTCTTCGGAAGACGCCGCAAGGCTCTGCAACGACTTCACGTACGAAGGAAGGGTGCCTGAACCCATCCGGGTCGCGCGGCTTATCGCCCGCGGCGTCGTCCGGTCGTCAGGATGCGTCGGATTCGCCCCTGACGACCATGACCGTTGACGCCGCATGGTCGACGACGTAGGAACTGGTGCTCCCGAGAAAGAAGCGGCCGAGCCGGCCCTTGCCGTGCGACCCGACCACGGTCAGGTCGGCACCGAGTTCCCGTGCCAGCGCCATGATCTCCGCTCCCGGGTGCCCCCAGCGCTTGTGGGCGGTGAGCGGGACACCGGCGGCGGCAGCCCTTTGCTCCGCATCGGCGAGGATCTCGTCGGCCTCCCGGTCGAGCGCATCGAGAAGCGCCTGCTGGGCGATAGCGGGGGGTTCGAGTTCGTTCGGGGTCAGCGAGGGATACGTGGCGGTCTGGACGACATGTATGGCATGCACGGAGGTCCCCATGGCGCTGCCGACGGCCAGGGCCTCTTCGAGCGCCCGGTGCCCGATCTCCGATCCGTCGACCGCCACGAGAATTGATTTGAACATAACAGTCTTTAGAAGCGTTCCGATACAAAAACATGGTCTTCGGGAACGACGTATCTCATGCCCTCATCGTGTGTTTCGAGATTATCCTCCCGCTGCGTTTATCAACTACCTGCAGAGTGACCTCTGCGCCCGGGTAGAAGGTTCCGTCGGAGAGATCCGCCGTCATCGTCTCGCCCGGGTTCCAGAAAGGGGTGCGGCACCCCTCGCCGCTGAGGGTCTTTACCCCGTAGTGGTGCGACGGAATGAGAAGATGACCGTTTAAGGTATGGACGATGCAGGCCCTGTAACCATTCACGTAGAAGACCGCCCTCAGGCAATCGTTCTCGTATACCGTGCTCCCGTTGTTCTTGAGGGTGACCCTGCTTGCATAGGTCAGCGTTCCGGTACCTGTGCTGACGTGGGAGATCTCGGTGATGATGATCGGCGGCTGCGGTTCGACCCACGAACCGGCGGGGAGCATCGAAAGCAGTATCAGCAGAAGAATCGCGGCGAGAATGACGGTGACCGCAACCATCAGAAGCACGCCGTGCGTGTCCGAAAGAGCGGTCTCGCCTTTGGAGGTCCGCCTCACCAGGGCTGCCGGTGAGCCGGAGGGATGCGTCCTCCGTGCTGCACCGGACAATCGGCTTCTATCCGCCGTATGGCATCCCGTATGTCTGCGCTAAATTCCGGTAACGCCCGTAGTTGTATGAGTCGAGTTTGGGGCCCATGCCCCGTATCCTGTTCCACTCGACGGCATCGGCGTGCTCGCGCCAGATGCTCTCGAAGGAATCTCCTTCGGCTATGACGAAGACTTTCGGGTTCGACGTCAGTTTCTTCCCGGCATCCCCGTATTCACCTCCGGCATCGGTCGGAATGGCCGGCACCGTGGTCTCGATGAACGCGTACCCCGTGTCCCGGTAGCAGTACTGGTCGGGAGCCCTGATGCCCACGGCCATATGGCTCTCCTGCTCGAATTCGAAGAGCGCGACGCCGTACCCCAGGTCACGAAGAATGTACGCGAGCAGGAGCGACTTCTCGTCGCAGTCCCCGTCCTGGTGGTAGAGCACGTG
>JAEYOJ010000131.1 GCA_023411815.1 Pseudomonadota bacterium | reverse complement strand
AGATCAAGCAGAACAATCTGGAAATATTCAGCTCGATTTTGCCGCCCGACAAGTTGATTCGCTTCTACCAGTTGGAGAACAAGGCAAATGCCTTGGTGCGAGTACGCCTCGCGGAATCGGTACCGCTCAAGACCATGAGGAAATAACGCGGACCGCGACTGGCGGAGCGGCTTCGCTCGGCTCTCGAAGGCTCCAGCGCCGGCGAGGGAGTAGACCGGACCGTGCCTCGGTTTCCCCGGACATGCGGCTTGAGCGGCCGAACTGCTGATCATCCTGCCTGAGGAGCTGCCGGGCCGTTCTCCTGGGGAAAGAGTTCCGCCAGGGTGCGCCGCAGGTCATTCGCCCGGATGGGCTTGGACAGATAGCCGTCCATGCCCGCGGCAAGGAAGCGCTCGCGGTCGCCCTCCAGGGCGTAGGCAGTGAGCGCCACCACTGGCTGGCCCGGATCCACGCCCGGCGGGGGATTTTCGCGGATGCGCCGCACGGCCTCCAGGCCGCTCATCTCGGGCATCTGCACATCCATGAGCACCAGGTCGAAATGCTCGCGACCCAGGCTATCCAGGGCCAGCCGGCCGTTCTCCACCGCCGTGACCTCGTGCCCCAGCTCGTGCAGCAGCTCCGTGGCAAGAATGCGGTTGATCTCGTTGTCCTCGGCCAGCAGGACGCGCAACCGCCGGATCGCCGGTCCGCCTTCCGGGACTTCGGCCTGCTCGGCTTCGGGTTTGGCTTCGGCCGTGCGCAGCCGTACCGTGAAGAAAAAGCGTGAGCCCTTGCCCACGATGCTCTCCACGCCGACCTCGCCGCCCATCATCTCCACCAGCCGCTTGGATATGGCCAAACCGAGCCCCGTGCCGCCGTAGCGGGCATGGGTGGCTTCCTCGGCCTGGGAGAAACTCTCGAAAATGAGTGACAACTTCTCTTGCGGGATGCCGATGCCCGTGTCGCCGACCGAAAAGAGCAGACTTACCTCGTCCTTGGACAGGTCGTGGCCGGTCTTCTCCACATTGACCAGCACCCGGCCCTTGTGCGTGAACTTCACCGCGTTGCTGAGCAGGTTCGCCAACACCTGGCGCAGGCGCACCGCATCGCCGCACAGGGCGGGAGGGATGTCCGCGTCCACGGCGTGCAGGAGCTTCAATCCCTTTTCGGCCGCCGTGAGGGCCAGGGGACGCACCGTGCCTTCCACCAGGTCGCGCACGTCGATGACGTCCTCGGTCAACTCCATGCGGCCGGCCTCAATCTTGGACAGATCCAGGATGTCGCCGATTATGGACAGCAGGTGGTCGGCGGACTTCTTGGCCATGAACAGGTACTCGCGCACTCGCGCGGGCAGCTTCTGCATGAGGCTCAGCTCGATCATGCCCATGATGCCGTTCATCGGCGTGCGGATCTCGTGGCTCATGTTGGCCAGGAAGTCGCTCTTGGCCCGGTTTGCCGTCTCGGCCTGCTCCTTGGCCCGGCGCAGCTCGCCTTCCATGCGGGTGCGTTCGGTGATGTCGGCGCCCACGGTCAGCAGGCACGGCTTGCCGCCGATGCGCACCACGTCCGCCGAGAGCAGCAGCGTGCACGGGCGGCCGTCCCTGGTTTGGAAATCCGCCTCCATGTTCTGGACGCGCCCTTCCCGCAGAAGCTTGCGCACGAAGCGCGCCCTGTGCTGGGGAGTGGGCCAGTGGCCGATATCCTGGGACCGTCTGCCCATGACCTCGTCCCTGGTATAGCCGAAAATGCGCGTGAAGGCCTCGTTCACGTCCAGGTAGCTGCCGTCCTCCAGGCTCGTGATCGTCAGCATCTCCGGGCTCAGGGTGAAGGCCTTGTGGAACATCTCCTCGCTCTCGCGCAGGGCCTCCTCGGCGCGCTTGCGTTCGGTGATGTCCTCGAAAACGCCCACCGCGCCCCTGAGCTTGCCCTGGCGGTTGCGCACCGGCATGGCGCTGGCAAGAAGGTGGATCCTGCCCCTGCTTCCGCTTTCGCCGGGCCTGTCCGCGGACAACTCCACGGACCTGTGCACTTCCCCGCCCAGCGCGGCGCGCACGACAGGCAGCGAGCGGATGGGCAGAGGCTCGCCGTCCGGCTGGCGGAAACCGAGAGATTCCAGGGCAAAATGGCGCATGCCTGGTGTCAGGGGCAGTCCCAGGATGGCTTCGGCCGCGGGGTTGGCCATGACCAGGCGGGCCTTCTTGTCCAGGAGCACGATGCCCACCAGGGCGTTGTCGATGAGCGCCTTGAGCCGGGCCCGTTCCGTCTGCAGGGCCGCAATGAGTTTTTCGCGCTCTTGCTCCAGGCTCTTGCGCTCGGTGATGTCCTGGAAAACCGCCACGGCTCCGGTGACCTCGCCCTGCCTGGTACGGATGGGCGAGGCGCTGACAACGAGGTGCAACTGTCTGCCGGGCTCGGGCTCGACGAGGAATTCGTCGTCGCGCAGGGCTTCGCCGCGCAGGGCCCTGGCCACCGGCAAGTCCTCCAGGTCGATTTCGCCGGCGAGCCGCCTGACCTTGCACTTGGCCAAGCGCTCGGGGAAGGACAGCTTGTCGTCCTCGTCAATGGTGCCGAGCAGCCGTTTGGCGGCCGAGTTGATGCGCAAGATCGAGCGATCCGGTCCGAAAATCACGAGCCCTTCGGCCATGGCCTCGATGGCCGCGTCGAGCTGGCTTGCCCGCTGCTCGGCCTCGGCCCTGGCCGAAAGCTGACGAAGCCCCAGGGAGGTGAGCGCCGCGAGCTGCCCAAGGAAGGCCTCGTCCTCGGCCGTGAAATCCCCCTCGCGCTTGCGCGACAGGAGCAGGAAGCCGCAGAAGCTGTGCGAGTCGTGGGCGATGCTCGCGCCCAAAAGCCCGGCCAGCTGCGGATGCCCGCCCGGCAGGTCACGCATCGAGGCGGACTTTGCCCATTCTTCCCTGGTCATGCGGATGGAGGAGCGTCCCCGCTCCATAAGCCGCTCCATGATGTTGTCCCGTCCTTCGGGGATCTCGCGGGGAGCTTTGCAAGGCGGGATACCCTGCGCGTGCGAAAAGACGTCGATTGTGATCAGGCCTTCCTTCGGCTCATGCCCGGCCAGGGCCATGTCGGCTCCCACGACCTCCCTGGCCAGGTCGAGCACGCGCCGCAGGAGGTCTTCGCGACTCGTTTCCGAGAGCATGTCCCGCGAGGCCCGCAGGAGCACCTCGCGATGCTTCATCTGCAAGTTCAGGCGTTCCTCGGCCTGCTTGCGGCCCGTGATGTCCAGGCCGTAGAAGTTCGCGTAGCCGGCCTCGCGCACAGGTGCCAGGGAGAACACATAGGTCCGGCCGTCCGCGGTGCATTCCAACTCGTCGCATTCGCCATGCTCCAGGCAGCGCCGCATGGCCCCGAGCATCGGCTCCGGCACCATTTCGCCCCGGTTCGCGCGAAGCTCATCCAAAAGCATGCCGCTGGCCGTGTTGGCGTACTGGAGTACTCCGTCCGCGCCCACGCGCAGCACCGGATTGGGGTTCTCCTCGGTGAAGCGCACCTGCGGTTCCAGAAAGCGCGCTGTCCGGCGCAGGCTGGTCACGTCCCGGGCCACGGCCAGGGCGCCGACGACCTCGTTATCCCGCCCCCGCAACGGAGCTGCGCTGATTTCATAGACGTGTTCCTGGTTCGCCTGGTCCGTGACCAGGAAGGCCTTGCTCCGTTCGACTTCTCCGCGCAGGGCCCGCGTGATGGGCAGCTCCACCAGGGGAAGCCTGCGGCCGTCAAGCGTACGCACGTTCAGCCTGCGGTGCAGTTCGGCCAGAGTGTGCGGCACTCCCGGCGCGAGCCGCTCCATGTCGCTGACTGCGGCCTTGTTGAGCAGGACGAGCTTGCCGTGTTTGTCGGCCATCCAAACCGCCTCGACCATGCCGTCCACTAGCGCGGCCAAGGCAGAGGCATCTGCGCGTATGCCGGACATGGATTCTCCCACTGTGTTGGGAGACAATCCGTCTGGAATTCGAGCGCTCGCGTTGTTCATCTTGCAGCTCCCGATTAGCAGGATCGGGCAGGTTTTCAGTTCCAACGCTAGCACGACGCAGGATGTTTTACCAGGAAATGCCATGACGGGCAGGCCAGCCTCATGCCACCGATATGTTTGCAGGATGATTCACTTACGCTGATGAAGATACACAAAATGCACAGGGCCCCATGAATCAGGCAATTGCCCGACTTTCGCGCCCAAATGCTCCAGCCGTTGCATCGGATGGGAGCGTGATCGCGTCCGCGAGGCAGGAGATTGCCGGCGCGAGCGGCTTTTCCGGAGAGGGAGCCGGCGGCGATGCGCCCGGACAACCCAAGAGCAAAGCCCCGCCGGGATTTCTCCCGGCGGGGCTCGCCGTCAGCTCGAAAGGAACGCGGTCGCCCGCGACCCTTTGGCTTACTTACTTCTGGCTGGCGTAGACGGAGTTGGCGAAGCCGCACTGCCTGATGTTGGCTTCGTTGGTCACGCCCTTGGAGGCCTTCTGCTCAACCTTGGCGGTGTTCAGCAGGCCGGACTGCTTGATGTTGGCTTCGTTGGAGGCGTAGCCCTGATGGAAGCCGAAACCGTAGGAAACGAGGTCCTGCTTGACGATAGCGCTGTTGAAGGCGCCGTCCTGCTCGATGTTCAGCTCGTTGCTCATGTTGTAGGTCCAAGCATAAGCGGCGGCGGACAGGGACAGGGTCATGACCATGGCCAGGGAGATGCTCATCAGCTTTTTCATTGTCGTTGCTCCTGATTCGCTTTCATTTCCGTTTTTGCGTTGCTCGTCCTGCTTGCCTTGTTCCGATGGTCCGGCATTTATCCCGGGTTCATGCCGGAGTTGATGATGCTAGAGACCTTACCCCCACCAAATATATGGTTACGGCCTTTGCCTGAGCGCGCTTGGAAGGCGAGCCTTCCCTCGGGCGCGGTCCGTTTCCATCCGATACCGCCCGTTCATTGCGTGTATATGTTGGTCCTGGTCACGGTGACCTCGGTCCCGCCCCTCTGGTAGACCTTGTACCAGCCGGCGTCGGGAGATGACGCGGTCTGGCGGTAGGTATACCGGTTGCCGTTGCCCTGCTGGATCAATCCGAGATACATGTCCTCGCCGGTCTGCTGCAGGTCTGCCCGGTTGCCGTTGCCCTGCTGCACGAGCTCCAGGAGATTGCCGGAGCCTGTCTGCCGCAGCTTGGCCCAGTTGGATTTGCCCTTCTGCAGGGCCACGGTCGTGTTGCCCTTGCCCTGATAGCTGGTGCTGTAAGATTCGAGCTTGTTGTACCGGCCTATCTGGGTCGCCATGAGCACGTTGCCGCTTGCCGCCCGCCCTTCGGGCAGGGCCTTCTGCATGGCCGTGAACTCCTGCGGGTTGTACCTGTCGAGCCGTTCGAGTTCGGACAGGGATATCCCGGCCAAGGCCTGCCTGCCCGGGCTGTCCGCGAGAACTTCGGCCGAAGCCGTGCCGGCAATCCCGAGCGATGAACCAAGGGTCAAGGCCGCCAGCGCCGCCGCGCTCTTGACCAGAACACTGCGCAGTCTCGTTCCCGCGTATGTCCTGCCTTGCCTGTTCATCGCCCGACTCCCCCCTTGCGACCATCTTCGCCGGCCCCGCCGGTTCCTGCGTGATCGTTGACTCGTGTATACGTTTCGACGGTCTCTCTTTACAATTGGCCGAAGGATTGCTTTTGTCCTTCCTGCATGGAACTTTGGAACCATTGCGGCTTGACCTCGCCAGCGCAGGGCTTGCGCCGCCGCATCACA
This sequence comes from Pseudomonadota bacterium, assembly GCA_023411815.1. Lineage (GTDB taxonomy): Bacteria > Desulfobacterota > Desulfovibrionia > Desulfovibrionales > Desulfovibrionaceae > Desulfocurvibacter. The sequence continues at coordinate 16,498 of JAEYOJ010000131.1, read as the reverse complement.
CGCCCAGGGGCTCGATGCGCCCCTCCCGGCGAAAACGGATGGCCAGACCTTGCGGCTCCAGGCGCACCACGCGCCCCTCGGCGCGGACCACGCTCATGATCCGGCCTTCCCGTGGACGGAAGGCGGGCAGGTATATCTGGACCAGCAGTAGATCCCCCCGGGAATAGACAGACCCGTTCAGCACCTGATCCTGCCCATGCAGAAAGACGCCCGCGGAGGATACATCCCGCGTGCGCAGGACCTTCGCATCCGCCGTATCCGCCCCATGAGCTTCCTCCACCCTGGCCTCAAGCTTGAGCCGAAAGCGCAATTCCGATCTCCGTTCCAGCATGTGTCGCACCTCGTTTGAAGTCCCCCTCCCCGCAGCGTTACCCGTATGTCGCTCGGGCTTGCGCCCGCAATGGGCCAAGGGAAGGATTTCCGCTCATGCCCATGTCGTGGCCCATGGTGTACCGACGGCCCTGTCGGCCGCGATGGACGGGCCGTCCGCGAGACGAATCGCCGACGTCGCCGGAGTACGCCCAGCGGCGGCTTGCGACAGGACTTGAGCCGAGCCCTGCGTGAACGCACGGCCTGGCTCATGGCTGCGGCAGGTTGCAAGGGAACTGATAAAACGAGGGGTCCAGGGAGCGCCGCTCCCTGGCGGGAGAGAGTCCGAGAGAGGGCGGCGCCATCTCTCGGCTGAATTGCAAAGGCGCCTTACTACAGATTGCTTTAAAGACGCCCGCTCCGGCGTTTACGGCGCAAGTATTATGCGCCTGCGCCTACGCGCGGCGGCAAGCCAAGCCGACGCAGGGCTTGCCGGGCTTTTTCAAAGGCGAATGCCCTAGTTCTTGAGGTTCTGAACGGCCCAGAAGGCAGCCTGGATGCGGTTGGCTATCTTGAGCTTCGCGTAGATGTTGCAGAGGTGCTTCTTCACCGTGCTCAGGCTGATGCACAGCTTGTTGCCCACCTCCTCGTTGGAGAGGCCCTGGGCGATGAGCAGGAGCACCTCGCGCTCGCGGGCGCTGAGCGACTCCTTGCCCGGGCCGTCCGCCTTGGGGGCGGCCTGCTTGGGCGGGCTTTGACGCAGGCGCTCGGATATGACCCGGCGGGAATACCACAGCTCGCCTTCCAGCACGGCCGCAATGCCGCGCATGAGCAGCTTGAGCGGCTGATTCTGGCGGAATATGCCCCGCACGCCGCGGTCAAGGGCCTTGCGCTCGATATCCAGCCCGGCGGGCACGTTGAAGAGCACGGCGTCCGTGATCCCCATGGGCTCCCCGATGAATCGGCCGATGGCGTCCCAGCCGGATTCGTCCTCGAGTTGCTGCCAGTCGATGAGCACCACGCGGCGCCCCGACTCCGCGCGGCATTGCGCGGGGGACAACGCATCGATGCACTCGCAGGGCAATCCGGTCACGCTCGAAATGCTGTTCGCCAGCATCTCGTTCTGGATCATGTTCCGACTATATATCTGTATGCTTGCTCGCATGACATCCTTCTCGCCTGCTTTTCACTCCCTTTGACGTACATACCAGATTTGGACCCGAGGTACATGCCCTTGGCCGCATTTTTTGCCGACGCCGGAAGCGGAAACGGCTTTTCCGCCGAAGCCCGCTTGCGCGTCTGTTTTCGTACGGGTATGGCCTGGCCGAAAGGAGAAGCATGCATGAAGGACTATAGCGGCAGGACCTGCGGGCTGGTGCCGCAGATACAGCAGGATTTGAACGCCACGGCCAGCGGGAGTGCGGAATTTCTGATACCGGCCGAGGCCATTCTGCCTCTGGTCAGCGCCCTGGGCGAAAGCAGGGCCTGGAGCATGGTCGTGGAGGAACGCGGCGGTACGGCCCTGGTGCGCTTCACGCGCCGCACTCTGGCCGAGGACGACCCGCTGCACCTGGTCTGATTCCCCGGGCGCGTTCTTTCCCGGAGGCGGGCGCAGCCCGAGCGCCCGCCTTTCCGCGCCAGCCCCGCAAGCGGTTGCCCGCCCGCGGGTGAAACGTCAGCAGGTCTTCTTGCGCGCGATCTCCACGAGCTTGGCCAGGGCCACCAGCGCCACATAGAACAGGAGCAGGGCCACGGCGTTACGTCCGTGCTGCTGCACGGTCACGGTCGAGAACTCGTGGACACGGGCGAGCGCCCGGTAGTTCGTCCACAGGTTGAAGGCCAGCAGGAAGGTCACGATGTGGATGGAGCTGACGAAGAAGCTCGACACCTCGACCAGCACGAAGCTCGCGTGCTCGTTGCGCCGCAGCGGGCGCACCTTGCGCACCAGGGCCGCGACCACGCTCATGAGCGCGTACACGGCCATGAGCAGTACGTAATTGCGCAGGTTGAAGCCGGACAGGACGGAATGCAGGCCGGTCATGTAGGCTATGGGGCCGAACAGGAGCAGTGAGATGACGAGCAGCGTGAGGGGCCGCAGGATGAAGGTTTGCATGCATGGACTCCAGCGTCGTAGCGGGTGAGCGAGATGCGCGCGGGGCTTGGGCAACAGGCTCCGAAACTCCGCGTCGCGGCTTGATATTCCAGCGGATAGCAAGCTTCGTTCCCCGCCCATTGCGCGGATCGGCACGAGCCGGCCCTGGCGAGGTCCAGGCCAGGCCCAGGCCCAGACCGGGCGCTACCCGGGTGCGACCCGGGTGAGAACCAATCCGCTGCGGGACGCCGGTGCGGCTCATCCATGAAGACGGGACTCAATATCCATGACTTGGCGAGCCGGACCTTGCCAGGGGGCCCGCCACGGAAGATAGGCCCGGCCGCGCGGCCGGAAGCGCTCAGACCTTCTCGGCCTCGGGAACGCTGCGGTACTTCTCGGCCAGGCGGCTGTTGCGGCCCAGGCTGTCCAGGGCCGGTGTCGCGTGCTCGGCCACGGACACGACGCGGTTGCGCCCGTCCACGTGCACGGCCCGGCTGACGCGGCCCGGTATCCGGCTGACCGGGACCTGCTCGTAGGCCATGATGATGGCCAGGTCGCCGGCGCGGAACTTGTGGGCCGCCGCGCCGTTGAGGCAGATGTCCCCGCCGCCGGACGGGCCCTCGATGGCGTAGGTCTGGATCCGCTCGCCGCTGGTCACGTTGACCACGTCGACCATGGTGTGCGGATAGATGCCGGCGGCGGCCAAAAGCAGCGGGTCCACGGTGATGGAGCCGACATAATCGACGTCCGCGCCGGTCACGGTGGCGCGGTGAATCTTGCCGTACATGAAGGCGCGGGTCGCTTCGGTCATTGCAATCTCCGTATCGGGGCCGCCCGCTCCGGCCGACCGCGAGCGGTACGGCATGGACGGTCCGCATTCGGCTTGCGCGGACCTCGGGACGGCGGCTGTGCATTCGTGGTGCGAAAGACTGATTGTAATGACTTGGCGGCGCATGGCAAGGCGGCATGATCATGAGCGGAAAAGGCCGGCCTGCATACAGCCGGCCGGCCCTGTCGTCCCGGGGCGGGAACGACACCTACTCCTGCCCGTCCTCCAAAAGGGTCAACTCCGCCTGCTTGAGCTGAAGCTGCACGCGCTTGGACTGGAGCTGCGTCTTGGCCTCCTCGTCATTGGCGGCCTTGGCCTGCAACTCCTGGATCTCCTTTTCCAGCTCTTCGATCTCTTCCTCCAGGTCCTCGATCTGATCCTCGGTGCCGGACGAGCCGCTCGCGCCTGCCGCCTGGCCGGATACGCCCGCCTGGGTGGATTTATTGCCCGAGCCGCTCGCCGCCGTCTGCCCGGAACCGCCACTCCCGGCGGACTCGTCCTGCGAGCCCTGATCCGTGGATGAGCCCTGGGCCGACGCGGTCTTGGTCGCGCTCGACTGCGCCGCGTACAAGGACCGGGCCTCTTCGGAGATTTCCACGGTGTCGCCCGTCTGTTGTTCGGTCTTCCTGGTTGCCGAGGAGGAAGCGGAGACGTTCACTCCTTCAAGCATCTGCGACGCGCCGGAGCCGGAAATGAAGTCAGCAGTGATGGATACCATGGCGAATACCTCCAGGTAATTGCGTTGCCGTTTCAGGACATATCGGCCCTTGCCTGGAAATTGATTAATTATTTAAGGTTATTGAACAGTTAAGAAGATTAAGGAGACTGTCTGCAAACCGTCAGGTCGGCGCGTGCCCTGCTGGATGCGCACCTGCCGCTTCTGCTAGCATGATCTGCGCGATGCCGACCCATAGCGCATCCGGGAGGAGAACATGCCGCAATACATCGGCTTCGTGGCCCACGACGCCTGCAAGGACGACCTTCTGGCCTGGGTTTCGGCCCACAGGGATCGCTTTCGCGATTACCGGATCGTGGCCACGGGAACCACCGGCGGCCTGCTGGCCGAGGCCTTTTCCGAGCTGTCCGTCACGCGGCTAATGTCCGGCCCCCTGGGCGGCGACGCCCAGCTCGCGACCATGATCGCCGAGGACCGCCTCGCGCTGCTCGTGTTCCTCATCGACCCCATGAGCCCGCAACCGCACGACGTGGACGTGCGGACGCTGCTGCGCATGGCCGTGCTGCACAACGTGCCGGCGGCGTTCAATATCGCCACGGCCGATTACCTGATCGAGAGCCGGTTGTTCGGAAGCGGTTATACGCCCGGGAGGAGGGATTTTTCCGGATATCTGGGACGGCTGAAGGAATGAGGAGCGGCGGGCTGACCGGGCGGCGCTTCAGAAGCAGATGGCCGTGCCCTGCCTGATCCGGCGCTGATAGCAGCACAAGGGGGCGAGGTATTCTATGCCGGCCTGCCCTCCGCAGTTCGGCGGGATACCCTCCGCGGACTCGCGCAGTACCGCCAGGATGAGCTCGCGCAAGGTTTCGCAGGAGTACGGCTTGGCGATATAGGCGTCCATGCCGGACGCAAAGGCGTGCTCGACATCGCTCGAAAAGGCGAAGGCCGTGACGCAGATGATCGGCATGTTCCGCCACGGCCGATGGCTTGCGCGGATGGCTTTCGCGGCCTGCCAGCCGTCCATGCCGGGCATGCGCACATCCATGAGCGCAACCGCGTAGCTTTTTCGCTCCAGCAGCTCCATGGCCTGATGCGCATTCTCCACCCCTTGGGAGGCATAGCCCATGAACTTGAGCTGCTCCCGCAGGACAAAGTTCTGTATCGGGTCGTCCTCGACCACAAGGCACGAAATCAGAGCAGGCATGGCCACCTCTGAATGCAGAACAAGATTTACTATTTATAGTTTGAATATCGACACAAACAAACAAGAATTTCTATACAGGTAAAGATTTTCAAAGGCAAGAAATTGCCCTAGCCAGTTTTGCCGCGTCTTCGCGAGTTGGTGGTCGATGCCCGGCTACATGCGCGCTACGCCGAGGAACATGGCGTGGAGTACGCTCATGGCAGTCAGGAAGGCGGCCCGGGCCGTGGTGGGGGACACTCCCGGAAAGCTGTAGCGGATGAATCCGTGCGGGCAGCGCGGCAGGCAGTCCCCGCACAGCGTGCAGGACAGGCCCGGCTTGCCGCCCGCAAAGGCCGCCGAATCGAGTGCGCCGTAACGGCAAGCCGTGACGCATTTGCCGCAATGGCCGCAACCTGCGTCTATGCGTAGCCGCCAGGGCGAAAGCTTGCCGAGCAGGTTGGCCGCCAGGCCCATGGGGCAGTATGCCGTGCAGTGTATCATCGAGCCCCGCCGCCGGGAGAGCAGAAGCATGACGCCCACCCCGGCCAGGCCGAAAGCTGCCGCGAGAACGGCGGCGATCCCGGCCGGCGTGCCCAGCAGGCGCATGAGCCAGGCGGACAGGAACACGAGCGCGGCGATGCCTATGCGCACGGCCCAGACGGCCCTGGTCATGGGCTTCGGCCTCTCGCGGCATCTGCGGCTGGCCTGGTCGTCCCAGGCGCCGATGTAGCACAGGTGGCTGCACCAGGCCGGACCTGCCAGAAGCGCCGAAACCCCGAACAGGATGGCCATGAACAAGCCGCCCCCGCGATAGATCGGCCCGGCCGCGATGAGCGCGGGCACGGGAAGGTGCAGCTTGCCGGTCATGAGCATGCGTTCGAGGCCGGCAAGGCCCAGGGCCAGTTGGGCGAAGAAAGCTACCGAGAAGAGTAGCCAGATGCGCGGCCGCACGAGCGGGCTCTTGCGCGGGTCCAGCAGCAGGCCGCAGATCCAGGCGGCATAAAGCGCCAGGAGGAATATCTCGGCATGGCCCCAGCCCGGCAGATAGCGCTCGACCAGGAGCAGGGGCAGGGGCGCCTTGGCCTGGACGATGCCCAGCAGCCCGGCCGTGAGCAGAAATGCCGCGGCCATGGGCGTCGCGCGCTCCCTTGCGCGCGGGTAGGCGGCCTGGCCGGCGGCGCCGGCCAGGAGAGCGGCCGAGCCGAGCGTGAACAGGCTCACCCCGCCGAGGATGAGGGACATGCGCAGCCAGTCCTGTCCGGCGGCCAGGCGGAACAGGAGCAGGTCCATCCCCGTGTCGACCCACACGAGCGCGCCGGCCGCCAGGGACAGGCACAAAGACAGGCGCGCGAAAGCCCAGGGGGACAGGGCCAAGGCCGTCATGCCCACCCAGGCGGCCGTGAGCCCCGGCTGCCCGAGGCGCAGGAAGTGCGCGGCCAGGAGCAGGCAGGCGAGCGTCGCGGCCAGAGCCGGCACTTTAGGCCCGAGGGCTCCGTTGGGCATGCGGGTTCCATTGCTCATGATGTCCGATTGTAAGATCAATACGATATCCTGACATTGATCTGCATCACATTTCCGCGGAGTGTCATGCATGTTGTCATTTGGGAAGAAAAGCGTAATAATTTCTGAATTTCATATGAATCATGGATTTGCAAGCCACAGGATCATCCGCGACGTGCACGATAAGCCGGAAACGGGCGGCACATGAGGCAGGACGACTCTCCGGAAGGCCTGGACCACGGGCAGGAAAGCGCGAGTCCCTTGGGGCTCGCGCCCGGGCATGATCCAGGACGGGAATCCGCGTTAGAGCTCACTGCATGTCGCATCGGGCTTGACAGCGGATGCAGAACCCACTGCAATCTTCTGCAAAAAGCCTTTGAGGAGCATACCGCGGTCATGCTTCTGGTCGATGCGCAATCCATGCGCATAGTGGATTGCAACCAAAGCGCCGCCCGCTACTACGGCCACTCCCCCTCGACGTTGTCCTCCATGAACCTTTCCGCCCTGCTCGCCGACCCGGCCGACAACCAGGCGCAACACCCGCCCTTGATCCCTGATCCCACCGGCAAAGGCCGCGTAATCGCCAAACACCGCCGAGCAGACGGCTCGATTCGCGACGTCGAAATCTTTTCTTCCCGCTTCACCCACCACGGCCGCGCCCTGCAATGCTGCATCGTGCAGGATGTGACGGAAGGCAGGCGGGCCAAACGCCGGTTCCTGAACAGCGAGCGGCGCTTCCGCACCCTCTTCGAGCACGCAGGCTTCGGCATTGCCCTCATCGACGCGAGCGGCCGCATTCTGGACATGAACAAGGCCGGCGTGAACATTCTGGGCTACAGCCTGAACGAGATTCTGGCCTTGAGCTACAAGGACTACATTCATCCCGACGATGTGCACAGCACAAGCCAAGCCTTCCGCGAACTGGAGGACGGGCAGCGGGACTATTTCAAGCTCACCAAGCGCTACCTGCGCAAGGACGGCGAGCTGGTCTGGGGCAGGCAGATCGTGACCCTCGTGCGCAAGGAGAACAACGAGCCGGACTATTTCATCTCCATGGTCGAGGACATCACCGAGCACAAGCGGACCGACGACCTGCTCCACCACAGGGCCTTCCACGATTCGCTCACCGAACTGGCCAACAGGGCCCTGTTCCTGGACCGACTCGGGACAGCCCTGCGACGCAGCAAGCGCAACCCGGATTTCATTTTCTCCGTGCTCTTCCTGGACCTGGACCGCTTCAAGCTGGTCAACGACAGCCTGGGGCACCCGGCCGGCGACGCCCTGCTGTGCGAGATCGCCGCGCGGCTAGCGGAATGCGTCCGCGACAGCGACACCCTGGCCCGCTTCGGCGGCGACGAGTTCGCCATCCTGCTGGACGGTCTGAGCGACCCCATGGAGACGCTCAAGATCATCGAACGCATCCGCAAGACCCTGGCCAGGCCCTTCTTCCTGGACGACCATGAACTCTTCGCCGGCGCGAGCATCGGCGTGGTGCTCGACACCGAGCGCTACGACAGCCCGGAGGAGATCGTGCGCGACGCGGACATAGCCATGTACCGCGCCAAGGAGAGAGGGAACGCGACCTATGAGATCTTCGACAGCCACATGCACGAGCAGGCCAGGGAAGTGCTGCGCATCGAAACCGACCTGCGCAAGGCCCTGGAGCGTGGCGAATTCGAGCTCTATTTCCAGCCCATCGTGTCCCTGCGCGGCAACGTCATCACGAGCCTGGAGGCGCTCGTGCGCTGGCACCACCCCGAGCGCGGCCTGGTGAGCCCCGGTGAATTCATTCCCCAGGCCGAGGAGGCCGGCCTCATCTTCGATATCGACCGCTGGGTCCTGGCCAACGCCTGCTCGGTGCTGGATCTGTGGAACGAGCGCTATCCGGCGGCGCACGGCCTGCTGCTCAACGTGAACCTGTCGGCCAAGTACTTCCTCAAGCGCGACGCGGTGGACGACTTCAGCGAAATCCTGCGCGTGACCGGCGTGAAGCCCTCGCGCCTGCGCCTGGAGATCACCGAGAACCTCATCCTGGACGGCGACGAGCACGTGACGGGCAAGCTGCTCACGCTGCGCGACATGGGCGTGAGCCTTGCCCTGGACGACTTCGGCACCGGCTACTCATCCCTCAGCTACCTCGTGCGTTATCCCTTCGACGCCATCAAGATCGACCGCGGCTTCATCCGCAGCATGCTGGACAAACCCAGCGACATGGCCATCGTGCAATCGGTGCTGGCGCTCGGAAGGAATCTCGGCCTGGAAGTGGTGGCCGAAGGAGTGGAGACCCTGGAGCAGGCCGGCAGGCTGAGGGAGTGGGGCTGCGACTTCGCCCAGGGCTATTTCTATTTCCGGCCCATGTCGGCCGGTGACGTGATGGATCTGCTGGCCAAGCCTTCCGGGCTCGTGCTGACTTACTAGGCCATCTAGCATAAAAACTGGGAAGGACGTTGCCCTCCCCGGACCCATCCCACCAGGGGGATGATTCCCTGGACCCGCCATTTCAAACGCAATCTGCCCCAAAACCAAACAGATACGCTTCGCGCGACGCATGGCAACCTGCCGACGCATCGCGCAGGTTCTGGGCGTGCCTTATGCAAACAAGTCGAGCGGCATGGAACGTTGGGAGGGAGTAAACCGCCCCGGCATACAGAGCCGGGGCGGCACGCGGCACATACTTACGGAAGCGAAATCAGAGCGAACAGGTCGCGTTCTCGCGCTTGAGATCATCGAGCAGGGCCATCAGTTCGCGGGTCTGTCGAGTCAGTTCCTGGATGGCGCCCGCGGCCTCCTCCATGCCCCCGGCCGTGGCATCGGCCAGGCTGTTGACCTCCTCGATGCTCCTGTTGATCTCCTCGCTGGCCGCCGACTGCTGCTGGGTAGCCGCGGCGATGGCCTGCACCTGGCCCGCGGCGGCGTCGATGAGCTGGACGATCTGGGACAGGCTTCTGCCCGAATTCGAGGACATCTCGGCCACGGACAGGATGGCCGATGCGGCCTCGTCCATGTCCGCCATGTTGCGCCGGGTCTCCTGCTGGATGGCCTGGATGGTGGCACCGACCTCCTTGGTGGCGGCCATGGTCTTTTCGGCCAGCTTGCGCACCTCGTCGGCCACCACGGCGAAGCCGCGTCCGGCCTCGCCCGCGCGGGCGGCCTCGATGGCCGCGTTGAGGGCCAGCAGATTGGTCTGGTCGGCGATGTCGGTGATGACGTTCATGACCTGGCCTACGGCCTCGGCGCGGCGGCCCAGGCCGTGCATGTTTGTCTTGAGGGTCTCGGTGCGGGTCTTGAGTGCCTCCACGGCCTTGAGGCTTTGGGCCATCTCCTGTTCGCCCTGGCTGGCCTTGCCGCGCGAGGCCTCCGCGTCGGCCGAGGCCTGGCTGGCGTTGCGGGCGACCTCCAGCACCGTGGCGTTCATCTCCTCGATGGCCGTGGCCGTCTCGCCGATGCGCATGCGCTGGGTCACGGTGGCCTCGTGCGTCGAGCCGGCCAGGCGGTCGATGCGCTCCGAGGCCTGGCTGATGGCGTTGATGGCGCCCTCCAACCTCTCCGTGGCGTGACACAGCCCTTCGGACCTGGCCCTCTCGGCACGCTTGCCTGCCTCGCGGGCCTCGGCGGCGGCCTTTTCGGCTTCCCGCGTCATCAGGCGTGAATGTTCCTCCTGCAGCTGCAGGTCCTGTATGTTCTCCTTGAGTCGCCGGGCCATGCTCACCAGCGCTGTCTGCAGCGTGGCGATCTCGTCACGGCCCTGCGCGTCCAGGGTCACGTCGAGGTTGCCGCCTGCCATCTCGTTGGCCGCGTCCGTGGTCCGGCGCAAAGGCCGCACGATGCTGCGGATGATAAACAGACACAGTGGCAGCACGGCCACCAGGAAAATGGCGCCGAAAGCGATCAGGAGCAGGAAGGTGAAGGACTTGGTTTCGCCCTTGAGGTCCTTCTCGATCGCCGCCTTCTGGCTGTCGACGTTGTCGATGTACACGCCCGTGCCTATCCACATGTCCGTGCCTGGAATCATTTCGGCGTAGCCCAGCTTGGGCTGGTCACCCTGGCCCGGCTTGGGGAAGACCCAGATCAGGTATCCGCCGCCGCCCTTGGCCAGCCGGTCCAGCTCCCGCACGAAATACACGCCGTTGACGTCCTTGGCCTGCCCCAGGTCCTTGTCCTGCGACTCCTTCCTGATGGGCAGGGCCACGTTGATGGTTCCGCGATAGACGAAGTAGTAGCCGGACTTGTCTTCCTCGAAGCGGATGGGGTCCACGAGCCTGCGGATGATCTCCACCTGCTGCTCGGGCGTGGCGCCGCGCACGGCCTCACCTAGGGACACGGCCATGGAGTGCGTGGCGACCTGCAGCCGGTCCTTGTGGCCCCTGAGCATGACGTCCTGGACCTCAGTGACGCCGCGCTCGGCGATACGCATCGCGTTGCCCAGGAAGGCCAGGACCACTCCACCAACGAAAACCATCATGAGAAAAAGCAGGAAATATATCCGCTTACCAATGGAAAAGCGTCTGAACATGCCCCACCTCACTATCGTGCAGCATTTGTGATCGAAAAACCGTCACGCGCAGGAATTATTTGTAACGGTAATGCCACCAAGACGCGACATTACGCAAGCGGTATTGTCATGCATGTCCAAATAGGCACAATGCCGACGAATACAACTTCAGCGAAATAGGGAGGATAATGTTCCAGGCCAGTCATTTGGTCGTAGCGAAACGTGCAGCCCATGCAGCGAACAGTGGCCGGCACATCTGCATTGTTGAACAATACCGGGATATTCCAGACGGACAACTCATCCGGGATCGGATTGCTTCAAGACGTTGGCTTCGGCGTGGGCGCAAGTCACCTGCGCCCACGCCGAAGCCAACGTCAAGCCTTGCCGACACATGGCTTGCACAGACTATCGAGAAGCAAATGCTTACAGCCCGAGCACCGTGCGCAGGTGCTCAAGGTCCAGGCGCGAGCTGACGAGCTGCGCGCCCTGCTGGATCTTGACCTTGTCGCGCAGCTTGTGGCGCGACAGGATGGCTTCCATCTTCTTGGCCACGGAGAAGGTGTCCTCGCGCACCACGACCATGGGAATCTCCAGGATCTCGGCGCGTGTGAGGATGATGTCGTTGGGATAGAGGTTGCCGGTGAGGATGAGGCAGGGCGCGTCGCCTTCCAGGGCCACGAGCTGCACGTCCGAACGGTCGCCGCCCACGATGATCGCCGCGTTGCGCCGGCGGCGGAAGTGGGTCAGGAAGTTCTCCACCTGCATGGTGCCGATGAGGAAATCCTCCACCACGCGGTCGGCCTTGTGGTGCGCGGTGACGATGCGCCCGCCCATGCGCTCGGCCAGGTCCGCGACCTTGATGGCCCCGAGCAGCGGATCGCGCGGCAGGATGCCCAGGACCTTGACGCCCTGGCGCTCAAGGAGAGGCGCGATCATGCCCTCGATCTCCTCCATGGAGCCCTGGGGCACGTCGTTGATGATCACGCCGGCCAGCCGCTCGCCCAGGGTCTCGCCGAGCACGAGGAGATAGTCGTAGTTGAGCTCCTTGTCGAAGCGGTCGATGACCACGGCGTGGATGCCCAGCCGTTTGACCAGGGACACGCCGTCCACGTCGCAGTAGCGTCCCGAGTACATGCTGCCCGAGCCGCCCACGATCATGAGATCCTTGCCCTCGGAAAGTTTTTCGTAGGACTCGGCGCACAGCTCGCGCAGCCCCTCGCAGGGCGCGGCGAAGGCTCTGGCCTTGAAGTCCTGGGTCACCAGCACGGGTGTGACCTCGGCCGGGTCCTGGGACAGGCCCAGCACGTCCTGCACGAAGAAGGCATCCTCGTCGCCCATGCGGCCGTTCCTCTCGATGGGCATCGCGCCCACGGGCTTCATGTAGCCCACGGAGTAGCCTCGGCTCTTGAACCACAGGCCCAGGCCCAGGATGAACAGGTTCTTGCCGGAGTAGGACGCGGTGGAACCCACGTAGATGCCTGCCATGATCGCTCTCCTTCTGGTTCGGGACCGCCGGCCGACGGCTCAGGACGACAAGGACAGGCGCACGTCGGCCACGATGGTGCCCTGCTCTCCCGCCAACACGGGGTTGAACTCGGCTTCGTAGATCTCCGGGAAGTCCGTGGCCAGGGCCGACATGGTCAGGATGATGCGCTCCAGGGCCCGGAAGTCCACGGCCGGCTCACCGCGGAAGCCCTTGAGCAGCATGTACGAGCGCACCTCGCGGATCATGTCGCGCGCGTCGGCCGGACTGAGCGGGGCCAGGCGGAAGGATATGTCCTTGAGCACTTCCACGTAGATCCCGCCCAGGCCGAACATGACCAGCGGCCCGAACTGGTCATCGCGCTTGAAACCCACGATGACCTCGCGCGAGCCCTTTGGCGCCATGGCCTGCACCAGGCAGCCCATGATGTAGGCCTCGGGCCGCTTGCGCTGGGCGCGCGAGGTGATGTCCGTGAAGGCGTGCAGGACTTCCTTGAGATTGCGCAGGCCCACGGCCACGCCGCCCACGTCGCTCTTGTGCGAGATCTGCGCCGAGGCGATCTTGAGCACCACGGGATAGCCGATCTCGCCCGCGGCCCAGGCCGCCTCCTCGGAGGTGCGCGCCAGGCGCGTCTCGGGCGTGGGCAGGTCGTAGGCCCGCAACAGCTCCTGGGCCTGGAACTCGACGATCTCGCGCACGCCCCAGCGCCGGGCCTCCTCCATGATCCGCCTGGCTCTGTCCAGGTCGCGCGCGATCTCCACCCGCTCGGGCTCGGAGCCGCGCCGCCATTCGGCGTAGCGGGCCAGGGCCTCGATGCTGGCGATGGCCGGTTCCGGAAAATCGTAAACCGGCACGCCGGCGTCCATGAGAATGCGCTGGCCCGCCTCCACGCCCCTGCTGCCCATGAAGCAGCCGAAGACCGGCTTGCCGCTCTCCTTGGCGATGCGCGCCACGGCCCTGGCGATGGCCTCCACGTCGGCCGTGGCCGTAGGCGCCAACACGGCCAGCAGACTGTGCACGTGTTCGTCGGCGGCCACGACGGCCAGCGTCTTGCGGTAGCGCTCGGCGTCGGCGTCGCCGATGATGTCTATGGGATTGTAGATCGAGGCGTAGGCAGGCAGGAATGCCTTGAGCTTGTCCACCGTGGACGGCGACAGGCTGGCCATGATCAGCCGCGAACGTTCGGCCGCGTCCGCGGCCAGGATGCCCGGCCCGCCCGCGTTGGTCACGACGGCCAGGTTGGGGCCCTTGGGCAGGGGCTGGGTGGCGAAGGCCCGCGCCAGGTCGAACAGCTCGGACACGCGCTCGGCGCGGATGATGCCGGCCTTGTGGAAGGCCGCGCCATAGGCCTGGTCCGAACCGGCGATGGCGCCCGTGTGGCTTGAGGCGGCCCGCGCGCCGGCTGCCGTGGTGCCGGACTTGAGCATTATCACGGGCTTGCTGCGCGTGACCTCGCTCGCCCTGGCCAGAAATGTCTGGCCGTCCTGCACGTTCTCCAGATAACCCAGGATGACGCGCGTCTTGTCGTCCCTGCCCAGCCACTGGAGCATGTCGGCCTCGTCGAGCACGGCCTTGTTGCCCAGGCTGATGAAGGAGGAGAAGCCCACTCCCGCGCCGGCGGCCCAGTCCAGGATGGCCACGCACAGGGCCCCGGACTGGGAGAAGAAGGCGATGGAGCCGGGCTGCGGCTGGCCCAAGGCGAAGGTGGCGTTGACGCGGGAGGCCGTGTCGATGAGCCCCAGGCAGTTGGGTCCTAGCAGGGCCATGCCGTGCTCGCGGGCGATCCCGGCCATCTCCTGCTCCAGGTGGTAGCCGGAACGGCCGACCTCCTTGAAGCCGGCCGTGATGACGATGGCCGCGCGCGTGCCGATGGCCGCCAGCTCGCGCAGGCTGTCCAGCACGTGCTCGCGCGGGATGCAGATGACCCCGAGGTCCAGCCCCCTGGGCAGTTCGGACACGGACGCGGCCGCGGGGACGCCTTCGATCACCCCGCCCTTGGGGTTCACGGGGATGAGCTTGCCGGCGAACCCGGCCTCGATCATGTTCCTGAGCACCGTGTGCCCGATCTTGCCGGGTGTGGCCGAGGCGCCGATGACGGCGACGCTTCGCGGCGCGAAGAGGGCTTGCAGGTCCATGCTCCGGTTCGCCTCGTCCTCGTTTGTCCGTCCTCGTTGGCCCTTCCTCGATGATCAAGGGCAAAGCCTGTAAGAATGCGGCCTTGCTCACAGACTACATGACTACGCACCTGTGGGAAAGCCTTTTCGTACGCCGGGACGCAAGGTCGACGCGCGATGAAGCGCGTCCCGCGCAGGCCGGATGCGGGCCGCGCTTGCCGGTTGTGATCGAGCCCCGCCTGTTCTATTGTCCGGTCACGTTTCACCTGTCGGATCGACGTGAAGATCGCCAGGCGTTGTATCGCAGCCGGGGCGCTTTTGCCTGGCTTACACCGTCCATGGCGGCGCGCTGATCCTGACGGGGTCAGCGACTCGTGCCGCTTGACGCGGCGCAAGGGTTGGCGGACTCGAACCCGGTGCAGGAGCGCCGGGAGCAGACCTCAGGAGGGGGCATGACTCACGCCGGACTCGCCAGACGCATCCGCATCGCCAGGGGCCAGGAGCCGGCCGACCTGCTGGTCAGGGACGTGCGCCTGGTCAACGTGCTCTCGGGTGAGGTCCACCCGGCCCACTTGGCCGTGGCCGACGGCCTAGTCGTCGGCTTCGAGGAGGTCGAAGCCCGGGAAGTCCTGGACGCTCGGGGCCGCTTCTGCTGTCCTGGGCTCATAGACGGCCACATCCACATCGAATCCAGCCTGCTCACGCCGCCGCGCTTCGCCGAGGCCGCCGCCGTCCACGGCACCGCGGCCGCGGTCTGCGACCCGCACGAGATCGCCAACGTGCTCGGCGCGCCCGGCGTCGAGTACATGCTCGACGTGAGCCGGGACTTGCCCCTGGCCCTCTACTTCATGGTCCCGTCCTGCGTTCCGGCCACGCACCTGGAGACCTCGGGCGCCACGCTCGACGCCGGGGACATCCGCCGGCTGCTGGACAAGTATCCGCGGCGCATGCCCGGCCTGGGCGAGATGATGAACTACCCCGGCCTGCTCATGGGCGACCCCGCCGTGCTGGAAAAGCTCGACGCCGCCGGCGGCCGCGTCGTCGACGGCCATGCCCCGCTGCTCTCGGGGCGCGACCTGTCGGCCTACGTCCTGGCCGGGCCGGCCAGCGACCATGAGTGCACCCGCGCGGACGAAGCGCTCGAAAAGCTGCGCAAGGGCATGCACATCCTGCTGCGCGAGGGCACCCAGGAACACAACATGGCCGACCTGCTGCCGGCCTTGAACGAACACAACAGCCAGCGGACTTCCTTCGCCTCCGACGACCGCCTGGCTTCGGACCTGCTGAGCCGTGGCCATCTGGACGCGACCCTGCGCCGGGCCATGTCCCTGGGCCTGCCGCCCGTGCGCGCCGTACAGATGGCCAGCATCAACACCGCGCGCCACTTCGGCCTGGACAGGCTGGGCCACGGGGCGCTGGCTCCGGGCTTCCGCGCCGACTTCACGCTGCTGGACGATCTGGAGTCATTCCGCATCCATTCCTGCCGTCTGGGTGGCCGCGACGTGCGCGAACTGGACTTTTCACCGCGCGCCGCCGCGCCCGGCAGCACCATGCGCGTCAAAAATCTGGACGAGAGCGCCCTGCGCATACCCGCCGGTCCCGGCCGGCTGCGGGTCATCGGCGTGCAGCCGGGCCAGATCGTGACGCAGGACCTGCGCATGGAGCCGCGCATCGAAGACGGTTTGGCCGTGGCCGACCCGCATCGAGACTTGGCCAAGCTGGCCGTATTCGAGCGCCACCGCGCCACGGGCAACGTGGGCCTGGGCTTCGTCACCGGCCTGGGTCTCGGGCGCGGGGCCATGGCCTGCAGCGTGGCCCAC
>JAEYOJ010000134.1 GCA_023411815.1 Pseudomonadota bacterium | reverse complement strand
GGAGGGGTCCACCCCTCAAAAAACCACCCGGGGGCCGCCCGCCTGGGGGTGGGGCCCCTGGGGAGTATGGCTCGCGCAATCGAAACTACTGACGCAGGCCGATGTTGCGAATGACGAAGGCGCCCTGGATTTCGGGAACGGTCGTCAAGGCGTAGTCCACCTGCTGGCCGGTGCTCACCGCGCTCAGCAACAGGGCGAGCTGCTCGCTCTGCAGGCGGGGATACAGGAAACGTGCCCTCTCGGGATTGTCGGAGAAGAAGGCGTACATCCGGTTGGCGGCGGGATCGACGACCACCCGCGTGACAGTGCCGGTGAAGGCCTGGGCCATACTGGGCAACGAAACGGCGATCACCCCCACCATAGCCAAGCAGACAACAAACAGCTTCAAGGTCTTCATGACTACCCTCCTAAAAGTGAATGAACTACATGCATAATGTCTACGAAAGCATAGGATGGCTGTCAAAAGGAAACAGCTTGATGCGACATAAAGGCGTTAGAAATAACCTAGGAGCAAATAACAAGTAATGTATATAAATTATTTTGCATACGCGTGGCATCTGTTTTGATAATCTTCAGTGTCTTTTGGTTTACGGTAATAGAGAGTTTATTAACCATTTTGTGCTGTTTCGAAGCTGTCTTTGCGGTTTTATTGTCATCATGTAGTCCAGATGTTTCGGGAGCGCGCCGCTTTCCGCGACACAAGCAGGATGCGGCACCGTTCCATATATCCCGCGATATCGACCTCCTCCGGCAATATCGGCTTTTGGCGAGGCGCTCCGCAGGCCAGGGCCGGGCATGCCGTTCAGGCTCCCGGCGCGGGCGATTGGCGAAATCCGCGCGCGGCGATTCCTCTCCCGCCGGAAGGACCGAGATGCGTTCGAGGCGGGAGAGGGCTGTGCCGCTCCATGGCTCTTCAGCCAGGGAGCGGCGTTTTGAATCATGATGTCTTTGACAGGGTGTCTAGAGCTGGTTTCATAAGGCCAGGGCGGTTCCGACTGAGGTTGGAATCGCTGAAATTGTCTGAGGCGATTAGGCTTATGAAACTACTTCTAGAACAGATTGCTTTTGAGACGCCCGCTTCTGCGTTGACGGCGCAAGTGAATTGCGCCTACGCCGAAGCTGGCGGCAAGCCATGCCAACGCATGGCTTGCAGAGCATTTTCAAAAGCAAAATTCTCTAACCGACGGACTTGTCCCGCCAGGGCTTGCACACGCGGGGCGGGAATGCGGGCGCGTAGTTCGCGTCGAGCAGGGACAGGTTGGGATTGTAGGCCGGGTCATGGGCCAGCTCCCGGTTCCAGCGGCGGAGCATGTAGTCCAGTTCGCGCCGGAAGCGCGGATGGTTCGCCGGAGAGTGGTCCGAGCCGCGGCTGGCCGATTCCAGGTGGCGCAGCCGGGCGAAGGGCGTCAGCAGGATGCGGTAGCCCATCTGGCCGAGGCGCAGGCACAGGTCCACATCGTTGAAGGCCACGGGCAGGTTGATCTCGTCGAAGCCGCCGCTCTCCAGAAAGATGGCGCGGCGCACGAGCATGCAGGCGGCGGTCACGGCGGACACGTTCTGCAGCGTATGTGTGCGGCCCGCGTAGCCCACGGCCTGGGCCGGCAGGGCCTGGAACTGGCTCTCGGCCACGCCTTCCTTTACGCCCAGGATGAGCCCGCAGTGCTGGACGGTGTCGTCCGGGTAGAGCAGCTTGGCTCCCACGGCGCCTACCTCGGCCCGTAGGCCGTGTCCGGCCATTTCCTCCAGCCAGTCGGCGTGGAGCACGCGGATGTCGTTGTTCAGGAACAGCAGCAGCTCGCCCTGGGCCTTGGCCGCGGCCAGGTTGTTCATGGCCGAATAGTTGAACGGGCCGGAGAAGGGCAGCACGCGCAAGGCAGGGTTGTCACTGTTCCGCGCATAGAAATCCAGCAGCTCGGGCTCGTCGCTCTCGTGGTCGACCACCAGGACTTCCAGGTTCTTGTAGCTCGTGCGCAGGAAGAGGTCCTCGACCAGGGGCACGAGCAGGTCGGCCTTGTTCCTGGTGGGGATGATCACGCTGACCAGGGGCCCTTCGGACAGGTCGAAACGCACGCGGCCGATGCACGCGGGCTCTCCGGCCACGGCGCGGCCGCGCAGCCCCAGGGCCTCGCAGTGCTCGTCCACGGCCCGGCGGCTGGCTTCGATGCAGTATTTCTTGAAGTTCATGTTGAGCGCCGTGGAGCCTTCGATGGCCCGCCAGTGGTAGAGCACGAAGGGGATGTGGCGAATCCTGGCCGGCACGGTGAGCCGCGAGGCGCGCAGGAACAGGTCGTAGTCCTGGCTGCCTTCCAGGCCCTCCCGGAAGCCGCCCGCTTCCAGCAGCAGCGATCTGCGCAGCACGGCCAAGTGGCAGACGTAGTTCTGGGACAGGAGCATGTCCGGATTCCAGTCCGGCTTGAAATGTGGGGCGAACCTGCGCCCCCGGCCATCGATCTTGTCCTCGTCGCTGTAGATGAAGTCCAGCTCCGGAGCCTTGTTGAGCTCCTCGGCCACCATGTACAAGGCGTGCTCCGCGAGCAGGTCGTCGTGGTCCAGCAGGGCCACGAACTCGCCGCCGGCCAGTTCCAGGGCCGAGTTGGAGGAACGGGAGATGTGCCCGTTCTCCTTGCGGAAAGCGATCTTGATGCGGCTGTCTGCGGCCGCATACTCCTCCAGCACCTGGCGCACGTGGGGCTTTCCGGAGGCGTCGTCGCAGATGCACAGCTCCCAGCGCGGATAGATCTGCCCGCACACCGATTCGATGGCCTGGCGCAGGTAGTCCTCGGGGGTGTTGTAGACCGGCATGACGACGGAAATGCGCGGGCGGTAGGTCATGGTCTCGATGCGTTCGCGCATGGCCTGGAGGTCTTCGTTGCTCAGGGAGTCGTGCAGGCGAACCCACTCCCGGTATGCGGCATCGCCCTGACCCACGGGCTTGTATCCGTTGCGGCGCAGGAGGTTCGAAACGAGGCCCAGCGTCCTGGGGCCGAACAGCCGGTCGAGCGGGTCCAGCAGGGCCCGCGAAGCGCGCCAGGTCAGGCTGCCGCGCATGGCTTCGAGCTGGTTGCCGAGTTGTTGCACCTCGCTGTTCCTGACGTCTATGAGCCCATGGGCGGCCAGCAGTTCCTGGCGCAGCTTGCGCACGACGCCGCGCACCACCCCGTGCCCCGTCTCCAGGAAGTGCGCGCAGATTTCCACCGCGCGCAAGCCGGGCCGTCCTGGATCGAGGATCAGGCGCGGGGCTTGGCTCACGAAATAGTAGGTCTGTTCCTCGCGGAAGTCGGCGTTGTGCTCGAACTTCTTCAGGTACAGGCATTCATCCTGGTCGAAGAGGCACTTGATGTAGTTGAGGCGCACCACGGCCAGTTCGTCCACGAGCAGGAGCGAAACCCGCGTGTCGGACTGCTCGCCGGGGCCCAGGACGCGCGTGGGCGCATCGCCGGACGGCTTCAGGCTGATGCGCCTGGTCACGGCGGCCCTGGTGCCTGCAAGCTCATTCGCCGAAAGCACCCGCATGGTCGGCAAGACGATCTCGGTGTTCACTTGGCCACCTCCGGGCGGAGCAGACGGTCTCCGGCCTGCTCGAAAAGACGGCGGGCCTCGGCGTAAATCGCCTCGTCGTGGCGCAGGAGCCTGCGCAGCAGCGGGTGCTCGGGCCCGATGCCCAGGTCCCGCCATGTGCATTTGTAGCTGGCCACGTTCTCGCGCGGCAGCATGGCGGGCTCGCTCCAGTCCATGAGACGCGCCAGCAGGCGCATGGACCGCTCGAACTCCTCGTTCAGGCCCACCAGGTCGAAGCCGCGCAGGGCGTTCATGGCCAGTTCCAGATGGTCGTCGCGCAGTTCGCAGCTGAAGGCGTTGGCCAGGTAGCGCGTCTGCGCGTTGTCGAACAGGTTGTGCCCCATTTCGCCCATGCGGCCGATGAATTCCTCCAGGCTCATGGCGTTAAGCATGCGCGCAAGCTCCTGGATATGGGCGGGATGGGCGGCGTAATCCCCGGCGTACTGGGGAAGGCCCAGGCGCTTGACCCAGGCGATATGCGAGAGCAGATGGCTGGCGGGCCTGCGCAGCAGGGTGAACGTCTTGAAGCCGTCGGCGATGTAGCGCCTTCTGCGCGCGACATCCAGGGTCACGTGGCCGGATATGAACAGCTTGTCCTGCAGGTCGAGCACGTTCATGTCGGGCCGCAGGTGGTAGCTTTCCACATGGGTCACGCAACGGTCCGGAGGGTAGTGCCGCTGCGCCAGAGCGTTGACCGAGCTGCCCGCTGTCTTGGCGATGTGCATGAAGAACAGCCGCTTGGGAGCTTCCTGCGCCTCGTTCAGGGCCAGGCGCCGCATGTCGATGCTGCACAGGACATGCGAGCCGTTGCGGCCGAGGCCGCGCAGGACGATGCGCCCCGTGTCCGGCCGGGGCTTCAGGTCCAGGCAGAAACCCAGGGCCACGTCCTCGGCCAGTCCGAGCTGCCTGTTGAGGGCGGGCCTGAGCTGGTCCAAAGCCTGAAAAATGCGGTCCCCGCCAGAGGTGCTGGCCTCCACTCCTTCGATCTGGTCGTCCGGCGACCAGATCCAGCCTCGCAGAACCAGCGGTGAACCGTCCTCGATCACCGCGCCCGGCAGCGGCTGGTCGATATAATAACGCATGCGGGCCGGCACCGCGCCCGGCCTCACCGCCTCAACCCGTATGAGCATGCCTTGTCGTCCTTTTCCGGCTCCGTCGACCGGGCCTTCGCTTGTTCGGCTAACTCCCCTGAGCCACCCTGTTCAGAAGCTGTCGGTATCTCTTGATGCACTCGCGCGTTCCGCCCACGAATACGCTCACGCCCTGGTCCACCAGCACGGCCCGGTCGCACATCTCCAGGATGGCCGCCGGACTGTGCGCGACGATCACGGCGGTCCTGCCCTGGCTGATCTTTTCTCGCAGCGCCTTGGCGGATTTCCCCCGGAAGCTCTCGTCGCCCACGCCCAGCACCTCGTCGATGAGCAGCACGTCCGGCGAGATCTGAAAGGCCACGGAGAAGCCGAGCCTGGCCAGCATGCCCGTGGAATAGGTGCGCACGGGCTGCTCGAAGGCGTCGCCCAGATCGGCGAAGGCGCGGATGTCCCCCAGCCGCTCGCGCACCTCGGCCCTGGACAGGCCGAGCGTCATGCCGGACAGGAAAACGTTCTCCCGGCCCGTAAGGTAGGGCACGAATCCGGCCTGCAAGGCGAGCAGCGAGCAGGAGCAGCCGTGGTTGACCAGCTCGCCGCGATCAGGCGCGGTGAGACCGGCCAGCAGGCGCAGGAGCGTGCTTTTGCCCACGCCGTTGCGGCCCACGATGCCCAGGGTCTCGCCGTGGAGGAGTTCGAAGGAGATGTCCCGCAAGGCCCATTTGCGGCTGCGCCCGAATAACCCGCGTCGCACGGAGTAGCAGAAGCCCACGTTGCGCAGGCTGATGGCGGGCGCGCCATGGGGCTGCGGCGCGGGCGACACCTGGCTGCCCAGGCCTGCCATGGGCGATGCTGGATGCGAGGAAACGGCTCCTTCCATGGTATAGGCGTTATACGCATCGCCGAGTGATGACAATGATTAGTGCCGTAAAAAACGAATGCGCCGCAGGCAGGTAATATCCGGGACGCTGGAGGATCGGATTATGGAGCACAGGCCGTCCGGGCGGAAATCGGGAAGGGCTTTGCCCTCCCCGAACCCATCCGCCAGGACCGCCCTTGATGGAATGGTGCCCCGGATCAGCGAAGTTCGTTCGCGCACGGCTCCGGGTTCACGATAGCCATGAACGATAAAGCCCGCCTGGCGTCAGCCAAGCGGGCTTTATCGTTCAGTTAACAAAAACACGGGGTCCAGGGG
>JAEYOJ010000019.1 GCA_023411815.1 Pseudomonadota bacterium | reverse complement strand
GCTCTAGAAGGTAACGGAGATGTTGACCGACCCGTACCACTGGACTTCGGGCTGATCCGTGAACTCCTTGGTGCGCATCGCGTGGGTGTAGGTGACTTGGACCTGCTTGATGAGCGCTGCCGCGCCGAAGCTCAGGTCCGCGACCCACTCTTCCTTGTTCACGCTGTGGCTGTCGCGCCAGGTGTTGCCGTCCAGGAAGATGTTGCGGGCCACGTAGCGTCCGTCGGCGGCCCCGAAGACGTACCAGCCGTACTTGCCGTTGAGCCTGGGGTCTTCGGGCGAGGTGGGTGCGGTGGTGCCGGTGTGACCCACCTGCCAGGCCATGGCCGGGCCGAAATCCGAGGGCAGGTTGTAGCCGGCGCGCACCTTGAGGCCTGCATTGGCGAAGGTGTAGACGTTTCCGGCCACGCCTCCGAAGTTCGGGATGGCGTCGAAGCCCCAGCCGGGGCCAGTCCAGTCATTGAGCCGCACGTACCGCTGCCAGGCGAGCATGAAGCCGGGTTCGTTGCGCAGCTGGTTGTCCCAGCCATTGGAGTCCTTGGTGTGCACGACGTTCTGGGCCTCTTCGGCCAGGGCCCAGGGGCCGACCACGCCCGCGGTCAGTTCGAGGACGTCGAGCTGGCGCGTGCTCTGCTTGTTCAGCCCCAGGGCGATGTTCAGCCAGCCGGCATAGGGCCTGTCGTCCTCGATCAGCTCCGAGGCGCCCGTGTCCTTCGGGGTGAACATGGATTGGCTGCCCGAAACGGTCCATCTGCGGAAAAACCCCTGGGACTCCCAGAGAGGCAGGCTGAGCCAGGACGTGTCGCCGCTGACGCGTGAGGCCGCATCCTCCTCGATGGGACTGGACGCGTAGGCGATCCTGATGTCGTTGGTGTTCCAGCGGTCGTGCCCGCCGAACCAGTCGTTGTCCTGGGTGGCCTCGACCACGCGCCCGTCCTCGAACGAGAGGGCCTGAACCGTGGCGGGCGCGAGCAGCGCCATGATGATCAGGATGCATGATGCGGTGTGCCGCCGTACTGTCATTATTGCTCCCCCGGCCATTCGCGATGTCAAAAAACAACATTTCTCTTCCCCACCGAATCAAGCGAGTATAGCTCATGCGCAGGTTCATGGGGATGAGAAATTGAGGACTTGCTTTCACTTGCCGTATCGAGGAATGTCGGGCCTCTTCGCACGCAACTTCGGCATGGTTTAGGCAAAGAGTAGGCGCTCCATGGTCCGGCGGGAGTCAAGGATTCGACTCGACGTCGATGGCCATGCGAAGGCGTCGGCATTTGTCATACAGGTGGGAAGGTATGAAGATCGGCTACTATCTGGATCGGCTGACTCTGTGCGGTGAAACCAAGGCCATCGGCCGTCAGCTGACCATGCTCGGGGAAATGGGGCACGAGGTGCTCCTTTTCGCAGGACACGTGGAAACCGCTTTCGATTTCGGCCAGAAGCCCATCATCGTCTCCGGCATGTCCGAAATAGCGGCTCATGGCGTGCAGGCCCTGATCTGCACTAACATGCGGGATTTCCGCAAGACGCGCGAGTGCGGGTGCCGCAGCATCCTGTTCCATCAGGTCAGCGATTTCGACCGGTTGCGGGAGGAGCTCGACCTGCGCAGGGCCGAAGCCAGGTATGGGTTCGTGGGCAGGCTCTTTCTGGGGATGGGATATGCCCTTCGCCGCGGCTCGGTGCGCCGCAGCTATCGTGCGCGTCCCGTGCGCTGGGTATCCACGCCTTATCTGGAGAAGATGTTCAGGGATGTCTACCGCCAGGAGACGGCCCTTGTGCGCGATTACGTGAACGCCGGCGTGTACAGTCCGGCCGGCGCGCGCTCCGACAAGCAGCGCACCGTGCTGTGCATCGGCGACAGCCAGGTCGCCCACCACAACGTGGGCTTTGTCTACGAGAGCCTGCGCAAGCTCAAGGCCGAGCACCCGTTTCGTCTGGTGCGCGTCTCTCCGAGGCCCATCCCCGAATCCGAAGCGCGGCTGGACATCGTGGACGAGTTCCACGTCATCGAGAGCGATGCCCAGATGGCCGCGCTGTACCGCGAGGCCGACGTGCTGGTGGCGTCATATCTGACCGAGGGCGTGGGCCTCATGGCCCTGGAGGCCATGGCCTGCCGCACCTTGTGCATGCTGTCGGCCATCGAGCCGCATCAGCGCTACGCGGACCCGCTGCCGGAGCAGCCGGCGCAGTTCGCCCTGTTTCACGATCCCCGCGATGCCGAGGCGCTGCCCAGTCTGCTGCACAGGCTCTTCCGCCAGCCCCAGGTCTTCGAGCGCGTAAGGGACGCAGGCCAGCAGCTCAGCCGCTACTATGCCCCGGAAGGCACGCGCGAGGACCTGCGCCAGGCGCTGGACAAGCTCGAAAGCAGGCGCTGAGGCGCGATGTTTCATCAGCTGAGAGAGGGCGCCGCCCTCTCTCAGGTTCTCTCCCGCCATGGAGCGGCGCTCCCTGGCCCCCCCCATTGCTTCATCCGAATACAAATCCTCTGCTTGCACGGCGCGGTAAGCCGCGACTGGCAGCCTTGGCGATGCATGTCTTGCAGAGCATTTTCATAAGAAATGCTCTGGGCTGGCCTGTCCAGCCGGGACAATCGCGGGTGCAGGGGACCGTTGTCCCCTGCCGGGAGGAGTTCGAGGAGGGCGGCGCCCTCCTCGATTCGTTTCAGGGGCAGGCCGCGGCGTGCGCTATCCCTCGCTTGCCGGGACGGCTTGGGGCTGGCCTTCCAGGCGCAGGCCGCGGGCCAGCAGGAGGGCCAGGCCGAGCATGCCGCAGAGCAGGGCCACCAGGGCGGTCCAGCCGAAGCGGGTGTAGACCAGGCCGGGCAGGAAAGAGCCCAGGGTGCCGCCCGTGTAGTAGAAGGCGATGTACAGGCCGTTGACCAGGCCGCGGTTTTGGCCGGACAGGCTGTTGAGCAGGCCTGGAGCCAAGGCGTGCACGAGGAACATGCCGGCGCAGAACGGAAACATGCTCAGGAAGGCCGTCGTGAGCCAGGGCAGGGTGAACAGGGCTGTCGCGGCCATGTGCAGCGCCAGGCCGGCGGCCATGGCGTTGCGCTCGCCGCCGAGGGCGCGGCTGATCCGCCGCGAGGTGAGCGCCACGACGATGCCCATGAGGTAGCCCAGGTACGCCGCGCCGATGCGCAGTTCCGAGATCCCGCTGTCCAGGCTGGCCAGGCGGTGGGGCAGGAAGTTGAGCAGCCCGGTGTACACGAAGAAGCAGCAGAAGATCATCAGGTAGACGCGCAAGAAGGTCGGGCGGCGCAGGATTTCCGGTACTGCGCCCGGCCGGATGCGTTCGAAGCGGGCGCGTGCGTCGGGATCCAGGCTCAGCAGCAGGACGAAGCAGGCCGCCAGGGCCAATCCGATGGACAGGAAGGGCGCGCGCCAGCCGAAGGCCGTGGTGAGCAGGCCCGACAGGAAACGCCCGAAGAAACCGCCGAAGATGGTCGCGGCCACATAGAAGGCCAGTGAGCGCTGCACGGCCTCGGGCCGGCTGTGGGTGGCCACGTAGGTCATGAGCCCCGTGAGCGCGGCCGGGATGAGCAGTCCCTGCGCGAGCCGCAGAGACAGGAACGGGCGCAGGCCATCACAGAAGGCCAGGCTGGCGGTGGTCAGGGCCAGGCCCGCCACGCTGGTCAGGAGCATGCGACGGGCGGGGACCCGCTCCAGAAGCAGGCCGTAGAGCAGGGGGGCGACGCTGAGCGGCAGCATGGTCGCCGTGATGAACAGCGAGGCGGTCTGTAGCCCCGCGCCGAATTGGACGGCGAGCACGCGCTGTATGGGTTGGGGCGCGTAGAGCGCGCAGACGACCGCCACGGTCGTGGTCAGGATGGCGATCAGTTGCAGCGGGCGCATGGGAGCTTGCATATACCCATGCCTTCTGCTTGGCAAAGCAGTTGGCCTGGACCTCGCCCGTCAGTTTTTTGTCAAAAGCGCTTTTCGCAAACTTTGTTGTTCTTGCCTTTGGACATGATATCGCATGCCAATCGGGCCTGCCAAGGGGCTGACTGGCGCTGTATCAGCCCCGTCCATGGGACACCAAGGGCATGACCCGTCCTGCGTTGATGCGGGCCTTTCTGGCCCGCATCAACGCATCCTGGGACACCGATGCGTTGGCCTAGGCGTCAGGCCGCTTCGGCCATGGGGAAGAAGCGTCGCGTGGTGCGCATCCACGGCCTGCAGGCCGTGGTCAGCAGTGCTTCGCGCTTGCCGGCCGCTGTCACGGCTTTGGTCTGCTCAAGCAGCTTGAACCAAGCCAGGTAGTGGTCCAGATACTTGGTGGCCACGCCATTGAAACGCCGCATCCATTGCTTCAGCCGGCTATGGTAGTTGTTCACGTGCTGGATGTGGTAGACGCCGTCGCGGTAAATCTTCCTGGTGGGGTCGACCTGCCGGTGCGCCAAGCCCTGGTTGGCCGCGAAGCGAACGAAGCTGTGGGCCTTGTCCGTGACCAGGGTTGCGCCAGGGGCTATCAGCCCGCCGATGGCCCGCTCGACCTGGGCGACCGTCAGGCGGCCACGGCCGGCTGTCCTGGATACCGCCTGGCCCTGGCGGTCCAGGGCCACGAGCACGGCTACCTGCTCCTTGGACACGCCGGGCTTGCTGGCATGGCCGCCGCTTTTGCGCCGTGCGCGGCAGATAAGGTTCGGGTTGCCCTTCTGCGACTCCAGGAAGAAGGTCTCGTCGACTTCCACGATGCCGGACACGGCCGCATCCCCCAGGGAGCGCACGGCACGCAGGACCTTGTGCCGCCAGTAGAAGGCCGTGGACACGTGGATGCCCAGCTCCCGGGCCAACCGCGGACAGCTGAAGCCTTCGAGCATGTACTGGATGTAGTCCATCCACTTGTCCAGGTGCCAGGACCCAGCCATGGGGCTGTTCGTCAGGTCGTTGAAGCTGCGCCCGCAACAGCGGCACAGGTAGCGCTGTCGGCCCCGATAGGTGCCGTTGCGCTTGGTCTGCTGGCCCCCGCAGTGCGGGCAGGACACGCCGCCTGCAAAACGGGCTTCACGCAACGCGCTCAGGTGGGCGGCCAGGCTTGGCACGTGCAGGCCCATGTGCAGGCTGATTGCATTGTGCAAGCGCTTCTTGTTGCCTTCATCCAGCTTCTGGAATAGGCTAAAAAGAGTTTGCCAATCCACCGCGACCCCCTTTGGTTGGCGCAACCTGCCTATCTACCAAAGAAGGTTTTGGCTGGCAACAATCTTTGCGAAAAGCGCTTTGTCAAAAAATGGACGGAAAGCCTTGTGCGCCTCTGAGGGGTGTTTATACTGTGTTTGCGGAGGCGCGGGCCGGGACATCGGCCCAGGAGAATGAACAGCATGACGGAGCGTTCCGCAAAGCCCGTACGGAGATGTCGCGGTCCCTGCATCGGGGACTGCTCCTCCAGGGCTGCGAGCGCAGGATCTGCGGGCCCCGGCCCCGAGGCCTCGCCCGGAGGTCCATGAATGAGGAGCATTCTCGACCGCCACGGCCCGTGTCCTCCCGTCTTGTCCGGCCGGCATGGGCCGGACCTTCCGAAGTCGGCATCCGGTACTCCGCCGAACCCATAGGCGCCTCGGGAAACCGGGGCGCTTTTTTGTCCTGGCGGCGAGCGCGGCGGATGCGCCGGCGCATCCGTGATGGTCTTGCGGACGAGCGAAGGTTTGCGGATTGTCGGCCGTTTGAAGCGGGCTGGCCTGGGGGGGTCGCAACGCGCCCTGGCGGGCGCGCGCGACATGTCGGTTCCTCCGACGGCCGTTTCCGGTCGTGGCAACGGCCTCCATCCCCATACGCCCGTCAAGGTAGGCCCATGTGCCGATTATATGCCAGGGGGTTAGTTTATCAGGCTGCCATGGCCGGATTCAGGGTGGTTGCGGCCCCAATGGAATTGGGGTAACCAACCCTGCTTGGCCATCCGCCCATCGGATCCCCCTGGACAAGGCATGATCACAGTCACAAGCATCGATGAGATTTCCCTGGCCCTGGAAGGCTCCTGCGCGACCATCGGCAACTTCGACGGCGTGCACAAGGGCCATCAGCGGCTCATCAGCATGACCGCGCAGCGGGCCCAGGAGCGCGGCCTGACCAGCGTGGTGGTCACTTTCGAGCCTCACCCCCTGCGTTTCTTCACGGGCCGCAAAAGCCCGCCCAGCATAACCCTGCTTCCTCAGAAGCTGGAGCTCATCGAGGCCCTGGGCGCGCAGGTGACCCTGGTGCTGCCCTTCAACAGCGAGCTGGCCGCCCTGGAGCCGGAGGCCTTCGTGCGGCGCTATCTGGTGGACGGCCTGCACGTGAAGGAGCTGTTCATCGGCTACGACTACGCCTTCGGCAAGGGCCGCCGGGGCAATTACGGGCTGCTCACGATTCTGGGCCAGGAGCACGGCTTCCTGGTGGAACAGATCGACCCGGTCATCGTCGGCGAGGCCATCGTCAGCTCCACGCGCGTGCGCGATCTGGTGGAGGCCGGGCGGGTCTGGGAAGCTCACGACCTCCTGGGCCGCTTTTATCAGGTCAGGGGCAAGGTCATTCACGGCCGCAAGCGCGGCGGCGATCTTCTCGGTTTCCCCACGGCCAACCTGGAACCCTACGACGAGCTGCTGCCCAAGCCCGGAGTCTACGCCGTCTGGGTGGAAACCGAGTATCCCGGCGAGCTGCGCAGGGGCGTGGCCAACATAGGCCACAATCCGACCTTCGGCGAGAACGCCCTGTCCGTGGAGACGCACATCCTGGACTACAAGGCCGACCTCTACGGCCGCGAAATCCGCATTCATTTCGTGCAGCGCATCCGGGACGAGCGCAAATTCAGCGGCCCGCAGGAGCTGGTGGCGCGCATCGGCGAGGACGTGTGCCTGAGCCGGCAGATCCTGGATCTGGCGGCGGCAAGGCCGTAGGAGCCACGCATGGCCAGGGGCGCGGACAAGAATTCGGACGGTACGGCCCAGGCCGCGACTGGCGGCGCTCCGGCCAAGCCGCCTGGCGAAGCGACCGGTCAGTCCGGCTTTTCCCCGAACTCCCCACTGGCTCCGCTGCTCAGATACTTCCGTTTCGGCCGGGACCTGCTGCGCTCCTACCGCCAGATCAGCCACGTGCGCTGGCTGCTCATCGGCATCGGGGTGGGCGTGCTCTCCGGTCTGGGGGCCGTGCTGTTCTACCTGGCCGTGGAGGGCGGCAAGCACCTTTTCCTGAGCGTGCTGGCCGGCCTGAGCCTGCCCGCGCCGTCGGGCGAGGCGCTCTTCCATGCCGCCGGTCACGGCGGGGTCCGGGCCAGCGACGCTGCGGGCGTCATGGACCACGCCCGGCCCTGGGTCATCCCGGCCCTGACCACGGCCGTGGGCCTGCTCACCGGCTGGCTCGTGCAGCGTTTCATCCCCGACACCACCGAGAGCGGCACCGACGGCACGGACTCCATGATCAAGGCCTTCCACCGCCAGGAGGGCAACATCCGGCCCAGGGTTCCGCTCATCAAGACCCTGACCGCCATCCTGACCATCTCCACGG